>JBGCDH010000032.1:0-259987 GCA_045105235.1 Planctomycetota bacterium | reverse complement strand
CCCGGAGCCGGGCATTACGTTGGCCGTGGTGATCCCGCCCGCCTGCGCCTTTTGGATCCCAGGATCGCGCGGGTTGATGGCGTCGAGGGCGCGCACTTCGGGCTGGATGGGGCCGCTGCGATCGGCCCCGGACACCGAGCCAATGTGCGAGTGGCTGCAAACCAGACCCGGCATGACCGTCTTGCCGGCGCAGTCCACCGTGACAGCACCCGCCGGGATCGGCGCATCGGCTGCTCCAACAAAGAGGATCTTGCCACCCTGCACGACCAGCAGACCGGATTCGATCGGCGAGCCTTCACAGGTCTCGATGCGAGCGTTGACGAATGCGTGCGGCTTCTTTTGCGCCGGCAAGCCAGCCAGCACAGCCGTGCCAAGCAGCAGTACCGACGCGGCACGATGGATGGATGGGATCATGGATATCGAACCTTTCTTCAAAGCTGTAGTCGCCTCAACTGCAATCGTCGGATCGGTGCAAGCGCGCCGGTCAGCGACCGATTTCGCGCAGCAGCCGGCGCGCGCGGTAGACCTTGCGCAGGGCCTCGACGATACCCTGCGGATGCACGCAAACGCTGCGTTCGACGCGTTCTCCATAGAGGAACTCGTTGGCCATCGATTCGACGTTGCCGTCGAACAGCAGCCCCACGAGCTCGAGGTCGGCGTTGACGAGCGGGCTGCCGGAGTTGCCGCCGGTCGAATCCACCGTGCAAACAAAATCGACGGGCGTGTGCATATCGATGCGATCCCGCGCCATCTTCCAGTCCTCGGGTAGATCGAACGGGTGCAGATCGTCGAACTCGATGTTTCGCGCAAACAGGCCGTGATAGACCGTCCGCCACGGCGCGAGCGTGCCGTTGTAGGCGTAGCCCGCGGCACGTCCGTCGCTGAAGCGCAGCGTGTACGTCGCGTCCGGTGAAACGTTGTCGCCATAGACGGCGAAGAGCAGCCGCCCCAGACGGGCACCAAGACGGGCTTCGGCAGCCTCTAGCTCGACCCTGCGCTCCCGGTTGGCGATCGCCAGCGGACGAAGAGCGCGCGCAACCACCAGCGCCGGGTCCTTGCTTGCGCCAATCGCAGCGGCGCCTTGTTCGAGCAGGTCCTCGGCAAACTCGTCGTCGCCCACGCGGCTCTTTGCGAGCAATCGATCGGCAGCAAGCTCGGGATCCCGCCCGCCGAGCAGCGCGCGCAGATACGGATCGTCTTTGGCGAGCTGGTCCTGCGCGCGCGAAAGATGGTCGACAAACAGAGCCTCCTGCAGGCGACTGCGCCGACAGCGAACGCTCAGCGCCTGCTTCGCGTCCGCGTCATCGCCGCTCGCAGCGTAGTCCACCATCGCCAGCGCACGCAGCAGCAGCGGCAGGCCACCGGCCGAATGAAAGTTGAGTGGCGCCTCGAGTCGCGCCTTGGCCACCATCAGCTTTTCGAGCTTGGCCCAAATCGCGCGGGCGTCGCCAAAGCCCAGCTCGCGCGCGCGCGTCTGGAAAGCAGTCTCCGCGCGCTGCTTGCGGGCCATGAACGCGGGATCCAGCAGGGCACCATGCTCGCCGCGGTAGAGCTTCTGGCCGTTTTCGAGGCCGAGGATGTCCGTTCGCAGCGCCTTCTCCCAGTCGGCGCTCTTGCCGCTGAACGACCGCAAGATCGCAAGGCGGTTGTCGATCAGTTCGCGCACCCGCGGGTAGCGCTCGTCGCGCTCAAATTCGAGCTGCGCCTTGGTCAACAGGCGCGAAGTGCCACCGGGGTTGCCGGTCAGCAACAGCACTTCGCCGACCTTTGGCCCATCCCCCCACGAAAAGTAGTGCGCTGCGGTATCGGCGGGCTTGCCGTCGACATAGGCGCGGCAAAACGCGAAGTCGACGGCGTAACGCGGGTAGACGAAGTTGTCCGGATCCCCGCCGAAGTGCGCCACCTGCAGGTGCGGCGCCATGACCAGCCGCACGTCGTCGTAGACGCGGTACTGATAGAGCTGCCAAACCGCGCCCTGGAACAGCTTGACGAGCTGCGGCTGCAGATCCGGCTCGCCGGCAAACGCATCGGCAAGCAGCCGCTGCCGGTTGCTCTCGCGCCGCTCTTCGGCCTCGCGATTGGACATCGTCGAGCGCACGCCTTTCTCGACGGCATCGGTCACTTCGCGCATGGCCACGAGCTGCTGCACCGAGAGGCCTTCGAGACGGACCTCGTCCGCTTCGCCGCGCGCGACGAAGCCATCGCGAACCCAGTCGCTTTCACCC
The DNA here is from genome assembly GCA_045105235.1 of Planctomycetota bacterium. Classification (GTDB taxonomy): domain Bacteria; phylum Planctomycetota; class UBA1135; order UBA1135; family UBA2386. The sequence continues at coordinate 257,762 of JBGCDH010000032.1, read as the reverse complement.
TGAGCCTTGGCAATGGCACCACGCGCGCAGTGGTGGTTGGTCAGGATCAGGCCGCGCGGCGACACAAACGATGCCGAGCAGCCGCTGCCAAAGCGCAGCGACGCCATCCGCATGCGGTTCCACCAAGCCTCGTCGGGCTTGAGCCCGTATTCGCGCTCGAGGTAGGCCAGGGGCGGCCGCTCGAACGTCCACATCTTGCCGAGTCCAAGCTCGTCCTGCGCGCGCGCCATCGGCACGAGCAGAATGACAAGCCACCACAGACGGGCGAACAGAGACGTGGAAACGAGGCGGTGCATGACCAGGAAAGTTACCGGCCGCGCCCGGCAGATTTTCCCGACGTCTCAGAAGCAGCCGCGAGCGCATGCCACTTCTTGAGCAGCTCCTGCTCGCGCTCCCGGCGCAGACCCGCGCGCCAGCGTCGATCGCCGCGCTCTTGCTTGGCCCAAGCGAGCGTGTCGCGGATCGTCTCGCTGATCGGGCGGAACGCCAGCCCGTTGGCCATGGCCTTGTCGTTGGCGACCATGCGGCGCCCTTCGCGCGGGATCCACAGCGGCAGCTCGGAGTAGGCGCGCACCTTGTTTTCGGCCAAGAACTCTTCACTCGCCCACGTCAGCTGGACCTCACGGCTGGTCGCACACTTGCAGGCGGACAGCACCTCGGACATCGAAGTACGGCCTGCAAAGCCGACCGCGTTGTAGACGCCGACAACCTTCTGCTCGACGCAGTGCAGCATCCAGGCCGCCAGGTCGCGCACGTCGACAAACTGGGAGTGGCCATCGGCGTCGCCTGGCGCCAACACTTCGCCGCCCTGGTCGATGCGCCACGGCCAATAGGTAAATCGGTCGCTGCGGTCGAGCGGGCCGACGATCAGCCCCGGGCGCAGGTTGCCGACGCGCCCCGGCATGATCCGCTCGGCCGCCTGCTCGCAGCGCGCCTTGAGTGGCCCGTAGAGGCGCCCGACCTGCCGAATTTTGGTCACGGCGGCGGCCTTCTCATCGTCCACGGTCGCGACCTGCGCCGCTTCATTGACCTTCTCCGGTCGATCGGCGAACGAGCCGTAGACCGAAATCGTGCTGATGAACTGATAGTGCCCAACGTGGTCCTTGAGCTTCTGCGCCGCAGCCTCCACGTGCGCCGGGACGTAGCCGGACGTGTCGATGGCGGCGTCCCACTCACGCCCTGCAAGCGCATCGAGTTCGCCGGCATCGCGATCGCCGCGCAGCTGCTCGAGGTCGTCGAACATCTTGGGCGCCGTCTTGCCCCGATTGAACAGCGTCACCTCGTGGCCGTTGGCGCGCGCCGCACGCACGAAGTGCGGCCCGAGAAAGGCCGTGCCGCCGAGCACCAGCAGCTTGAGGGGCTTTTGCGGACGCGGAGATGGCGGCAGCTGCCGGGTCGCGGCGGCGATGCTCGCGGCGGCAATGGGCGCAGCGGCAGCAGCCGAGGCTGTCGTCGAGAGAAAGCTTCGGCGAGTCGTGGTCATTTCGGCCATGCTACGGGTGGCCGTGGGCCCCTGTTGGCACCAAGATCGTGTCGATGACGGAACGCGACTACGTGCTGGGCACCGGCAACGACGAGCTCGAACGCCTCGACCTGCAAAATCGCCTGTGGTCCGACACAACGGTCCAGGCCTGGCGGCGCGCACGGCTCCAGCAGGGGCACCGCGTCTTGGACGTTGGCTGCGGCCCCGGCTACGCATCCTGCGAGCTCGGCCACCTGGTCGGCCGCGCCGGCAGCGTGCTGGGCGTCGACGAGTCCCAGGGGTTTGTCGACCGCGCCAACGAGCTCGCCGCGGCACGCGGCATGCCGCACGTTCAAGCGCGCGCCGGGGACGTGCAGCAACTCGCCTCGACAGTCGCCGACGAACAGGCATTCGACATGGCGTATGCGCGCTGGGTGCTTTGCTTCGTACCCGACCCCGACGCTGTCGTGGCCGGCGTCGCCGAGGCCCTCGCGCCCGGCGGCCGGTTTGTCGTGCACGACTACTTCAACTACGCGTCGATGACGATGGCGCCGCGGCGGGAGAGCCACGACCTCGCGGTCGCGGCAACGGTTCGCTCGTGGCAGAGCGGCGGCGGCGATCCAGACATCGGCCAACGCCTGCCCGCGATGATGGCGGCGCACGGTCTTGAACTCGAGCACGTGCAGGCGCACGTGCGCGTCGCCCGCGGCAGCGAGACGATGTTCGCCTGGCCCAACACGTGGTGGCGGACCTTCGCGCCCAAGCTGGTCGCAATGGGCGAACTCAGCGAAGAAACGTGCGCCGAACTGCTCCGCGATCTCGACGCGATCGCCGCCGGCGAGGGCTTTCTACAGTGCCCGCCCGTCTACGAGTTTGTCGCTACAAAGCGCTGAGGCGCCGCGGTTACGCAAGCGGCAGCGCTTCCTTGCTGTCGGCAAACGACCCGGCCGAAGAGCCCATGGCGCGCAGCACCGAGAGGTAGAGGTTCGCCATCGGCGTGTTCTTTGGCAACGACACGTGGCCACGCGCGCGGGCTGCGCCACCACCCTCGCCGCAGAGCAGCATGGGCACATCGTGGTGGTTGTGACGATTGCCGTCTCCGAGGCCTGAGCCAAACAGCACCAAGCTGTTGCCAAGCAGATCGCCATCGCCGTCGGCGTGCGCCGCCATCGACTGCAAGAAGCGCGCGAAGCTGTCGACGTGGAAGCGATCGATCTTGGCCACCGCCTCAAGCTTGGCCTTGCGCTTGCCATGATGGCTCAGCGAATGGTGGCCTTCGGGGACGCCGAGGAAGCGGTAGCTGCGGTTGCAGCCGGCGTTGCCGAGCATGAGCGTCACAACACGGGTCCGGTCCGTCGCGAAGGCCAGGCGGATGACTTCGAACATCAGCGCCAGGCGTTCTGGAAAGCCGTGGTCTTCGTCCAGCATGCCGGCGGGCACGGCCACCTCTGGGTGCTCGCCATCGCTTGCAGCGACCGCCTCAAGGCGAATCTCGAGCTCACGCACCGCGTCGAGATACTGCGTCAGCTTGCGCCGATCGTCGACACCAAGCTCTCGGCGAAGGGACTTGGCATCGGCCGCGACCAGATCCAGCAGCGAACGCTTGCGGGCATCGCGACGCTGCTGCTCCGCCTGGTCGAGCTTGGCCCTGGGGTCCCCGAAGAGCCGTGCGAAAACCGCCTGCGGGCTGGTCTCCTTGGCCACCGGCTGGTCGGGAGCTCGCCAGCTGATGCTGTTGCTGTAGGCGCACGAATAACCGGAGTCGCAGACACCGGCGGCCCGCCCGCGCTGGAGCCCTAGCTCGAGCGATGCGAACGAGGTCGCACGGCTGCGGGCCGCGGCCTCGGCCAGCACCTGGTCGACCGAGACCCCGGCGTGCAGATCGTCGCCACCGGTCTTGCGCGGATGCGAACAGGTCAAATACGAAGCCGCGGAGCGGGCGTGGTCACCGGGGCCATCACCGTGCGAGCGCCCACCATCGATCGTCAAGCCAGAGAACGCGGTCAATCGCTGCCAAAGTGGCTGCAGCGGCGAAAGCGTCGGCCCCGGCTTTGCGGCGCCCCCCATACCCAGCGGGCGCCAGCGCGACATCACCATGCCGTTCGGCGAGAAGACGAACAGCGCGCGGCGCGGCCGAGGCGGCATGCGCGTCATCGCCGGCAGCATGGCGTCGAGCCACGGCAAGGCCAGGCAAGCAGCGCCGCCACGGAGCAGCGTGCGGCGGTCGAGGGCGACACGACGAAGTGGGCGCATGGCAGCAGTATCGACTATCCAGCCTACCCAGCACACCCCTTGCCGAAACGAAGGCCTCGCCAGCCATCGCTTGACGCCGGCAGCCGCCGAACGATACCAACACAGGCATGAGCAACCCCGCCTCAGAGCGCCGCGCCCTCGTAACCGGCGGCAGCCGCGGAATCGGCGCAGCCGTATCCCTTCGACTCGCCCAGATGGGCCATCCGGTGATCATCAACTCCGCGCGCAATGCCGAGGCCGCCGAGGCCGTTGCCGGCGCAATCCGAGCCGACGGAGGCGAGGCCGAGACGATGGCGTTCGACGTAGCGGATGCGGACGCCACCGGCACGGCGATCCAGACGATGCTGAAGGACCCACGCCCCATCTCGGTCCTCGTCAACAACGCGGGCATCGTGCGAGACGCGCCGCTGCCCGCGATGAAGCCCGACCAGTGGAACGACGTCATCGCGACGACCCTCGGCGGCTTCTACAACGTCACCCAACCCCTGATCATGCAGATGGTCGCCAAGCGCTGGGGCCGCATCATCAATATGTCCTCCGTGTCGGCCCTCAAAGGCAACCGAGGGCAAAGCAACTATGCCGCGGCGAAAGCAGGCATCCTCGGCGCGACCAAGTCGCTCGCGATCGAGATGGCGAAGCGCAACATCACGGTCAACGCGATTGCGCCCGGACTGATCGAAACCGACATGACCACCGACGTGCCGGATTTTGTAAAGCAAATGATCCCGATGCAGCGCATGGGTCGCAGCGAAGAAGTCGCGTCGGTGGTTGGCTTTCTCGCTTCCGAAGCGGCGAGCTACGTGACAGGGCAGTGCATCGGCGTAGACGGCGGCTTCTAGAGCCGGCAAGGAGCGCCTAGGCATTTCACCTAGGTGGCCGCAAAGAGGCCCTATGTGCGGTTTTGCGTGCGGTTTTGCACAACGACCCGCACTCGAAATTCCGTGCATCCGATACGGGGCGATGGCGAAACCCAGCACCCGAGCGGGAAACCGCTCAGCAGACTCTGCCCCGTCTGCATCCACCACACCAACCCCTCACTTCATCACCACTATGAAGTTCTCCCTTCTATCGTTCTGCGCGACCACTCTGTTCGCTGCACTCCCGGCTCAAGACGCAACCGTCACCGTGCTCCACGGTGTCCCAGGTCTGCCAGCCCCCGTCGAAGTCTTCGCCAACGGCGGTCTTCTGTTCTCGTTTGACTATGGCGAGCAGCAAGGCCCGCTGACCCTGCCACCCGGCAGCTACGCACTCGACGTGCAGCTCAACGGCGCCTCGATCCTGAGCCTCAACGCGACGCTCGCTGCCGACACCGATTACTCGGTGATCGCCAACCTGGACGCAGCTGGCAACCCGCAGCTCAACGCGTTCGTCAACCAGGTGGACAACGTCACGCTGCCGACGTCACGCCTCTACGTGCGCCACACGGCCGAAGCGCCCACGGTCGACATCATCCTCGAGCAAAACGGCGCCGTCGTGGCAACGATCCCGAACGTCAGCAACGGCCAAGAGGCCCAAGCCGATGTCGCCCCGGGCACCTACGACGTCCGCATCAACGCCGCAGGCACCTCGACCACGGCATTCGGCCCGGCCTCGGTGCGCGTCGAAAACGGCCTCGGCTACGGCATCTTCGCAGTAGGCCAGGTCGGCACTTCGAACTTCACGCTCCTGCAGCAGCGGGTCCCGCTGACCGCGCTGGTCACGGTCGCCCACGGCATCCCCGCCCTCGGCGCGCCCGTCACCGTCGAAGCCAACGGCAATGCGCTGTTCACGTTTGACTACCGCGAGGTTGTTGGCCCGCTGCGCGTGCTGCCCGGCACCTACACCTTTGACGCAGTCGTCAACGGCAACTCGGTCCTGAACCGCACCGATACCGTCGCCCGCGGCGATGACGTCTCGATCGTCGCGCACCTCGATGGCGCCGGCGCCCCGCAGCTCTCGGCATTCGTCAACGACGCATCGCCGCTGCCATCCGGCCAGTCACGCGTCACCGTGCGTCACCTCGCTGCCGCACCAACGGTCGACGTTGTCATCGACAGCCTGGGCGTAAATGTCGCCACGATCCCCGCGCTCAGCAACGGCCAAGAAGCCACCACCCCGCTGGGTCTCGGCATCTACGACGTGCGCCTCGAAGTCGGCGGCCAAACGGTCTTCGGCCCCGTCAGCTTCCGCCCGGTCGACAACGTCCAGTACCAGTTTTTGGCACTCGGCGACTTTGTGGCCGGCTCGTTCACCGTGGAACTGGTCCAGCGTGACCTGACGCCATCGGTGCCGAGCGAGCTCGTCACCACCGTCGGCGGCTGGAGCTGCGGCCCAACCATCTCGGCCGAGCCGAGCACCTTTGACTACGGTCAGCCATGGGCACTCGTCGCAACCGGTGCCGAGCCGGGTGCTATGGCGATGATCAACTACGGGGACAGCATCTCGTCGATTGGCACGCTGCCGCTGCCGCTGGCACTCGACGCCATCGGTGCGCAGGGCTGCTTCCTGAACACGAGCCTGGTCGCGACCATCGCGGTCGTCGCCGACCAAAACGGTCGGGTCGAGGTGCCGTTCTTGATCCCGGCCTCGCTGTTTGGCCAGCTGCCATCCAGCTTCTTCCAGATCGGCACGACGACCTCGGGCAACACGCTCGGATTCGTGACGACGGAATACCTGCAGGTCCAGTAGACCTACGAGTTGCAGCTGGGCCGGCTGTTCGCAGTCGGCCCAGGCTCCTCGACCGCATGCCGCACGACGGCTTTGACGCAGTCGCTCTGCGACGCCGCGCGAAAAGCTGTCGGCAGCTGCTCCGCATCGAAGCGATGCGTGATGAAGCGGCGGCCCACCCCGCGCATGACCGAGCTTTCGGCCAACAGCCGGAGCGCGTGCGAAAAGTCGCCACAGCGCGAAGACGTGAGAGTCAGACCGCGAGCCGCGATCGCCTGCCACAGCGCGGATTCCTGCTGCGCATCCGTGCTCGCCGCCGCCAACAGGATCGTTCCGCGAGGCCGCACCAGCCGCCGTTCCACGCCAGGAATCGGCCGAACGGCCTGCGCAAACGCCGCCAGCGAATCGACCACGGCAACGTCCGCGTGCGGCAGCCGCGAACCGGACGCCGCCGCGGATGCAAACTCGATCATGCTCGCTTCCGCGCCCTGCGTAGACACCGAGCAGCGCGCGCTCAGCCCCGCCGGAACAGCGCCCTGCGCGAGCCAAGCAACGCGCGCACCGTCCGGGATTCGGTAGCGAGCTTCGCCGTCTGGATCTGCGCTGCCGTTTTCGCCTAGCTGCAAGCGGCGAACCGATAGCTCGTCGACCACCAGCTCGGTCAAGTTTTCAAGGCCATCTGCCGCCTGACCATGCGTCGACTTGAGGTGCACCTCGCGACGCGCCAGCGCTACCGCTGTCGATAGCGCAGCGGGGTTTCCCGTGGTGTCGATGACGACGTCGAAGCGATCCTCTTCACGAATGGGGTCACCGGCCTCGCGCACGTGAACCTCGTCCGCGCCCATCGAATCGGCCAACCCCACGAGACTCGGGTTGCGCACAACGGCATGGATCGAAAACGGCTGCTCAGAACCGCGCTGCTCTCGCCATGCAGCCAGCGCGCCGAGCACAAGCATGCCGAGTCGACGAGGCCCCAGCACGGCGATACGTTCGCCGGGGCGTGGCGCAACCGAGCGGACCGCATGCAGCGCAGCAGCTAGCGGCTCCACCAACACGGCTGAGTCATCGTCAACCGAATCGGGCACGGTCAGACAGGCGGCCGTTGGCGCGAGGATCCACGGACCAAAGCCGCCGGGCAGCCGGTCGATGCCAAGCGTGACGCGCTCCGGGCAATGCGTGGCAAGACCCCGCGAACAAAACGGGCACGCGGCGCTTTCGCCCGCGAGCCCGCGCGCCGCGTGCGAAGCATTGATCTCGACGACAAAACGCCGGCCAGCCGCATCGATGGTCAAGACTTCGTGCCCGATCACCTGCGGCAACTCAAACGGCAGAAAGTGACGCGCAAGATCCGTCGAGCAGACACCGCATTGACGCACGCGGAGCGCCCGGTAGCCAGGCCCCAGCTCCAGCAGGTGCGTGCCATCGCGAGCAACCCGCCAGCCCGATCGCTCATCGCCTTCGAGGCGATAGCGGGCGATCTGAAACGACTGGTCGGCGCAGTAGTCGTAGGCGTCAAACTCGATCGCGGTCATTCGCCGCCTTCACCTGGCCCGATTTCCCCTGGCCCTTCGCCGATGCGCAGCAGATCAAAGCCCGGCTCCACGTCGAATCGCCGACGGAAAACCTCGGCGACGTGGGCGGCAACTTGCTCGCGCCGTCCGGGTGCAATCAAGGCAATGGCACAGCCGCCAAAGCCGGCGCCGGTCAAACGCGCCCCGTAGACGCCTTCGCAGCTGCGCGCCGCATCGGTGATGACGTCGAGTTCTTCACAGCTCACGGCGTAGTCCGTCGCGGTCGAGCGATGGCTCGCATCGATTTGCATCCCGAGACCGGCGTAGTCGTGACGGCGCAGCGCGGCGACACCGGCCGCAATCCGCCCCATCTCGCTGACGACATGCCGGGCGCGCAAGTGCACCGCTTCGGGCATGTGCGGGCGGCAAGCAGCCAAGTCGTCGGCATCGTAGGCTGCGAGGTGCGACAGGTCGCGCACGTGCTTGCGCAGCAGCTCGTGCGCCTCTCGGCACTCTTCTACGCGTCGATTGAAGCCGCTGGTCGCGAGCTTGCGCGGTTTGCGGGTATCCATCACGAGCACTTCGCACGCGGCAGGATCAAACGGAACGTGCTCCCAACGCGGCCCAGCGCAGTGCACCAGCAGCGCCTGTCCAGGCCGCCCAAGGGCCGACGCATACTGATCCATGATGCCGCAGCGGACGCCGACGAAGTCGTTTTCGGCACGGTGGGCCATGGCCGCGATCTGCTCCGGCTCCAGTCCCGTGCCGTGCACCGCGTTGAGGGCGATCGCCGTCACCACTTCGATCGCGGCCGACGACGACAGACCCGACGCAATGGGCACGTCGCCGGCGTAGACCGCATCAAAGCCTTGGTCGACGCCGTACTCCGTCGCAAACGCACGCCAGATCCCGAGCGGGTAACCGCCCCAGCCCCATTCTTCTCGCGTCCGGTCGCCGACATCCGTCGTCCGCACATCGAAAGCCAGCTCTTGGTCGACGCTACGCAGCCGGATGCGCCCGTCGCCCCGCGGCCGGATGCCGACGAAAATGCCTCGGTCAACGGCCATGGGCAGCACGTCACCGCCGCTGTAGTCAAGATGAGCGCCGCACAGGTTGATCCGACCGGGCGCGAAGAAGAAGCGCGACGGCAGTTGGCCGAAATCACGTTGGGCCCGCACCTCGATGGCATCGAGCAATCGGGAGCGAACTGGGGCGGTCACAAACGTCATGGAACTGTCGGGCGGAGTCTTCTGCAAGGAACCGAGGAGATCCGCTGTGATCGACAGCACCCGCGGCCCCTCCGGAAGGCATGTTTGCACAGCGTCTCACTCCGGGCATCCCGAGGGCACGCTGCAAGCCAAGCGGCGGCTCCTCGGCAGGTGTGAGGTATGCTGTCGAGCGAAGGGTGTGACCCAGCACGCCAAGACCTCTATACGCCCGCGATGAAGATGATAACCCGCAAGCTTCTGCCCAGCTCCCTTGCCATCGCCGCCGCCCTGGCGCTGCCACTGGCCGCTCGGGCCCAGGAGCCTGCCGCCCAGGGACAAGCGAAAGAAGCAGCATCCGACCCCACGGCCGCGGCTTCCGCCGGTATGGAAGGCGCGGCAGCGGCCAGCAAATCGTCGCCCATCGTGCCCCGCGCCACCCGCGGCGCGGCGGGCCTGCCGCGCACCGAACCGCACTTCGTCGCGCTCCGCTATCCGCGGGACAAACAAAAGGCGATCGCCGTTGTGGGTTCGCAGACGCTGACGCTCGAAGACTTGCTGGCGCACATCGAGACGCGGCACTACCCAGATTTTCGCAAGCTGGTGCGCTCGGCGCCGGCCTTCCAGCGCTACCTGCGATCGGACTTGATGGCACCATGGGTGCGCCAGTTCGCCGATCTTCAGGCGCTGCAGCAAGCTGTTGGCGACGACTACATCGACCCGGTCGAGCTCGAGAAGGCCCAGAGCGCGTCGCTGAAGTCCAGCTTCGAAGGCTTCCTGGGCGCATACATCGAACAGCAGCGCCTGCGCGGGCGTCCCGCCCCGAGCCAGAAGGCCGTCGACCGCCTGCTGCGAGACTTTCAGCTGCGTCGCGGCCTCGGCGCCGAGCTGCAGGGCATGCTCGACCTCATCGAAAAGGGCGACTACAACCGCAAGCAGCTGCGCGACTTCTTCAACGACAATGCGCGCTACTTCGGCGGCCAGGTCACGGTCGAGCACCTGCTCGTGCAGCACCGCGACAGCGGCACCGGGCTGCTGCTCAATACCGAAGGCATGGCGCGCGCCAACGCTCGCGTAGCCGAAATCCAGGCACAGCTTCGCCCCGATGGCTCCAACTTCGAAGATTTGGTGCGACGCTACTCAGACGACACCAAGACGGCGCAAGACGGGGGCAAGCTCTACGGCGTGCGCCGCTTCGACGACCGCTTGCCCGCACAGCTCTGCCGTGCAGCGTGGGCCATGCGCGACGGCCAGGTCACGACCGACGTCGTCGAGTCGCAGTACGGCTGGCACTTCATGAAGCGCCTCGAGTTTTCGCAGCAGGTCTTCATCCTGTTCACCGACGACGCCATCCCGTCGATTCGACTGGTGATGCGCCGCGCCATGCAGGAAAAGCGTCTGTTCGGCGCGCGCCGAGCGGCCAAGCTGCGCCTGCTGCTGTAGTCGCGATCAGGCTCAGGCTCGTCAGGCTCACCGCAATCAGGCAAGCTCGGTGATCGTCCAGTAGACGATCAGCCACAGCGGATTGACGACGGTCCAGAGCATCGCCCAGCGGCCAAAGGGCTGCTTCTTGGTCTTGTGGCGAAACCACTGCATGCCGACCCAGGCGCCGACCGGGCCGCACGCGAACAGCAAAAGCAGCAGGTTTCGCTCCGGCACACGCCGCGCCCCCTGCTTGCCCGCCCGCCACTTGTCCCAGCCGTAGACGCACATCGTCAGCACGTTCCACGCGATCACCGCAACCCAAGTCCACAACAGCATGCGTTCATACTAAGAGCCGAGTAGGCTGCGAACGCAATGACTGTCACGCCCTCGGACATCGAACGCGCCCACGAAGCCATCCGGCCACATGTCGTGCACACCCCAACCGTGCCGGCTCCGCGCCTGGGAGAACCGCTCGGCACGGACCTCTGGCTCAAACTGGAAAACCTCCAGTACACCGGATCGTTCAAGGATCGGGGCAGCTGCTACAAGCTGACGGCGCTGGCCAACCAAACGACGCCGCCGCCGGGCGTCATTGCGGCCTCGGCCGGCAACCACGCACAGGGCGTTGCGCACCATGCGAGCCGGCTCGGGCTGCCGGCGACGATCGTCATGCCGCTGACGACCCCCTTCGCCAAGGTCGAACGCACCGAGGGCCACGGCGCCGAAGTCGTCCTGCACGGCGAGTCGCTGGCCGAGAGCGCCGACCATGCGCTCGAGATCGCCGACGCACGAGGCTTGACGTTTGTGCACCCCTATGACGACCCGCACATCGTGGCCGGGCAAGGCACCACAGCGCGCGAGCTGCTCGACGACCAGCCGGAGATCGACACCCTCGTAGTTCCGATCGGCGGCGGCGGACTCTGTGCCGGCATGGCCGTATGGGCCAAGCACATCAAGCCGGGCATCCGCATCTTTGGCGTGCAAACCGAAGGCTGCCCGTCGATGCACGCCGCGCTGCAGGGCCAGCCGATGCCGCGCCCCAACACGCACACCATCGCCGACGGCATCGCGGTCAAGATGCCGGGCAAGCTGCCCATCGAGCTGCTGCGCGATCGCCTGGACGATGTGCTGCTGGTCAGCGAGACAGATCTCGAAGAAGCCGTGCAGCTGCTCGCGTCGCAGCAAAAGCTCGTGGCCGAGGGAGCCGGCGCCGCGGGCTATGCCGCACTGCTGCGCCACGCACAGCTCTTCGAGAACCGCAAAGTTGCAGCCGTGCTATGCGGCGGCAACATCGATCGCCGCTTGCTGTCGACGGTGCTGCTGCGCGGGCTCAAGCGCGACGGCAAGATCGCGAAGCTGATCGTGCCGATCCACGATGTTCCGGGCGTGCTGTCGCGCGTGACGCAGCTGATCGGTGGCGCCGGCGCCGACGTGGTCGATATCGAGCACCACCGCCTGTTCAACGACGTCGCACCGCGCGAGGCCGAACTGCACGTAACGATGGAAACGCGCGGCGCCGAGCACGTGCAGCGCATCGTGTTCCGCCTGCAGGAAGCCGGCTACCAGGCCGTCTCGGTCGGCTAACGCCCACTTCGTCGATGCCAAAATCGTCGCTATCTCGTGTAGTGCATCCGACATCGGGGGCATTCTGCGGGCGCGAAGACGCCCGTCACGGCGTTGCTGCTCCTCGACAGGAAGGCTTCTCGGCAGAAAGGCCTCTCGACAAGAAGTAGGGAACACGCGTTCGTCGCAGCGCCTTGCGACGAGCGCCTTCGCATCCCGGATCATTCTCCGTCTACCAGATGCACGACACTAGCCGCGGACCCGACGACGACGCGACGCGCTACGAGCGCGCGCTGCCACATCAGCAGCGCAAACAGGGTGGCGTTTGGTTTACCCCTGCCAACCTCGCGCTGGCGACCGCGCAACGCACGCTCGCACCTCTCCTTGGCGCGCGGCAGGGCGACCTAGCCCCTTCGAGAACGCTACGCATCGTGGATCCAGCCGCCGGCGCTGGCTCGTTTCTGGTGGCCGCGGCCGCGGTGCTCGCCGGCGCGCAGACAAAAGCGGCCACGCTAGTTGGCATGGATCGCGACCAGCAGACCGTCGAGCTACTGCGCCAAACGCTGGAGAGACGCGGGATCGCCGGTGAACTGCACTGCGGCGACGGCCTTCACGAACTCGCGGCAGGCTCGTTCGATTGCGTGCTGGCCAATCCGCCGTGGGAAACGCTGCAGGGCCACGGCCACACCCGCGAACAAACGCGCGCGCTGCGGCAACGCTTCCGCTATCAGGGCAACGGCAAGCTCTACACCTACCGGCTCTTCCTCGAACGCAGCATCGAGCTGCTTCGCGACGGCGGCCGCCTCGGCTTCATCGCGCCGGCGAGTCTTTGGTTCGACCGTGAAGCCGAGCCCCTGCGTCGCATCCTGCTCGACACATGCAGCTGGCAGTGGCTGTTTGGCTTCGAGAATCGGCAGCGGGTGTTCGACATCGACAGCCGCTACCGATTCGGCGTCGTCATCGCAACCAAGGGGGCGTGCACCCGGCACGTGCAGGTCGCATTCGGCCGCACCAGCGTGGCGCAGTGGGCCTGCGAGAAGCCCGTATCCACTCGCTACGATCGCTCCCTGCTGACGCAGCTCAGCCCTAGATCCGGCGCCTTTGTCGAAATCGAAAGCGCCCGCGACCTCGACGTCCTGGCGCGTATGCGCGAAGCAAGCGCGCCCATGCTCCAAGACTTGGACTGGCGCCAGGGCGACTACAACATGACGTCGGACCGCGCGGCGTTTGCGCTTCGCGACGAGGCGGAAGCTGGCGGCTATCGACACCATGGCGACGGCAGCTGGCGCTGCGAGGGCAAGCCGGACCTGCTGGCACTTCGGCAAGGCGCCATGGTCTACGACCTCGATGGCAATGCTGGCGCCCATGCCGGCGGCACCGGGCACAGCACGCGATGGCGTTCCCCGAAGGCAACCGACGAACTGCGGCCGCTCTACCTGGTCGACAGCGCCGCGTGGCAAGCCAGAACCGGCGAGCGCCCGCACGCGCGCATTGCGCTGCGCGCGCTCAGCAACTCGACCAACGAACGCACCGCCATCGCGTGCCTGCTGCCAGACGTGCCATGCGGCAACTCGCTTGGCATCTTGACGTCTACCGCGAAAGCGCAGCTCTCGATGCGACAGCTCGCCGCTCGCTGCGCCATGCTGTCGTCGCTGCCGTTTGACTATGCGCTGCGCATGCGCTTGGTCGGCACCAACCTCAACCGCTTTATCCTGAGCGAATGCGTGCTGCCGCGACCGAGCGCCAGGGCCGAAGCCGAACTCGCCGAATGCGCGCTACGCCTCTGCGCGACGGCGCCCTGGACCCACGGGCTATGGCAGCTGGCCCAACAAGAAGGCTGGTGCAGGCAGGCCTTGCCCGCCACCGATCTCGACGAACGCCAGCGACTCGCAACCCGCATCGACACGCTGACCGGCGATGCGTTTGGCCTGAGCACCGACGACGTGGCTTGGATCACCCGCGCCGAGCCGTTTGCCAAGGGCTTTTGGCGCATCGAGCGGTCGCTGCCCGCAGCAGCGCGCCGCCCGGCGCGATGGCTCGCTGCGGTCCGCGACGTCGAGCGGCGCTAGTGTCGTGCATCTGGTAGACGGGGGATGATCCGGGATGCGATGGCGTTCGTCGCAAGGCGCTACGACGAATGCATGCTCCATACGGTCTGCCGAGGAACCTGCCTGTCGAGGAACTGCAACGCCGTGACGGGCGCCTTCGCGCCCGCAGAATGCTCCCATATCAGATGCACGACACTAGCTCGCTTCGCGCGCCGGCCGAGGCGTCGCCACTTCGAGGCTTGGCCCATAGCGAGCGACGGCGACAGCCGCAAACGCACACAGCGAGAGGAAAAGGGCCCAGCCGTGGAGCTCGTTCTTCCAGATGGCGGCATCAAGCTTGACGCCGTCGATGACGACCGAGTCGGCCATCGACGACAGGATGCCGACGCGCACGCAATCGACAACGAAGCTCAGCGCCAGCCAGATGCCAATCCACCGACAGCGTCGCGCAAGCTTGCCAAACGCACGATCCGAGCGCGTGTTGCGCAGGGCTCGATCGATCAGATGCAAACTGAAGATGTAGCAAAGCAGCGTGCCGAGCCCGAGTGCGCACACCGTCCAGTTCCAATGCGAGGCGATGTCGTCGAGACGCACAACAGCACCGCCTTGCAGGATGCGCACGCCAGCCCCACCGTGCTCGCTGCCAAATCCGTGAACGCCTGTGGCGACCGATTCCCCGAGTCTTCCCCAGGGATGGCCAAGTTCCAGATCTAGCATCGGAGCGGGATCGCCCCATGCCGTGATCACAATCCCATCGCGGACACCCAGCTCATGACCAGGGCCGCGAGCACGCACAGCTCCAGCCCTCCTAGCGAGATGCTGTAGCGCAGGCGCTGAATCGCCGGCTGCGCATCTCTAGCAATGCTCTCGCTCATAGATAGGTGTAGGTGGCGGTCGCCTGGCAGCCGGTCGGATTCGACACGACCACGGTGGCAGCTCCGGGCGTGCCGGGCGGCACCGAGCCGACGACAACCGTCGCGGACTGGGTGGTGACGTTGAGCGGCGCGCCACCGATGGTCACGGTCGCCCCTTCCAGGAACTGCCCGATGACAAAGAACGTGCCGCCGCCCGCCGACGACCCGGACGTGATCGGCAGGCTGGTTACCAGCGGCGTCGGGTTGAGTGGCGTCTGCGACGACGCGCCGCCCGGGTTGCCGAGTTCGAGCTGCGCATCGCAAGCGAGGTTCGCAGGCGCAACGAACGTGGCCTGAGTCGGCGACACCAGCGTGATCGGCAGCTGCACTCCGTCCACGGTGGCGACCAGCCCTTGGAAGAAGTCGCTTCCCGTAACCGTGACCAGCTGGCCGGCCGTCGGCGAACGCGGATCGACGGCGTCGAGCACCGGAGCCGGCAGCGCGCGGAGGCGCAGCAGCACGGCGTTGGTGGCCGCGATCGTTCCTTGACCATCGACCACCATCACGCCCTGAAGCCCCGCGTCGAGAACAACCGGCAGGCCAGGGATCGCGAGATTCCACGGGGCTGGTCCAGCCGAAATCGCACCGCCGAGCCCGAACGAATCGGCGACCAAAGCCGTCGGCGCGCCGGGCAGCAGTAGATCGGGCGTGAAGCACAGAGTGTTCGCCGGGCCGCCGATCGGCAGATTGGCCGCGGGCAACGGGATCCCCGCGTGCAGCCAGAGCGCGAACATGCCGACCGGAAACGGTCCGGGCGCGCCCTGCGGCGCATCCAGGGACAGGGTGAAGGGTTGCGAGAAGCCAACTTCCACGGTGCGATTCGTGCCGGCCGTGCCGTTGACCGTCAGCACGTCCTGAACGCCGCCGGCGCCATCGGGAACGGCCCCCGCGCCACATGCGCCAAAGACATCCTCAACGGTCACGGTCGGCCGCGGCCACAGCCCCACGCGACCAAAGCTATCGGTCGCACCGATGTCGAGCACGGCAACGCCGGCATCCAGGTTGCCCCGCATCGCAAACTCGTAGGTGCCGTTCGCCAGCGCGACAACCGGGCCGAACTCGACGTTCGATACCGTGCTGTTGCCGGCAAGCGCCACATCGAGCGGTAGCAAATTGCCGACCGAAGTTCCGGCCGCGTCGCGCAAATCGACGTTGACCATGACCGTATCCTGGCCATTGGCGCGCAAACTTGGCGCGCTCAGGGTCACGACCGACTCAAAGTGGTCGGGCCGCCCCAGCTGGTTCTGCTTCCAGGTTTGGTAGAGCGCCTGCAGCTGCACGACCGGATCGGTTGCGCCAGCGGACTGGTTGGCCACGTTCAGATCCATCCAGTAGTCGCCGGCACCACAGCCGAGACCGCCGTTGCACGGCGCGTCGACATCGCTCGGACGACTGACGATCATCAGGCCGATGTGAGCCGACTTGTTGAACGAGGCCGGCGGCGAGCCGCAGCCCGGCGGGTTGGCGGGCGAGCAAGAACAGCGTCCGTCGCCGCCCATGCTGCGCGCGGCTTCCATCGCCGCCATCAGCTTGTCGCCGAGCGTGCCGACCGTGTTCTGGATCGCCAGCTCAGCTTGATCCAGAACCGGCTGGCCCGTGATCACGTTGCCCTGGATGGCGTAGCGCAAGGTGCCGACCTGGCCCGTGATGCCATTGGCGAAGCCGCCGGCACCGGCGCCCGTAAACGTTGCCTCGCCGCCGGTCATGCTGACGATGCCATACTGCCGCGACTGGTGGCTCGGATCGGCGGCCGCCAGCTGCGCCAGAATCTGCTGCGCGGTCTCGCCGTTGAGAAAGCCGTCGCGAACGAGCTCACGCAGCGAAATCGGGCCGACAAACGACTGCGCCGCAGCGACGCCGTAACCGGGCACGACCACCACGGTGCTAGGCCGCAGATCGAATCCCGTCAGGCACGTCGCGATGCCGATCGCTACTTCCCCGGTCGCCAAATCGACAATGACAATCGACCAGGTCGCCGCCGCCGGGCAGGCAAACAGCACCAGGGCGAACAGGGACGCCAAGAACGACCGCATGGATGGCAAAACGCGCATGGCGCAATTGTCGCCAACGAGCGGCAGCCGTCCAGGATCCCCTCACGTCTCGCCGCCAGCTTTCGGTCAAGCAGACGGTCGAGCGAGTTTTAGCGCGCGTGCTTGTCGAAGAACGCGAATACGTCGGGTAGCGACAGCTGCATGACGCCAAAGTGCTCGGCAGCCGGGTAGTCCCGCCACTCTACTTTGGCACCTGCAGACTCCATGGCCTTGCGCAAACGCAGGGAGCCGGCGCGACCGAAATCACGGCCGCCCGCCGCGACAAAGAACGGCACCTTGGCAAACGCGTCGCTGCGGCGCACGCGGCCGCCGCCCGAAACCGGAGCCACGGCGCGAAACCGCCCGGGCGTCCGCGCGACGCTGCCCATAGCGGCCGCAGCCCCCATCGAATGGCCGACGACGAAGACGCGGTCGGTGTCAATCGGATAGCGCGCCACCAGCGCGTCGATCAGTCCGACCACATCGACACCGCCCATGCCGTTGCGCGGCGAGGCGCAGTACCAGCCGCGCTCGCGGCACATTGCGACCGCCATGCCGTCGCCGTAGCCGTCGAAGAACAGGTTCTCGCTGCCACCGGCGCCGTGCAGCGCGACGACCAGCGGCCGCCGTTCGCCGGCCTGCTCGGCGGCTTTCAACGACGAGATCGACGCGGGCAGGGGCGGCGCGAACAGTCGCGTCGGCAGAGCACCGCGACCAACCGGGACACGCAAATGGAACGAGCCGGCACGCGCCACCTGGTAGACCTGCTGCTCGCTTGCGCACGCCGCCGCAAGCCGTTCGGCCTCCGCCAGCAGCTCGCTCCCCGGCAGCAGGGTCTCGTGCGGCGTGCGGCGCTTCATCACGCGCAGCAAATTGCTGACGAAGACCAGCGACTCACTTTCGATCGTCGATTTGACAGCCGCCTTGGCGGCCTTCGCGGCGCGCTCGATCGCTGCAAAGCGCGCATCTCGATTGGCTACGACCGAGAGGCCTTGCACGCGCTCGTAGAGAGCCTTGCCGTCCTCCGTCTGCAGGCGCCAGCGCAGCGCATGATCGCCGGCCGGCGCACCCGCCAGCTTCAGCTCTGCTTCGAACGGCAGCTCCGCAACGTCGAACCGCTGCTCGTCCGCGCCTTCGTGCAGCCACACCGACAGCACGACGCCGTCTGGCTCGAACACTTCGGCGCGCTCATCTTCGGGACGAAAGAACTGCGTCAACTTGAACGGTAGCGTCGCCTTCGCCCCGTCGACCAGCCGCGCCCGCAGCCCTAGCTGCACGCTGCGCGCCCAGAGCTTCGCCGGCGCAAACTCGCCGCCGAGCAGCGAGCGATCGGCCGCGTCAATACGCGCCGCGACCGTCTTCATGTCCAAGCGGAAGAACGCCTGCACGGCGCGCTCAAACTCACCGAACGCCGCGTCGCGACGTGACGCGTCCTCGGTCTTGGCGAGCAGGCGCTCGTAGGCGCGCAAGCGCAACCCGAGCTCGTGGCGGCCAGCCTGGGCCGCAATACCCGCCAGCATGAGAACGGCGACAACCGTGCCCCGCCACGCCTTCGAAACGGCGCTCATTTGCCCCCCGCTCCTTGGCCTGCGGCGCTGCCGCGAGCCGCCAGCTCCGCGCCCACATCGATGTCCCACTCCACCGTCTCGCCGTCACGGATGGTGCGCGTCAAGCGCACTTCGGGCTGCCCCTTCTCGCGCAGGATCAACGTGTAGGTATCCGGCGGCACGCTACCAAACGTGTACCAGCCAGAGTCTTCGACTTCGTCGCGGCGGCCCATCAGCCGCTTCATCACGCTGAGCGTCGACACCCGACTGACCACCGGCTTGCCCTTGCCGTCGAGCAGCGAGAAGTTGCCAAACGGAATGCTCTCCTTGGCCACGTTGACGGCGCGCACGCGCAGCGTCGCACCCTGCACAACCTGCAGCTGCACGTCGGTTGCCGCGCCTTCGTAGACCACAACGTCGTCAGCCTTGCCGGCCTCGAGAGCGTCACTCTCCACCCGGATCGCGTAGGTGCCGGGCGTGAGCCCTTCGATGGCGAAGGCACCATCTTCGCCGGTTCGGATGGGCTGCTGCGAGCCAAACAGATCGAGCAGTGGATTGCCGCCGCCGCGACGACGCTTCTTTTGATCCGTGCGATCAAAGACGATCTCGGCGCCCGAAACCGGTGCCCCCGAGCCATCGAGCACTGTGCCGGCAATGCTGCCGGCGAGCGGCACCGTCACGACCAGATCGCCCACGTTGCGGACACCGTCGACGAACACGCCGTCCAGGCTGGCTTCGCCATAGCGCGGCTCGTCCTCGCCGCCGCGCCGGCGGCTGCGGCGCTCCCTGCCAGCGGCGCGGGCTCCGGCGGTCAGCCGGTAGGTGCCAGCCGCAACCGACTTCATCGTGAACTCACCGTTGTCGTCGGTTCGTGCGCGGCTCAAGCCGTTTTGCGCAATCATGCCAACGAGTCCGCCCGCACCACTGAGGCCGCTTTCGTCGCTGCCGAGGCTGACGCCTATGCCCGCAACCGGATTGCCGCTGGAGTCGAGCACGCGGCCGCTCAGCTCACTCGTCGGCAGGGAGATGTCGAACGCGTATTCGCGCACTTCGTCCGGCACCGTGATCTCGAACGTGGTCTGCACCGGCTGCCCCTGAAAGCGCGTCACCTGCATGACATAATCGCCCGGCGCGATGCCGACGAGCTGGTAGCGCCCCTCGAGGTCGGCGGCGTTGGCGCGCACGCCCATGCCGAGCAATCCCTGGCGATCGCTGCCGAGCAGCGTGATCAGGGCGCGCGGCACGGGTTCGCCGTTTTCGCGCACGGTGCCGAACACGCGCACGCCTTCTTCGCCCTCGTCGTGCACGTCGAGCCGCGCGGTCTTGCCGCGCCGCACGGTGACGGTCTTGAGCCGCATGTTGCTCATCAGCTCGAGCCCGATGTTGTCGGCGCGCTCGTCGAGGCGTGACTTGACGACAGCGTACTGGCCGGGTGGCAATCCATCGATTCGGTAGTAGCCGCGCGCGTCGGTCGTACCGCTGCGCATCGAGCCGGCTTGCAGGCTAAAGGCCACCATCAGCGCGTCGGCAAGCGGCCGCATGCCGAGCCCGGTCACGGAGCCTTCGACCGCGCCGCCGGCGTCGATGACGATTTCGACGAGCGGCGGCGGTGTGTTTTCGGCGATCATCACCTTCGTCGCAGAGGCCTTGGCCATGTCCGGGTGCCGCGCCGTAAACCGGTATTCGCCGGACGCGAGTGCGGGCACCGTGAACGAACCGTCGCTTCTCGTCAGCGCGGCGCGCTGGTTGGTGGACAGCGCCAGGAAGTCGAAGTCTTCCTGATCGATCTTGAAATTGAACGGGCCGCGGCCGCGCTCGCTCTCGCCCTCGCCCTTCTTCTTGTAGGCGGTGACCTGCGCATCGCTGACCGGCGCACCACTGGCGTCCACCACACGACCCGAAACCGGCACGCCCGCACCACAAACAAAGACGATGTCCTCGTTGACCGAGCCAGGCTCGAAATCGAAGGTCTGGTTCTCCGGTGGCAAGAAGCCGTCGGCGCGCAGCCGCAATCGCACGCGACCCGGAGGGATCCCGGTCAGCTCAAAGGTGCCGTCATCCGACTGCAGTTCGCGCCAACTGCCGCCCATGCTGCGGTCCTCGGAGCGCATGCCCTCGGGCAGCTGACGGGTGCGCTTGCCGCGGTTCCGCCGCCACGGCGGCCCGCCGCGACGGCGCTGCCCGCGCGGCTCGCTCGCGCCGATGGCGATGGCGATCACATTGCCTTCCTTGTCCTTGGGCACTTCGCGCGTGCGCGTTTCGATGCGGAAGCGCGTCACCGGCTGGGGATCGTCACTGCCGAGCACAACCCGGCCGCGAATCGTGACGCCGCGCTGCACGCGCACGACAATGTCGGGATCGGTCAACTCGACGCCAGAGACGATCGCCGTCGTGTAGCCGGCCTTGCTGGCTTCGATGCGCAGGCGATCGCCGGTAAGCCCCTTGGCGACGAAGCGGCCGTCTGCGTCGGTCGTCGTCTCGACGCGGCGGATCTTCAGCATCATCTTGAGGAACTGCGGATCGTTGGGGCGCTCGAATGGGCGCACCGCCACGACCGCACCGACCACCGGGTTGTCTTGGTCATCGACGACACGCCCCGCGACGGCCGCGCCGTCCCCGAGCTGCAGCTCCAGATCGTCGTAGATACCGTCATCCACAACCGCGAGGTCCACGATATTGCTTGGCGCCAGCCCCTCGCCGGCCGCGACAAACGCGACCCGCCCAGAGCCGACGTGCTCGATGCGGAAGCGGCCCTGTTCGTCGGTGACGAGCGGCTCGGTGCGGCCGTCTGCCGAGAACAAAACGCGGCTGATGTCGAGGTAGATCATCGCGACGCTGGCACCGGCGAACGGCTCGCCATCGACCCCGTAGACGGTCCCTGCAACCAAGGCGCCTCGATGCCCCTGCACGGTCAGCGTCGTCACCTGGCCGGTCGCAACGGCAACCCCGTGCACTTCTTCGAGGGCGATCGACTCGCCCGAAGCCGACACGGTGTAGCCCTGGCCGGCCGGCACGCCGGGGATGTCGAAGCGACCATTCTTGTCGGCGACCGTGTTGAGCCAGCGATACTGGCGGTCGGTGATCTGGCCGAGGAATGCGTTGAGGCCGGGTCGCACGCTGACGTCGGCGCCAGCTACCGGACCGCCGTCGGCCCCCAGCACGATGCCGCGCAGTCGCCCGCCGGGCGACGCGCGCAGCTCAATGCCCTCGACGATCTGGCCTTTGGCCACGCGGGCCGCTGCCGGCGTGCGCACAAACCAACCATCGCTGACGCCGTCGAGCCAAACGCGCCCCGGCTTGACGCCCAGCAGCTCGAAGGAGCCATCGGGATTGCTGACGGTGCGTGCGAGTTCCCGCCGCTCCGCGCGCGTATCGACGAACATGCCCTGCTGGAACATCCCGCGAAAGCGATCGACGAGCGGCGCCAGCGAAGGCTGATCTTTCACCGCCACGACGCGGATGCCGCCCAAAGGCTGCCCCGTCTTGCCGTCGACGACGATGCCCCGCACCCCCGTGCTGGCGGCGAGCCCGGCCGCGGCGACGTCCTCCCGCTCGAGATTGGCGCCGGCAGGCGCTGCTGCGCCGTCCGACTCGCTGGCGGATGCCGTCGCAATGCCGGCGGCGTCCGACGCGTCTACGCCGGGGGCGCCCGGAAGCTGAGGAGCGCCAACGTCGCCGCCGAAACCGAGAATCCCAATCAGGACTGCGGCGGCAACGACGAGCACGAGAACAAGAACGGCTCGGTTCTGCATGGTGAGGAGGGACCGCAGCCTGTCCGCGAGAATCGCGTTTCGGCGGCGGGCATGGAGAGCGTGGGAGCGGCGAAGGGCAAGCGCCCGCTAGAAGTGGCCGGTCCGGGTCGCGGAATGTCGAAGCGGCGGGGACCGGGAAAGAGATCGCAGACCGCGCACAAGCGGATGCGCGCCCGGCTGGCGCATGCGCCCCGCCGCAGCCGTATTTTCGGGGAATTCCCCTTCCTGGGCCTATGCGCTCGGGCTCGCCGGACTGGATGCGGTCTGCTCAACAAGGCTCCGGCAGCACCGCAGCCGGCAGTTCCAGCTCAAACACAGTCTCGCCAGGGCTGGTCGCGCGCAGCCGGATGCTGCCACCGTGCGCCTCCAAGAGTCGCCGGCAAATCGCTAGGCCGAGCCCGGTGCCCGACGACTTGGTCGTGAAGTAGGGATCGAACAGCTTGTCACGGACCTCAGCGGAGATACCGGGACCATCGTCGCGCACCCGGATCAAGATCCGTTCGCCGACCATTTGCGACTGGAGCTGGACGCGCACCGGTCGAGGCGCCGCCTCGATGGCGTTTTGCACGAGGTTGACGAAGACGCGCGCCATCGAAGCCTGGTCGATCGCAAAGCGCCCGCCAACGGCCCCCGGCTCAAACGAAAGCGTCAACGGCCGGCCACCAAAGAGCTCTTCGGTGCGCTCCCCCAGCTCCGCCAGCCAATCGTCGACGACGACGACCTCTTTTTGAGCAGGCGCGACCCCGGCAAACGAACGGAAGTCGCTCGCGATGCGATCGAGCGCTTCGGTTTGCTCTAGCACGGTGCGCGCGAGCCGGTCGGCGACCTGCTCGGCCCGGGGATCCTGCTCGTTGCGCGCCCGCTGCAGCAGCTGCGCCGTCATCCGCATGGGCTGCAGCGGATTCTTGACCTCGTGCGCAACCTGCCGCGCCATCTCCGCCCAAGCCTGGTCGCGCTCGGCATGCGCAAGGCGCTCTCGGCCGACCTGCAGCTCGGACGCCATTTGGTTGAACGCGGCAGCGAGTTCGCCGAGCTCCGGTCCGCCGCGTTCGGAAACGTGCACGTCGAGATCGCCGCGCGCCACCCGCCTCGTTGCCGCAACCAACGCCTTCACCGGCGCGACAATCGTGCGCGACGCGAGCAGCGACCAGACAACCAGCACGAGCACCGAGACCAGAATCGCAACGATCAGCACGCGTTCAAAAGCGTTGCTGGCGGCGAACAGCTCCGCCTCGGGCACCGCCACGCCAAGCACGAACGAACGGGCGCCGCCGCCGCCGCCCGGCGCGTAGCCGACGCGCCAGCGGGCGCCGTCGCGCCAGTTCGACGCGCAGCGGCCGAACTCACTGGCCGACGCCAGCCGCACCGCGAGCGCAGCCGGCTCGAGCGGCAAGCCATAGAACGCTCGGTCCGTGTGCGCCTGGACTGTGCCTGAGCGCCCCAACAGGAACACCTCCGCAGATGGCAGCCGGGCTTCGTCGGTCAAAACCAGCTGGGCTTCGTCGATGACCGCCTGCACTTCGGACCAGCGCAGCAGAGCAAATAGCGCCCCCGTGCGGCCGTCGCGGCACGGCACATCCATCACCAGTCCCAGGTGGTAGCTGCCGGGATCCATCGAACGAAAGGCGACCCCGCGGTGCAGATAGGGCGAACGCCGCCACGGCAGCAGGTGCATGCCGCGCTCACGCTGCGCCAGGGCAAACCACTCCGCCTCGCCGACGTTGCTCGGGATCAGAGCCGCGCGCCGTTCGTGGGCGCTTGGGTCCAGGTGGTGGCCGTCCTGCCAGAACACAATGTCGCCGTCGGCGTTGGCCAGCATCAGCAGGTCGACAAACTCGCTCAGCAGGTTGGGCACGAACTCGACCTGCTCGGCGAACGCATCGATCGAATCCGGCTCGTTGAGCGCGCGGCGTGCGATCTCCCGGATGACGGCGCATGCTTGATCGGCGCGCTCGAGCCGCGTCTCGATCTTTTGCGCATAGTCCTGCGCCAGCTGCGGCAGGAACACGCGCACAACCTGCTCATCAATCTGATCCCGCATGCCGCGCAGCGAGAACCAGCCGTAGAGCAGCAGAGGCAAGACCGCCGACACCACCAGGGTGATCAGAAACCGGCTTGCCAGGGACAGGGCGTGCACAGCGCGATTATGCCCGGCCGGCGATCGGCCGGCACATTTCGTTTGCGGCGCGGTGCTTGTTTGCGGCGCGGTGTTCGTTTGCGGCGCGGTGTTCGTTTGCGGCGCTGTGTTCGTTTGCGCCCGGCCCAATCGCTAGTTCGAACCACCACCGGCCGCGCCAGCTTCGGCTTCGCTCGCAGTCTGGGCCGCCGCGATCGCCTTTTTCAGGCGCTCAATCTGCACTTCACCATCGCGCCAGGACGCAAAGAAGCGCTCTGCGTTGACGAAGTGGTCGAGGGCCTCTTCGAGCTTGCCGGCGGCCTCGGCCTCCTCCGCGAGGCGCCACTCCTCCTTCGCGCCCTCGACGTCGACTTCGAGACTTGCCGCACGCGCCTTCTCGTCCTCGACGCCAGCCGGCCACTTTTCCATCAGCGCGCGGAATGCGGCCAGAGCCTCATCCTTGCGCCCCATGACCTCCAGGTCGCGCGCCATCCGGTAGGCCTGGTCACCACGCCGCTTGCGCGTCTGGATCATCACTTCGCTGATCATCCCGCGCGACAGAGTCGACACCTCGAGAGCCTCCTTGAGCACCTCGTCGGCCGCGTCAAACTCTTCGCTGCGGATCAACAGCTGGGCCTTTTCGAGCAGGCCTAGCGCCACGAGCTCGGCCTCCATTCGCTTGATCGATTCGTCGATGCCCTCGAGCTCCTCGTCCACGCTCTTGGCCTCGCGGAAGTGCACGAGCGCCGCGCCAAACTTGTCGGCGCGCTCACAGGCCTCGCCGCGACGCATCATGTCGAGCGCACTCTCGTGCCGGGCTCGCTGCTGCAGGCGCTGCGCCTCTTCGCGCTGCTCGTCCGTTGGATCCGGCGAGTGACGGATCACGGAGTTGGCGTGCCAGGCGACCTCGATATGGCGGAACTCCGGCACCTTGCGCACGGCCTGCAAGAACTGCTTTTGGGCGCGCGCTCCCATCCGAGCGAGCCGCTGCTCGACCAAGGCAATGCCTTTGTCCGCCAGCTTGAAGCCCGGCACCAGGCGCTGGCTTTCGAGGTAGCCCTTCATGGCGTCGGCGAAGTTCTCTGCGCGCAACAGTTCGTCCGAACGGCGGACGATCCGCTTGGCCTTTTTACGCAGGGCCATATTCCGCAGCGTATCCAGCTCGGGGTAGTTGGGATCCACCACGGCGAGTCGGTCGAGGTCGCGCAGGGCGCCGTCCTCGTCTTCGCCAAAAATGCGGCTGCGGGCACGATCGAGAAGCGCGCGCCGGCGCATTTTTTCGTGCTCTTGCGCAAGCCGCTCGGGAACCGTGTCGCCTTGCTGGATGTACTCGCTACGGGCCGAGTCCAGGACTTCGTAGGCGTGCTGGTAGTCCGCCAAGCGGGCAAACTCGCGGCTCCGTTCGATCGCCGAGCTAGAGCTGCAGCTGGCGGCAAGCAGGAATCCGAACGCACAGAGCGTCGGCGGAAGGGATCGGGCGAAAATCATCAGGAAACAACGGGTTGGCCAGACAGCTAGGCAGACCGACGCAAAGGCGTCAGAATGCTCCGCCTCGCTGAGACCGGCATCCAGCCGGCCATCTTCCCGCAGAAGCACCAGATGTCCACCGCAACACCGTCAGACGCAAAACCTAGGCCCGACTACGGCCTGACCGACTATGTCCAGGAGATCGGTCAAATCCTCGATCGCCGCCCGAGCAACCGGGTCATCGTGCGCGAGGTATCCAAAGCCACCAAGGAGCTCTGCCGGGACGACCGCTGGCTCGACGAGCGCTTCCGAATTGGCAGCCAGGACAACTACACCCGACACCTTCTGCACAAGGACCCCAACAACCGGTTTATCGTGCTGTCACTGGTGTGGCAGCCGGGCCAAATCACCCCGATCCACGATCATGCCTGCTGGGGCGTCATGGGCATGGTCGACAACACGCTCGAGGAAATCTGCTACGACCGCCTCGACGACGGCAGCCGGGCGGACTTCTGCGAACTCGAGCAGTCGCGCGGCACCGATGTCGCCAAGGGAGCCGTTGCCTATCTGCTGCCGCCCTACGAAGAAATCCATCGCATCGGCAACACCAGCAACAAGCCAACGATCTCGCTGCACGTCTACGGTCGGGACCTCGACGAGATCAACGTATTTGACCAGGTGAGCGGCAAGGTGAGCCCCATGCGGATCAAATACTACTCGCCCGACATCGGGGATATTCCGTTCGTCATTTGACCAACCGAAGCGCCGAAGACGAGTTTTTCTAGCCGCCAGAACCCGGCAGGCAGCGGCTCATGGCGACATCTGCTCCCCAGAGAACGCGGGATTTCTCGACAACAGAAATCTCTCGTCGCCGATGCGACGGGCGGCTCGGCCCGTTTTTAAGGGGTGTCCCCGCTCAACCTCTGACGCACTTCGAGACGATGGCGGAGGTGTCATGGATTCGAAGGACGACATATTTGACGAGCTCGACGACAGCGACGACCTCGTCCGCTCGATCGAAGCGGGCCGAGAAGGGCCGTGGGACGAAGAGCAGGAGTTTGTCGACCCCAAGCTAGCGGCTCTCCAACAGCAGATGTCTCAGCCGCAGCAGGTCGACTACCGCGAACGCCGTCTGCGCGACCTTGAGACAATGGGCCTACCGCGAGGCAAGAAGGCCAAACGCAAGAGCGGCAAGAAGGGCAAGGTCCGCAAACAGACCATCAAGAAGCTGTCGGCAGCGGAAGCACGATTCGCCGAATCGCCGCCAGCGCAGAAGGGCTCCGGGACCAAGAGATCCGCCAAGAGCACCCGCAAGAAGAGCACCACGCCGTGGGACGAGGATCTCGCGAAGGGCGACTCCAAAAAGGCCAAAAAGTCGCCCCGGCAAGCCTCCCCTTGGGGTGACGCCGGCAGCGGGGCCGAGCCCGACCTGTTCGGCGCCAAGGCGCCATCCGCTCTGAGCCGCAAGGTTGCCCACGCATCCGTGAGCGACCCAGGCGAAAGTGTCGCTGCCGCAACCCTGGCCGCCATCGAACAGCGCCAGGCACGGCAGCAAGCGGGCGCCGCATTCGCAGCGACGATGCTGCGCAGTGTGGCAGTGTTTGGCGGAGTGGCCGCCGCAGTCGCCGCCGCGGCGTCGGCGGCGACAGATCAAGCGATCGGCATCGACCTGCTCTACCGAAGTGCCGCAGCCGCTTTCGCGACCGGGGCGCTGTGGTTTGCCCTGCGCACGACGCGCGCGAGCGCCGCGCTCGTCGGAGCGCTGGCATTCGGCGCTGCCTTTGTGCCCTTCGCCGACCTTGAGCAAACCAACGTGCTCATCGGCCTGGGCGCAGGACTGATCGTCGCAGTCGTCGGCTCCAGCCTGCTCGGCGCTTGGCCAAACAAAGCGGCAGCTGAGAACGACTTCGACAGCGGCGACGAATAACTGGAGCGATCGCCGTTGCCGGACGCATTCGCGCGCGGCGGCGGCAGGCGTGCCGCCGCATACAAATCGCAGGGCCTCAGGCCTTGCTGATAAAGGACTCGAGATCCGACTGGAGCTCGTCGAGACCGTAGTCCTGAACCGTGATGCAGCGGTAGACGATGCGACCGAGTTCTTCGGGCGTCTTCGGGTTGAGAACGTGCGGCGGCGTATAGCTAAAGAAGTAGCTCAGCGACAGGCGCTGCGTTTCGCCACCGCTCTGCCGGCCGGCGTATTCCCACGGCACTTCATCAAATGGCAGCGTTCCGGTCAGGATCTCATAGATCATGATCCCGATCGACATCACATCTGCCTTGCTGTCGGTCATCAGCATCGGGTTGTAATGCGGCGTCGTGGTGACGACCGGCTGCTCCGGCCGGCGCAAGGCCGGGTCGAGCAGCACAACCTTGCCGCTTGGTTTGACCACCACGTTTTCAGGCTTGAGGTCGCCGTGATAGGGAAGCGCGCCGCTTTCCTTGAGCGAAACCAGCGCTCGCACAATCGCGAGGAACCAGTTTAGGTGGATGCCCTCGAGGCTGCGGATCTTCTCGCGCAGCGTTTTGCCGCGCACATAGTCGAGCACGAGGATGGCCTCGCCGTCGACCATCAGCCGATCCTGCAGCGACACCAAGTTTTCGTGGTTGCAGTTTTCGAGCAGGTCCGCTTCCGACCGCAGCATGGCCTGCACTTCGTGCTGGTCAAACAAGTCGATGCGAACCCCGCGCGGCTCAAAGAAGACCGCTTCTGCAGGCAGTTCATCGGGGCTGATCCCCTCAGGCGTGCGCTTCGAAGTGACCTCCAAAAGGCGAGTAACTTGGCGGCCTCCGCCGGCAAGACTGCCGACCTTCAGCGCGACCTTGCCGCCCGTTTGTTCATTCTGGGCGAGATAGACAGACGAGAACCCTCCACGGCCCAAAAAGCGCGTGATCCGGTATCCCTCTATCACCTCACCGACAGCTAGCTTCATCATTCGGCTTGTCCCAGTTGCTTGATGCGGAGAGCGAGTCCCCCGCGCCTTGCTTTTCGGTATCCCCTTAGTAAGAGTTGAGTTAGGAACGCGAGAAGGCAGGCAACTTCGATGCCACCGAGTGTTTACACTTACCGCCAAGCGAAGGTGGCGATCGCGCTCCGTCGTTCGGTCGGGGCAACTCCCGATATCGCGTACGCGTGGTAGGTCGAACCGGGCTCGAGCTGAGAGCACAGCGCGTCAGGCAGGCGAAACGGGCTGGACGCCATGCCAACGAAGCGAGCGATTTCGCGGTAGTCGCCGCCCAGCACGACCAGGCGGATCGAGCCAAGATCTTGGCTGGGAAGAACTACCGATCGCCCGGGCACGTCCACGGTGATCGCCGGCAGCACGATTGCGCGCCGAATGGACTCAGGCTCTGGTCGCGCAGCTGCCGATAGCCGAACATGCGATGGCACCGGCTGGATCGGCAACGCCGCCGCCATGCAAGCAACCCCGATGCACAGCCACCCGAGCACCCTGGGCCAGGGCGACTGCCGCCGCGACGAACGCCGTCGCTGCGCCTCGATGACGGCACGCTCGCTACGCTCTCCCATCGGGCGCTGCAGCAGGCGGCCGTCGCGCCCAACCATGCGCGGACCCGCTGCATCCGGAGTCAAATACCTATGCGCCGCCCAGATTCCCCACCCCGCCATGAAGCGATGATCGGAACCAACTGCACCTCATTTCAGAGGTTCTTCTGCCAGAGGCTCTTGCCAGTCGCTGCGCTTGCCCTGTGGGCTGGCTGCAGCAGCAGCGGAGACGAAACCCCGAACGTGGCGACGCCCGTCATTGTGACCGCTTCGTTTACGGGCGCGACCGCAACCCCGGCGGCCGGCGACACCCTGCTGCTAGCGTTTTCGACCAACGTGGTGCTGGCGAGCGGCGCGATCTTCTCGGACGCAGACGTGACGCTCTCCGGCGGCGCATCGCTCGGCGCCGTTTCGGCGGCGCCCACGGTCGCGGCCAGCAACTCGGTTCAGATCACGCTCGGCAGCGGCGTCACGTTCGTGCCGGGAACGACAACCATCGTGCTGTCCGCCGACAACGACGCCATCGGCGGCGCCAACTCGGCGCCGACCGGCGGCGGCGATCCGATTGTGATTGGCGCCAGCGACGGCGTTGCACCGACGATCACCAACGTGACCGTCGCCGGCATCGACAACGCCCTCAACGGCACCGGCGCCGCCGGCGGGACCCTGCAGGTCCCACGCAGCGGTTGGACCATCGACTTGGAGTATTCGGACGCCGGCGGCATCGCGACCGGCCAGACGCTGATCACGGCCAACGTCAGCGTCGGCACGTCGACGGGCACGCAGCCCGCCGGCACCAACCTGCGCCCGTTCCTAACCGAGAACTCCGCGAACGACACCAGCGCCTCCTACACGCTTCCGAACACCACCGTCTTCTTGCCGGGAGATGTAAGCCTGACGACGACCGTAGTCGACAGCTCGGGCCTACCCTCGGCCGCCGCCACGTTCTCCTTGGTCGTCAAGGCGTTCACCGACGAACTCCAGCCGTTCGAGACGAGCGCCAACGCGAGCCAGGTATGGTTCCTCGACTTCTCGCGCGACCTCGAGTCCTACAGCACGTCTCCGGCCGGCAGCGGTGTGCGGGTCGATGTGACCAGCGGCGGCAACAGCCGCTCGGACTTCGAAGACCTGCTGCGCATCCTCGGCCTCAACTCGGCCACGCCGATCGCCAACGTCAGCAACGGCCAAGACAGCAACGAAGTCGTCGTCGACCGGCTGAAAACAAACCTGCTGAGCAACCTCGACGACTACTACACCGGGGCCAACGTGCAGTTCACGCTGGCGCAGCCCACCGGCAGCTTCGGTTCGAGCTCGAGCGTTGCCTACGGCAACATCGGCTACTCACAGATTTCGATCGCCGGTGCCTCAACCTCAGCCGGCGTGCTCGGGCTGGCCATCTTTGACCCTTCGAACACGACCCAGAACGACAACACCGTCGCCGACTTCAGCGGCAGCCGGCTCGGCGTGTTCCTGCACACGATCGTCGATGCGGGCATGCAGTCCTCGTCCGCGACCTCGTTCCGGACCACCTACGACGCGTTTGCGGCAGCCCAGGGCGGCACGCCGATCGGCGACGATCCTCTCGACGCCAGCCGCCTCACCGGCATCACGAGCGACGCGCGCGCCACCGCCATCGACGTCGCGCTCGCCGACCTCGCCCGCTTTACGGCAACCGTCACCGCCCACGAATGCGGGCACTCGGTCGGACTCGTCGAAAACGGTGCGATGCCAGTCGGTCTCTACGGCGACGACACCACCAACTTCCCTGGCAGCAGCGACGGGCACATCCGCAATACCTCGCTGTTTCCGAGCGGCTCAACCAACGTGATGAGCCCGGCGCTGTCGTACACGACGGCAACGGCCGCAGCATCCGCATTCAACACCCTCAACATGGCCTACCTGCGCGAGCAGGTCTTCTACAACGGCAACTGATCATGCGCCCCTCCATCCAACTAGCCTGCATCTTGGCCGCAGCCACGCTTCCTGCGATCGCTTCGGCACAGGATCTTCGCCGCGGACTCGTGCAAGCGGACGCCGTTTTCGTTGGCCGCCAGCTCGGCAAGAAGCCTCATAGCGATACCGTCGCGCTGCACCGCGTGCAGGTTCTGCACAGCGTGCGCGGCCTCGACCAAGAACGCGCCGTGACGGTGCTCGACTGGCCCAAGCTGAGCCTGCATGTTCGCCCCACTCCGCGTCAGTCCAGGCTGTTTTGCCTGCAGGACGCCAGCGCCGTCGCGACGCGCCTCGGCCTTCCCCAGGCACAGGGCCCCTACTTCAAAATGGTTGGCTGGTCGGGCAGCCACCCGCTCGTGCAGAAGGACATCGCCCGCGATGCAGCGGTCCGCTTTGCCACGATTCTTGCGGAAAGCGAACGCGGCATCTCCGCCGCGATCACGGTGCCAAAGCTGATCGCACTGGCAACGAGCAACGAAACCAGCGTGCGCTGCGAAGTCACCCGCTTCCTGGCCGAGCGCAAGGACCTACGCAGCCGCATCGACAGCCTGCAATGGTCGCATCTGATGACCCGCGCGGCTGGCGAAGCCGACGACATCATCTACAAAATCGCGCTCGCCGAGCTGTGCGCGGAACAACGCCTCGAAGGCCTGCTCGATGCGCTCATGGTTTCGCTCGGCCCGGTGACGGATCCGCGCTACGCCCGCTGCGTAGGCCGCATCGGCAAGCTGCTGCACGGCGAGGCCGCAACCGCCAAACTCGCTGCACGGCTGCGCATGGCGGCGAGTGAGCCAGACCGCAACATGCTGCTGATGGCCATGGGCGCGACCAACACCAAGTCGGCACTCGACGCGTTGATGAGCATGGATAAGCGCAGCGCCCCCGTTGCAGCGGCTTTGCGCGAGCATCGAGCCCCAGCGGCCCAAGATGCGGTCGCCCGCAAGAAGCGCTAGCGGCGCGCGGGCTCGGCTGGGCAGGACCTGGCATGGACTAGCCAGGCAAACCAGGCCAGATTGGACCGGCACGGGCCGGACCAACGCCCGACTTAAGTACCCATTGTTACCGGTCTCGCCTGGGCCTCTAGTTCGGGCATGAAGAAGGCTATGCATGCCGCCGCCGCCGCCGCGGCCCTCGCTGCAATCGGCGCTGCCGGCAGTGCTTCGCTCGCAGCCCAACAGCGACCGGGGCTGCGCTTGGTTTCCCCGATCGGGGCAAACCCGACGCAGCTCCTCGATGGCCAGGGAGTTGTGGTGCACACGTGGCCCGGCGCCAACAGCATCATCAGCTATATCCTCGAGGATGGCTCGCTGCTGCGCGGCATGATTGAGCCGAACAACGGCTTCCCCGGCACCACCGGGCGCCTGCAAAAGCTCGACATCGACGGCAACGTGACCTGGGACCTTTTGGTCAGCTCACCGAGCCGGCTCATGCACCACGACATCCACGGCCTGCCAAACGGCAACGTGCTCGTGATGGCGGCCGACTATCTGCCCGCCAGTGACGGCATCGACCAAGGCCGCGACCCAAGCCTGCTGCCGGCCGCAGAATGGCTGCCGGAGTCGATCCTCGAGATTCAGCAGACCGGACCGACCACCGGGCAAGTCGTGTGGGAGTGGCACATCACCGACCACCTGGTGCAGGACTTTGACTCTACCAAGAGCAACTACGGCGTGGTCGCCGATCACCCAGAACTCGTCGACATCAACTTTCCGCCGATCGCGCTCGCGTTTGGTGACTGGAACCACTGCAACGGCATCGACTACGACCCGGTCGAGGACTGGATCGTCATCAGCTCACGCGAACAAAGCGAAGTCTGGTTGATCGATCACTCGACGACGACGGCCGAAGCCGCTGGGCACACCGGCGGCGCACGCGGCAAAGGCGGCGACCTGCTGTGGCGCTGGGGCAATCCACAGGTCTACGACCGCGGCACCAACGCCGACCGACAGCTCTTTCGTCAGCACGACCCGCGCTTCTTGTCAGCCGGCACACCCGGCCAGGGGCAGATGACGATCTTCAACAACAACGCCTTTGCCAACCAATCGGCGGTCCTTGAAATCGACCTGCCGCGCGACCCGCAGGGCATGCCGTTTATCGAGCCAATCAGCAACGCGTTTGGCCCGCTGGCGCCCGTTTGGACGTTCACCGAACCCGGCTTCTTCTCTGGCTTCGTGTCCAGCGCCGAACGACTGCCAAACGGAAACACGCTGATCTGCAGCGGCTCCCAGTCGCGGATCTTCGAGATCGACCCCGCGGGCACGACGGTTTGGAGCTACACGCACCCGGCTCAGTCGATCCTGTTTCAGGCGCAGTCCGTGCAGCGTCGGCTGTGGGCAAGCACCACCGAGATCTCCGTCGCAAACGGCGGCATCATCGACCTGACGACGATCGTCGACACCGAGCACACCAACGAGTTTTACTACCTGCTAGGAACGCTTTCGGGGCAGTCCCCGGGCACGCTGCTGCCCGGAGGCGTCGTGCTGCCGCTCAATACCGACGGCCTGCTGCTCGGCATGCTGCAGTTCGCGAATATCGGCGTCTTCGTCGACACGTTTGGCCAAATCGACGCACAGGGCAAAGCGAAACCGTCCATTCTGATCCCGCCCGGTCTGCTGATTCCAGCGCTGGTCGGCGCCGAGCTGGACTTTGCCCACGTTCTGCTCGACGGCACCGGCATCGCCAACGAGGTCAGCAACGTTGTGACCGTCAAAATCGTGCCGTAGCCGACTGCGCACCTACTTGCCGCGACGCTCAAAGCGGCGCAGCAAATTGAGCACGTAGGGCAGCTCTTTCAGGTGCTCGCGGACCTGCAGGTCCGTTGCCACGCGCTGCAGCCGCGTGCCATTGCCGTGCCAGCGCTTGCTCGGCTGGTCATCCCGTGGATTGCTGAGATAGGCAGCGCAGGCGGCCCCCAGCGTCCACTCGACCATCGGCACCGGCCGCTCACCGGCGAACAGCTGCAGCCTCGGCGCCAGCGGCCCTTCGAACGTCAGCGCGACTTCAAAGCCACCGCGCAGCAGCCAGCGAGCCGCCTCTTTCTCCGCACGAGCCAGCTTCGCTCCGGCCGGAAAGATCGTGGCACCACGATCGGCAACGGCTGCGACCGCCGTCACGGCGCGCCGCACGGCTGCGTTCGCTTCGCGGTGGCCGCGCTGCATCGTTTGCAGCGAATGCCGTAGCGGCTTGGACAGCAGAACGAGACGTTCCCTCGGCGTATCGCCTTCGCGCTCCTCGGCCACCAGCAGCCTTTCGAGCGCGATCAGCGGCCCGAGCGCGACCGCACGATAGATGTCGCCGCCATCGCCAAGGCAGGCCACAGATCGCCCGGCCCACGGTCGCTCGCGGCGAGATCCATCGCGCTTGACGGCTTTGCCGCGCCGCCATGGCTGCAGGCAACGATCGCCGTGCACGACCCAGACATCGCGAACGCGCGACTTACGGCTCTGAGCCAGCAGCACGCGCACCCGACTCTCGTCGGCGAGTCGAAACTCGAGCCCCGAGGGAAACGGCCCGGCGCGCTCGCCCGAACGAAGGTGAAGGGTGCCGTCCGGGCCGAGCAACAGCTCGCGGCCCGACGGGAAGATCAGCACTACGCCGACCGGCCGACAGATGACCCGGACGCCGCCCGGCGTGATGCAGCCATCCTTGCGGTCGAACTGCAGCATTGCGCCCCGCCGACCGATGACCGAGCGCACCCCGCCGTCGCCGAGCCCAAACTCGCGGACCCGAACGGGATCCACCGAGTCCGCCAAAACCACCTCGGGCAAACGCTGGGGCAACGGCCGCAGCGGCGCATCGCGCGCCGGGCCGTCGCTAGCCGCAGCCGCCGGCGCCGGCGCCGAGGAAGGCGACCCAGAAGGCGACGCAGAAGCAGGCGCAGGCCGTTGCTGCCCCACCGCAGCCAGCGGCAGAAAGCAAAGCGCAGCAGCCCAAACCAGACACCGGGAACGTCCGATCACATGGGAACTATCGGCAGCTCGGGAGCGCATCCCGTAGCCCAACTCGGCGCTGGCCAACTGCACCCGGAATCGGACGGGGATTCGGGGCGGCCGCTCAGCTTTGCTTCAAGCTGTCCGGCGGGACTTCGACCCCAAGCTCTTCGGCCATCGCCTCCAAAAAAGCCCCGACGTCGGTCACAATGCCCTGACTCTGGGCCGAGCCACGGTCGCTGAGCTTGCTGACCACGGCCGGGTGGATGTCGACGCAGACCGTCAGCACATCGGCCGCAATCATGTTGCCGGTGCCGATGCCGTGCAGCATCGAGCTGAGGATGATCACCATCCCGGCTCCCTGCAGGATTTCGGCGTATTGCGCCTGTGCCGCGATCAGCTCCATTTCCGTGTCCGGCAGCGGACCATCGTCACGAATCGAGCCAGCCAGGCAGAAGGGCACCTTGGCCTCGACGCAAGCGTGCATGACGCCGGCCTTGAGCACGCCCGTCGCCACCGCGTTGGGCAGCGAACCGGCCCGCCGCACCGCGTTGATGGCGCGCATGTGGTGCATGTGGCCGTGCACAGCTGGGCGACCCGTAGCGAGCTCCACGCCCAAACTCGTGCCGTAAAGAGCCACTTCGACGTCGTGCACAGCGAGCGCGTTGCCGCTGAGCAGGCCGTCGACAAGGCCCGCGCGAAGCATGGCAGCGAGCACCGGCGCGGCGCCAACGTGCACGACGACGGGGCCGGCCACCAACACAACCTTGCGACCTTCGGCACGCACGCGGCGCCAGGCATCGGCGATTTCAGAGACCTGCGCCGCCAGCCGACGCTCGCTGCTGACGCCGCCCTGCATGAAGCCAAACTTGCCCTGCTGGCGCTTGCGAGTCGTATGCGGCGTCACCCGCACGCCGGTAAAGCCGACGACAACCTGCTGGCCAGCTTGCAAATCGCGCAGTTTGACGCAGATCAAGTCGCTGCCATCCAGCACCACCGCGGCGTCCATGCGCTGTCGCTGCACTAGCTGCCAGCGACCGCCCCGGCGCACTTCGGTGACCAAGTTGGTCGTCGAGTAAAATCCCTCGGGAGCGGTGCCGTCGATATCTACGACCTGCCAGATCGCGTCCTCGGTCTCGAGTTCGCTGAGCCCAAGCGACATCAGATCCGCCTGCAGCCGCAAAAAGGCCGCTTCGTCCGGTGAGGTCACCTGCATTTCGAGCTCGCTGGCGTCGGTGCGCTCCCGCCCGATGTCGAGATGGAGGATCTCGTAGGACGCGTCGGCCGCATGCACAGCCTCCATCGCATCGGACAACAGCCCTGAATCGATCAGGTGGCCGCGGGCATGGAACTTCGCAACGATTGGCTTGCTCACCTGCGGAAGGTAGCAGGGAATCCGCAAGGAACCAGCGAACCCCGTGCGCAAGCCCGCCGTTGCTTGCCGCATCGCCCCTCCCGATCCCCCGCCCCAGGGCTCGTCGGCCAATTTCGCTCCGGTCTTAGACCCCCCTCTCCGTGGCCTCGCGGTGCTAGCATGCCCATCACGTACCAAAGCCAGCGAATGTCACCACTCGCAGAAAAACTCGTCACCGCAGTAGGGCGCAACGTTCACGGAAAGGAGGACGCCGTCGAGCTCGCCGTCATCACCCTCCTTGCCGGCGGGCACCTACTGATCGAAGACCTTCCCGGCGTCGGCAAGACGCTGCTCGCCCGCAGTCTCGCGCAAGCGCTCGAACTGCCGTTTCAGCGGGTGCAGTGCACCGCCGACCTGCTGCCCAGCGACTTGATCGGCGCCCAGATCTACCACCCGCGCACGGGCGAACTGACGTTTCGAAAGGGACCGGTGTTCACGGCGGTGTTGATGGCCGACGAGCTCAACCGGACGCCTCCGAGGACACAGTCGGCCCTGCTTGAGTGCATGGCCGAGGGCAGCGTGACCATCGATCGCGACACGCACGACTTGCCCGACCCGTTCTTTGTCGTCGCAACCCAGAACCCGCTGAGCGCCGCCGGCACCTACCTGCTGCCCGACAACCAGCTCGACCGATTCTTGCTGCGCATCGAGATTGGCCACCTCGACCCCGAGTTCGAGATCGAGGTTGTCAGCCGCGAAGATGGCCACCGCATGGCGTCCGAACTGCAGCCCGTCGCCAGCCGCGACGACCTGGCCGAAGCGCGCCGCACCATCGACGCCGTTCGCTGCGACCGCGAGCTTGTCGCTTTTGTTGTCGAGCTCGCAAACCGCACGCGCCACGCGCAGGAGATCGCGCAGGGCGTCAGCACGCGTGGCGCCCAAGCCCTTCACCGAGCCTGCCGCGCGCGCGCCTTTGTGCACGACCGCGACTTTGTTGTGCCCGACGATGTGCGTGCCTTGATCGTGCCAGCCTGGGGCCACCGCATCACACCGCGTTCGGGCCATCAGCCAGAAGCCCTGCTGCACGAAATCCTCGGAGCGACGCCGCTGCCTGATTGATTCGATGGCGCTTTCGAACACAACGATCGAACTCACGGCACGCGGCAAGATCGTCGCGTGGCTAGCAGGACTTGCTGCGGGCGCCGCCTGGATCGGCGGCGACCCGATCGCACGCCTTGCCGCAGCGCTGCTCACCGCACCACTGCTGCTCGACTTCCTGGCCAAGCAACGCCGCCTTCATCACGCGAGCGTGCGGGTCGCGCCACGCCGCACCATCTCCGGCGCACTCTTTAGCGAGACGCTGCAGATTGAGCACCACGGCCGCCGCCGGCTGCGACACTGCCTGCTGTATGAACCGCGCACGATGCGTGGCCAGCCCGCCGTCTTGCTGCCGACGATTGCGCCACTGGAGAGCGCGCAAATCACCGTCCGGCAGCGCAGCACGATCCGCAGCCACGTGCTCGAAAGGGTCTTCTCTCTGCAGTCCAGTTGGCCGCTCGGGATGATCGAGACGAAGTCCGTCATCATCGCCGAGACCGACCTGGTCACGTTGCCCGCGCCCGTCGCGCTGGGAGGCGACATCCTCGCGGCCGCCGACGAAGACGAAGCAGCGCTCGCCAACCGATCGCCGCTGCCGGGGCCTGAGTTCCACGCGCTGCGCGAACATCTTGCCGACGAAGACGTGCGCGGCGTGCACGCGCTGCGCAGCGCCAGCGTCGGCACACTGGTTCGCCGCGTGACCCGCGGCCGCCAGCCGCGCACCGTCGGCATCGTGCTCGACCTTCGCCGAGCTCCCGGCACTCCGCAAGGAACCGGCCTCCGCCGTTTCGAATGGAGCCTCGGCGCATGCGCAACCCTCGTCGAAAGCCTGCATGCGCGCGGCGCCGAGATCGAAGTCCACATCTTGGACACCACTCCAGAACGCGTCTTCGTGCGCGAGGCCGCGCAGGTCAAAGCCCTGCTGACAACCCTTTCGGAAGCGAGCCTGTCCAGCTTTCACGAGTTCGAGCCGGAGGTCCTGCAGGACCTTGAGAAGCTCGCGCACTGCTATTGGATCCCGGCCGGTGGACACCTGGAAGCCAACGAGATCCGCGCCCGCCAGGACCGCATCACGTTCGTCGAGGAGCGCAACGCGTGATCGGACACTCCGCCGCACAAATCCAGGCCCCTACTGGCCTGCGACGATCTGCCTCACTGACGCTGTTCACGGCCTCCGTGCTGGCGCTCGCCAATCTGCCGCAACAAGAACTGCCGCTGCTTTGGCTGCTGGCGTTCACGCTGCCCGGCGCCGCACTCGGCTTTTGGGCTCGCCTCGCGCAAGCGCCCTGGCGACGCGCACTGCTCGCAAGCCTGATGCAGGCCGGCGCTTGCTATGCCGCACTCGTCTGGGCCGGCCCCATGACGCGGCCGGCGGCGCTCGCCTGCACGATCCTCCCGCCGCTAGCGTTCTCCACCGCGCGCAACCACGACTCGGACCCGACGCTGGCGCTGTTCCTCGGCTTCTGCGTGATGCTTGTCGGCTGCATCCTCGACGGCATCCACGTGCCGCTCCTGCTCGGATACGTCGTCGCGTCCTTCTTGACGCTTCATTTCACGACGTTGCTAGAGGGCCACCGAGCAAGCCATGTCGAAAAGCCACCGCGCATCACCCAGGCAACCGACATCGCGGCCACCAGCTTGATGCTTCTGTCGTGCCTGTTGCTGGTCTTCGCGATCGACCGCACCCTCAGCCTGCTGCCGTCGCCAAGCATGCAGAAAGAGCAGGCCGCTGCGAGCGCGCCCGCGGGGCAAGCGAGCCCCAGCCGCGAAATCGGGCTCGACGACCAATTTTTGCTCGATGGCGCCAGCGGCACACTCGGACAGCTCAACAGCGAAGAGCTGGTGCGCGCTGCCCCCCTCGGCCGATTCGAGATTCCGCCGGACATGTATCTGCGATGCGGCTTCTTCACCAAGCCAACTCTCGGCGAATGGCACGTCGGCAAACTCGCGCTGCAGACCCTGCCAGCAGGCGCGATCGTCTTTCGCGAACCCGATCCAGGTAGCACCAAGCGCCGGATCGCGATCGAGCGCCTCGCTGGCGCCCAGCAATACGTCTTCCTGCCGCAGAACTTCTCCAGTATCTCGGGCATCGAGGATCTGAGCGTCGACATGCGACGCGGATGGGTGCGTCCCAATACGCCCAACGACACCATCTACGAAGCGCTCTACGAGGTCCGACGAACCACGCGATCCCTCCAGGTGGATCCGAACGGCCGCCGTCTCGGCTTGCTCGACGGGCTGCCGGGCTACGACATCGCCCCGCTCGAGCGACTGATGGACAAATGGCGCGTTGGCTTTTCTCCGGACCAAGCCATGCAGGCGATTGCGGAGGGGCTCGCCAAGCACTGCCTCTACGAACAGCGTGAGCCGACTGGGCCGTACGCGCACGCGCTCGAGAACTTCCTGTTCGCGCCCGAGGATCGCCACGGCTACTGCATGCACTTTGCCTCGGCAGCGGCGTTGATGCTGCGCCTGCGCGGCATTCCATGCCGCGTGGCCGTTGGCCTACACGGCGGCGCGCCCGATGGTGGCGAAGGTGGCCGCATCTACGGATCCAAGAACGCACACGCATGGGTTGAGGTGCTGGCCCGCGACGAGGGATACCGCATCTTTGACCCCACGCCGCCCGATCTGCGCGGCCAGGGCTTCCTGCCAATCGATCAGCTGAACGACTCTGCGGATCCCGACGCGGAAGAAGGCGACGAGTTCGCACTGCCAACCCTCGAACGCATACGCGAGATCGTCACGATGCCGTGGTTCTGGGCTGTGTCGCTCGCCATCGCCATTGTGATTGCGCTGATCCCGCGCCGCGCCCGTGAGCCGCTCCCGATTGCAGCAACGCAGGCGACACCCGAACTACGCCGAGCGCTACAGCGCGTGCTGCGTGCGCTCGCACGAGCTGGGCACACCCGACCGCCACGCCAAACCCTCGAACAGTTCGCCGAACGGCTGGCCGGGCAAGAACAGCTTCCGGACGAGGTCGCATCTGCGTTTGCGGCCTACCAAGAAGTTCGCTTTGGCGGTGAGCCTTTCGGCGCGCAACGCATCCAACGGCTGCGCCACGGCGTGCGCGCCGCGGAACAAATGCGTCGCGATTCCGCCGACGCCTCGAGATAGGCGCACTCGTGACTTGTGGCCCGTGGCCCGTGGCCCGTGGCGTGATTCAGACAGATGCAGGCTTCTGCGTGCGTCCGCGGAGGGCCCGCGGAGGGCTCGCGGCGGGCTCGCGGCGGGCTCGCAAGGCTGCCTGTCTGTTGACAGGCCGCGGACGACCCCAGATCCATCGGAGCAATCGCGCAAGCGTCGTCGCGGGCCGCGCCTAGGCCTGTAGCTTGTCTGCTTTGACACGATCGCCAACTTTGCTGGGCACCATCAAAGGAACCACGGCGATGCACTCGATGCCGGATGGCGTCAGCGCTCGCTGAAGCCCGCAGCCACTCGGCTCTGCCGATCGCCCAGCGCGATCGGTCACCCACTCGCTGACATGATCGCTGGCCCGTTCTTTCGCTGCTACCGCACGCGGCGAGTCCGGCGGACGAGGCTCAACCATGGTGTCTAGGACGTTTGGTCCGCGCGGCCGCGAACGACGCGCGGCCACGAGTAAACCAAGTCGACCCCCTCGCGGGTGCACACGACCTGCAGGTCGCCGCCGAGGCGCCGCTGCGACAAGGCTCCCAACGCCAGGCGAGCGTAGGGTCCAGCGCTCGCAGGGCCTGCAGTCGACACATCCGGGCACTGCCCTTCTTCCAGGCTAACAGCCTGCAGCTGCTGCTGTGCTCGCGCGGCATCGACGTCGGCACGAAACTCGGCAGAGAGCCGGATGCCAACCTGCGGCCGGCCGCCTCGCTCTGCCGCCGCGCCCGAACAGACCGCAGCATGCACCCGCGTCGCGTCTACCTCCGCCAACGCCAGCAAGCCGGCATAGACGGCTTCGAGCGCGTCGACGGACTCGGCCCGCACGACAGTCGCGTCGACCGGCTCGTCGACGGTCAAGGAACGCTCCGCCAACGCAAACGGTTTCCGACAGAGCGCGACGGCGTCGTGCAGCACCTCGCCAAGATCTACAAGCTCTCGCCGAGGCGACGAAGGGCGCAGCAGGAGCGACAGAAGACCTAGTAGACGCGAGCCGACCTTGACCGAAGCTTCCGCGCTCTTGCGCTGCTCTTGCTGCTCGGCAGTCGCCATCGGATCAAAAGCGATCTCCACGGACAGCGACAGCAGGGAGGCGAACTGGTTGTTGAGGTCGTGAACAAGATGCGCCACGCCCGCGGCCATGTGCCGCGCACGCTGGCTCTGCCGCTCGACAACATGCAGACGTTCCCGTTCGTCCACATCGCGCACGACCAGCCAGCGCTCGCCCTCGACATCGCGCAAGACCATCTCCACCCACCTAGCGCGATCGAGGACAACCACCGACCGCCCCGCGTCGAGATCTTCGCGTTCCTCCGGCGTGAGGTCGAAAACATCCAGCGTCGGGATGCCGCTGCCGCTGCCGGCGAGGCGGTCGCTCATTGCCTGGTTGTGCGGCAGCAGCGTCCCCGAGGGCGCAACGACCGCGATGGCATCACGCACGAGAGAGCCGGGCACGCTGCGTGGGTCCTCCATATGCGATGGTTGTAGCGGTAGGAGCCCGCGCAACGGCGCCCGGCGAAGATAATTCGAGCGCCGGACCTTCTTCCCCCGGCGCTGGCTGCTGCCAAAGCGTTTGCGCCCGTGCTTGCCGCTAGCCAGGCGTCCTTGGCGCACAAATGGCATTCGGCGACTCACAGCCCAGTTCTCAGGCCACTTTGGAGCGAGCTGCTAGGCTTGCGAAGACAAACGCAGCCGCTCGCTCCCGGTTCGGCAGGTTTTCGAATCCCGATGATTTTCTGAAGACTTCGCGAACCAAACCGCCCGGCTGCCGTCGGAGCGCCGGGCACCGCGAGCAGCCGGACTACGCATGAACAACCGCCGCCTATCGATCGTACTCGCCATCGCTCTTGCAGCGACGCTCGTCTGGCTGCTGTGGAACAACGGCGACAGCACGCTCCCGCCAGCAGACACGACCGAAAAGACGGCACCGGCAGCACCGACACCTGAGCAGGAAGCCGCGGATTTCTCGCCCCAGAGAGAAGCTTCGGCAGAGGTGCACAGCAAAGCCGCCCCGGAGTCATCTCCCGCAGGCCCCACCGCCGCCCCGGACCGGCTCGAAACCCGCGGCATGCACGGAACCGTCAAGGAGCTCGGCGGCGCCGTTGCCGGCAATACCCTGCTCCAGTTCGTCGATCCGAGCGGTGTCGTCCTCGCCTCGACCACCGCAGACGAACACGGACGATTTTCGTTTGCCGAGCCCGCACCTACCGGCTGCACCCTTATCACACGAGCTGGCCCTGCCCATGCTGCGGCCCCGCGCGTTCGCCAGACCATGCTGCCGCATGGCACAAACGCGGCCGTCATTCTGTGGGTCCCTCCGGCCAGGTCCATCGAAGGCAGCGTGCTCGATGCGGCAGGCCGGCCGGTTGCGGAGTCCTACGTCGCGACGGACCGCTTTACGATGACGCTCGGCATGTCGCCGTTTGAGATCCTCGATGGACCTCAGATGCACACGATGCACTCAATAAAAACGGACGCCTTCGGACACTTCGTGATGCCATTTGCCAAGAGCGGCACCCACCGCATCCGCGCCACAAGCAAAGGCCGCGACGGTTCAACCGAGTGCCAAGCTGGCGATCATTCCGTTGTGGTCCAGCTGGGCGTGCACGTCGGTGGCACGGTCGTGCTCAGCGGGACGCTGCGCGACAGCG
The DNA here is from genome assembly GCA_045105235.1 of Planctomycetota bacterium. Lineage (GTDB taxonomy): Bacteria > Planctomycetota > UBA1135 > UBA1135 > UBA2386. Next base: position 214,204 of record JBGCDH010000032.1, on the reverse strand, counting down.
CTTCGGGAATCGGCATCGCGGGTGGGACCATCTGGGTACAGCGTGTGCGCAAGACGCCGGGAGGCTATTCGTCATCAAGCGTGGCCAAAGGAACATCGGATGCGCAGGGTCGCTACACGATCGAAGGGCTCGACGCCGGCGGCAACTATGAGCTGAAGACGCGGGCCGACGGCTACGCACCAGCCTCCCGGGCCACCCGCAGCTATGCAGCTGGCCGGCACGCTATCGACTTTGCGATGTCGCCCGCGCGCTCGCTCAGCGTCCGCGTGGTGCTGCCAAACGGCCAGCCACCCGCAGCACGCTGCATTCTGCGCGTGCTCGACCGCTCGGGGGCCGCCGTGCAGGCTCCCGGCACCGTCGGCATCCTGACTACGGAGTTCCGCGTCGGGCGCGATGGCACGGTCGAGCTTCGCCTGCTGCCAGCCGCCCCCCTGACCATCCTCGCGATCCAAGGCAACCTACACCCGGCGGGAAGGATCGACATCGATCTCAGCACGGACTCCGCGCCGCGTTCGGCGACGATCCGCATGCCGACGGCCGGCGCTCGCTTCGCCCGCAAGCACTACTTCACGCTGCTGGGCCCCGACGGCAAGCCGGCGAAGATCCAGGGCGAAGCGGTCGCCGAGCTGCGCGACGAAACCGGGCTGCTCTCGCGCGTGACCGGATCCTGGCAAGGCGAAGCATTTGAGTTTGGCCATGAGCCAAGCAGCTTCAACAGTCCGATCCTCGCCGTAGGCGCATCCAATCGACCGTGCCAGGTCACGATCGAAGTCCCGGGATTTCGCAAAGTGACGCGAACACTCTCTCCGAAAGAAGTGAGCCCCACCGTGATCCGCCTGCGTCGCTAGGGTCGTGCATCCGATATCGGGGGCAGCATGGAACATGCGTTCGTCGCAGCGCCTTGCGACGAACGCCTTCGCATCCCGGATCAGGCCCCGTCTACCCGATGCGCGGTTACTAGCCGCGTGCAGCAAGCCGCAGGCGACCGCGATCGAGCGTTAGCAGGCAGCGATGCAGCAAGTCGATGCCGAGCACGCCATGGATCGGAAAGACCGTTTCGTCGCCACGATCGACAACGGGCAGGGTGACGTGCAGAAAGCGCGCGTCCGAGCAGCGAATCACCAGGTCGCGCACTTCCTTGACGGCCATCACGCCGCCACCGGCCGTGCGCACGCGCCGAAACGAGGGCGTTGCCCGAGTCGCACCGTCCGATAAGTCACGAAGCCCGCGCAGGCTCAGGCTCGAGTGGCTCGCGCCGGTATCGAGCACAAACCAAAGGCGGCGCCCCTCCACAACCACCGGGACGAGACAGCGACCGTCGACGCGCAGGCACTGCACGGATTCGGTTCGCGGCAGCCCCTGCGGCAGCTCGAGCACCACACTGCCGCGGTCCGGATCAATCGTCAGCCGGCAAGCCGCCAGCAGATCGAGGCCGAGAACGCCGCGCGGAACGCGCTCGGGACCTCCGTGCAGGTCACGCAGTTCGAGAGCTCGATCGGACACGATCATGATCGGCACGGCGCCGATGTCGACGTTGCCGATGCGAAACTGCGGCAAGGCCCCCACCTCGACGGCAAGGCGCTGGCCGGCACCGTCGAGAGCTTCGCCCGCGAGCTGACGACTACGCACGCCAAGCTCCTCGGCAAACGACGCGGCTACGGTGGTCATCGATGTGCCCGTATCGATCGCAAAGGGCCGCAACCGGCCGCGAATCCCGCATACGAACTCGGGCGTCGCCCCGCGCAGCAGCGGTTGCTCCGTCAGCAGCGGACCGGCAAAGCGGCGCACAAACGGCAGCGACGAGGCCAACATCGCAAACGCGCGGCGGCGTTCGGCAAGCGGTCCCAGCGCCCCGTCGAGAAGCGGCGCCGAACTTTCCCCCCAGCGCCCCGCCTGAAACAGCAGCTCGCCGAGCCGGCCGCGGAGTGCGGCGAGATTGCTGGCATCGCGCTCCGCGAAAGCGAGCGCATCCGGCAAATCGCCGTCCAGCGACAGCAAGGACGGCGGCGGCAGCGGCACATCCGAATCCGAATCCGAATCGGATGCGGGCTCGGACTCGGAGGCGGCCGAAAGGCCCATCACGCGCGCCCATCGCAGGGCCATCTTCAGCTCGCGCACGGCCTCCTCGTCGCGCCAATACATGTCCGCCAGCAGGGAGCTCCAGCGAGCCGCATCAACGTGGCGTGGATCCCACTTGCGCGCGTCGGCGACCAGCGCCGAGGCATCTTCGATCTTGCCGTTCGCCAGGGCTGTCGCTGCGAGTCCGAGCTGCTGCTCAAGGGTCGGTAGAGGACCTCCGCCTACGCAGCCTGGGCCAACGGCTGTGAACGCAGCGAGAACGCCGACCAGGCCAAGCCGCGCACCCATCAGTTGGTCGAGAACGTAATCGAGCGCCGCGAGATTTGACGGACACCGGCCTCGATCAGATCGATGGTCTGTCGGTAGGCGACGAAGTCACCAAACGAATCGGGTGAGTCAATGTCGATGTCCCCAAACCACGCGGTCACGGTCAGCGTGTAGGTGCGACCCGCAACGAGCGGGTTCTCGGCCTCGGTCGGAAGCTCCAGGAATGCGAAGTCCGGCTGATCGGGGCGAACAAAGACATCCCACAGCAGCAGATCCGACGCCGTTTCCGAGCGCAGCTCGAGAACACCGCCAACAGCGTTCGCCGGCAGCGAAAAGCCAACCTGGAGACCTTGCGCGGCAACGGTCGAACCAGCGGCCGGCGATGTGAGCGTCGGCAGCTCCGGCAAACGGAAAGCACCAACCGGCACACTCGTATCCGCCAGGCGAAGCAGCGAAGCGTGCGACGAGGTGACGCCCGCACTTTCCGTTGATCCCTGGAGCAGGGCGAGCCACGCGTGGTCCTGCAGCGAGCCAGTCAATGCCGGCAGCGTCAGCTGAAGATTCTGACCGACCAGCGCCAGCGAACCATCGAGGTCGCGCGCGACGTCGACGATCAACGGCACTGGCTCGTTGCCACCAACGGCTGGGCCCGCCGGCAATTCGAGGGCGAGCGCGAGCTCGAAGTCCGCCGGCACAATCGCCGGCTCGGTGGTCGCAGCTCCACCCACCACCGTAAAGGTCGTATCGGCGGCAAACTCGAGCACGATGTCGCGCTCGGTCACCGCCGCCTCTTCGGGCTCTAGATTGCGCAGTAGACCAACGCTCTGCAGCGTGTCCACGCCGCCTGCCGAAGTGAACTCCATCGCCGCAACGTGCCCGCCCGGCACGGCGACACCGACTCGAAACGGGCCGTGCGTCGTCGCGGGATCCACATCCACGGGCAGCGCACTCGGCAGCGAGACGCCGTCGACAAGCTCATCCCACCATTCCTGCAGCGCAAGCCGACGGGTGCTGCGGATGGCGTGCTCGCGCGACGGATCCACCCCCAAAAGCTCACCCTCCAGAACGCCGTGGCGATCGAACGCGCCGAGCGGACTGCGGAGAACCCTCTGCATCGGGAACTCAAACTGATCGGAGTCCGCCAGCTCGATGGAGACCGCGTGCGTGATGCTGCGGCTGTCCCGCTCCGTCTTCAGCGTGACCGTGCCGCGCTGCTCGTAGGCGCGCTCGCCGAACAGCGTGCCGTTCTCGCGCGTTTCACCGACAAAGCCCTCACCCGAGCGCTCTCCCTGCACCAGCACCGCACCGGCAATCGGGCCGCCGCCAACGGCATCGCACACGTAGGCGCGCGAGGTCCGACTGCCCTGAAACCAGCGCCGCTGGAACAAGAACTGGAACGCATCCAGCCAGCGGTTGCCGGCGGGCTGAAACGCCACGCTCTGCCCGTAGAGAGCCTCTAGACGGCTGCGGCGGCGGCCTTCCTGGTAGCCAAAGAAACCGGCCGGCACGTCTTCGAACAAGACCTGTCCCTCGGCATCGCCAAACGAAACCAGCGCCACATCGCCCGCGAGCGAGCTCAACCGCACCGGCTGCAGCGGATCCGCGCGCGCGCGGACCACTTGCTGCACGCGGATGTTGCCGCACGGAACGGTGTCGAGCACCACGTCTCCGAGGGGCTCAAAGCCGCCGCTCAGCGCCTCAAAGGCCACCGGCGCGCTAGCTACTGCCGGCAGCCATGAGCCGCCGGCGAACACTTCCACCACCGTGTCCCGCGGCAAGCCGTCGCCGAACCGTGTCGGGACATCGTCTACTACAAACGTCCCGTCCGATGCCGTCGTTGCGACGCGGCCGTCAACTCGAACGGTGGCCTCGCCGACGTTTTGACGTGTGTCCGTCGCGCTGTTGACGATGCGACCCGCCACGCTCGCGACGGGAACGTCCGCGCCAAACGCGTAGAGCCCCCCGCGCGTGATGACGCCCACCACCGACGTCGTGCCCGCGGGCGGAAACGCGACCGGATCCCACGTACCGGTCGTCGGATCCAGGTAGTAGAGCCGGGCACGTTCGCCGCCGAGCTGAAGATCGTCGGGCACCGACAGATCGACACCCGGCGAAAACCGAACGTCAGGCGGCGAGACGTAGACGCCCCGGCCAAACAACAAGCCCGTAACGCTTCCCCGCGGCAGCTCGCCCGGCAGGTTTCGAGACGACAGCTCGCCGAGTCGCAGCTCGACCTGTGCGGCGTCATCGGGCGCGCCAACACTCAAGCCGGCGGCAATTGTCAGGGTCGAACCGCCGGTGGAGGTCACCGTCGTCGCGCTGGGCTGTATGCCTGCAAGCACCGTCTGCGCCGTCGAAGCCGGCAGGTTCGGCAGGTGCACCGGCGACTGCAGATCCCCGCCGACGACCGGCATTGCCACCGTCAATCGAGCCAGGTCGTCGCCCGACACCGCGGCACCCACGGAGCCATCGACATCGAGCAGCACCGTCCCGGACGGCGACGACAAGAAGTCGGCGCGGCCATTGCGGCCGGTCGCCGCACGCAGGTTGGTGCCGACGATGGACACCGCAGCGGAAACCACGCCGCGGTTTTGGTCGTCGAGAACGAGAACGCGCGAGCTTGCATCGGGAAGGCGCGGCAGCCGCGGGCCGATGTCGCTGCCCTCGCCGGCGCAGCCCCCTGCGCAAGCCAAGACGGCCACGCCTGCCAAAGCTGCGACGCGCGCAGGAGTCGGCTTTGCCACCCGGCCACCGCCGAAACTATGACAAAGCCCGGCCGAACGCCGGTTCACCGATCCTCGAATCATCAACGCATCTTAGGCCCGAAGAGCGCTCAGCGCCCGCGGCGCGTGCGGTTGCTTTTCTGTCGCTGGGCAAACCGGTCCGGCTCCGGCGGTGTCGCGACCCGGCTGCGGGCACCGTCACGCCCGACCGAACGCACGCCGACCACCACATCGTCAAGGCAAACCCCCTTGAGTCGCGCCAGCAGGCGGCCCGAGCGCGTCGGCTGAATCTCCGCTTCGTCCATTCCGATCACGGCAGTCCAATCCGGCTCGGTTGTCTCACGCACGACGAACTCAACGCGGACTGCCGGATCTTGCGGTTGGTAGACCAGCAGCGTGTCGTAGGCGTCACGGGCCAGCCTGGCGTTGCTACAAAGCGGCGGCGGCGGGGCAGATGCCAGCTCGGCCAGCGACGCAACCACGATCCTCGCGACGTTTGCCGAGTAGTCGAAGTCGGCGTAGTCCGGCAGGTCGCCGTAAGGCTTGCCGTCACGATCACGGATGTTCTGGTGCTGCCGTGAGAAGTCTTCACGCGGCTCCGTCAAACGGATCGCGGGATAGCCCTGATCGAAGAACGAGCGGTGGTCGCCGCCGCGCCCGTAGCGATCGCCGCGGAAGATGAGCTTGACGTCAAAGTCATCGACGTAGCCCCTGCCGGCTCGCGAAAGCACGCGCGCGAGGCTGCGACCAAAGCTGTCGGAGCCGGTCGGGGCATAGCTAAAGCAGCGCACAAAGCCGTCGTAGAGCTGCCCATCCATGCCGCGCGAATTGCCGACAATGTCGCACGTGATCATGCCGTCGACAGCCGCGTCGCCCTCCGCCAGGAGCGTCGCATGGGCCTTAGAGCCGAGCAATCCCTGCTCCTCGCCGTCGTAGGCACAAAACAGGATCGTCGCGGCGAACGACTGCTTGCTCAGCACCCGACACGCTTCGAGCGCCACGGCCGTGCCCGAAGCGTCATCCACCGCCCCAGGCGCAGCAGCCTTGCCGTCGCCACCGTCGCCGTTGCGCGAGTCGTAGTGGCCGCTGACAACGTAGATCCGCTCGGGATCCGTCGTGCCGCGCAGCGTCGCGACAACGTTGACCAGGTCAACCTCACTCGGCATGCCTCGGCGCGTGCACGGCACCGTTGCGTTCTGAAAGCGCACCGTCAGGCGGTTGTTGCCGGCCGCGATCCGTTCGTATTCGGCCTTGAGCCAGCGCCGCGCTGCTCCAGTGCCCTCCGTGTCGCTGTCGGTCCGCGACAGCACGTGCCGCGTGCCGAAGCCACAGAGCTTGCGCACATCCGCTTCGATCCGGGCGGCGTCGACTTCGGCGATTGCGGCACGGATACGCGCATCGATTGGCGCCTTCGCAAGCGTCGCGCCGCCACCGTCCTGGGCACGAGCCATTGCTGGACCCAAGAGAGCGGCCAGCAAAGCCGCAGAAACAACACCGAAGCGGGCAGCCATCATCCAGAACACCTCATGCGAACAAGTCGACACCATCCATCCCCTCGGCGCGATCGAGCCCGAGGATTGGCAATAGCGTAGTCGCAATGTCGCAGAGACGCCCTTGCGGCTTCATCGCGCGGTTCCGCATGGCTTCGGAACAGATCAACAGCGGCACCGGATTGGTCGTGTGCGCCGTGTGCACCTGGCCATCGCCGAGGTCCAACATCTGCTCGACGTTGCCGTGATCGGCCGTGATCGCAGCGGTGCCGCCGCGCGCCAAGAACGCGGGCACGATGCGCGACAGGCACTGGTCGATCGTCTGCACCGCGCGCACAGCCGCGTCGATGATGCCGCTGTGGCCAACCATGTCGGCGTTCGCAAAGTTTAGGATGGTCACGTCGGGCGCGCGATCGGACTCCAGCTCTTGCAGCAGCGAATCGGTAACCTGCACCGCCGACATCTCCGGCTGCAGATCGTAGGTCGCAACCTTGGGGCTTGGCACCAGCAAACGACGCTCGCCCGGCAGCTCGCGCTCGTCGCCTCCCGACAGGAAGAACGTCACGTGCGCATACTTTTCCGTCTCGGCAATGCGCAGCTGCGACAGCCCCGCCGAACTGACGACCTGCGGGAAGATGCCCTTCAGGTGCTGCGGCGGAAATGCGATCGGGCACGGAAAATCCTCCCGGTAGCGCGTCATCGTGACGAAGTGCACGACCGGAAACGACGCCCGCGGGAAGGCGGCAAAGTCGTGGCTCGCGAAGGCTTCGGTCAGCTGCCGCGCGCGGTCGGTGCGGTAGTTGAAGAACACCACCGCATCGCCCGTGCGCACGCGCCCGTGGTCGGGCGAGCCGATGATCGCCGGCTTGACGAACTCATCGTTTTCGCCGCGCTCGTAGGCAGCCGCAATCGCGGCCTGGGCCGAAGCCGCCGCGTCGCCGCGGCCAATCGACAGCGCATCGTAAGCTAGCTGCACACGCTCCCAGCGCTTGTCGCGGTCCATCGCGTAGTAGCGCCCGATCACGGTCGCAATGCGGCCAACACCAAGCTCGCGCATCCACCCCTCAACGGTCTCGATGTAGCCCTGCGCCGACCGCGGCGAGGTATCGCGTCCGTCCAAGAATGCATGCAGGCAGACGCGGTCGCCGCTGAGCCCCTGCTGCTTCGCCATCTCAAGCAAGACGCGCAGGTGGCGATCACTGCTGTGCACGCCGCCATCGGACACGAGGCCAAACAGGTGCAGCGTCGAGTTGTTGGCAAGCGCCGCCTTGCAGGCGGAGAGCAGCGCTTCATTCTGCACAAACTCCCCATCGGCGATCGACTTGTCGATACGCGTGATTTCTTGGTAGACGACGCGGCCTGCACCGATGTTGAGGTGCCCGACTTCGCTGTTGCCCATCAGGCCACACGGCAAACCAACGTCCTCGCCGCTTGCCGACAGCAGCGTCGACGGAAAGCGTTGACGCAGCTCGTTCCAGTAGCGTGGCTGAGCTGTCGTAATCGCGTTGCCCGGGCCGGCCTCCGCTTCGCCAAACCCGTCGAGAACGCACAGCAGCAGCGGCGCGCGGCCGCCTTTGGCGAAAGCGCTCATCCGAGCTTTCCGTCGACGGCGACGGCAATCGCGTTTTGGTAGGAGCTGATCTCTTCGCGCACTTGAGTCGCCCGATGCATCGTGCGATCCGCAAGCTCGCGATCGGACAGGAATCCCGCGTTGATGCGCACGTTCAAGAAGGCACCCTCGGCTGCCGCAAGCAGCAACGCAGCGCCCGACGCAAGGTCACTGACGATGTTCTTGCCGATGCAGTCGATGACCTGCTCCATGCCAACAAAGACGTCGCGGATCATCGCCTGGGTTTCTTCTGGCACGACCATGGCACCGACCATCGCTTCCTGGATCGCCTTGTTGCGAAGCTCTTTGTCGGCGTCCGAGGCCTTGGGCATGCCGTAGGCCGCCGAGACCCGATCAAACGCGCTGCAGTCACGCTCCGCCATCGGCTTGAGACGCTTCAGGTGGTCATCCAGCAGCACCTCGACGCGCGCCAGGTCGTCATCACGGTCCACGTTGGCCTTCTTGCCGCGGGAGAACCGCACGGTCATCAAGAACAGCGAGGTGCCCATGCACCCGGCCATCGCGGCCGCCGCTCCACCACCCGGCGTAGGTGTCTTTTGGGCAAGGGAGTCGACGAGTTGCTCGAAGGGTTGGTCGATCATTTTCAGCCGAACAGTGTCGGCACCAGGCGGACGGGTTCAAGCCCGGAGGCGCTTCCTTGCGCTCCAGGGCATGGTTCAGGACAGTTCGTTCATGCGTCGACACCTCAGGCTTAGCTCTCCGTGCCTCGCCCTGCTCGCCGGGTGCGCCAGCGCCCCAGCCCCAAACGCGACCGAACTGCTGGCCGGCGCCACCCCGGGTGCGACTGCCCGCATGACCCTTGCCGGCAGTGAGATCCTGAGCGTGGCCGCCCCGATCGAGTATCGGGAGCTACCCGCACGAGCACGCACAACCTGTGACGGCATCGCACCGGACGGCGAACTCGAGTTTTGCGGCTGGGAGCGCGGCGAGCGCGGGATCGGCTACCGAGTCGAAAAATCTTACGCGCAGCCCATCGAGCACGTCCGCTCCCTCTTGGTCGACCGGGACGGCAACGTGCTCGAGCGCTCCCACACCGTGCCCCTCGCCAAGGTGCCCGAACACGTGCTGAGCGCGGCGCTTGCCAGCGGCACCTTTGTCGACCGAGCCGAAATCGTGTCCGGGCCGGTGCGCGAGGAATACTGGCACTTGGTTGTGCGCAACCGCCACGGCGAGGTGTTCTTGTGTCGCATCGGCCTCGACGGCGGATCGCTCGAAGTCCGGCGACGCCAACACACTCGCATCGACAGTTGAGGCACAGCCGGGTCGAGAGGCTACGATGCCGGGATGCCGACCGCATCCGTTCGCGACTGCTCGATCCGCCCCTCACGCCGCCCCACGCAGCTGACACGACTCGCTGCGACGCTGCTTGCGGCGACAGTTTTGGGCTCCTGCGCCGCCGGCCCACACCAGCTGCGCCGCTCCGTCGACGACTGGGATCACAAGATCTACGTCAACAGCCCGTGGCTCAACGCCGCGATGTGGGTCGTGCCCGTTTACCCCGTCATGCTTGTGGGAGCGATGGTCGGCGACTTCCTGGTCACCGATCCCTACCACTTCTGGCTCGACGATGCCTGGGACGGCAACGGCACGGGCTACGTCCACCTTGAGGTGGAGCACCCCGACGGCTGGGTCGACAGCCTGATGATGGATCGCTCCGGCTGGCAGCGCGTCGAAAAATAGCGTGCAGCGTTTCCGAAGGCGGGCCCGAAACACCGCCGGCGCCGTTTGCACGCTGCTAGCCCTGACGACCGTCGGCCGCACGGCATACGCTCAACATCTCAACCGCGCCGTCTGGCTCGGCTTTGAAGAAGAGGGCGTGCGACGCAACTTTTCGCAGGGCACCGAGTACTTCCTCGACCGCTTTTCCTACGTCGTCACGCCGCCGTGGCATGACCGCGGGCTACAGCTGTGGGGCAATCAGGTGCGCTATGCGGTTGGTTCGGTCACGAGCCGCGACTTCACCTTTGAAGGCCGCATCGACCACTCGCTGCAGCTAGGCGACGGCGTCGCTTTCGACTACCACGTGCTGCAAGGCGAACACCGCGATGCGCGCTTCGTGCGCAACGCCATTGGCCTTCGCTACGCGCTCGACGACGAAACACAGCTCATCGCTCAGGGCACCCCGTTTGCCGACAAGGGCAACATCGACATCTCGTTTGGCGGCTTCTTCTTCCGCGATGGCGACGATGGACTGCGCGCGCTGCTCACCCTGGTTGACGCACCGAGCGAGAAGAGCCGCACCACGGACTACCTGCAGGCGCCCTACGGTCTGCAGCTCGCCGGCGCGTTCGGCGACAAGAACGATCTACGCGTTGCCTTTGACGTCGGGGCGCAGCTGCCGATGCGCGCGCAGCGGCTTGCCGACGAGGCCCAACTGGACTTCGAGCGCTACATCGCAACGGCCGAAGTCCGCCAGAAGCTCGGCGAGAATGCGTCGCTCGTTGGCGCCGTCGAAGCCGAATACACCGACAAGACGCTGGCACCTGCGATGGCGAACGACCCGCTGCGCGAGCACTTTCACCGCACGTTTGTGCAGGCGCGCGCCGAATACTGGCACGACGGCAGCACGCCTTGGTCCGTCGGCCTGCTGCACACCTACCACCGCGAGTCCGGCCTACGACCGAACGATCCAGCCATGGACCTGCGGACCAACCGCCGCGAGTGGTTCGGCATCGCTCGCATGCACCTGCGCATGGACGACAAACTGTCGTTCGAGCCGCAGCTATTCGCAGGCCACGTACAGGACGCTTTCCGCGACGGCCTGGAGACGCGCGACCGCTCGCGCTTCGAAGGCAAGCTCGCCTGGAACACGCGCTGGGATTTTTCGGAGAACGCGTTCTTGGTCATCATCGTGACCGCGCAGCTCGACGAGCTAGCCTTCGGCGGCGGCGGCGCCCAGTTCGTGGCGCGATTCTGAGCTGCTGGGCTGGCTTATGCAGCCGTCGCGTTCGCGGCCGCGACGTTTCCCACCGTCTCATCATCGCTGCGATGCGCCGACGGAGAACATCGACGCCATCCCTGCGAGCAACGGCCCGGCCGGTCCGATAGATTTCGCGCGACCCTTTCTCATCCTGCACCGCCTTGACGGTGTCAGTAAATGCAATGTCGCTGACGTATCGGCTCATAGTCGGAAGCTGCCCGCGGGCGCTGGCAGTCGTTACGAGCCGGCTGCTCCGCGGTTGCCAGCAAATGTCGGCGAGACCGCTTGCCGCTTCTATCTCGCCGCAGCAGCAGCAGCAGCAGGCGCAGTCTACATTGGGTAGAAGGTGCGCTTGTTTGCGGTGCCACCGACCTTCTTGTAGTGGTCTCCCTGCCACTCCCAGGTGTAGCTCAAGCCGCTGTCGCTGGTCCAGACGTCGATGACGTAGCCGCCGAATCCGTCGGATGCTTCGCCGTGCGCAACAACCTTGCCCGAGTCGATATTGATGATGTCAAGGTCGTAGAACATCTCACCAGTGATGGGGTCGAAACCCACCCAGGTGAAGACGATCTTGTAGGGCAACGGCTGTCCCTTGCCATCGTGGACGCGCCACTCTTGGCTGCTGAGAAACGCCGGCGGTTCCTCAGGCAGGACAACTGGCGCGGGAACCGCGCCCTGGGCGATCTCGGAAGCCGCGTTGCAGATAGACGTCGAAGCAACGAATGCTACTAGGAAGAGAACACTTCGGATCGAGTTCATGGAGGCGAAGCTAGCTACATCATGCGGCCACAAAAATAGAACTATTGCGTGCGCACAGACGGGCGGCGGCAGGCGCTACTGCCCGCTGCCGCCGTCTGCCCGCTCAAACGCGACCAGCTCCACCAGCGTATCGCCAAGCAGCTGGCGCACCTCGAGGCCGAGCTCTGGCGCAAACCATGCCACCTGCGTGCGGGTCAAAAACTTGCCCTCGGCTTCGGGCTCGGCCAGCCGCAAGCTGCGCACCACGCGCAGTGTTTCGTAGTCGCCGGCCGGCACGGCAAGGCGATCCTGACCCTCCACCCGGTAGTCGGCCTGCATCAACAGCGCGCGGCCGCCGCGCACTCGATCCACAAAGCGGCACGACCAGGTCTTGCCAACCCAGAGCGGCCAGTGGTAGCGAACGTCAACCGGTGACATCAAGCGCACCGCCGTCGCATCTTCGCCTGCGCCCTGCCATTCGCCCACGTTGCCGAGGTCGCGGTCGCGGCGCAGCACGCGCCCCTGTCCCATGTCGATCGCGTAGCCCTGTTTGTCGGCCTCAACAACCGTAAACGTGCCGCGCAGCTGCTCGCCACGCACAAGCGTGAACGTGTCGCCCATGCGCCACACCGGACGCTGGTAGAGCTGTGCGCCTTCCGGCGGCTGCTCGTCGGCGTGCAGCAAGCCATCACCAACGCCATCCGGAAGCGGTTCGGGCGCGGCACTGCAGGACGGGATGACGAGCGCCATGGCGCCAACAAGCAAAGACACGCTGAGGTTCCGCACGGCTCTTGCCTCCACCGGCTACGCCAACTCGATCGGGATCGGCCGGAAGTCGATCGCATCGACGCTGGCCAGGTAGTAGCGAACCCCGTCGGCATCCCCTTGGAAGCCGTACTTGTGGTCCTTGCCGTGCAGGTGGCCATAGACGCATACCTGCGCCTGCGCCTCCTTGATCAATTCGACGGCGGCGGTTTCGCGGCCATCCGAGTAGCGCGGCGGGTAGTGCACCAGCGCGATCGTGCGCTTGCCACCCGCGACGCAGCCGCCGAGCTTCTTGCCGGCCTGGATCGACAGCTTGAAGCGCTCGAGTTCGCGCGCAAACACCTGCGCCGTCTTGTCGTCAGCCCACGGCGCATCGGGCGGATCCCAAAGGCGCGTGCCGACGACCACCGTGCCATCCGGCATCTCAATGGCGTTGTTCTGCAGCAGCAAGATCGACGCGTCGATCGCGGCCTCTACCTTTTTGCGCGATTGCCACCACGTGCAGTGGTTGCCTTTGATCAGGATCTTGGTGCCGGGGCGTTCGCCGAGCCAATCCAGATCGGGCTGGGCTTCGGCCAGGTTGAGGCCCCAGGAGGTATCGCCGCCGACCAGCACCCAGTCTTCGGGGGCCACCATCTCATCCCAAGCCTCCCGCATGCGGTCGGCGTGGTTGACCCACTGCTCGCCAAAGATGTCCATCGGCTTGTCAACGCCGAGGGAGAGGTGCAGGTCACTAATAGCAAAAAGGCGCACGGTGCTCGTTGGATGCGAAATCGCACGAGCAGTGAAGGGCCCGCAGCACCCGTTGGCAAGCGGGCTGTGCCGTCCCGCTGTGAATCTACTGCGTGGACTACGGCGCGAAACCGGCCCCGCCCCGGGCCGTAGCGTCACTTCTGTCCGCGCTGAAAACGCCCATGCCGTAGCCAAGCACGCTGAATGCGCGCCCGACAAACTCGTGAATGCGCACGAAGCTCGTCGCTGTCACGACAACGGGAGTGACCACCTGCCGACTCGGCCGCAGCAGGTTGCGCGCCGAGAAGAGATGGAAGCAGAAGGCTCGATCGCGCGGCTGGGCCGCGTCACCAAGAGCGCCGAGCAGGATGTCGGAAAGCGGCCACGCCTCCGGCTCTTCGGGCAAGCCGAGGTCAATGCGACGCGGCAGCGCATAGTCCAGCACAACCGACTCCGCAATCGCTCCGACGAGAACGGCAGCCACCCGGTAGTCGCCGGCGCTTTGCGCCCGCTGGAGGGACTTGATGTCCATTGCCGCGAGCGACCGCAGCCGAGGGTCGCGGATCTTCTCGACGTCGACGAGTTCGCCGCCGGAGCCTTGTTCTTCGGCTTCGTGTGCTGGCGGCAGCATCGACGATTCGCCGACGTTTCGGCTCGTATCGAGCGCTTCCGGATCCACATCGGGAGGCAGAGGCGAGGCCGTCAACGGGCTGGACGTCGCAATGCTGTCGCTCCCGCCAGGCGCCGGATGGGCGCGCTCTTCGTCCTCGCCAGGCTCATCGACGGGCCGCAGCATGTCTCCGAATGACGACAGCCCGGTCGATCCCCCCGACGAAGGGCCTTTGCCCTCGGTTGGCGGAACGATCTTTTGACGGCCTTCGGGATTGCCCCAGACCTTGCCCTGGATGCGTGTCGTCAGCGCCCGTCCAAACTCGCCAATCAAGGTGCTGACACGGGCGAGTGGCAGGTCAATGATCGGCTTGCCCGCCACCTCAACCGCCCAGTCGGACAGCACCTGGATCTTCTGGCGCAGCCACTGGCGCTCATCGTCCGGCAGCGCTCGTTCGTGCAGACGGTGCTCGATCGCCTCTACCATGCGCCGGCACGACGCAACCAGCATGCTGGCGCTGCCGCTATCCAGCTCAAGCGAGACCACGTCGCGATAGCTGCTGACGCACCGCTGCAAGTAGTCACGAACGCGGCGCAAGTCACCGTAGACCCGAGTCATCTCCTCGGTTGCGCCACCTGAAACACCTTCTTGCGAAAGCTCCAGGCGCCGCGCACCCAGGTGCTCCAACGTCAATTTGACTGCTTCGAGGAAGCAGACGGCTACAACCTTCTTGACCTGAACATCTACCATCTGGCTCACCTGCCGCGCTATCGGCACGGACAGGCGCCATTCTTGACCCGACCGGGCTTGGGCTATGCTCAGCGGCGAGACCGACGGACACCGGCAGACTTCGCCATGGCAACGCTCGAGAAACAGCTGCTGCAAGCGCTTGGCAAAGAGCGCGTTCTGACCAGTCCAGATTCTTTGCTGGCCTGGGAATGCGACGGCTTCACGGTGCACAAGGCGCGCCCGCGGGCCGTGGTGCTACCGGAAACCACTAAGGAAGTTCAGGCAGTTGTCAGGCTGCTGCACGCGGCGAACGTGCCTTTCGTACCGCGCGGCGCCGGCACCTGCCTCTCTGGCGGCCCGACAGCCGGCCCGCAGGCCGTTGTCATCGACTGCTCGCGCATGCGCAAGGTGCTGCAAGTTTCAACGGACGACCTCTACGCGGTCGTGCAGCCCGGCGTCGTCAACCTCGATCTGACCACCCAGGTCACGCCGCATGGCCTGCACTACGCACCTGACCCAAGCAGCCAGACGGTCTGCACCATCGGTGGCAACCTCGCCGAAAACAGCGGCGGCCCGCACTGCTTCAAGTATGGGATGACGACCGACCACGTGCTCGGGGCCGTCATCGTGCTCCCCGACGGCGAAATCGCGCGACTGGGGCACGCGTCGGGACCGCGCCTGCCGGGCTCGCTCGACGTGCTCGGACTGTTTTGCGGCAGCGAGGGGACGTTTGGCATCGCGACCGAAATCACGGTTCGCTTGTGCCGCAACCAGCCCGCGATCCGCACGCTGCTCGCTGCGTTCTCCTCGATGTCGGCGGCCTGCCGCAGCGTCGGCGACATCGTCGCGGCCGGCCTGGTTCCAGCGGCGCTGGAGATTCTCGACCAGGCAACGATCCAGGCGGTAGAGGCTTCAGTGTATCGCGCCGGCTACCCATCCGACGCCGCCGCGGTGCTGCTGGTCGAGCTCGACGGCCCCGACGACGTGCTCACCGAAGAGGCCGAGGAGTGCCGTGCATGCTTTCAGCAGCACGGCGCGATCCAAGTCGAAGAAGCCACCGACCCAAACGAGCGCAAGCGGCTCTGGAAGGGCCGCAAGGGCGCTTTCGGCGCCATGGGGCGCATCGACACAGACCTCTACGTGCTCGACGGCGTCGTGCCACGAACCCGTCTCGAAGACGCCCTGACACGCATCACGGCTATCGGCGAACGACACGGCGTGCGGCTCACCAACGTCTTTCATGCAGGCGACGGCAACCTGCACCCAAACATCAGCTTCGACGGCCGCGACCCGGACGCAACGGCCCGCGCGGTTGCCGCCGGCCAAGAGATCCTGCAGACCTGCATGGATCTCGGCGGCAGCATTACCGGCGAGCACGGCGTCGGCAGCGAAAAGCTCGAGCACGTCTCGATGATGTTCGACGACAACGACCTCGACGTGATGGGCCGCGTGCGGCGCACGTTCGATCCCGATGACCGCTGCAATCCAGGCAAGGCGCTGCCCGAGCGCCACGCATGCGCCGAGGTTGCCAAGTGGCCACAGATGGTCGACCGCGTGCTAGCGGACGAATGATGCAGAGCAACTCCGAACAACCAACCTGCGCCGATGAGGTCGACGGCTGGCTCCGCAGCCGCCGGGAGTCGCGTCCGGGCGCCAAGGTGCGCATCGTAGGCTGCGGCAGCCGCCAGCATGAGCGTGAGCCGCTGCCCGCCGAAACCGCACCGCTCGACCTGAGCGGCCTAGACACGATTGTGCGCCTCGACGCCGGCGACCAGACCTGCACCGTCGAGGCGGGCGTCACGCGCGCCGCGCTCGATCAGGCGCTCGCCGAGCACCAGCTCGAGTTGCCTTGCCTCGGCAGCGGCTCGCTGGGCGGCCTATTCGCCAGCGATCCGATTGGGCCGGCCTCCATTGCCGGCCAGTCGCCGCGCAGCCTGCTGCTCGGACTCGACGGCGCACTCGCCGACGGCACACCGTTTCGATCGGGCGCCAAGGTCGTCAAGAGTGTCGCCGGGTTCGATGTGCACAAGCTGTTTGTCGGCAGCCACGGCAGGCTATTTGTCGCCAAGCGACTGCACCTGCGGCTCAAGCCAGCGCCGCGCGCCCGGCGCTGGTTTGCCAGCGTACCGCTGGGCCGCGCGCCTGCTCTCGCGCAGACCCACGCGCTGCGCAGCCTGCCGATTCCGCCCGATGTCCTGGCGCTCGAGCGCAGCCGCGATGCCAGCTTTCGGATTGTCGGGCAGATGTCTGGTCGCGAACGAACCGTCGATTCCGTGCTCCGTGAGCACGGGCTCACGGCGATGGCTTCCGACGAGCGGCAGCGCGAAGAGCACCTGCTTTCGTCAGCTCGCATCCGCAGCAACGCCTCCGCAGCAACAGGCGCAGGCACGCCCCCCGAAGAGATCGACGGCGGCGCCACGCCGTCGCAACTGGAACTCTTGCTGGCGACCATCGATCAGCACGCCCCCGACATGCCCGTTCGCTGGTTCGCAGGTTGTCGGTTTCGTGCGGCCAGCGGCAACGCGGCCACCAGCGACCGGCTGCTCGAAGCGTGGCACAAGCTCGGCATCGTGGCGCAGGTGCGCGCCAGCGAGGACGCCTCGCGGCTGGGCCGATCTACCCCCACCGATGCCGGCCAGCTGCATCTCACCTCCCGCCTGAAGGAAGCGCTTGATCCCGATGGAATCTTCATCTGATTCGGCCCGGCACGGCTCGGCGGACAAGCAGAGCCCAAGCTATCCGCGCACGTTGGACTGCGTGCACTGCGGCCTGTGCCTGCCGGTTTGCCCAACCCACCAGGTGCTCGGCATCGAGGCGGAGTCCCCGCGTGGCCGCATCTACCTGATGCGCGCGCTCGCCGAAGGGCGCGTCGAAGACCCGGAAGCGATTCGCCCGCACCTCGACCGCTGCCTGGACTGCCGCGCCTGCGAGACCGCATGCCCATCCGGAGTGAAGTACGGCGAGATCCTCGAATCGACGCGTGCCGAACTCGAGCAACGGCGGCCAAAGCGCGGCATCGCCGCATGGCTTACGCGCACGATGCTGTGGCACGTCGTGGCCAAGCAGGGGCGGCTTCGCTTGATGTTTTGGGGGCTGCGACTCGCCGAATCGATGGGCCTGCGCTGGCTCGCGACCAAACTCAGGCTGCTGCCGCGACAGATGGCCGAACTCGCGCCCCCCGTGCCGCCGGGGCGCGACCGGCGGCCGCTGCCGACCGGACTCCACGTTCCGCCTGCGGGCGTTGCCCGCCGCAATCTGCGGGTCGCGCTGTTTACCGGCTGTGTCATGGAGCCGATGTTCGGCCGGGTCAATCGGGCAACGCTCGACGTCCTGCTGCAAAACGGCTTTGACGTGCACGTGCCAAAGGCCCAGCGCTGCTGTGGTGCTCTGCTGATGCACGCAGGCCGACCGGATCGCGCCAAGCTGCTCGCCCGCGAAAACGTCGCGGCCTTCGCCGATGACGACATCGTCATCAACAACTCGGCAGGCTGCGGCTGCGCCCTCAAAGAATACGACCACCTGCTCGGCGACGAGGCCGGCCAGGAGTTTGCGAAGAAGTGCCGCGACGTCAGCGAAGTCCTCGCCGAACACGGTCTGACCGCCACGCCCGCCGAGCGCCGGGAGCGGGTCGTCTACGACGATCCCTGCCACCTGTGCCACGGCCAGGGCGTGCGCAGCCAGCCACGCGAACTGCTGCAGCAGGTGCCGGGGATCGAGCTGGTCGCAACCAGCACCAGCGAAGACTGCTGTGGCTCCGCTGGCATCTACAACATGCTGCAGCCGGAGCTCGCCGGGGAGATTGGTCAGCGCAAGGTTGCAAACCTCGTAGCCGCTGCACCGGATCTGATCGTGACGGGAAATCCCGGCTGCATGCTGCAAATCGACAGTCACCTGCGGCGAAGTGGCCACAAGGTCCCCGTTCGCCACCCGATCGAACTTCTTCGCCCGCCGCCGCCCTCCGCTTCGCCGCCACTCCTGTCGCAATGAGCCGCCTCCTACCCATTCTCTGTACTGCCTGCGCCGCCGGCATCGGCCTCACTGCCTGGTCCCTGCTGTCGGGCGGCGGCGAAAACTACGAAGTGCCCGCGATCGAGCCGGGTAGCCAGACCAGCCAGCGGTGGGCAGCAACCCAGGCGCGAGCGATGGCATCGGGGATGGCATCGGGGATCGGGCACCAGAAGGCCCCCGCTCGCTGCTCGAAGCGGCGCGACGCAAGTGCCGCGTCGAAGCGTTTGATGAGCTGCTCGACACGCTGCGCACGTCCACGCAGGCGGAGGGCTGCGGCGCCGACACGTGGAGCCTGCTCGCGGAGACGTTGCTCGAACGCATCCAGCAGCGCACCCACTTGCTCGGAGTCGCCGTCGGAGAGCCGATCTTCGACGAGCTGCCCAAAGAGCTCGATCAAGACGTCGAACAGGGTCTGACGGCCATCGCACGCGCCCGCGAGCTCGGCGAGGACTCCGCCACGCTGTTCCGGGTCGAGGCAGGCTTGATGAGCCAGCGCATCACCGGTCTTGGCAGTGCTTTGAAGTGGAACGGCAAGATCGCGGCGGCCCTGAAAATGGCCAATGAGCGCCAGGGTGACGACCCGCTCCTGCACACGGCTCTCGGGCTTCGCAAGCTGCTCGCACCCCGAATGTTTGGGCACGATCCAGACAAAGCGCTGGAGCATTTCGAATACGCAGCCGAAGCCATGCCTGCCGATGAGCGCCCCGCCGTCTTCGCGGCGATGGCCAGCTACCTGCAAAAGAAGCGGCAGAAGGCCGTCGCCTGGCTCGAGAAGGCCGTGACGCGCAATCCGGAGAATCGCTTTGCCCGGGCCGTGCTGAAGCGGCTGCGCCGCGGCGAGGACAAGCCGTTTGGCCGGGATGTGACGGCGGCCGAACTGCAGGCCGCCGAGGGACCGAAGTAGTCTCGATCGCCGCGGCCGCCGCGGGCCGCCAAACGGCAGCCCGCGATCGAACGGACTAGCGGTCGTTGCGACCGCGTCCCGAGCGCGAAACTCGGCGTCGCTGGCCTTCGGCCCTTGAAGATCTACGGGTCGTCGTTGCGCCGCGCCCTGGGCGCGGCTGCGCGCGACCGGAGCGCATCTCGGCACGGATGGCCGTGACCATCTCACGCAACGCACGCAGCTCGGCACGCATCTGACCGATCAGAGCGCGCAGTTCGGCATCCTCTTCGTGATGGCCTTCGTGATGGCCTTCGCCGTGGCTTTCGTGAACCTCGACCGAGGCGCGGTACGTGTGGCCCTCGTGGCCCTCGCGCTCCCCGACACGACCGCGAACCTCGTAGACCTCGACCTCTTCGCTTTCGCCAGAACTCGCCTCACCGTCCGGCATCAGCCGAACCCGAATGGCCTCGGCCTTCTCGGCTACCTCACGCGCCCTCGACTCGGCGAGACCACGCAGTCGAGCTCCGTCCCCGGCGCGCCCTGTGACGGTCAGCCCCCGGACGAAACGGTCCTTGCGCGCGCGCTCTCGAACGAGCGCCTTGTCGCCATTGCCATCCTCAGTGGTCTCGATGATCCACCGCCCCCGGGGCTTTGCCTCTTCACGAAACTCGAAGACCCGACGGCCCTTGCGATCGCCTTCGCTTCCGGAGCGAAAACGGAACCCGCCCGGCGCCTTGGACGTCGTGCGGAGTTCGAGCTCGACATCTTCTTCATGAGCCTCCTCACCGCGCCCTACTTCGTGGCCCTTGGCGTCGAGAACCTTGCCGCCCTGCAGCGTCCCGTAGTAGACCTTGCCAGGCGTGTAAAACGTAAACGCATCGACGTCGCTGTCGCTCTTCAGCGCCTTCTCCGCCTTCATGTAGGCCTTCTTGGCCTTCTCGTAGCGAAGACGCAGCTTGTCGAGCTTCTCTACGGCCTTGCGCTTGCTCTTCTGCTTGTCCTTGGACTTCTTCTTGTTCTTGGCCTTTTGCTTGTCCTTACTCTTTTGCTTGTCAGCCTTGCCCTGAGGGTCCTGCTCGTCGTCGACAACAATCGCAAGCGGTCGTGCGCGGCTGTTGAGGGAGCTAGCCCGAACGCGCACAGGAGCGGCAATCTCACGAATCGCTCTAGTGGCTCCGTCGCCAACAGAACCGCGCACCCATCGACGCAACGAACTTCGCTCCTCGGAATCGAGCGCCTCCATGCCCCCGCTTTTCGAGGCCTTGTCGACAAGGGCGCGCACTTCGCGCACGCGCTCAGCGCGAACCTTGCCGGCAACAGAACGAGCCTCTTCGCCACGCGTTTCGACGACAACTTCGACCGGCTCACGCTCTTGCGCAGCGACGGTCACGATCGGGGCAAACGCCAGAGCGGCGAATGAAATCAGTCTTGGGGTCATAGCTTCCTCCTGGAGACGGGAACGATGGATGGGTTTGGGCTGCGACAGCAGCTCGGTATCAAATGCGGCCTAGCAGTGCTTTGAGCCGCTGCTTGAGCCGGGAAAGGGATTGCAGGCGTCGGTCCAACTCTGCGAGCCGGGCTGTGGTCGAGTCATCGGTGCGCGCACCCAACAGCTGCGCACGCAGCCTTTGGGCCAGTTGCACCGTGGCGTCGTACTCGCGATTCAGCTGCTCGACGAAAGGCAGCAGCCGGGCACGCCACGAACCGGTTTCGCGCGCCAGAGCAGGGGCCTCGCCGCGCTGCTCTGCGGCGCTCACGCCCACCCCGGGCGCCGCGACGGTCATGGCAGCCAGCGAAACGACGCACAGGCCGCCGCGGGCGATACCACGCATCGCGGATGGACGCGCGCTCTCGAGTGCGGCCTCGACGCGCTCGCGCAGCGCCGACGGACGAGCCGCCATGTGCATGGCCATGGCGGCCGGGGCCTGCGCGCCGCCACCGGCATCCAACGGCTTGAGCCACTGCGCGACCTCGACGAGACAGCGGGCGACGGCGGTTCGGCTGGTGTGGCGGGCCGCTTCGGCATCGCAGCGGAGTTCAACAACACGCGTCCACTGACGACGTGCCGGCACCAGCAGCAGCTGCCAGGGGCACAGCGCCTGCAGCCAGGCGGCAAACCACATCCAGATCGAGTCCGCCCGGCGCAGGTGGGCCAACTCGTGGCCGAGCATGGCGCGTAGCGACGAGTCATCCAGCATCGCGGCGCGAGCCGGAAGGCAGATCTCCGGACGCAGGAAGCCAAAGGCAATCGGCGTTGCCAGCTCCTCCGAACGGCTGATGCTCGGCGACTGGCGCAGGCCGAGCCGCGCCGCAAGCTCGGCAGCGTTGGAGAGCAGGCGCGCGTCCGTTTCCGGAGTCCGGTCCGCCAGCAAGCGGCGCAGCCGCAGCCAGCTTCGCATCAGGCTTGCCACGCCCCAAAGGGCCATGACCAACGCTACTCCGAGGCCTATCGCGAACCACGGCCACGTCGCCATCCGGCTGACGTCCTCGCCCGCGGCGGGAGCCGCTTGGGCTTCTGCCACTTCGAGCATCTGCCCCAACTCAGCCAAGCTCAACTCTGGCGCCGCCACCGACATCGAAAACGGCGAGCCCGCCAGGGCGACCTGCAGGCTCGCGCTGACGATCGGCAGCCACAGCGACTGCCGCAGCAGCACGTCTTGCAGCATCAGGCGGCGCCGGCCAAGGACGCGCGTCACCAATAGCGTCACCGCAAGCGCAATCGTCGCGTGCAGCGCATACGTGCCGAGCCAGTCGATCACCGGCGCGGCCAGGCGGTCGAGCGAAGCGACCACGTCCATGGGTGCTGCCCCGATCATCGCGGACCTCCGTCGGCATCGCCGGCAGCGTCTTCGCGCTCGGCGCGCGCAATCTTGCCGCGCAGGTCTTCGAGTTCTGCGAGCTCGATATCGCCCGCGCGCAGCAGGTGGTTGACCAGCTCCAGTGGATCGCCGTCGAACAGGCGCGTGACGAGATCGCCAACGAGGTTCTTCTGGACGAGCTCGGGAGCGATCGCCGCGCGGTAGAGGAACTGACGCCCCTGCTCGCGGTGCGTCACCAGCGCCTTCTCCTCCATCTTGCGCAGCATCGTCGCGATGGTGGTCAGCGCGAGCGCGCGCTCACGCAGCGCTTCGTGCACCTTTGCGACGGGCGCTTCGCCGCGCTCCCAAAGAACCCGCAGGATGGCTAGCTGCAGGTCGCCGAGATTTTTTGGTCCGCTCATGTGTCCTCTACTACCTTAGTAGTCGGACACAACTACTCTGGTAGTAGAGAAAGCTTCGCGATTTCTCGGCGATCGGGCAAAGTGCCTGCTGCGGTGAAGCGAAGGCAAAGGGGCCGTCGCCCTCGCGCAACAGCCCCGGCGCGGGCGCTCGCAGCGACGCGCCACAATGACGCAAGCCGTATACGGGCAAGGACCTGCGGCGGATCACCGCTCAGCCGCCGAGCGGCGCAACGATCGTCCAGAGTCCCGGCGAAACCGACACTAGGCCACTGATCGAGAGCGGGTCAAAAACGACCCACTGCGTGTAGATCGAGAGCCCAACGTAGCCCGTTGTCGGCGGAAGTTGGACGGGCAGGGTCGCAACGCCAGAGCCGGCGCCGCCGCCGACGGTCACGACCGGAATCGCATTGGCAGGGTTTGTCAGCAGATTGCACGGCGAAGAACCCGCGCCAAGCAGAGCGGCCAAATCGACGGGGAACGGCGCGGTTCGCGTATCGCCAATGACCCAAAACGCGGTGCGCTGCGATGCCGCAGCGGTCAGGTTGTGGGTCCAGGTGATGGCCGGCGAGGCAATCTCGTTGGCGCTGTTCTGCGGCACGACGTTGCCTTCGCCTGGGCAGCCATCGCCGAACGGAAGCATGATGCCCGGCCGCGCGTTGAAGATGGTGATGAGGCCGGAATCCGCCGTCACCGATCCCGAGGTGGCCCCGACATTGTTGGCCGCGTAGCAGCGGCGCGTCTGGCCGTTGGCGAGGGTCGTGCCGGCAAACTGGAACGGGAAGGGGCCGTTGCCCTGGTTGTTGCCGTAGACGCGGACCTCGACCACGATCGGCCGAACGTTGTCCCACGTGAAAAACGTGCTGAACGGCAGCGTCATCGCCGGCGCCCCGACCGGGTTTGCCGTGATGTTCTGCACGCTCGTCGCCACGACCGTCACCGGCGGCTCGTCCCAGTTGTTGTCGAAGATGCCAAAGAAGCTGCCCTTGCCGTGGCCTATCAACACTTCGACGGTGGCGCTGGCTGGCTGCGGCGCCGCCCCATTGCCCGTCCCGGCCAAGAACTGGATCTCCTGGATCCGCATCGGCTCCGTGATCGCAGCAAAGCCGGGCGATTGCGGGTTGTACCACTGCTGGTAGCGCCCCACGCCCTGGGCCATCGGCTGGACCTGATTTTGGATCGAAGGAGCGTCGGGAACGGTGACGAGCGTCTGCGCGCCGACAGCGGCCGCAAACAAACAGGTGGTGAGAAGGGTGCGCATGACGTCTTGCTTGGCTCGGTCTGGTGGGGCGTTTGTGGGCTGCGACCTCGCCCGGCATCTTTCGAAAACAGTCTAGCGGCTTGCGCCGCGCCGTGACGGCACCTAGCGGGCGATAACTGCCTGCGGGGCATAGCACAGCTGCAGGCCAAGGCAACGCACTACCCTTCGTCGATCACGGAATCGCCCTTGCCAAGGACGGCCTGGACGAGCGCGCCCCCAGCCGCCAGGAAGCCAAACCGGGCAAGGGCTCAGAACCGAATCGTGTGCGCAATCTTGAAGTTGACCGCTTGCTGCGTCGGGACGATCGATTCGTCCACCGTTCGCTGCCAGTTGGAGCCAAAGACCAGAAAGAAGTCGCAGCCGGGCTCGTAGATCCAGCGCAGCCGGCTTTGCCAGCCGATCGCGTTGGACTCGTTGTCGTACTGCAGCAGATTGCGCAGACTCAGCGTCGAGTCGAAGAACAGGTCCAGCGTCGCCGATGCGATCTCGGTGGTGAACGCTCCGTCCTGCTCCAGGTCGATGCGCGCCGTGCGGAACTCACCGCCCACCTGCAGAAGAGGCGACGTGCGCCAATCGGCCGAGACCGAGACCGAGTCGCTGCTGCCACCAAAGAAGTCCCCGGTCGACAGCGATACCCTGCCGCTGACGTCGCGCCCTTCATTGGCCCGGTAGCTGACACCGCTGCGCGTGTTCCAGTAGTCGCCAGCCCGCACCGTCCCGCGCGGCTGCTCGCCGTCGCGCTGGAACAGCTGAAACTCGTTGAAGACACGGTCGAAACGCCGCGTCGCGAACGCCACCAGACGGTCGCCGTTCTGGAACTCAACGCCGAGGTCATCGAGCTCGAATTCAACCTGCTGCGGCTCTCCGTCCCATCGCTCGGCACGCGACAGCTCAATGGCAAACAGATAACGGCGGATCGCGCTGCCTTCGGCAACACGCGGCCGGTACGAGACCGAAGCCTGCGACTGGCGGATGCCGCGTCGTGAGACGAAACCGAGCGCTGGCCGAAAGTCGTCGGACACCCAGCGCGTGCCCATCTGCACTTCCCATTCTTGCCCCTGCGCGGCGAGATCTATGCCGAAGCTCTCGCCTTCGTCATCGCCGGCATCGCCAGTCGAAACCAGCGCATCGATGTTGACCTGCAGATCCATGTCACCAACGAACTCGGGGAAGCGGTGGTAGAAGTCGACGCCGAAGACGCTGTTGGTGCCGCCGCTGGTCGGATCGCCGTTGGTGCCCACGATGCCGATGTAGCTCTGGTCGCCGAGCGCGTATTTGACGCGCCCGACGGCGAGGTTCTCTTCGTTTGTTGCCGCGCTGCCGTCAACCTGCACGTTGATCAACCCGAGCTCAAACGGTCCCGCTTCGCCCTGCAGCTTCATCCCCCAAAGAATCGGCACGGGAGTGCCCGAATCGAGGCCGATGCGCCGCGTAAAGTACGGCAGAAAGCGCGTGCCGCCGGCGAACTGCGAGCCGAACGTGTAGTAGCTCTCGCCATCCAAGAAGAAGTCGCGCTTCTCCGGAAAGAAGAGCGGGAAGCGGTTGAGGTTGATCTGTCGGCCGTCGTTCTCGGTCTGCGCAAAATCGGTCAGCACCGTCGTCGCGAGCGTGATCGACGGCGACACGCGGTAGTAGATCTCACCGCCGGCGTCTGGATCGAAGTCCCAATCATCGCCATCCACGCCGGTGCCAAGCCGATCACGCTGAAAGTTCGCCGTGATGTAGGGCACAAACTCGAGCCCGATGCCGCCATCGATCTCGCCGAAACCGTCAATCCGGCCAAACTCACTGATGCGAAAGAACGGCACCGACTGGCTCGGATTGTCCCACTGGTACTCTTCGTTGCGGTCGCGAACGTAGCGCTTGCAGTTGAAACCCCACGACCGCGCACCTTTCAGGCGCGGGATGCTGCGGAACGGGATCTCAAGCTCAGCCGCCCACCCGTCGTCGGTGCGGCGCGCTTCGCCCCACCACAACGCGTCCCACGGCTTGTTGAAGCGGGTGCCGTTGGCCGAGACGAGCGCATCGCCGATGGAGCCGCCGGGACTGATCTGGAAGAAGTACGCCGTGCGCCGGTTGTCGAACGAATCAAACATCAGCTCGACCCGGTCGTCGGGATCGAGCCGCGCATCGCGGACCCGCTGGCTGTCGCGAACCGACTCGGGGTCCTGCTCACACCAGATCGACACGTAGAGGTTGCTGCGGTCATGCAGCAGCTTGATCACGGTGCGGGAATCGGGCTTGCGGCCGACCCACGGCTCGACCATGACCAGCTCGCCAATCTCCGGCGCGTCGCGCCAGCAGTCATCCGTCAGGATGCCGTCGAGCCTCGGGGCGTCGGCCGCATCGATCGTGCCAATTTGACACACTCGACGCCCGCCATCCTGCGCCACGAGCCCGCAGGCCAACGCAAAGGAGACCAGCAAGCGGGCGAGTGGCGGGAGCGACATAGGGCAAGCAACTTACGAAGATGCACGCCCGAGCGATGCCGCTTTTTTGCACCGTTGGCAACGGGCTTTGCGGAGCGTCAGCGCCCTTTACCAAAGCGCATCTTCAAGCCGCTGGGCTTGCTGCTCGCTTTGCTACCTCCGACCACACCGCTCTTGCGCACGGGTCGAGCGCCGCCGCCGCCGCCGCCGCCCTCGCCCCCGCCGCCGCCGGCCGCCTGCGGCCCAAGCCCAATCATATCGCCCGAGCCGAGTGCCCCCATGCCGCCGGCCACCAGATCGCGCTTCGGCTTGCTGCCAGCCCCGACTCCCATCGTGTCGAGACCCGAGACGGCCTTGTTGGGCGTCACTTCGCCGAGGCGCCGCCTCACGTCGTCGGGCCGGTTGGCCTTGGCAATCGCGTCATCGCCGCTGATCAGGCCCTCGCCATACGCTTTCAGCAGCTCGTCTTCGAGCGTGACCATGCCGTGCTGTCGCCCCGTCTGCATCAGGTTCAAGAGCTGCGACGACTTGCCTTCGCGGATCAGCGACTTGACGGCATCGGTGCCGACCAGGATCTCACGTGCGGCCACGCGACCGCCGCCGACCTTTGGCACGAGCGTCTGCGAAATCACGCCCTGCAGCGTCGTGGCCATCTGCACGCGAACCTGCTGCTGCGCGTCGGTCGGAAACACATCAATGATCCGGTCCACGGTCGAAACCGCACTTGTCGTGTGCAGCGTGCCAAATACGAGGTGCCCGGTCTCTGCGGCCGTAATCGCCATCGAGATGGTCTCCAGGTCACGCATTTCGCCAATCAAGATGACGTCCGGATCCTGGCGCAGCGCCCGCCGCAGACCCTCCCGGAAGGAACTGCAGTCCTGACCGATCTGTCGCTGGGTCACGTAGCACTGCTTGTCCCGGTGCACGAACTCCAGCGGGTCTTCCATGGTAAGGATGTGACCGGCTTCGTTTTGGTTGATGTAGTCAATCATCGCCGCCAGCGACGTCGACTTACCCGAGCCTGTCGGCCCCGTCACGAGCACCAAACCGCGCGGCTTCAGCGACAGATCTAGGCATACCTTGGGCAGGCCGAGCTTCTTCGCATCGGGGATCTCATCGGGGATTTGCCGGACGACAATGCCCGCCGAGTTGCGCTGGTGCAACGCGTTGACGCGGAAGCGGGCGCAGTCCGGAACCGCGTGTGAAAAGTCGATGTCTTTTTCGTTAAGGAAACGCTCCCACTGCTCCGGCGACATCAGCTGACGGGCCAATTCGGCAGTGTCGTCCGGCGACAGCTGTCCGAGATGGGACTGCGGTTCGACCTCCCCATCGATGCGGAAGCCAGGTGCACTACCGGCCTTGATGTGCAGGTCCGAAGCGCCCTTCTCAACCATAGAACGCAGCAATTCGTCGATCTGTAACGTCACGCCAATCCCCTCTCCTGGCTCCTCTCCCGGATGCCGACTCCCCGATCCCCGAGCCGACATCGGCGGCCTGGCGATGACGCTTGACGGGCGTGCAAGCCCCAGACTCAAGACGGGACAGCCACGGCCGGAGCCAAGCGCGGCCTGGAGTACTCTCTTCGGGCGTGGTCCGATGTCGATAAGAAGCAACCGATGAGCGACCTGCCCGATATCCCGATCCAGCGCCTGCCGACCGACTCGCTCGGACGGCGCTTCCGGACGCCGGAGGCTTCGGCGGGCGGCAGTGGCGAGATCGCGCCCATCCCGCCCGGCGTCGCGCTGGAGTCGCTCGACAAAGAGACCCTGTTCGTCAACCGCGAGCTGTCGTGGCTGGCCTTCAACCGGCGCGTTCTCGAAGAGGCCCAGGACGAAAGCAACCCGCTGCTCGAACGGCTCAAGTTCTTGGCCATCGCGAGCACCAACCTCGACGAGTTCTTTGAGATCCGCGTTGCCGGCGTCATGGAAATGGTCGACGCCGGCATTCAGCGCGAGAGCCACGATGGGCTGACGCCAACCGAAGAGCTGCTGCGGGTGCGCACCGATGCGCATGCATTCACCACGGCGATGCATCGCACGTGGACCGAGGACCTGCTGCCCGCGCTGGTCGAAGCCGGCATTCAGTTTCCGTCGCTCAAGCAGCTCGACGATGCCCAGTACGCCTTCGTCGAAGAGTTCTTCCAGCGCGAGGTCTACCCCATTCTGACGCCGCTGGCGGTCGACCCGGCACACCCGTTCCCGGTGCTGCTCAACAAGTCCCTCAACGTCGTCGTGCTGCTACAGGATCCTCGCAACGAACGACGCGCCCACCGCATGGCGGTGGTTCAGGTGCCGCGCACGCTGCCGCGCGTGCTGCGCTTGCCGGAGAAGGACGGCCAGCGAGCCTACGTGTTTACCGCGGACGTCGTGCGCGCGAGCCTGCAGGAGCTGTTCCCCGGACTCGACGTCGTGCACACCAGCACGTTCCGCGTCACGCGCGACGGCAACCTAGAAGTCGACGAGGTGCAGGCAACCGACCTGATGAGCTCGATCGAAAAAGAGCTGGTCAAGCGTCGCCGCGGAGAGCCCGTTCGCCTGGAGATCGACAGCGACGTGCATCCCGAAGTGCTCGAGCGCTTCCTGAAGGCGTTTGGCCTCGAGAGCGAAGACATCTACTACTGCGACGGCCCCGTCAACCTGGGCCGCACCATGGAGCTCTACGGGCTCATCGAGAAGCCGGGGCTCAAGGACGCACCCGCCAAGCCGCGACGGCGATGGCGCTGGTCGACGCCGGACGAGATGTTCAGCGACCTGCGCGACGGCGACATCTTCTTGCACCACCCGTATGACTCGTTCGTCGCGGTAGAGGACTTCATCCGGCTCGCGGCTCGTGATCCCAACGTGCTGGCGATCAAGCAAACGATCTATCGGGCCGGCAGCAAGAACGTCATGGTGGAGGCGCTGATCGAGGCGGCGCAGCGGCGCAAGCAGGTCACGGCGATCGTCGAGCTCAAGGCGCGTTTCGACGAAGAGGCCAACATCCAGTGGGCGCGCCGCATGGAGCAGGCCGGCGTGCACGTTGTCTACGGCATCGTCGGCATGAAGACGCACGCCAAGTGCACGCTTGTGGTCCGCCGCGAAGACGACCAAAGCTTGCGCCGCTACTGCCACCTCGGCACCGGCAACTACAACCCGGCGACGGCCCGTCTCTACACCGACATGGGCATCCTGACCGCGCGCCACGAGCTCGGTGAAGAGGTCGCCGAAACGTTCAACATGATCACCGGGCACACGCGCGTGCCCGTCATGGAGCATCTGCTGGTGGCTCCCTTCACGCTGCGCAAGGAGCTGCTGCGCCGCATCGACATCGAGATCGACAACCAGCGCAAGGGCGAGCCAGCCGGCATCAAGGCCAAGCTCAACAACCTCGCCGACCCCGGTATCATCCTGGCGCTCTACGAAGCTTCGCGCGCCGGCGTGAAAGTCGAGCTGTGCGTGCGCAGCGTCTGCTGCCTGCGCCCTGGCGTGCCGGGACTCAGCGAGAACATCACGGTTACGACCATCGTCGACCGGTTCCTCGAGCACAGCCGCGTCTACTACTTTGAGAACGGCGGCGACCCCAAGGTCTACCTGTCTTCCGCCGACTGGATGATCCGCAATCTCGACCGCCGCGTCGAAGTCGCGACGCCCGTGCTCGACCCCAAGCTGCGCCACCGCGTCGTCGAAGAGGTGCTCAACATCTCCCTGAGGGACAACGTCAAAGCGCGCCGCGTGCGTCCCGATGGCCAAAGTGAACGCATCCAGCGGGCGGTCGGCGAGCTGCCGCTACGCAGCCAGACGGCGCTGCTCGAGATCAGCCGCAAGAAGATCGAAAAGGCCGCCGCCAAGGCCGAAGCGGCGGCGCGCGCGCGCAAGCGTCACTAGGACTAGGCCAGGCTGTCGCGAACCAGGCAGCGGCGGGTCGCGGTCAGCCACGATTCGGATGCGTCCGACCAAAACCCCGCACGGCGCGCAGGAGCCGGGGCCGGGGCCGGTTCGCAAAATGCATAGGGAATATGGCCAGCCCACATGCGTCATCTTGACCCCGGGAAACATCGTAAACGCGACCAATCCCGACGCCCCCTTTGCCGCAGCTTCACGGCCGCAACTACAAACGGCGCAGCGTTAGACTCTGCGAATCGCGATGACTCTTTCCATCCCTTCTCTTTCCGTCCTCGCCCTTGTGACCTGCACTGCAAGTCTGCAGGCGCAGTGGAGCATCACCGCCAACATGGCGCCCGGCGGCACGCTGACCGCAGCCTCCAGCGCGGCTTCGCAGACGATCCCGCTGACCGCAGGCCCGACCGCACCTGGCACGATCGGCACGGCCGCGACACCTTTCGCATCCGCTTCAGCGTCCTGGACCCCGAACAGTCCAAGCTCCAGCACACCGCTCAACTTCGTCGTCACCTCCAGCTGCGCGACGCTTCCTAACGGTCCGGGCCCATCACTGGCGACCTCTTCGCTCACGATCGATCTCTTGCTGACCGCACCGGGCGCGGGCCCGACCAACGGCGTGCTCGCGCTGAGCGTTGTCGACAGCATCTTTGGCGGCGCGACCTTTCGCACGATCGACGTAGGGGCCGATGGCACGATCGAAGTCGGTCCAAACGACTCGACCCGCGTGCTTGGCGCCACCATCCCAGCGGGCGGCCTGACGCTCCGCATCGTCGTCGGCGGCTCGACGTCCGGATTCGGCACCATTGCACAGACGGATATTTTCGGCTGCTTCGAGCCGGCGGTGGCCGTCGTCGAGCCTTTTGACACCTTCGTAACGCCAGTCTCCCTGACCGCAGAACCGCGCGGCAACGACCGATGGAGCCTGCAGACGAATTCATCGCTGCCGAGCTACTCACCGACGCTGATGGTCTTTGGCTTTCAGCCGACCAACGTTGTGCTCGCACCAGGACTCACGCTGCTCACGACCGTGGACGCCGTCTTGCCCGGCGGATCCCTGACGTTTGACCTTCCGCCGCTACCGCCCGGCTTCGAGCTCTACGTGCAGGGCATCGCCAGCGACTCCAACGGCTCGCTGCTCAGCTCCAACAGCCTGCGTGCCACCTGGTTCTGAGACGAACGTGACCAACAGCCGCGGCCTGCAGCTGTGGCTGCTCGCCCGACTGTTCGTGAAGCTCGGCTTTACGGCGTTTGGTGGCCCCGCTGCGCACATTGCCATGATGCGCGAAGAAGTCGTCGTGCGCCGGCAGTGGTTGAGCGACGAACGCTTCCTCGACCTGCTCGCGGCGGCCAACGTCATCCCGGGCCCGACTTCGACCGAGCTGGCCATCCACCTTGGCTTTGAACGCGGCAGGTGGCTCGGCCTGCTGGTCGCCGGCGTGAGCTTTATCGTGCCCGCCATGCTGCTGACCGGCCTGATGGGCTGGCTCTACGTCACGCACGGCACAACGCCCGAGCTCAGCGGCGTGCTCTACGGCATCAAGCCCGTCATGGTCGTGGTGGTGCTGCAAGCGCTGCGCGTGCTTGCGCCAAAAGCGATGCGCACGGCAACGCAGCGATGGCTCGGCGCGGCCGCATTCGCAGCGCTGCTGTTCGGCGTCGACGAACTGACCGTACTGTTCGCCGCCGGCGCCTTGGCGGCTGCGGCCTCCTCCGCGCGCCGCAGCTCAAACGGCGGACGCCCGCCCGGCAACGCGACCGCGGGCGGCATGCTCGGGCTGCTGCCGCAGCAGGCAAGCGCGGCCGGTGCCGCCGGCGCCGCCGGATCGCTCGCCGCGGCAGGCTCGATCGCCGGCGGCCTCGCGAGCTCATCGGCGCTGTTCGGCGCGTTCTTCAAGATCGGCTCGGTGCTGTTTGGCAGCGGCTACGTGCTGCTCGCCTTCGTGCGCGCCGACCTCGTCGAGCGGCTCGGTTGGCTGACCGAAGCGCAGCTGCTCGACGCCATCGCCGTCGGCCAGGTAACCCCGGGACCGGTCTTTACCACGGCAACGTTTGTCGGCTACCTGCTCGATGGCCCCAGCGGCGCGCTCGCGGCAACCGCCGGCATCTTCTTGCCAGCCTTCCTGTTTGTCGGCCTCGTCGGCCCACTGGTGCCACGGCTGCGACGCTACGCCACCACCGCCGCGCTGCTCGACGGCGTCACGGCGGCGTCGATGGCGTTGATGCTGCACGTCACGCTGCATCTGGCCCGCAGCGCCTGCTGCGATGCCTACACGATTGCGATCGCGGCCCTCGCACTTGTCGCCAGCATGCGCTGGCGCGCCGGCTCGACCTGGCTGATCGCAGCCGGCGCCGCCATTGGCTGGGGCCTACAGGTGACCGGACTGGCCCCCTAGGCGCACCCGACGACCCCGGGAACAATGCCCGCCGCGACAGGATCTCCACGGCTTCGAACACCTATTGCGAACAGGATTCGCATTTGCCGTGACCGAACACACAAGCAGCCAAACGAGCCCATTCGCCCTTGCCACCGCCCAGTCGCGGAGCGAGCGGACCCGAACGCGCATCCTGACCGCGGCGATCGCGCACTTCGAAGCCGGCACCTTTGACGCGACGCCAATCGCCGAGATTGCCCGCATCGCCGAGGTCTCCGTCGGCGGCATCTACCGCCGCTTCCGCAACAAGTCGGACCTGCAGCGCGCCGTCGCCGAAGAGTTGATGCAGCGCCTGGGCGCCAACGTCGAAGCCCGCCTCGCAACGGCCACCGCCCAAACGACTGCCGGCGGCATCGTGCAGCGCTACGCCGAAGGCCTCGTGCACGGCTTCCTCGACTCGAACGCCGAGACCGTCCGCCGACTGTCGCTGCTGATGCGCAGCGACCAGGACCTGCCTGCAAGCCAGATCGTGCAGGCCCACAACGCCCGCCTGCAGCAGGTGCTGGCCGATGCGCTGCGCGAGCGCCGCCAACAGATCGACCACCCGGACCTCGACGCGGCGATCGCATTCTTGGACCTGGCGGTCAGCGCTGCGGCGCGCGAAATCATGCTGCACGCGGGCCTTGGTCCGGCCCCCGACACAACACACGTCATCCGAGAGCTGACCCGACTCGGCTGCGCCTACCTGCGCACGCCAATTCCGTCCGCCACGACTTCTTCGCCGTAGCCCAAACGCCATGAAACACGCACCTCTCTACGTCAAACGCATCGCACTTTGCGCTGCGCTGTTCATCACGCCGCCCCTGGCCGTGGCCCAAGAGCCCGACGCTGCCAAGCAGCAGAAGCCGCAGCAGGCCAGCATCGAAGGTTCTTGGCTCGGCGCACTCAAGGTGCAGGCAACAGAACTCAAGGTTGCGCTACACATCCAGCGCGGCGACGACGGCGCCTACAAGGCGACGTTCGACAGCATCACCCAAGGAGCCAAAGGCATTGCGGTCGATTCGATCCAACGCGATGCCGACCAGATCATCGCCAAGCTCCCGGCCATCGGCGCAAGCTACGAAGCAAACCTCGTCGTCGACGAAGGCGGCGCGCGCAAACTCGACGGCACCTGGAAGCAAGGGGGACGCACGCTTGAGCTCGATCTCGAACCAGCAACCGCCGAAGCCGCCGCGCAAGCGGCCCCCAAACGGCCGCAAAATCCC
Organism: Planctomycetota bacterium; assembly: GCA_045105235.1. Lineage (GTDB taxonomy): Bacteria > Planctomycetota > UBA1135 > UBA1135 > UBA2386. Next base: position 180,208 of record JBGCDH010000032.1, on the reverse strand, counting down.
GATCCAGCCACCGTGCCGTATCGAAGCGAGGAAGTGACTTTCGGCCACGACCCGAGCGGCGACCTCGACGCAACGTTCCGCGTCGGAACACGCGATGCGGGCGTCACGATCGCCGGCACGCTGACCCTGCCGGAAGGGCCCGGACCGTTTCCGGCAGCCGTCATGATCTCGGGGTCCGGCCCACAGGACCGCGATGAATCGCTGCTCGGACACAAGCCGTTCTGGGTCATTGCCGACCACCTGACGCGTCGCGGCATCGCAATCCTGCGCTGCGACGACCGCGGCGTCGGCAAGTCGACCGGCGATTTCGGCGCCGCGACTTCCCAGGACTTTGCCACCGACGCGCGCGCTGCCCTGCGCTACCTAGCCACGCGCAGCGAAATCGATCCGGGCCGCCTCGGCCTGATTGGCCACAGTGAAGGTGGCTTGATCGCGCCGATGGTGGCCAGCGGTCCGGACCGCGATGCGCTGCAGTTTGCGGTATTGATCGCACCTCCTGCCGTCAACATTCGCGATATCATCGTGCACCAGTCGCGCCTCATGGCCGCTGCCGAAGGGGCTAGCGACGACGATTTGGCGCTCAACGAAGAGCTGACCGGCAAGGCACTCACAGCCGTGGCCAAACATGCGGACAGCGACCGCCGCCAGAAAGCGCTGCAGACGATCGTCGAGGCCTTTTGGCCCAAGCTGCCAGACGAGGATCGCAAGCAGCTTGGCGACGATCCAAAAACGCTGCTGCGGCAGCTGCGCTCGCTCAACACACCGTGGATGCACTGGCTGCTCGCCTACGATCCCGTCCCAGCTCTCAAGGAAACCCGCTGCCATGTGCTGGCGATGTTTGGCGGCAAGGACCTGCAGGTCGATCCCGCTCAAAACCGTCCACCGCTCGAAAAGGCGCTGGCTGATTGCCCGAAGCCAGCGACCGTCATAACCCTCGCGGGCCACAACCACCTCTTCCAGCACACCGAGACCGGCAAGTCCTCGGAGTACGGCGAACTGGAAGAGACGTTCTCGGTAGAAGCGCTGACGGTGATGGCGAACTGGCTGATGAAAGTGACCAGCGACAAATAGTCCCAGCCGCTCGGTCTCAGCGCATACGCGCCACGAAAAGTGGAATGCCCGACAGGCGCGCGCACCGGCAGCTATCGTGGCACTCCGCCATGATGAGACTCCGCTGCGCCCTCCCCTCGCTCGCGATCGCGCTCGGCGCGACCGCCCTCGCAACCACGATGCCACTCGTCGCACAGAGAGACGGCGCACAGAGAGAAGGCGCGCCCAAGCTCGTGCTCGACCAAGACACCGGCATCGAACTGCCGGTCGGATTCGATGCCGAGTTGCTCTACGCGGTGCCCAAGTCGCAAGGCTCGTGGGTCGCGCTGGCATTTGATCCCAAAGGCCGCCTGATCGTTTCCGACCAGGACGACAAGGGCATCTTCCGCGTCACGCTGCCGACAAAAGACAGAGAGATCCGCGTCGAGCCGCTGCCCGGCTTTCCCAAGGAGCCGGTCAAGTGGGGCCGCCGCATGGTCTCCGGCGCGCTCGGCTTTCTGTACGCCCACGACAGCCTCTACATGTCGACCATGAAGGGCTTCTATCGCGTGCGCGACACCGACGGCGACGACGCATTCGACGAGTTCACGCTGCTCAAGCGTCTCTACCCGGGCTGGGAGCACTCGGCGCACACCATCACCGCGACGCCCGACGGCACCGGCCTCTACGTAATCTCGGGCAACCACTCGCGCCTGCCCGAAGGCGTTCGCAGCGTGCAGCCCGAAGTCTGGGGTATGGACTCGCTGCTGTCGCCATTGCCCGATCCGCAGGGACATGCGCGCAGCATCCGCGCTCCGGCCGGCTGGATCTGCCGCGTCTCACCCGACGGCAAGGACTGGACGATGATCGCGTCCGGCATGCGCAACGCCGTCGACATCGCCATCAACCGCGAAGGCGAGATGTTCTCGTTTGACTCGGACCTTGAGTTCGACATCGGGAGCCCGTGGTATCGCCCCACGCGCGTCATGCACGTCACGTCGGCCAGCGAGTTTGGCTGGCGCACGGGCTCGGCCAAGTGGCCCGACTACTTTGAGGACAGCAACGGCGTCGTCGCCGACATGGGCCCCGGTTCGCCGACGGGTATCAGCTTTGGCTATGCGTCGAGTTTTCCGGCCGCCTACCGCGAGAAGCTGTTTGTCTGCGACTGGACGTTTGGAACCATCTACACGCTCGACGTCGAAGAACAGGGCTCGAGCTACACGGGCCGCGCGCAGGAGTTCTTGCACGGCACGCCGCTCAACATCGCGGCGATGCGCTTTGGCCCGGACGGCCACATGTATTTTGTGATCGGCGGCCGCAATACGGAGTCCAAGCTCTACCGCATCCGCTACACGGGCGCGCCCGACGCGGATGCTGTCGCCAAAGCACCCAACGCCGGCAATCAGAGCTTGCGCGATCTGCGCCACGAGCTCGAAGCGTTTCACGGCAGCAACGCCGGCGGACAGGCTGCCATCGACAAGGCGTGGCCGCAGCTCGCACACAACGACCGACGCATTCGCTACGCGGCGCGGCTGGCGATTGAGTGCCAGGATCTCGCGCTGTGGCAGGATCGCGCCCTGGCCGAAGCAAGCCCGCGCGCGGCCATCCAGGCCGCCATCGCGCTGAGCCGACACGCTGGCAAGGACGCTGGCGACGCCGTGACGAAGCAGCTGCTCAAACTGCCGTTCGCCGAGCTCGACCGCATCGACCAACTCGCCCTGCTGCGCGCCTGGTCGCTGCGCTTGATCCGCCTCAACGAGGCCACGCCGGCGCAAATCCAGGCGATCACCGCGCAGCTCGACCCGTCGTATCCCAGCAAGGACGAGGACCTCAACACCGAGCTCTGCCGCGTGCTCGCGTTCCTCGACGCGCCCAACGTCGTGCGCAAGACGATCGACCTGATGAAGGTCACCGAGGTGCGCGCGCTGACCTACGACAAGGCGCTGCTGGAGCGCCACGAGTATGGCAAGGCCATCCTCGAGACGATGGCCAACACGCCCAACAGCCAGAACATCCACTACGCTTACGCGCTGCGCCGCGTGCAAAACGGCTGGTCGCGTGACGACCGCAAGTTTTACTTTGGCTGGCTCAACGGCACACTCGAGAAGAGCGGCGGCAAGAGCTTTGCAGGCTACATCCGCGCCATCCGCGAAGATGCGATCGCGCACCTGCCGAAGGAAGAGGCCGCCGCCGTCGCGTGGCTGCTCGGCGACGTTGCCACCATCGACCTGTCCTCTCTCCCGATGGCGAAGGGGCCACCCGTAATGTGGACGGTCGACAGCGCGATGAAGCTGTTTGACGACGAGCTGACCGGGCGCAATTTCGCCAACGGCAAGAAGATGTTCTCCGCCGGTCGCTGCGCCGCGTGCCACCGCTTTGCCGGCGAAGGCGGCTACGCGGGCCCCGACCTCGGTTCGCTCGGCAAGCGCTTCTCGAAGCGCGACATCCTGGTCGCCATCTGCGATCCGAGCGACACGATCTCGGAGCAGTACCAGGCCAGCGTCGTCACGCTCAAGGACGAGAGCCAGCTCTGGGGCCGCGTCATCTGGCGCAACGACGAAGAGATCGCCATCGCCCGCAACCCCTTCGAACTCGGCCGCCTTGAGAAATGGCCCAGCAAGGACGTCGTCAAGGTCGAGCAGTCGCCGGTCTCCCTGATGCCGCCCGCGATGATCGCCATGATGAACGCCGAGGAGCTAAAGGACCTGATGGCCTACCTGCTGTCCGGCGGCAACAAGCGCGACGCGGCTTTCAAGAATCCGTAGCGCGGCGGGCTAGTCGCCGTTCACGACAACCCGGTAGACCTCGACGAAGCCGTCCTTCGCACGCACAAGCGTGCGACGATCCGCCGACACCTTGAACGTGTAGCACGACCCCGCCACCAGCGAGTCGGCAACGACTTTCAGCCCATCGGCATCCCAAAGCTGTAGACGCTGGTCGACACATGCGAGCGCATACCTGCGGTCGACATAGCGCCAACAGCTGCAGTTGGCGACGGCACTTCCGCAGATGGCGCCGTCCTTGAGCCGCCGGCGCATGATGCGCGTCTTGCCGAACGGCCGGCGGCCCGACACGACAAAGACTAGGTAGTTCACGCCAGTCATTGCCGGCGCCTCGCGCAAGGATTTGGGCGAGAAGTCGAGTGACCGAATCGGGCCACTTCGCTCGAAGTGGAGCACGCTGCCGTTCGCGTCCGTTACCAGCAGACCGCCGTCTTCGCCCTCCACTCCTTCCAACGTGCCAAACGCCCACACCGACGGCCCACGCGCGACATCACAAACCAAACCGCGTAGGTAGTCATCAAACTCGACGCGCACCTTGCCCCCGCGGTCGAGCAATACGGACAGGCCGGCATCCAAGAGCCAATCGCGAGGCCCCGCAACCGCCGAGACGTGCAGATTGCTATCCAGGGATGCGACCTCCACAGCATCGGGACCATCGATGACGGCCGTGCGCCCGGAATAGGTAACGAGGAGCTCAGATCTGCGTCCGCCGTCGCAAACAAGCCTAGCGCCAGGCAGCGCTCGAACTGGCCCACCGTGCGTCGGCTCGACGCTCCACAGATCTTTGCCAACGGCCAAAACCGTGCCGTCATGCGACAGCGCGAGCTGAACAGACTGACACCTAGCGCCCGGTACGGTGACATCCGGCGCAGCCGACATCGCAGTGCGAATCGACGCGTGGCCATCGTCGCAAGCAACAAACAGCTTGCCGCCGTCAGGATGAACTGCGAGCGCGGTCACGAGCGACGGCACCGCAAGGTCTTCGACTCGCACGCCGCCCTCGTGCCACCAACGGCAAACCGGCGATGGCGGCGGCCAGGTCCTTTTGACATCGGTCTGTCCACCGGCAGCGAACGACGATCCGTCGCGACTGGCATCAAACGCAAACGTCACACCGGGCACTTCGAACTCCTGCTTGCCGCGCCGCACAGCACCTACAGTCGCAACGTCAAAGGCAAGCCCAGCCCGGCACACGAGCCCGATGTGGGCGGATCCCATCGGGTCTTCACTTCGCGCCCCATAGACGAGCTGTGCGTCTTTGCCGCCTTCTGCGACCCGCCAAACGCAGCCGTCACGGCTCCCCACCAGCAACGAGCCAGCCTCATCGAAGGCAACGGCACCGGTGCGATTGCGAACCCGCGATCCCCATAGCCGCTCTCCGTCACGCGAGTAGACGTAGAGCCCTCCGCACGCCGCAGCAAAGCGCTTGCCGTCGGCTTGCCACGCAAACGACGTTGGGCCCGAGTCCGGCCAACGCCGCATCACGCTGCCGGTCGCCGCATCGTGCAGCGTCAGGTGCCGCCCCATGCACGCCAAGATCTTGCCGTCGGGCGACCAGCGCAGTGTGCCGATCCAATGGTCGCTGGGGTCCGCCTGCCAGCGCAGTTTCATCTCCGGGTATGAGAATACGCGAACGTCGCCAATCTTGCCGCCCAACGCGAGCGATCGCCCATCCGCAGAAAACGCCGCAGCGCTGACCGAACCACACGTCGTCGCAAAGCGACGCTGCAGCTGCAGCTCCACCGGAAGCTTCCGCCGTGATCTGTCGGCTTCCGCTCCCGCCTCTCCCTGCGCGAACAGCGGGACGCACTGCAGCAGCAACGCGCAAAACACCGCGAGTGTGGACTGCATGGCTGCAAGCGTCACAGGCGTGGGCCGATTGCACAAGGTCCGCCGTCGCGGTGGCCGCGACTACTTGAGCCCCACCTCAACACGGTAGACCTCGACCCGGCCGTGGACCGCGCACGCCAAGGTGCGGCGATCGGCCGATAGCTCAAACGAGTCACAGCGGCCGTCGAGCAAGGCATCCTGCAGAACGGTCATGCTGTTCGCGTCCCATAGCTGCAGCTTGCTGTCCGCACAGACCAGCGCGCGATCTTCGGTGAGGTAGCGCCAAAACGTGACCCCTCGGTTGGTGCCTCGATCGAGCAGCTCGAACGTCACGCCGTCGAGGATTCGAATGGCCGAGCTTCGGCCTCCCCGCTGCTGCGGTTCAGAGACAGCAATGCGGTGACCCCCAGGCGAAAAGGACAGTGAGCTGGCCATTCTGCCCACGCGCTCAAACAGAACCTGACCGTCTTGATCGGCAACAAGCAGCCATCCATTGCCCCAACCACCCCCACACGCGCCCCAGCGTCCGCCGCGCGCCGCCGAAAAGACGGTATCCGCAACGCTGTCCGTCTTGAGCGACAGCTCCGCGATCACCGCGTCGCTGTTGCGCGCGGAGACAAGCGCAGACTTGCTGCCAACGAACCAGCTCGCACCCGGACCAAACGTGATGCCGTCGTGCTCCGCAGCCTGCGCAATCGACGCGATCTCCACCGCATCCGGCCCATCGATCCTCACAACACGGCGGCTCTCGTGCACGACCAGCTCCGAACCTCTCGCACCAGGGCGTATGCGCCGCGCCCGTGGCAGCAAGAATGCCGGCCCGCCACGCGTCGGCTGGACAAAACTCCGGCGCGACGCGACTCCGAGCACCGTGCCATCCGGACTGAGTGCGCAGCTCGACACGCGCGACCGATGCTTCGGAAGCTTGGCCGTCAGCCGACCGGCGCGATAGACACCCAGCTCTCCCAAGCCGGTCGCGACCAGCAGCGACTGGCCATCCGGATGGAACGCGATTGCCGCAACGGCGGCTGGCACTTCGAACTTGGTCTCTACCCATGCCGCGCCCGGCTCGGCAATGCCGTCTTGGCTCGGCGCCGCGTGGCTCGGCACCGCATGGCTCGGCACCGCATGTTCGGGAACCGTCTGGCTACGCCGCAGAACGTAGACGAACTGCGGCCCTTCGCCCGCTTCGTCCACGAGCGCGGGACGCGCCAAGGGATCTGGTCTCGACCAGAAATCCACGTTCGGCGGCGGCACCACCGGCCGGCAAGCAAGCGCGACGGCATCCCCGTTTGCCGTGGCCACGACCGCCATCAGGTTGGCGTTCTGAGGAACCGCTACGGTGACCGGACCGCAGCGCAACACGCCGTGCGACGACAGATCATAGATCGCCTCGCCAACAGCTGCCATTGCCATGCACTGCACTCCGCCGGCATCGTCTGAAGCGCCCGGTTCTCGCTTTGCGAACTCCGTGCGATGGTCGAACTTTGCCTCAGGCCGACGCTTGCCGGGCGGCACACGAAAGACACGCCCTTCGACATCGCCAAACCATAGGGCTCCGTCGGCGGCATAGGCGAGCGTGCGCGTTCTTCGCTCGCGCCAAAGCCTCTCCATGAAGGCGCCTTCGCGATAGAGAACAACGTCGCCGTCTTCGTAGAACCGGCGGTTCTTCTCGCCCACGAGGTCGAAGATTGTGACGTCGCCTTCATCGACAAAGGCGAGGTGCGAACTGTCTGGACGCCACGCAAGTGGCGACCAGCTTGCGCATGCCATGGGCGGCAGGGACTTGCCCGATGCGACATCGAAGATCCGCAGGTCAGCCGCTCGGACTGCGAGGCTCTTGCCGTCCGGCGAGAACGCCATCGCGCACGTTCTAGAGGGCGAATAGCGATTCTCTCGCATCCAGCAGACGGCCCCTACCTTGCCACCGCCCCACCTTAGCAACCGAACATCGCCGATCTCGCTGACCGTTGCGAGCCGCGTCCCGTCAGGCGAGAAAGCCGCCGCACGGCAAATCCCGCCGAACGCATCGACTTTGCGCACGAGCTCCAGGCGCACGTTCTCGGGACGGCTCGTCTTTGCCGGGTCCTGAGCACGAAGGCCGACAAGGGCGCAACCGCAGAGAAGAACAACGCGCGCAATCGCTGTAGCGAAGCGCATAGCTGGGCGTCCAATCGCCATAGCTGCTAGGGGGACCATATCGTTGGCAGCTGGCCGGTTGAATGTTGACGCGATGGCTGGCGACACGATCGCTGTTGACCGACACGATGGCTGTTGACCGTTGTATGGCAGCAACCTCGACCGGTAACGAGTCGGCAGGCGTGCGGTTCACACCCTTAGGAACCGCCCCCCTGCAGATCGTCCCAAGGAGGTCGAAACGCCCAACAAGCGGCAGCGTGAATGCCACTACTGCGGCAGCTTTTCCATTTCCACGCGAACACGCGAGCTGCCTCCTGTCGGCGCCCGAAGCTCCAAACAGCGAGCCTCGTAGCCCTCCACCTCGACACGGCACCACTGTCGCCCCGAAGCAAACGTCAGCTTGGCCCGAGCGTGTTTGCCGAGTGCAAATTCCGAAGAGCCCCGTCCCGCTGAAACCTTGATCCGCGATCCAGCGAGCGGCCGGCTGCTGTCCGCATCGACGAACTCAAACCAGAAGTCGTGGGCAAGAAGCGGTGACCGCACGTTTGAGGAACTGCTGTAGGCGCCGCGGTCTTTTTCGCCAAGCTCCACAGACTCGCTTGGCCATGGCGCAGACTCTCCCAACGACAACAGCGAAAGGTCACGGACAACATCACCCGCGAGCGCGAAGACGTCGCGCACGACAGCAAACGCAGCGCTGCCGCGGTCACGCCCCTTCCAAGCCACCACCCGGATCTCGACCGGCTTCCCGACAGGCACCGGGATGACGTCAAGTGCCGGCAGCGTCATCTGCGCCTCGCCGGAGACAAGCACGGCGACGACGCACGCGTCTACATCGGCTTCTGTACCATCTGCGAAGCGTGGCTTCAGCCGCACGCGCGCCATAGCCGGCATGGCAACGACCACGCCCGACTGGTCGCTGAGCAAGGAAAACGGTCCATGCCGGTGCCGCGCTCCGCCGTCGCTACGAGTCGCTACCTGCAACTCCGCGCGGGCCGCAGGCTCAAGGCCCCAAACATCGAACTGCCCCCCATCGTCGGTGGTACACGTCATCGCCTGAGCAAGCTCGTCCACAGTCTGCCCACGGCGGCGACCCGTCATCAACACGACGCTGGCCCTCGGCACAGGCATCCCGTTGGCGCCTACGACGGAGCCGCGCAGCCGCACGCCCGACGCCATGCGAAGCTCGACATCTCGATAGGTGCTCGTTGCCCGCTTGAGCACCAGCGTCGCACGTGCGCGGCGAAATCGCGGATGAAACGCCTGAACCTCGATGTCTTCGTCAAAATCTGGATCCTGTAGCACTCGCCCCGTCACGACAAACGATCCATCCACCGCCGATCGAGAGCCGGCGGGGTCGAACGCATCTTCGACGAGCACCCACGCGCCTTCGATGCCGCGACCCGTCGCCGCCTCGACGATGCGGCCGCGCACCGTCACGCCGCGATCGATCACAGCGGCATGCGTTCGATCCGCCTCGACCTTCGGCTCGAAACCCTCCTGATTCTCCCACTGCTCAAGCAGGTCGCAATCCACGAAACCAGACGTCCGCACGTCCTCGGCCTGCGGGCCGAACGGGCTCATGCGCACCTTCAGGGATTCGAGTTCGGCTCCACGCACGACCGCACCGTGCGGGACCAAGAACGCCGCCGCGCCATCGACCACATTCTTGTCGAGAAAGAGCTCCTCACCATCGAGTTCGAGCACGAGAGACAAGACCCCTTCCAGCACAGGCTGCCCGTCGGCGAAACGCGCGTTCACGATCAGGCGGTGCTCGCCCGGCGCTTCGGGGGCGGCCCGCGGCGCCGCATTCGGTTGCCGCGTGGCTGTTCGGTCAGGTTCGTCCGAAGAGAAGCTTGGCGCTGCCACCGTCGCTTCCGGCGACTCAGCCGCATCCGCTTGCCCACCACCCATGTTGGGACCGGTTTCGGCAACGCCTAGCATCCGCCAAGCGATCACGGCAACCAAAACGACGACGGCCAGAAGGCCAACGAAAATCGCCCGCGCCTTGGCAGGCCTGTCTCTCTCAGCCGAGCTCATGAGTGAGAGCCTACAAGCGAAAGGCTTGGGCAGACCGACCGTCACTCAAGTGACGGCAGCGGCGACCCAAGGCTTATCCATGGCGCGCGAAAACGTGTAGGCAACGATCGTCGGCGGAGCGGAGCGCCCGGAATGGAGATCTGCGACCAGCTGCTTGGCGACAGCAGGGCATAAAAAAAGCCCCCGAAGCTGTCGCGAGACAACATCGGAGGCTTTTTGTTGGCGAGGACGAAGGGGATCGAACCCTCAACCACCGGATCGACAGTCCGGAACTCTAACCAATTGAGCTACGTCCCCACGCCAAAGGGGGTGCGGAAGACTAGCCAGCGAGGCGCTTTTTGCAAGCCTCTTCTCCGAGTTGCTGGCGACCGGCCGCAGCTTCGTGCCGGTGCTGGCCACGGGCAGGGTCCTGAAGGGCTGGCGGCATCGGCGCTGCGCCGCTACAAGTGTGGGCCGGGCGCAAAAAAAATCGGCCGGCGGGCTCACACCCCGCCGACCGAAGCCACTCTTCGCTCTCTCGTGTCGAAGCGGCCGCCCAGCTTCCCCGCCTTGCAGCGGGGACCGAACGGCCGTTCGTTACTACGAGATCTAGGCCCGTCCGTTTCAGGATCCAAGAAGTCGAAATGCGGTTTTCCTGCGGAGTTCGCGGCGGCCCGGAATCCCCCTTGCCAAGGCTGCGCCTCGGATTCGCCGGAAGTGCTGGCCCACCAGGACCATGCCTCTCCGTCGATGGCATGGCGGAATCCGGCCCGAATCTCTCGCACTGGCCCGGCAACCGCACCCCGCGTCAGTGGCGCGCGGACCTGAGCACTTCGATCGCGCTGAATTTCGTGCGCGCTCCGGTCGCAGAGCAGGAGGCTTTTCTCGGCGACGTCGAATGGGTGGTCAACGACCACTACGACACCGATGGCTTTGGCTCGCTGCTCGCGATCCTGCGGCCGGACATCGCCTTCGCGCGCGAAGAGAGGCTCGTCGCGGCGGCCGGCGTAGGCGACTTTGGCGTTTGGCAGACCTGGCGTGCATTCGCCATCGACCGGATCGTCAAACACATCGCCCGAAGCGATTCTCCTGTCGCCGGCGCGTTTCGCACCGCCAAAGACGAGGACCAGCTCAGCCAGCAGCGCTATGAATGGCTGCTCGACCACGCCGAGTCCGTGTTGGATCACCCCGGCAGCTACCGGGCTCTTTACGAAGAAGAGATGAACGATGTGGCCGGCCAAATTGAGAACGGCCTGCGCGGCTCGGTGTCGGTTCGCCACCAACGCGAAATCGGATGCGCCGTCCTCGCCAGCGACGGCCCCCTGCATCGACTCGCGCTCAACACTCTGGCCGGCAGCTACCGCGTGCTGCATATCCAGCAGGCCAGCGGCGGCGGCCCCTACGTCCGCTTCCACGACCGCACCGAGAGCTGGTTTGACCTGGTGACGATCCAAACGCACGCGCGCCGAGACCTTCGCGAGCTGGCCCGGAGACTGGCCGAGCTCGAACCAGAGCGAAACGGCGCGAGCTGGCAGGCGGACCCGCCCACCGTCCCCATCCCCGAGCTGTATTTCGGGATCCCGTCGGAGCAGGAATATGGCGAGATCACCCGCGAGCTGCGCCCAAGCTCGCTGACCGCAGACCGCATCGCCGAAGTGATCTGCACGTTCCTTGCCGAACCCGCAGAAGCGAACTAGCTGCGCGCTGGCGCCGTGCCCGGACGCCTGCCATCATTCAGAGAAGATGACGCCACGCCAACGCTTCACGCTGGTCACAAGCCTGCCGCTACTCGCCGTTGCCGCGGCCTGTGGCGGCTCGGACACTCCCGTCATGCAGGATGAATCGGGCAAGTATCGTGTCATCGGTCAGTGCTCGCCACGCACGCTCAGCGCCGCGGTCGACAAGCACGCCACGGCTTCGATGGTGGTCGCCTTTGACCAGCGCACTGCCGCGGTCGTCGAGACCGTCGACGGCGCCGAACGCAGCCCGCGACCCTTCGTTCTCTGCATTGGCCCGGAGCCCGAGCCCGAAGCCGGCGGCGAACGCATCATCGGCGACTGCACCATCGTCGCGACCAGCGGGGCCCGCGACGCGGTCGAACTCGCGCTGCTCGCCTGCAACGGCGTGGAGATTCCGAGCAAGCGTATCGAACTCGGCCCTCGCCTGCTGACGCCCGCAAACCGCGCTGCCGGCGGCCAGGTGCGGCTCGCGCCAGGCGACGCCTACCTCGCCATGCTGCGCGCTGGCAATCGCCAGCATCTCGACCCCAACCTCGAAGTCGACATCTCGTTTGGCGTTGCGCTCGTGTTCGACGGCCCGACCGACGCACCGTCTTCGACGCGGCTCGCCAACGAGATCCGGGCGGCCATCGACTCCTACCCACAGCTTCAGCTCGCGCCGCCAACGCCACCTGCTGCGCCGGGAGCGAGCGCCGAAGCAGCCCCCGCCGAAGTCGCTGGTGATCTGTGCAAGCGCGGCGTCAATGCCCTGCTGCTCGTCACGAGCAATCCCACCACAACCAAAGCGGTGCTCGCAGTTGCCACGCGCGCCGAAGGCGATGCCGTGCCCGTGATCGTCATCGATCCGCTGCTCGTTGATGGCCACGAATGCTGCCACATCGGCTGCAGTCCGGAGGCGCTCGGCAGAACCATGGCGGAGCAGGCCAAGGCCCTGCTGCCCGAAGGAGGCGCCATGCTGACCTGCCTCGCGGGCGAAGCAAACGACGGGAAAGCACCGAGCCCGGCGCGGCTGCAGCACGACGCCTTCTGCAAGGCGATGCAGTTCCGACCTTGAGCGCTTCGCCCTCCGCAAGCCAACCAACCGCAGCAAAACCAGACGCCCGCCCAACCGCCGGCGGTGGCCTCGTCTATATGGTGCAGGCCGCGTTTTGGTTCGCGGTCATGGCGCTGCTCGTCAAGCTGTGCTTCGCGCGCGGCCTGCCGACCATGCAGATCGTGTTGGCGCGCGCCATCGTGACCCTTGCGCTCAGCGCCGCCCTGCTGTGGCGCGCCCGCATCCATCCGTTTGGACAGCGCACGGGGCTACTGCTGATGCGCGGTGTGTTTGGCTCTGCCGGCCTGATGTGCTTCTACGCCGCTGTCAACCACCTGCCGCTCGCCGAAGCGACCGTGATCCACCAGGTCTCGCCGGTGCTGACCGCCGTCGTGGCCGCGATCTGGATTGGCGAAAGGCTCGAGTCGCGCGTCCTGCTCGGCATGGCCCTGGCATTTGCCGGCGTGCTGCTGATTGCCCAGCCGGCCGCGCTGTTCGGCACAGCCGAGGGCCAGGCTGCAAGCGCCGGCGCAACCGAGCCCCAGGACGCGTGGCTCTATGTTCTGACGGGCGTCGCGGGCGCTCTATTCGCATCGCTTGCCTACGTCGCTGTGCGCCGCCTCGGCACGACCGAGCCAACGCTACGCGTCGTGATGTACTTCCCCCTGGTCACGATCCCGGTCAGCCTGCCGTTTGCGCTGCCGCAATGGGTTTGGCCAGACGCGATCGGCTGGCTCCAGCTGATCGCCGTCGGCGTCGTGACACAGATTGCGCAGATCGCTCTGACCAAAGGGCTTGCACGCGAACCGGCCGGACGCGCCATTTCGGTCGGCTACCTGCAGGTCGCGTTCGGCGTGCTGTTTGGCGCAGTGTTCTTTGGCGATCTCCCCGGCATCTGGAGCATCGCGGGCATGGCGCTTGTCATCGGCAGCCTGTTTGTCGCGCGGCGGCGCTAGTGTCGTGCATCCGACATCGGGGTCGCAGCGCCTTGCGACGAACGCCCTCGCATCCCGGATAAATACCCCGTCTACCAGATGCACTGCACTAGCGGTCGCAAACAGCATCGGTTCGCCGCGAAAGTCGTCAACGCCGGACGGCTACACTGTCGGTCATGCCCCAACGCACTGGAAAATGGCTGGTTGCGATCCTTGTGCTGCTAGCTGCCGCTCTGTGGCTCTGGAATCGCACCACCGTTGAGCCAACCCTCGCCCCGGCAAACGGCGGCGCGGAGCGAACGGGCGCCGCGCTCCAGCAGACCGAAAGCTCGGCCGCTGCCAACGCTTCGACAGCGGACGAAGTCCTCGCAGCAGACCGCGAGAATGCGGTTGCCAGCTCGCAAACGAACAGCCGCGAAGGCTCCGGCTCCTACGTCGTCACGGGCTCCGTTCTTCGCGATCCTCGCATGCCCGAACAACACGGCATGCGCGTGCTGGCCTTTCGCGGCAAGCCCGGCGATCGCGACGGCCTGATGCCCAACATGAGCAATGGCCCCGGCCCACCACAGCCCGCGTTCGTGCTCGACGGCGAGCCGATCGCGGCTGCCGATGTCGCCGCAGCGGACGGCAGCTTTGAACTCCGCACACAACATCGCCACCTGCGGCTGACCATCGACCACGACTACTACGTCTTGCCGACGCCGACCGCGGTGCACCTGCCGGCACGTGACCCAGTCGACTCGCAAGGATCGGCCAGCGCGACGCGCACGCACAGCATCGTGCTTTCGCCGCTGCTCGGCGCAATGGTTCGCGGCCGCCTGATGGGAGCCGAGCGCAGCGCCGTCGACAAGGTCCACATACAGCTCGAACCCGATCCGATGTCCGCCGTGCGCGATCCGCGCGCCATGATCGCAGCCGTACTGTCGGCGACGCGCCCCGCCGCTACGCCAACCCCGGACGGCACGTTCACCTTTCGTGCGGTAGCAGTCGGCGCCCCCTGGACGCTGCGCGCCGCGGGCCCGGGCGTTGCCGGCATAAGCCGCCAGCCGGCCCTCGCGGCCGGCGAACGGCGCGATGTCGTGCTCAACTGCAACCGCGCTGCGCAGCTTCGGGCCGTCGTCGTCGACGAATCCGGCGCCCCGATCGAAGGCGCCCTCGTGCGCGCCCGCCGACTCGACGGTAGCCAATCGATCATGGGCCAAACGCAGGCACACAGCCGTCGCACCGCGGCCGATGGCACGTGCCGCTTCGACAGCCTCAGCGATGGCCGGTACGCCCTTGCAGCCAGCGCACATCAGCTGACAACCGAACGTCAGGAGACCGCTCTGCGCAGCCGCGAGTCGACGCCAAACAAAGCAAGCGAGCCCGAAGGCGTTGAGCCGAACTCGGTCCGGTTTGTGCTTCGCGAAGGCGGCTTCGTCAGCGGCACCGTGCGTGACTCGGACGGTAAGCCGCTCGCCGACGCACGCGTTGCCCACCACCCAAGCGAGTCCTTGCCGCTGATGGGTGACCTCGCCGACCAGCTCGGCTCGGACCATCTGCGCGGCGTTACCAAGGACGGCGCTCGCACCGATGCCGACGGTCGCTTTCGCCTAACGGGCCTGCAGGACGACGGCACCTTTCTCGTCGTGGCCGCTCACGATCAACACGCCCCGGCGCTCGCGCGCGGCGTCCGCATGGGCGACAAAACGCTCGACATCCAGCTCGGGGCCCTCGCCAGAGTGCACGGCGTGGTCGTCGCGAAGGCCGACGGCACCCCGATCCCCGAGTTCCATGCCCGCCTCGTGCGCACTTCGTTTCTGGTGCTGCAGATGCCGGTCGCGGAGGTCCACGTCTCCGCTGGCAGCGGCAGCGGCGGCGGCGGAAACGGCACGTTTGCGTTCCCCGGCGTCGTGGCCGACTCCTACACCGTGCGCATCGAAGCCGTCGGCTTCGCCGCTTTTGAACGCAAGATCAAGGTGCCAGAAGCAGGCGACCTGGACGCGGGCAGGTTCGAACTGCAGCGCGCGGCCAGCATCGCCGGCATCGTGCAGGACTCCAGCGGCCAGCCGGTTGCCAACGCCATGGTGCGTCGTCGGCGCGGCGGCCTCGCCGACAACCCGATGATGTCGATGATGAGCGGCGGCGGCACCAGCACCTACAGCGACGCCGACGGGCGGTTTGTGCTGGCACCGATGCCCGAGGGGCGCCTGCAGCTGTTTGCCACGGCCGACGGCTATGCCAGCGGCCGAAGCGAGCGGCTTCGTCTCGCCGCCGGTGACCAGCGCGACAACGTCATCATCGAGCTCGACCACGGCGGCACGATCCGCGGCAGCATGCAGCTCGGCCCCGGGCAGGTGTTCGATGACTTCTTGGTGCTGGTTCAGCACGAAGCGACACAGTTTTCGCGCACGGCGGATGTCTCAGAGACCGGCGAGTTCGAGGTGAGCAATCTCGACCCCGGCTCCTACCAGGTCCAGGCCATGCCCAACGCGATCATGCAGTCGCTCGGGCAGCAGGGCGGCTCCTCTTGGCGTTCGGGGGAAAGCTCCAAGCTCGGCGACATGATCCGCACGCTGACGGACAGCGTCGTATCCGAACGCTGCCGCGTGCGCAGCGGCGAAGAAGCCGAAGTCGTGCTCGAAGTCGCCGACCTGACAACGTCGACACAGTGGACCGTGACGGTTTCGATCGGCGGCGCTCGGAGACTCGAAGCCGGCCTCGTCGAAGCGACGTCGCTCGAAGACGGCACGCTTCGCATCGCTATGCTCAGCGACGGCAGCGCAACCTTCGGCCATGTCCAGCCGGGACGTCACCGCCTGCAGGTGCGCTCGGGCATGACGATGACGCCGGTTGGCGCCGCGACCGTGCAGGAATACCCGAGCGGCGTCGACCGCCACCGCACCAACATCGAACTGCCCGGCGGTGGCCTGGCGGGCCGCGTCATCGATGACGACACCGGCGAACCGCTGCAGCGCGCCATCGTCCGACTGCACCACGACGACCACGGCGAGCGTGACGACCCGATCGGCATCAGCCTGACGGACGACACCGGCGCGTTCGAGTTTTCGGGCTTGGCGGACGGCACCTACACGGTCGTCGCCAACGATGCACTCCGCAGCGGCAGCGCGGCGAGCGCCTCACGGCTTGCCGGCATCGAGGTGCAGAGCGGCACCAAAAACGACGAACTCGTCCTGCGCGCACGCCCAGCGGCCGGTGCTTCGGTCACCGTGACTTCGGCCGCCACCGGACAGCCGCTCGGGGGCGCGATGGCGCTGTGCGTCGACGCAACCGGTCGACCGCTCGGAGCGCTCGGGCTGGCCTCGACCGACTCGAGCGGCAAAGCGTGGTTTGGCGGCATGACGAGCGGCAACGCGCGCATCGTGGCGCGCGCGGCCGGCTTTGCACCCGGCGTCAGCGATGCCCAACAGCTCGCCATCGACCGCAACACGCCGTTTGCGGTCGCGCTCGGCAATGGCGCACCTACGACCCTTCGCCTGGTCTCCCCAAACGGCACGACCCTACGCGGCGCGAACATCTCGGCTCGCTGCGGCAACGGCCCCTGGCTGCCGGCGCTGCTGCTCGTCCGCACGCTGCAGGCAGACGGTAGCTTTGACCTCGGCAAGCTCGGCCCCGGCAGCTGGAAGCTTCGCCTTGAGCACCCGAGCTGCGGCACCGTGATCGAGCAGCGCACGATCGGTGGTACGAGTCCGCAGACGATCATCGTCGAAGCTCCGCGATGATTCTGTGCGTAGATGATACGGTGCGCGACCGACCATGGCCGACCGCTCGACGCTGCAATACTGGGTGAGGCGCTTCGCACTCGGCATCGCCATGCTGCTGGCCGGTGGCCTCGGCCTGCTGCCCCGCGTTCTGCACATCAAGGACCCCACCGGCCTCAGCTCGCTGCTGCTCGGCGGCATTGGCTTCTACGTCGCCTACACCGCCGTGGGGCCGATCACCCGGCTGCTCGGGTATCAGGCCCGCACCCGTAAAACCTGGAGCGACGCGGCAAGCAACACCTTCGCCCGCGCCTCGCTGCCGCGCCGCCTCTTCTATCTCCTGGTTGCGGTCGCCGAGTCGGATGGCCCGATGAGCCAGAGCGAACGCGAAGTCGTGCGCCACTTTTTGCTCGAGCGGTTCATGGATCCGGTCGACGCCAACGAAATCCGAACATGGGAGATGCAGCCGCTGGCGATCGAAGACCGCATCGGGCTCGCCGCGCGCATCGCCGCCGGACTGGACGAACCCGAGCTCGACACGATCTTCTGCTGGTGCACGCTGGTTACGTTTGCGGACGGCAAGTTCCGCACCGATGAACATGCGGCGCTTCAGGACGTGGCGCGCGGACTCGGCATCACCGCACCGCGCGCGCGCATGCTGTTTCACCTGGCGCGCGCGCAGCACCTAAAGGGGCAAGCTCGCGGAACCGGCGGCGGTGAGAGTGACGGCGGCCGCCGCTCACAGGACGCACGTTCGCGCGCCCAACGCCCGGCCAACGCGCGCATCGACGCACTTGCCGTATTGGGCCTGCCGGTCCATGCCAGCCTCGAGCAGATTCGGCGCAGGCACCGCGAGCTGGTGCGCAAGTTTCACCCCGACGCGCAGCCCAACCTCGGCCCGGTCGCCCAAAAGGAAGCCAGCGAACGCTTCCAGTCGATCCAACGCGCCTACGAGTCGCTGACTGCCACCGCCTGAGCGCCTACGCTCTGCGCATGGTCAAGATCTCCGCCACCTATGAGGGCGACCTCTGCTGCAAAGCCACCCACGGTCCATCTGACAGCACGCTGCACACCGATGCGCCGAAGGACAACGAAGGCCTCGGACGCTACTTCTCGCCCACCGACCTGGTCGCGACCGCGCTGGTCACCTGCATCCTGACGACGCTCGGCATCGTCGCCCGCCGCCGCGGCATCGACCTCACGGGCGCAACCGGCGAAGTCGAAAAGCACATGAACGCCGAGCCGCGGCGCATCGGCCGGCTGCCGGTCAAGATGACGCTGCAGGGCACGTTTGACGACGACGCCAAGAAGGTGCTGGAGCGCGCTGCGCACACGTGCCCGGTGCACAAAAGCCTGCATCCCGACATCGACGCTCCGATCGATTTTGTGTGGAGCTAGGCACCGTGGTTGCGCCAGGCAAGTGGTTGCGCCAGGCACGTGATTGAGCCAGATCCGCCAGACTCAACCATGGTGCCTAAAACGACCCTTCACTGGTGTTGGTCGCAAACGGGTCATGCAGGTTGCGGGCCGGCTCGGGCACGTCGCCAAATAGGTAGTTCACATCGCTGACGATTCCGGTGATCAGGCCGCCAACGGCGCCGACCGCCGAGAGCGCCAAGAGCCCGATGGCGATCGCGCGGCCGTCTGCGCATTGGCAGCAGCCCCATCCGCCGCCGCCGCCGCCGCCGGCGCCATTCCCTAGCGCATAGATGGGCGTGGTCACCGCGCAGACAAACGGTTTGGCGAGCGTGCAGGAAGGCGCGGTAAGCGACGCTGCGAGGACTGCGGGCAGCAACAGCGCGTGAGGGCGTGGCATTTGCCGCCCAGCGCAGCCCGCGGCCAAACGTGCCGCGACGGAATCCAGGATGCCGCGGCAGCTACGACTTCCGCCGTAGCCGAATGGCTCCCTTGGCCGTCGAGGGGTCGACCACACGGCCCTTTTGGGTGATCTCCAGCTCACCAGCAGCGACCAGCCGTCGGGCCGCTTGGCGAGTTGGCTCCATCCATTCGCGCCATTCCCCGTCCTGGTCCGCTGCAAACCGCCGCGCGGCCTCGGAAGGGCAGATCGTCGCGCCTTGGGCACGAGCCGCCAGCAGGTCGCGGATCACCTGCTCCAGCGCAGCTTCGGCGGCACCGGGCTTGTGGCGGCGGCAACGCTCCCCGCAGTAGCGCACCTCGTCCCAGCAGTTGGCCCACTTCTTCCGCCACTCGATCCGCCGGCCGCAGCGAGCGCAGGTCTTTTCGGGGTGCTCCGATGCCATCTTCGAGCGCCTTCGGCCCTGCCAAGCCATCAGATGCGTCCAGAAATCTCAAAGGCATCAAAACCCCCGTCGTGCTTCGGCGTCTTCAGCAGCACGATCCATTCATGACCAGTGCGGAACCAGTCCTGACCGAGCTGTTCCAGGCCCACCGACGTGGCCTGGCGGGAGCCGTGCGCAGCGTGCTGGGGCCAACGGCCGATGTCACCGAGGTGCTGCAGGACGCATTTTTGAAGTGCTGGCGCGCCTGGCAAAAGGGCACCCGACCGAACGACCCCACGGCATGGATGTTCGTCATCGTCTGGAACGCCGCAACCGATGCCCGACGGCAACGACAGCGGCGCCCGACCCACGAACCCCTGGACGAGCAACGACTCGAGGAAAGCCACGTGGCCACCGCCAATCCCACCCACCCAACGTCTCCATCGCAAGCGCTCGAACAGCGCGAAGCGGTGGGCCAAGCGCAAGCCGCCGTCGCCAGACTCCGCGACGAGGACCAGCAGGTCTTTCTGCTGCGTGTCGCCGGCGAGCAGAGCTACGAACGCATCGCCGAAGCCCTGTCGATCCCCGTCGGCACCGCGAAGACGCGCATGCGACGCGCGCTGATGCAGCTGCGCACGATGCTCGGCGCAGACATTCTGACAACCGGCATGCAAAAGGAGAGCCTGCAATGAGCGCCTCAAACGAATCCAACCCTTGGACTCCCGCCGAACGCGAGCAGCTCGAACAGGAGCTGCTGGAGCTGCACTTCGGTTGCCATGAGTCCCCCGAGCAGCTCGAGGCACGCCTCGCTGCCGAACCGCAGCTGCGCAAGCTCCAGCAGGAGATGCTCGCCAAAGCCGACCTCTTGGCAAAGGCCGTGCAGCCCGAGCAACCGAAGCTCGATCTGCCTGAGCAGCCAAAGCCAAGCAAGGTGCACAAACTCGCCTCGCCGCTATGGCGCATCGGCGTCGCCGCGGCGGCCGCTGTGCTGGTGGCGATCGGGCTCTATGGCTATGAGCGCTCGGCCCACAGCCGCTACCAAGACTTGCTGCGCAAACAGCTGCAGCTAACGGTCAGCGCACCAAAAGCCGTACCGACCGGCGCACCGTGGTCGTTCACGGTGCAGGCGGACCGCTCGTATAGCAAGACGGCTTGCGAAGTCGCATGGCGCGCGTTCGACGATCAAGACCAGCTGCTCGCCGACGGCAGCACGACTCTTGTCGACGGCAGCGCAACCGTCGCGCTGGCCGCGAGCCTCGACGCGCCTCGCCGCATCGAGCTGATTGCGCAACGAGGCGCAACGCGGGTCGAACGCACGCTTGAGCTGTCCTCGGCAGCCGCCGGCCCAATGGTGCACATCGCCACCGACCGACAAACCTACCGCCCTGGCGAGAGCATCTTCGTGCGCGTCGTGCTGCTCGACCGGGTCACCCGGCTGCCGCTGGCCAAGCGAACGATGGTCTCGGCCTCTCTGCACGATCCGCGCGATGCGCAGGTGGTGCGCGACAGCCAGCTCCACGAAGAGTCCGGCGTCGCATCGTTCCGTCTCGATGTGCCCGAGCAAAGCGCCGGCGGCATCCACCGGCTCAAGATCGCATCTCGCAACTCGACGTTCCCCACGGAGACCGTCGACCTCGTCGTGCGTTCCTTCCGCAACCCCAAGCTGCAGAAGCGTCTCGTGCTCGATCGCAAAAGCTACGCGCCGGGGCAGCGAGGCTCCGCCGAAGTCGCCGTGCTGCGACTCGGCGACAACCTCCCGGCTGCCGGAGCGCGAGCACGCGGCAAGCTGATTGTCGACGGCGACGAAGTCTGGCAGGAGAGCCTGCCGCTCGATGCAGACGGACGCGCGCGCTTTCGTTTCGAGATCCCTAGCGACGTCGAAAAGGGCGCCGCCCGCTTCGTTGCAATCATCAGTGACGGCAGCGTGGTCGAAACCGAAGTCCAGCCGTTTGTCGTTCCGACCGGGCGCATCGATGTCGCGCTGTATGCCGAAGGCGGCGAGCTGATCGCCGGCGTCGAAAACCGCGTCTACGTCGAGTGCACGGACGCCCTCGGCCGCGCGATCGACACAGCCGGCGAACTCGTCGACGACCGCAACCGCCGCATCGCGTCGTTTCGCACGGAGCACCAGGGCCGCGGCAAGATCTCGCTGATCCCCGAAGACGGCCGCTCGTATCGGGTGCGCGTAGCGGGCCGCAGCGAGACGTTTGATCTGCCATCCGTGCAGAAGCGCGGCATCGCACTGCGCCTGCGCGGCGAAGACATCGCAGCGGGCGAACCGCTGCGCATGCACGTCGACGGCCGCGGCGATGGCCCCTGGGTGCTCGGCGCCTTCTGCCGCGGAGTTCTCTGCGGCCAAACGACGCTGCGCCCCAACGCGCGCGGCGAAGTGGAGACACTCGCCGAAGTCGAGCTGTCCGCCGAAGCCAGCGGCGTGCTGCGCGTCACGGTGTTCGACCGCATGCTTCGCCCGGTCGCCGAACGACTCGTGCGGCGCCGCAGCGCCCACCGACTCGATGTCGCACTGCTGCCAAAATACGACAACCTGCTGCCCGGGCAGCGCCAGCAAGTGCTTGTCACGACGCGCAACGAACGCGGCCGCGCCACGCCGGCCGTTGTCGGCCTTTCGTGCACGGACCAAGCCATCACGTCGCTGGCGATCGAGCCGCGCGTAGCGCTGCCAGAACACGCCGAGCTGTTTTGCGACGTCGCCAAGCTCGAAGACCTTGGCGACTTCTTCCTCAGCAAGGATGCGAGCCCGCGCAACGTCGATCTGCTGCTCGGCACGCGCGGCTGGCGACGCTTCGTCTGGCGCAACGACGAGCAGGCCAAGGCAGCGATCGCGGCCGCCGAAGACAGCGACAGCTCTCCGGGCGCCTGGGCCACCACGCTCCTCGCGCGTGAAGGCTTCTCGCAGACGCCGCAGGCCATAAGCAACCACGCCGAAAACCGACAAGCATCGGCACCGCTGTCGCGCTCCCACTGGCGCGCGCGGCGCACCATGCAAATGGGTTTCGTGATCGTCATCGGCGCGCTGCTCTTCCTGCTGCTCGCCGAAGGCATCGCGTGGCTGCTGCGCAAGCTCTCGTCGGATACGTCGTATGTGACGCAGACGATCGGCGGCCTCGCCGGCGCGGCCGCCGCGCTGGCCCTGGTGTGGGTGTTCATCCTGCAGGACTTGGGCGCGAGCGAGGACGCCGTCAAGGGAGAGATGATGGCACCTGGCTTTGCTGGCGAAGCAGCGCTTGACCGGTTTGTCGAAACACCCGTGCCGGTTACGGGCTCCGACGACTTCTATCTCGGCGGAACTCGCCGAGGGGCGGCCCCCATGCGCGAAGTCGCCGAAGCTCCCGCCGCGGGCGCGATTCCGCCGGCGCTCGAAGCCAGGCCCGGCCCCGATCTGCGTGTCCGCGGGCCGGGCGACCGCGTGCCGGGCGACCGCGTGCCGGGCGACCGCGTGCCAGCGCCCCTCGCCAAGCTCGGACCGGATCTCCGCCTTCGCGTGCCACGCCACCAGCGCGAATACGCACATCGCTACACGCCAAATGGCACCTTCCGAACCGACTTCACGCCAACCATCTACTGGAACACGCTGCTCGTCACCGACAAGGACGGCCGCGCGGAAGCCGCCTTTGACACCAGCGACGCGGTCACAACATGGAACGTCACGGCCGATGCGCACGTGCACGGCGCCGAAGTTGGCCGCCTCGGCTCGGCGACGGCCAGATTCGCAACGCAGCTCGCCCTCGAAGTCGACGCCAAACTGCCAACCGAGATCTCAGCCGGCGACCAGCTGCTGCTTCCGGTCTCGTGTAGCTGCCGCATCGAAGGCACCACCCACGCCGGTCTCCGCGTGCAGCTCGGCCCAGGACTGCAGCTCGCGGCCGACGCGCCGCAGACGATCCCGCTGACACAGGCTCCCGGTGAGTCGGGCGCTAGCAATGCGAGCCGCGGCCGCACACTGCTGCCGCTATCGGTGGCAGACGGCTTCGTCGGCACAACGAGGATCACGCTCCAAGTCGGGGCCAACAGCGACGGCCGCAGCGCCACCGATCGCATTCGACGCACGATCACCGTGGCTCCACGCGGCTTCCCCCATCGACGTTCGTCCGGAGGCAGTATGCTGCCCAACACACCAGGATCGTGGCGCGTGCAGATCCCCACCGACCCGGTCGCCAACACCCTCGGCGTCACGCTCAAGGTCTACCCGTCGCCGCTGGCCGCTCTCAGCCAAGGGCTCGAAGGCATGCTGCGCGAACCGCACGGCTGCTTTGAGCAAGCCAGCTCGACCAACTACCCCAACACGCTGGTCTTGAACCTGATCGAAGCGAGCGGCGACAACGTGCCCACGGTCGCCGCGCGCGCCCGTGGTTTGCTGCCAAAGGGCTACGCCAAGATCACCGGCTACGAATGCGGCGAACGTGGCTACGAATGGTTTGGCCATGACCCGGGGCACGAGTCGCTGACGGCCTATGGCCTGCTGCAGTTTCACGACATGGCAAAGGTCTACGACGTCGACGCCATCATGCTCGACCGCACGCGCGGCTGGCTGATGGCCAAGCGCGACGGCAACGGCGGCTTCGAGCGCAACGGCAAGTCGCTCGATCGCTTTGGCAGAGCCCCGGAGCTCGTCACCAACGCCTACGTCACCTACGCGCTGCTGCAGGCCGGCACACCCGCGGCCGAGCTGCAGCCCGAAATCGACGCGCTGGTTGCGCGGCTCGCGACCGACGACACGTACGAACTAGCGATCGTCGCCTGCGCCCTCCAGCTTGCCGAGCGCAAAGAGGCCGCAAACGCCAGGCGGCGCCTCGCCAGCATGCAGGACGACGACGGCTCGCTGCCCGGCGCTGCGACCACGATCACGATGAGCGGCGAACGCGACCGGCTGGTCGAAACGACGGGCTTTGGCGTGCTGGCCTGGCTGCCGGATCCGTCGTTCGCCGCCAACGTGCGCGGTGCGGTGGGTTACCTGCAGGGCGCGCGCAACGGCGGCGGCACGTTTGGCGCCACGCAAGCCACCATCGCAGCACTGCGCGCGCTGACGGCCTACGCGATCGCAAACCGGGCCATGCGCACGGACGGTGTCGTGCGCGTCTTCGCCGGCGACCAGCTGATCGATGAGCAGCCGTTTCGCGCCGGTGATGCGGAGGCGATGACGTTTGAGCTTGCGGAGCACCTGCCCGCAGGTGAGCACAGCCTCCGACTCGAGGTCCAAAGCGAAAGCGGCCGCGGCGACATGTCGCCCTTGCCGTGGTCCGGCGACGTGCACTACTTCGCCGAAGTCCCCGCCACCGATCCCGCCACGGGCACGGCGATCGCAACCTCGCTGCGGCAAGCGACCGTGGCCGAGGGCGAGACCGTCGCGCTCGATATCCGCATGGAGAATCGAACCGCCGCGGTGCAGCCAACGCCCATGGCGACCCTCGGCATCCCGGCGGGTCTCGAAGTGCCCACCAAGGTGCTGATCGACCTGCAAAAGGCCGGCCGCTTCGCCTTCTGGGAGCTGACCGGGCGCGAACTCGTGCTCTACTGGCGCGCGCTCGATCCGGAGCAAAGCGTCGATTTCACAATCGACCTGATCGCGCGCGTCCCCGGTAAGACCGTCGGTCCGGCATCCCGGACGTGGCTCTACTACACGCCCGACCAAAAGCGCTGGGCTGCGCCGCTGGAGATCGAGGTGACGCCCGGCCGTTGACGCCGCGGCCGCGATCGCCGGATCGCGCCGGATCGCGGAGGCCGCCACGATGACGACAGGTGTATGCTCCCGGCATGCGCTGCCCGTCCGCGTTCGCCTCCGCCATGACTCTTGCCACGGCTGCCGCCTATGCGCAGCCGCCGGCCAGCTACTACGCCACCGTCGATGCGTCGTCACCGAGCGCGCTGCGCCAGACCCTGCATGCCGTCATCGACGACCACATGCGGTTTCCGTACACGTCCGGCGGCACCGATACCTGGGACATTCTCGACATGGCGGACGAGGACCCAAACAACGCGAGCCGGATCCTCGACGTCTACCGCAACGCGTCCTTCGGCAAAGCGGGCGGCGGCAACAGCAACTACAACCGCGAGCACACGTGGCCGAACAGCTACGGGTTTCCGAACGACGGCGGCGGCAACTATCCCTACACCGACTGCCACCACCTGTTCTTGTGCGAGACGTCCTACAACGGGCTTCGCGACCGGCGCCCCTTCGACAGCGGCAACGCCGGCTGGAACGAGCTGACGACGTTCCCGCAGCCGGGCCGCGGCGGCGGCGGCAGCGGCGTCTATCCCGGTTTTTCGAACTGGCGCACGACGAACAATTCGCCCGGCGGCTTTGAGATCTGGAGCGAACGCCGAGGCGACGTCGCGCGCGCCCTGCTCTACATGGACGTGCGCTATGAGGGCGGCACGCACGGCGGCACCGGCGCGAGTGAGCCGGACCTGATCCTGACCGACAACCTGTCGCTGGTCACCCAGAGCGCCACCGGCAACAATGAGTCGACGGCCTACATGGGCAAACTGTCGGTGCTGCTGCAGTGGCACCAGCAGGACCCGGTCGACCAGCTCGAACGTGACCGCAACGACATCGTCTACCTCTGGCAGGGCAACCGAAACCCGTTTGTCGACCAGCCCAACTGGGTCGATTGCCTCTACCAAGGCCAGTGCGGCCCGCAACCCGGCGGTGCACGCGAGCCCGAGGTCTGGATCAACGAGCTGCACTACGACAACGTTGGCACAGACGTAGGCGAATTTGTCGAACTGGCCGGCCGTGCCGATGAGTGCATCGACGGCTGGCTGCTGATTGCCTACGACGGCGCTACCGGCACCGCCTACGACTTCCGCGTTCTGCGGCACACGTTTGGCAACCAGCAAAATGGCTTCGGCACGCACTCGGTTCTGTTTCCCGGGCTGCAAAATGGCACCGACGGGCTGGCCCTGGTGACAGGCAGCGGCGCCGTGCTGCAGCTGCTCAGCTACGAAGGGACGTTTCAAGCTCAAGACGGCGCGGCTGCCGGCCTAACGTCCACCGACATCGGCCAGAGCGAGACCAGCACAACGCCAACCGGCCGGTCGCTGCGACTCAGCGGCACGGCGTCCAGCTACAGCCAGTTCACGTGGCAGCCGCCGTTCTTCGCGTCGCCAGGTCTGGTCAACAGCACGCAGCTGTTCCAATAAGACGTCATGCTCTGAAGCTTGAACTCACCAAGGAGGATCGCGGTCGTGATCCTGCTCGCCGCGGTCGGATTTGCACTGGGGCGTTTCGCCGCTGTTTCGAACGGCGCGCTGCTCGGCGCTGTGGCTGGACTGCTCGTAGCACGCTTCGTGCCAAAGCGAGCGGCGACGTAGCGGCCATCGACAAGCCGAGAATGCCTGAGCTGCGACCGCGTTACAGAACTGGTCAAAACTGCGCTCTTTCACTCCTGGCTTAAGAAGCTACGGTGGCCGCAGCCTTCCCAGACTCGCCACTGGATGCACTCAGACACCCCCTTATCGGGTGCCGTTGGCTTGTTGCGACACAGCCTGGAGCTGATCCCAGCGCCATGCTTGCTCGTCACCAGCCGGCATGCGCCTCTGCACCCTGTCGTATTCGCCAACCGTGCCGCCCGCACAGGTGCGTGCCAACCGTGCCCCGACGTCATGCAGCTCCTGTCCAGCATTCTGGACCTACCCGACGCGCGGCAGCAGGATCTCGCGGAAGCCATCGCCGAGGAACGAGACCTACGCCTTTCGTGGTCCACGGCAAGCAGCCGCGACGTGACACTGCAGCTTCAGCTCGTTCGGACAGCAGACGAAGCGCAACGGCTCTGGATGATCCACTGGCAGTCATCCGCCAGCGCCGATGCGGTCGAGCCCGCCACAAACACGCGCCTGCTCCCCGATGATTTCGAGGTCGCGCAACACGAACTCGAAGAGTGGCTGGTCGCAACGCCCGTAACCCCCAACACGCTGCGCGCCGTCGTGCCGGGCCTTCTGGAGCGCGTATGCACGCTCTATGGCGCCGATCGCGCCACCCTCTGGCGCCTGGGCGAAGACCGCAACGAACTGCGCAGCTTCGCTAGCTACGACCAGTGCAACCGCCGACACGAACGCGGTGACGTGCGCACACAGACGCAGTTCCCCCACCGCTTTCGCGACCTGTGCGCGGAGTCCTCCTACTCCATTGAGAACATCCACAGCGACCCCAGAGTCGCCGCAGCGTGCCGCGACTACCTAGCAGAGCACGATGTGCACGCGACCCTCGATGCAACCTTGCGCTGTGGCGGCAACTGCCACGGCACGCGGACGATCGAGTGCCAAGGCAAGCCGCGGCAGTGGCGCACCGTCGAAATACGCTTTGCCAAGACGCTCGCAGCACAGCTCGCGGCCGCCTTCGAATCGCTTGCCCTCAACGAAACCAGGTCCCTGGTAGCTGAGCAGCAGCGCACCCTCGACGCCATGTTCGAAGGTAGCCCGATCGGCATCCAGATCTTCGATGCGCAGGGCGTCGCGCGGCGCATCAACCGCACGATGGCTCAAATCCTGGATCTACCGCACGCAGAGGCCGATGTCGGTCGCTACTGCTTGCTTGAGGATCCCGAGATGCAGAAGAACGGCATCGACGCCGACTTTGAGCAGGCACTCGAAGGCCAGCAGGTCCGCATCCGTCGGCACTGCATCGGTGCGGACGGCAATCGCTACGGCGGCGCCGCCCGCAGGCGTTCGCAAATGTGGCTCGAAGGATTCCTCTTCCCTGTGCGCGAAACCGGCGGCGAAGTGGACCGTGTCGTTGCCTTCGTCTGGGACATCACGGACCGCGTGCACGCCGAAACGCAGACCAAGAAGCTGCTCGCGGACGTGCGCTCCGACCAGCGCCTCGACGCGGTCTCAAGGCTCGCCGGTGGTGTAGCGCACGACTTCAACAACATCCTGACCGCGGTGCGCGGCTTCGCCGACCTACTCGGATTCGGACCAGCCGACCGCGAAGAACACGACGAGATCAAACGACAGCTACAAACGGCCGCCGCGCGCGGAGCGAGCCTGACCAAGCAGCTGCTCACGTTTGGGCGGCGCGGCAAGGGTCACATCGAGAGGCTGGATCTATCCCAGATCGTCGCCGAAGCCATGCCGGCGCTGCGCGATGGAATCGACGAACGAATCCAGCTTGCCCATCGCTCCAACGGCCACGCGCCCATCGACGCGGATCGCGAACACCTCCACGAGGTGCTTACCGAACTCGTGGCGAACGCGAGCGAAGCCATTCGCGGCAATGGCCGAGTCGACATCCTGATCCACGTCTACGAGCAGACGCAGCCGCCGTATGTGGAGCTCTCCGTCACCGACAACGGGGTTGGCGCCGACAGCGAAACGATCGAACGCATGTTCGAGCCGTTCTTCACAACCAAGCCCGACACCGTTGGGCTCGGGCTGAGCCTGTCGAAGGTCTACGGCATCATCAGTGAGCTTGACGGCTCGATCTCCGTCGACAGCGAGGTCGGCGAAGGCACGAGGATCCGAGTCAAGATTCCGCTGGCGCTGGACGGGGACGACCGCGTCAAGATGGCCGCCTTTCGCGCACGCGACAACGAGACGGTGATGGTCGTAGATGACCGCTCGCAGGAGCGCGACGAAACCGCACAGCTGCTCCGACTGCATGGCTACCGGGTGCTGATGGCCTCCTCCGCGGAAGCCGCACTTGAGCTTGCAATCCAGCACCGCGACGTCGACCTGGTCGCAACCGAGGTCATCATGCCCGACGTCGGCGGCCAGCTGCTGGCCCAAAAGATCGTGCGCATCCTGCCCAGCGCAGCGATTCTCTACATGGGTCGGTTCACTTCGACGGACGACCCGAAGTCCGCCCCGCCGGCAACCGATCAAGCGGACCGCGAAGGTGCAGCGGAAGTGCCGCCCCGCCGGAACGAGCCCGAGGTCGTGCTGCGGCCGTGCCAGCCACGCACGTTCTTACGCGCGACGCGTGCAGCCCTCGACAATCGCGCCAAGCGCGGCGCAAGCTCCACCCGTCACGACTCTCAGCAGAGCTGACGGCCTCGGGGCGACAGGCTGCACGCCTGACTGCGCCAGAGCTGACAATCTTCGCACGAACGCACACCTGCGGGCGCGCGTCGAGGTGCGTAAGGTGCTGCCATGAACGCGCGTCTCACGCTTTTCCTACTGCCGCTCGCCTGCGCGATGCTGCCAGTGCCCGCCACGTCGCAGGCGGCGCAGCCCGCCGCGGCTCCCACAACATCCGCTGACGCCACAGCCACGGACGCACCGGACCTCTCGCTGCTGGCCGACATGAAGGCGCGAGCCATCGGCCCCGCGGTCTGCAGCGGCCGCATCGGTGCAGTCTGCGGCGTGCCCGGCAATCCGAATTTGGTTTGGGCCGGCGCGGCGGCCGGCGGCGTCTGGCGATCGAACGACGGCGGCGTCACGTTCGAAGCGGTCTTCGACGATCAGGACGTGGCGTCGATCGGCGCCATCGCCGTTCATCCGCATGCCCCAGAGGTAGTCTGGGTCGGGTCCGGCGAAGGCAACCCGCGCAACTCCGCCAGCAGCGGCCGCGGCATCTACCGAACGACCGACAACGGCCGCACCTGGCAGAAGCTCGGCCTCGAAAAGACCGAGCGCATCCACCGCATCATCCTGCACCCGAACGATCCGAACACCGTCTGGGTCGCCGCCTTCGGCACCAGTTGGGGCGAAAACGAGCAGCGGGGTGTCTTCAAGACGACCGATGCCGGCGCGACCTGGGAAAAGGTGCTCTACGTCGATGAACGAACCGGCTGCAGTGACCTGGTCATCGATCCGCGCAACCCCAACAAGCTGTTCGCCAGCATGTGGGAGCACCGCCGCTGGCCCTATTCCTTCAAGAGCGGCGGCCCCGGCAGCGGCCTCTATCGCTCGCTGGACGGCGGCTCGACGTGGCAGCGCCTCGACGACAGCGACGGGCTGCCAAAGGGAGAGCTGGGACGAATCGGCCTGGCGATCTCCCGCAGCAACCCCAACGTCATCTACGCGCTGACCGAGGCGAAGAAGAGCGTGCTGCTGCGTAGCGACGATGGCGGCTTCCGCTTTCGAACGGTCAACGACGACGACGGTATCGCGCCACGGCCGTTCTACTTCTGTGACTTGCGCGTCGACCCCCACGACCCGGAGCGCCTCTACAGCATGCAAACGGTCATCGACGTCTCTACCGACGGCGGCCGCTCGTTCGCAACCCTGGTCGACTGGGGCGCCGCGCACCCGGACCACCACTCGATGTGGATCGATCCCACCGACCCGCGGCGCATCGTGATTGGCAACGACGGCGGCGTCTACACGAGCACCGACCGCGGCGCGCACTGGCGCTTTTGCCGCAACCTGCCACTGGCCCAGTTCTACCACTGCGCGGTTGATATGGAGGTGCCGTACAACATCTACGGCGGCCTGCAGGACAACGGCAGCTGGCGCGGCCCGTCGACCGTTTGGGAGAACGGCGGCATCCGCAACCTACACTGGCAGGAAGTGTGCTTCGGCGACGGCTTTGCCACGCTGCCGGATCCGGACAACAGCCAGCAGGGCTACGCGATGAGCCAGGGCGGTTCTCTGGTGCGCTGGGACCTGCGCACCGGATCGCGCAAGTTTATCCAACCGCCGGCATTCGACGACGAGACCGAGCTGCGCTTTCACTGGAATGCGGCGATCGCCATCGATCCGTTCGACCCGGCGACGGTGTTCTACGGCAGCCAGTTTGTGCACAAGAGCAGCAACCGCGGCGGCAAGTGGGAGGTGATCTCGCCCGACTTGACGACCGACAACAAGGAGTGGCAAAAGCAGGAAGAGAGCGGCGGCCTGACGATCGATGTCACCGCAGCCGAAAACCACTGCACGATCCTGACGATCGCGCCTAGCCCCGTGCAGCAGGGCATTCTCTGGGTCGGCACCGACGACGGCCGTGTGCAGGTCAGCGAAGACGGCGGCAACTCCTGGAACAGCGTCGAACGCTACGTGCCGGGACTGCCCAAGCACACGTGGTGCCCCCACATCGAAGCGAGCAAGCACGACGCAAAGACCGCGTATGCGGTATTTGACGGCCACCGCAACGCTGATTGGACCAGCTACGTCTACGTCACGCGCAACCTCGGTCGCACCTGGACGGCGCTCGCCCCCGACGACATCGACGGCTACTGCCACGTCATCGAACAGGACCCCGTGCAGGCCGACCTGCTCTGGGTCGGCACCGAGTTTGGTCTATTCGTGAGCACCGACGCCGGCGCGCACTGGCAGAAGTGGACACACGGCGTGCCCACCACCGCCGTGCGCGCTCTGGTCACGCACCCGCGCGAACACGATCTCGTCATCGCCACGCACGGCCGCTCGCTGTTTGTTCTCGACGACATCACGCCGCTGCGTGAAATGGCCAACGAGCAACTCGCCAGCAAGCTACACGTCTATCCGCCGCGCCCCGCGATTCAGCATGGCGTGGCCCAATCGCCAAGCACGCGCTTCCCCGGGCAAGGCGAGTTCCGCGGCCCGACCGCAACCCGCGGCCTGGTCCTGCAGCTGGTCGCGACGGCCGAGGAGCTCGCGCACCCGGACCCCGACGTGGAGAAGGCGCGCAAGAAAGAGAAGGAGTCGGCCAACGACGAGAGCGCAGACGACGACAAGCCCGCCAAGGGCGAGGAAGAGGGCGGCGCCGACGACCCGGACGCCGACGACACGGATGCCGAGGACGAGGACAGCGCCAAGGACGGCGAGGAGGCTCCGAAAGACAACATCACGGTCGAAGTCCGCGATGCCGACGGCCAACTCGTGCGCACGTTCCGTCGCAAGGTCCACCTCGGCCTCAACCGGATCGTTTGGCGCTTTGAGCGCGACGGCGTGCAGGGCCCGAGCCGCAGCGTTACCAAGCCGCCCAAGATGCCGACCGGCGGACGCTCGGTGTTGCCTGGCGGCTATGAGCTGACGGTTCGCTTCCAGGACGAGGAACGCAAGGTTGCCGCGTCCGTGCTGGCCGACCCGCGCGCCGAATACTCGATGGCCGACCGCCAGGCGAAGGACGCCCTGCGCGTCAAAGTCGAAGCACTCACCACGCGACTGCACGCCGCCAGCCAGCGCCTCGCACCCATCGCCGCGCGCATCGCCGTGGTCGAAAAGCGCCTCGCGCTCGAAGAAAAGCCAAAGACCGGCGACGACCCGTTCGCCGCCATGCGCGCGGCGTTGAAGACCGTGCAGAAAGCCCGCAAGGCCGCCGAAGAAAAGCTCTGGGGCAAAACGCGCAAGGTCCAAGGCATCTCGCGCGGCAACGATGGCCTGGTCAGCAAGGTGCGTCGCGCGGCCCGAGTGGTCAACACGCCCGAGGCTCCGACCGGAACCGAGATCGACGGCCTCGCTCGCGCTCTGGCAAAGGTCGCGAAAGCCGAAGAAGTCGTCGAGACGTTCTTGAAGGGTCCCTTGGCCGACTTCCAAAAGGCCGTCGCAGCGAGCGGCATGGGGCTGCTGCCCGCGGCTTCAGAGTCAGCAACTGGCGCCGCCAAGTCCAGCAGCGAGAAGGCGAAGGACAAGTAGACGTTCGGGACTTCGCACGCCGCCGCGGCGGCGTGCGCGACCTCCTGATCTACGGCGCGGCGACACCCATCTCGGCAACCTCGCCGACCAACGCGCGCATCACCTCGGCAACCTGCGCGACCTCTTGATCGCGCAGGCACGCAGGCGGAAGTGCATAGAGCACGTTGCCCAGCGGGCGCAGCAAAACGCCCATTTCAATCGCGCGACGGCGAATGCGCGGCGCCAGGTCGGACAGGTATCCGGACGGGCTGGACGCCCTCTCGCCGCGGGTAGCCGCCGCTGGCGCCACGAGATCGAGTGCGACCATGCCCCCGAGATGGCGCAGATCGCGCACGCATTCGTGGCCCTGCAGATCCCGCAAGTATGCGTGCAGCGTCGCCCCGATGTGTTCGAGACGCGCGGGAACGTCGTTTCTCAGCGTGAGGACCAGCGATGCGCGCGCCACCGCACAAGCGATCGGATTCGCCGTGAAGGTGTGCCCATGCGGAAAGAAGCGCGAGCGCTGGTCATGCAGGAAGCACTCGAACATCGCTTCGGTAGCCAGCGTCGCCGCCAGCGGCAGCATGCCGCCGGTCAAACCTTTGGCGAGGCACAGCAGATCCGGCTGGACGCCCGCCTTCTGGCACGCAAACAGCGCTCCCGTGCGGCCAAACCCGGTCATGACTTCATCCGCAACAAACGGCAGCCCGCGCGCCTCGCAGGCAGCCTTGGCCTCGCGCAGAAACGCCGCGGGCATGATTCGCATGCCCGCGGCACCCTGCAGGAGCGGCTCGACAAGCACGCCGGCGGCACGGTTGCCAAGCCGGTCCAGTTCGGCCGTAAGCGTCTGCGAATCCGCTGGAACCCGCCGCACCTCAAAGAACATGGGCGCCAGCGCAAGGAAGAACGGATCGGGATCGCCGGCGGCCATCGCACCAAACGTGTCGCCATGATAGGCGCCTTCGAGAGCGACGAACACGCGCCGCTCCGGCTGCCCGCGGTGCACCCACGACTGCAGCACCATCTTGATCGCGACCTCCACAGCGGTCGAACCGTCGTCGCTGTAGAAGACCCGCGTCAGCCCATCTGGGACGACCGCAAGCAGCTCCTCGGCAAGCGCGACGGCGGGCTCATGCGTCGCGCCGGCAAAGAGCACGTGGTCCAGTCGCTGCGCCTGCTCATGCATGGCCGCGACGAGCTCGGGCTGGCCGTGACCGTGCAGCGTGGCCCACCACGACGAAATGCCGTCGAGCAAGCGGCGACCGTCGGCCAGCTCGAGCCAAGCCCCCTCGGCGCGCACCACCGGCAGCGGATCCGGTTCGATGCCGTGCTGGGTGTAGGGGTGCCAGCAGACGCGCCGATCGCGCTGCGGCAACTCATGGCCGCGACCGGGCTCACTGTGTGCATCACGCATCCTCGAATACCTCGTGAAGGTCATGCTGGTCGAGCCAGCGATCGAGCGCCGCCGTGTCCAAAGGCTCCAACGGCGGCACTTCCAACAGTCGCGGCGGCGCGGCCAGCTGTGCGAGCGTGCGCCGGTTGCTCGCGTGCCGCGGGCCAACAAGTAACAGCGCTGCCACGTGGACCCGGCGCGCCCGCAAAGCCTCGAACGTCAGCAACGTATGGTTGAGCGTGCCGAGACCGGAGCGCGCCACGAGCACGACGGGCGCCGCTAGGCGCTGCAGCCAGTCGCTCTGCAGCAGCGGTGGCTCGAGGTCGAACGGCACATGGATGCCGCCGGCTAGCTCGATCAAGATCTGACGATCCGGCAACCGTTGACGATGTTCCGAGAGCATCCGCTCGAGGTCGCGAAGGTGCACGCGCTCGCCGACGGACGCAGCCGCTTCGTGTGGTGATGCCGGCAAGGCATAGCTGCACCCCTTTGGCAGCAGCATGTCGGACGAAGCGCCGCAGAGTTGCCCTACGGTGCGCGTATCGTCGTCTTCGAGGTCGCCCGTCTGCACCGGCTTCCAATAGCTGCAGCCAAGTCCGCGACGCATCGCCGCGCGCAACAGCAAGGCGCTGGCAACCGTTTTGCCGACGCCGGTGTCGGTCCCGGCGACACACACGACGTTCGCCAACGCGCCGCAGCTCGCTGGGTCGACGACCGCGGCAGGCGCGCGGCTCACATGAGGCAGCAGTCGCGCCGCCAACGCGTCGATGTCGCGTTCTTGGTGCTGGGCATGACAGACCACGCGCAGCTGACTTTGCCCAGGCGGCACGGTCGGTGGCCGAACCGCCGGCGCGTAGAAGCCCTCGGCTTCGAGCTGCTGCGCTAGCGCGTGCGCACGGTCTGCTGCGCCAACCACAACCGGCACGATCGCCGCCGGCGGCGCGTCGATCTGAAGTTGCTGCGCCAAACGACGCACGTTGCGGCGCAGGCGCAGCCGTGCGTCGTCCGCCTTACGGCAACGTGCGATGGCCGCGAGCAGGCCACCAGCGATGACTGGCGGCGGAGCCGTTGTAAACAGGAACGAACGCGCCGTGTGGATCAGCTGGGTTCGCAGCGCCGTGCTACCCGCCACAAAAGCGCCGCCCATGCCAAGCGCCTTGCCGCAGGTTACAACCCGTGCACAGAGCCGCTGCGCAGGTTGCGCATCTGGCCGCGCGTCGCAGCTTGCCTGCGCCAGCGCCGCAGCCCACGCACCAGCACCCGCCTCGCCGAGCACGCCGATCGAGTGGGCTTCGTCGACGACAAGCCACGCATCGTATTGGCGACAGAGCTGCTCGATGGCAAGCAGTGGCGCCACGTCTCCGCCCATGCTGAACACGCCCTCGGTCAGCACCAGACGGCGCCTGGCGCCACGGGCGGCGCGCAGCACACGCTCCAGGTCCACAAGATCGCAGTGATCGTGCACAAGCACTTGCGCCCGTGACAGGCGCGCGGCATCAATCAGCGAAGCATGGTTGGCGCGGTCCGAGAGAATCGCGTCGCCACGGCCCACAAGCGCACCGACCAAGCCCAGGTTGGCCTGATAACCCGACGGAAACAGCAGCGACGACTCGCAGCCAAGCCAGGAGGCGAGCGCGGCCTCAGCCTGTTCGTGCAGCGGCGTTCCGCCGCGCAGCAGACGCGCCGACCGACCGCCCGCGCCATACTCGCGCGCTGCAGATGCCATCGCGTCGACCACAGCCGGATCCTGCGCGAGACCGAGGTAGTCATTGCTGCCAAAGTCGTGGCCGTTGATTCGGCCATCGAGCATCGTAGTCCGGGCGAGGCCTGCGACGTGCCGCTGGCGCTGCTCATCCTCCAGTTCGCGATCGAGCGAAGACGGCTCGTCGCTCACTCGACTTCCGCGATGGCGTTCAGTCCGAGCTTGCCGAGCAAAGCCGCATCGCTCTGCGGCGCCGGATTGGGCGTCGTCAGCAGCTCGTCGCCTACAAACATCGAGTTGGCGCCGGCCAAAAAGCACATCGCCTGGGTTGCCTCATCCATCTCGGTCCGCCCCGCCGACAGGCGCACGGCGCTGCCCGGCATCAGGATGCGAGCGACGGCGACCGTGCGCACCAGCTCGGACCAGTCGACCTGCTCCGGCGCCTTCCCGGGCGCGGCAAACGGCGTGCCTTCGACCTGAACAAGCGTGTTGACCGGCACCGATTCAGGCGCCGGGTTGAGGTTGGCGAGTTCGCACAGCAGCTCGGCGCGGCCGCGACGCTCTTCGCCAAGCCCCAGAATGCCGCCGCAGCAGACCTTCATGCCCGATTCGCGCACGCGCTTCAGCGTCTCTAGACGCTCGTCGTAGGAGCGCGTATGCACGACGTCTTGATAGTGACTGCGCCCGGTATCGAGGTTGTGGTTGTAGTAGTCCAAGCCCGCCTCCTGCAAACGCCCCGCCTGCTCGCTGTCGAGCATGCCGAGCGTCGCACAGGCCTCGAGGCCCATCTCCTTGACGCCGCGGACCATCGACAGAACACGCTCAAACTCCTCGCCCGACTTTGCCGAACGCCACGCAGCGCCCATGCAAAAGCGGTCGGCGCCGTTCTCTTTCGCAGCCCGCGCCTTCTTGAGCACTTCGTCGACTTCAAGCAGCGGCTCGCGCTCGACCGGCGTCTTGTGGTGTGCACTCTGCGAGCAGTAGCCGCAGTCTTCCGGGCAACCGCCCGTCTTGATCGACAGCAGCTGTGAGCACTGCACACGAGAGCTGTCATGGTGCGCACGGTGAACCTGGGCCGCGTCAAACACCAGCTCCAGCAGCGGCCGTGAAAGCAGCTGCTCGACGCGCGCGAGACTCACAGACGAAGCAGCGGCCGAGCCACTCGGATCTTCAGCAATACTCATGCGGACTTCCTCACCGTCTTGCTCGCGGCGGTCTTGGTCTTTTTGGGCTTGTTCTTCGACTTGCTCTTGGACTGCGAGGACTTGGACTTCGCCGCGGATTTCGCCTTCGCTCCGGACTTCGCCTTGCTCTTCTTGCCGCCGTGCTCACGGTGCAGGTGCTCCTGCAGGACGACCGCAACGCTCGCCGTCAGCTTCTTGCCCATCGGGATGTGCAAGAATTCGTTGGGGCCATGGGCGTTGCTCTTTGGCCCGAGCACGCCGGTGATCATGAACTGAGCTTCCGGAAACTTTTCACCAAGCATGCCCATGAACGGGATCGATCCGCCCTCGCCCATGTAGACGCACGGCTTCTTGAAAAAGGTGTTCGACGCATTTGCACAGGCCTGCTCAAGCCACGGCGCCAGCGCTGGCGCCTCCCAGCCTCCACCAACCTTCTCCGGGGTGAACGTCACCTTCGCACCGTGCATCGGCTTCTTGCTCATGACCTTGGTCAGATGCTCGGAGCACTTGATCGGATCCGCCGTTGGCGGGATGCGCAGCGACAGCTTGAAGCTCGTATGCGGACGAAGCACGTTGCCCGCTTTCTCAAGGTCTGGGATGCCGTCGACGCCGACGACTTCGACAAACGGTCGCCACGTTCGATTGAGCACGAGTTCGGATAGCCCCTTCGCCATGGGCTTGGTGCCCTTGGCCCACGGGAAGCGCTTGTAGAGCTGATCGCCAAGCACCCGGCCGGCGACTTTGGCCTGCTCCTGCCGCTGCTTGGGAATCTTGACGTGGAACTGTTTGGGGAGCACTTCCCCTGTCTTGCTGTCTTCCAGCCGCTCCATCAGTTCGCGGACGATGCGAAAGCTCGACGGCACGATGCCGCTCGCGTCGCCGCTGTGCACACCTTCTGTTAGCACGTCGACGCGGACGTCGCCACCGATGACGCCGCGCAGCGACGTCGTGCACCAAAGCTGATCGTAGTTGCCGCAGCCCGAATCCAGACAGACAACAAGGCTTGGGTTGCCGATACGCGCCTTGAGGTGGTCGATGTAGTAGGGCAGATCGTAGCTGCCGCTCTCTTCGCAGCCCTCGATGATGACAACGCACCGGGCGTGCGTGCCGCCAGCTTCGCGCAGAGCGCGGATCGCGGTCAGCGACGCGTATGCGGCATAGCCGTCATCGGCACCGCCGCGGCCGTAGAGCTTGTGGCCCTTCAGCACGGGCTTCCACGGGCCAAGCCCATCGAACCAGCCCGTCATTTCAGGCTGCTTGTCCAGGTGCCCGTAGAGCAACACCGTGTCCTCTCCGGGATCCGGCCCCGTCGCGGGAACCTCCGTGTAGATCACGGTGGTCGGCGCAGGAAGCAAGACAAACTCGACCGTCAATCCTTCGATTGGCTGCGCCTTGCACCAACCCGCGATCAGGTCGACCGCGCGCTTCATGTGCCCGGCCTTTGCCCAGTCCTTGTCGAACGCCGGCGACTTGTTTGGGATGCGGATGTAGTCGACGAGCTGAGGGACAATGTCCTGTTCCCAGACTCCGTCGACGAACGAGCGGATCTTGCGCGGTTCCATGAGATCGGTCTGCATTCGAGCCGACCGAGCAAACGCGCTCAAGCCAACTTGCGGACGATTGTGGGATCCACGAGACGAAATGAACGCTCGTCTTGGATCTGCCGGCCGCACGGGTGCCGCCGCCGGCCGGGGCGCGCTCAGCGGGCGCCGTAGACGCGCTCGAAAGCTGTCTTTGCTTCTTCGCTCGCCGGATCCAGCATGGCCGGCGCACCAGCAACGCGGACCAATCGATACTGCGAGCGCTCAAAGAACGGCTCGACCTGGCCCTGCTCCAGGATGCTCTCAAACTGCTCCACCAGGATCGTGTCGGCATCGATGGCGCCGCCAGCAACAGCGAGTTCAAAGCGGTTTTCGCCGTTGGGACGACGATCCGACGCCCAGGCATAGAAGAAGCGGCGATCGGTCACCGTGTTGACGTAGAACTCGAGCGGCGCGCCTGCGAGCAGCTCGAGCGTCGCCGGCGTAACGAGGATGTTCGCAACCGACACAACCTCGTCGGGGTTCAGCAGAAACGGCGTATTGTTCAGCGGCGGCTCCGCGCCCACAAAGTTGGACTCGACGATCGTTGCATCGCGAATCTCCCAGGTGCCGCTCATGTCGATCGCGACGTTGCCGGCTCCGGCGGGGACGCTAGCGGGGATTTGCGGATCCGAAGATCCACTGCTGCCACTGCAGGCGCCGAGGGCAAGCGCGAGCGAGGCAAAGAGAACGGTAGCAGGCTTTTTCAGGCGCATGGGAACGTGAGCGTTGCACCTGTGCAAACGTCGCGCAACGACATTCCGCCGCGCTTGCGCCGCAGTTTCAGCCACTTTGAATACGAAAGTGCTTCGCGAGAAACCGCATATGCGCCGCGACGCCACACGGAGACGTCACGTGCGAAGCCATGAGCACAAGAGGCAACCGCGGAGCGACAGCGAACTTGCCGCGCGATCACGCTCCTTGTCGGCCTACGGAGACTTGTCAGCCCACAAGACCTGCCAGCCTGCACGACGCCGCTGGGATGAAGCAGCGCCTCAAGCCCGCGAGCTTCGCCTAACGACCCGAGTCGGCAACGACACGGTAGCCCTCGACAAAGTAGATCTGCGCAAACGTGCGATCGAGCGTCCGGCTCTTGAAGTTCTTCATCTTCGTGACGTCGCCCGTCACTTCGACGCGATCTCCGACCGCAACCTCGCACTCCTGTCCCGCGTACCAAACAGGGCCCTGCTCGCCGGCAACCCGCACATAAGTATAACCGCCGGAATTCATCGTCTGGACAACCTCGAGCCCCGGCGGCACGTCCGCTTCCTGAGCCGACGGAGCACTGCAGGCCAGAAGCAAACCAAAGGCGGCGAAGAGTCCCAGGGCCGGACGCCAAGCCCGCGCGACAAAGTCCAATGGAGTCATACCGGCAGCGTAGCTGCCGAAGCCGCCGTGAGCACGACTTCACGCAAGACGCTGCCCCGCTGCTCGGGCAACCCTACGAGACGGGTTTGCGAAGCAGCCAAAACTGCCCGTCTACGATCTCGGCTTCGACGCCGTGCTGCTCCGTAAACTCAGCGACGGCCTGAACGACCCCGGGGTAGTACTCGGCACGGTAGTCATCGCCAAACATGACGCCACCCTCTCTAAGGGTATGCCAGTAGTAGGCCATGTCTGAATACACGTCGTTGTGTTCGTGACTGGCGTCGATGTAGATTAAATCCGCCTTCACGCCGCGGAGCAGCAACAGACGGGCCGCAATCGTCGACGTCGCAGGGAATGGCACCACCACGTCCTGCAAGCCGGCATGCACGATATTGGCAAGGAATTGGTAGTAGAGCGTCGGATAGCCGTTGACGAGCCCCATGTCCGTTAGCGGCGGCTTGCTGGGGTTCAACCACCAGTCGAACGAGCCAAGCCACGTGTCAACACACAGCAGCTGCGCATCGCCTCGCTGCTGCGCCATCTTGGTCGCCATGTGAATCGCAGACATCCCTTTCCACGAGCCAACTTCGACCGTCAACCCAGGGTTCAGTTCTTCGATAAGCCGGTCGAACAGGGGCGAATCCCCGTTCCAACCCTGCGGATCGTAGGCGTAGGCCGACGCGTCGAATCCTTCATACGGGTTGGTCGGATGCAGCATCGCCCGCAGATCGACAACGGGGCGCGTTCGAGGCTGGAGAATACTCGACAGGTTGGCTGCTGGGCTCGACATGCCGATGCCATCGGCCACACAACACCGAACCTTGAGGCCTCCAGTGCCCGCCCCCAGACCGCTGCAACCGCTACAGTGCGCGGCATGCTCGAAGCCCGGCCCAAAACAATCTTCTCATGGTCCTTCAAGGCCTACGAAGACAGACGCAGCGTCGGATCACTCGTCTTTGCTTGGGTTCGCGAGCGCGGCCGCATGGTCCTCGATAGCGAGACGTTCAAATCCGCCTCTCAACGATCCACGCGCCGTGCAGAAATCACCATGAAGGTCGGGAAGGTCGCGTTTTGCCTGTACTTCTTCGGATGGATCGCACGGAGAGCATCGAGTGGCCGCGTCTCTAGGATCCCTTCGAGCTGAAAGCCTGCAGCGAGCAGTGGATTGACGATCTCTTCGAACGACCGGTAGTAGTCCGGCACGACAACCGGCGTCTTCGTAAACCCCTTCCATGCGACTTCGCAGTAGTGGACTCCAAACGCTGTGGGCGGCTGCAGCCACTTGTAGGATCCCATTGGATGCTGCACGGAAAACACAAGGCGGCCGGTTGCCTTGAGCAAGCGATGGAACTCGGCTAGCGGCGTCGACCAATCGTAGACATAGTCGATTGCCAGGGACGAGACGACGAGATCGAAACTTGCGTCACCAAGCGGCACCGGCCGCGCAAGGTCAGCAACGAACAGCTCGGCAGCGCACTGGTTCGCGGGGTCGGCAAGCCGCGCGCGCAATTCGAAGCATCGCCGGACTGACGTCGAAGCCAACCACGCGCCGTGCTCCCGCCCGAAGAAGATCTCGCATCAGAAAGCCCGGCCCGCAACCGGCATCCAGCACGGCAAGACCGGCGACGTCGCCGATCTGCTTGCGCATCGCAGGATGCTCATTGAAACCGTTCTCTGCCTTGCCCTCGGCAAGGTCTGAATAACCCTGGGCGAGCTGCTCATAGGCATCTCGCGCGATCGGCTTGTCTCGATGGCTCACGGCGCTGCATCTCCTCGATTACTAGATCGCAGCACACAACGCCACGACGCGAACCGGATCCTAAGGCGGACCCAGCTCGCAATCGATCAGGGCGTAAGCGTCGCGCGCAGGCGATTCGAGACGGAGATCTCGAGGTTTGCCGGCAACAAACCGCACGGGCTGGCACCGCTGAGAACGCTCGCCCACTGCGTGTAGAGCGTCACGCCAAACAGGCTGGCGTCGCACGGGACGGGCAGCACCAGACTGCTAAACCCTCCCCAACCCGGCGCAAACAGGAAGCTGCCCTCATCTGACTGGATCTGGCACGGGCCGCAGCTGGTCACCGAGTTCGCGAACATGATGCTGCAGAGCAGCAGGTCACTGCCGGCGCCGGCGACCTCAAGGACAAGGCCCTCGTTGCCGATGGCGACTGGCCCCTCAAAGCTGTTGGTGCCGCCGTTGCCACAAGCGCCACCAAGGTCCGTAACGACGCCTCCACCAAACGCCTCGTAGAGGTTGGCTTTGATATCCCCGAAGAAGGGCGGCGTGATCGACGCATCCATCCACGCAATCATGCCCTCGTCGAAGTTGGGATCGCCCAAGTTGCTAGCCCGACCGCTGTAGCGAGTTGCGATGACCGGGTTGAAGTCGACCAAGGCCCCCGCGCTGCCAAGCACACCCATCAAGGCACCGCACGTTTGGCACGTTTCGCGATGGAGCTCAACGGCAACGATGTCGTAGTTGATGCTCGAGTTTTGGCGAGCCCATGACGCGACGAACTTGGTGCCGAGATCGCCGACTGCGGGCTCCCGCTCGTCTTTTCCGGGCAGCGCTTCGACGGCAACCTCCCCGCCACTCGGGACGGCAGAAGAGCCGTTCCAAACCACGCGTCGGCAGTAGATGTCGCAAGGTCCCGAGCTGCCGACCTCGCTGCGTTGATAGACAATCAGCCACTCGCTGCCGTTGCCGCCAACGTCTGGACGGAAGCTGTCGAGAGACGCGAGGTTCTCAATCCCGATGAAGCTCGTGAGGATGTTGAGATCGCGGTCGACTAGAACAGCGGACACATCCCGGTCCGTGCCGAAATCCGTTTCGTAGACCACTAGGTGTCGTCCCGCCGCACCACCGGTCTTGCTAATCGCAGGACGAGAGCGCGTCGCTCCGGCCGTAATCACAACCGGCCCC
The DNA here is from genome assembly GCA_045105235.1 of Planctomycetota bacterium. Taxonomy (GTDB): domain Bacteria; phylum Planctomycetota; class UBA1135; order UBA1135; family UBA2386. Next base: position 137,119 of record JBGCDH010000032.1, on the reverse strand, counting down.
GCCACCACGGCGTTCACCGACGCGTCTACTTTGACCGCCTGGACCCCGTTCGGCGAAGAATAGACAACCGTCACCCCGTCTAGGAATCCACCCACTGCGGAGTTGTCGCCACCGCAATCTGGATCGACCTCGTTTGCGCTTGTCGCCGCGACATCGATGATCGGCGACATACCGGTTCCAGAGCCTCCATTGACCCCCCGACCGCGGATGTTGCTGGGCCCGAACAAGCTGCTGCTGTCTTGGTAGGCAACAAAGAAGCGGCTCCCCACGTCGACGTTGGCAACGGCTGGGTTGATCTCCGTCCCCGTTTCATTCGTGACCATGATCAGCGACGCGACGAGGCTTCCGCCAAGCCCGACCTTTTGCGCCCGGATGTCTAGATCCGCAGCCGAAAACTGGTGCTCCCAGCAGACCAAGAACTGGTCATGCGTCTCGTCAAAGGCCACATCCGGGTCCTTGGCGGGCGACGTACTGAGGATGCCTACTGCCGAGATCATAGGATCCAGGACCAGCGGAAACGCCGCGGCGTCGACAAACGACGACGGCAGCGAGAAGCGAACGACTTCGCCGTCCCACTTGGTGCTGCCCGCGACGCGCGCACCATCCGCCGCGATACCGACAACGGCGCCCAGCTGCACGCCCCCAACGCCTGGCAGAGAGAAGCGCAACCCACCCGACGCACTCTCTGCGAGCGGTAGGCCGGTGACGATGCGCCCTTCAACGACCAGATCGCCTTCCCCACCAATGGGATCGGCAAACGTGAAGTTCTGCTTCAGGCCATCCGCGCGCGCCTCATACGTTTCTGCGATTCCGCGACCGCGCGGGTAGCCAGCGACCATGCCCTGCTGGCGTGCCTCGACGGCCGCCCCCGCGCCGGCCTCATATAGCACCTGACTGCCACGACGAATCGTGTGCAGCGTGAAGCGCAGCGGCTGGTTGGTTGGCGCCCGATCGCCAAGAGCCGGCGTGAACTTCACGCCGCCTTGGTCAAAAACGGCTTTGTAGAGCGGGCCACCGGCGCGCAGCGCACCGTCGACCCGATCCATGCCAAACGACTGGCGAATCACCGAAACGCTGTTTGGCGACGGCGCAACATCTTGATCCACCTGCACGCCCTGCGCAGGCGCGGGAGCTGCCAACGCAGCAATAAAGCAGGCCGATAGAACAGAATACATAGCGGTTGTTTTCATAGGACTGGGCCTCATTGGATGGTGGTGCGAAGAGCGTCGGAGAGATCCGCGTCAAACAGATTGCAAGACGCGTTGCTCGGGTCAGAGATGATCCACTGGTGCAGGAACTCCACGCCGACGAGCGCCGTGTTTGCCGGCAACCCGAGCGCTATCGACGCGTTGCCAGCGACATCCGTGGTCCTCGGGATGACCCAGCCATTCCACGGATCCGGAACCAGCGTGCACGTGCCACACGAGACATCGAGGCGGGTTGGTGCGAGAATCCACCACGCGGTCCGGCCGGGAATCGACGTGCGTAGCCGAGCCGTAAATCGGAAGTTTCCGGCAATCGCGCAGTCCGCGGAATTCGTTCCTGCCGAACCACAGCCGCCGCCGAGATTGACGCTCACGCCGTCGTCCGCACGGTAGCGAACCGCATAGCCTCGACTTTCACCGACCGATGCATCGAACTCCGACCAGACGATCAACGCGCCGTCATCGGAACTGCCGCCCGCGGCCTTCGCAACAGCGCGCACAGGTCCCTGGTCCCCGCCGGCCTGATCCACCGTCAACCGTGGAGCACAGCTAAGAGCCGAAAGCAAATCGATCGGCTGCGCGAATACGTCGTAGTCCCCCGCAGTAAAGGACTCGTCCTCGTAGCAAATCAGCGCCGAGTCCCCCATCCAAGACACGTCAGGCGCACGCTCGTCGTCGTTTAGCTGGCTTTCGATGTTGACGACACCGGAGGCGAAGTAGCCCTGGTTCGGTGCGCTTGCATTGCCGTTGTAGCCAACGGCTCGCGCCTGAATGTCGTTGTCCCCCGAAACCGGGGCCGCCTCACGCTCCCAGGCAATCACCCAATTGAGGCCGTTGCCCGCAACGGTCGGAAAATCACAGTCACCTGTGGAGGTATCGGTAATCGCCATCAGGTTCTCCAAGACGACGACGTTTCGATCAACGAGAGCCGCGCGCACGAGGGTCTGCGGCGAGGACGTCAACTGCCGGCTCCAAACGATGCAGTGGATGCCCGTGCTGCCACCGCTGCTGCTGATGCGCGGCGTGCTATTGGTCCAGGCGGTAGATGCGCCGCCAACCGTCACGATGTTGGATCCAATCGAGATTGTCGGCGGCGAGACGTCGCCGTCGACGTTGACTTGACGGGCTTCGATCCGGTTCGTGGTCGCGTTTCGCCATACCACGATGCCCTCGTTGTCAAACGTGGCCTCACCACCTACGTCTGGGGTCAATAGGTTGTCGCCGGTATCTCGAACGATTCCCTCGGCGCTAACCTCGACGCTCGCGCTGGTGGCACGAATCGTGCGCCCAAAGATGTCGCCACCAACCGCGTAGACCACCATGAACGCGTCCTCGGTCGCGATGTTCGCGATCCTCGGCGCCAGAAACGGTCCCGGAGTTGCGATCGGGAAATAGTTGCTGATGAGCCCCCCCGCATCGTTGATGCGCTGGCCTCGCGCTCCATACGCAGCCAATGAGAAGCGACGTCGCCAAACAGCGACGTAGATGTTCTCGTCGGCGTCGTAGGCAACATCGAGATCGGTATCGTCAAAGATGCCAGCAACCGTGAAGGTCGTGCCGACAAGCGGATCCAGCACGAGCGGAAGCGCGGCGGTCTCGACAAAGCCAGCCGGCAAACGGAACTCGAGCTGGCCTTCCTCATACGACATCGAGCCGGCACAGCGAGCGCCGTCGGCATCCACACCGAGGACCGAGCCGATGCGCACGCCACCGTCGCCGTTGGCGGTAAGGAATTGCATGCCAGCGTCCGCGCCGTCTTCTACCGGCCTGAGATCGCTCGCAACCCGCAGGCGAACCACCAGGTCTCCTTGGCCTTGCGGAAGCTGCTCAAAGACGAAGTTCTGCTTCATCCCGTCTGCCCGCATCTCAAGCGTTTCGACGAAGGCACCGTGGTCATAGCGCCCCGTCACACCAGAATGGGTGAGCCCTTCCTCCGCCGTCGGCAGGATCGCCTCACCGCGCCCATAGCCAACGACCGCGAGCGACAGCGGATGTAGCTTGTCCGCCGTCGGAATCGCCGGCAGAAACTCCACGCCCCCACCAACGAAGCGAACGGCATAGTCTGGCCCACCGCCGACAAGCTCGCCGTCGAGGCGCGCAAGTCCGACAGATTGAGTCATGGAGTGAGCCACATACGGCACACGCGGCGAAACATCGGCTTCGGCGCGACCTGGCAAGTGGTTCGCTCGCTCTGGCTGCTGGCTGAGCAGGCTGCTCGCTGCCACAAGGCAGGCGAAGCCAACAGACACGGAGGGATAGATCTTCGATAGCATTGCGGTTCTCTGGACTGCGATGACTTAGGGGATGGACGGCTCTCGGGCCGCGATAGTGGGGAAATGCCATTGCCCGCCGGGCATCGCGCGCCAACGCAGGTTTTTCGCACTGCCATCCACGGACGCCCGGAGCGGCGCACGCATGCAGCCCAAGCCAGGCGAATCGCGCTCGGCAGGTATGCTCCGCCCATGCGCGCCCTCTCCATCGCGACCGCCGTCCTCCTCACCGCACCCCCTGAGCTCGCGGCCCTGGCCGCGCAACAGGCGGAAACACCCCACGGCGAAATCACGCCATCTCCGTCTTCGGCGATCCAGGCACCACCGCGCGCCGAAGTAGAACGCCTCACGCTATCCGCGTTCTACACGCAGCACCTCGACGCAGGCGGGCTACCCATCGTGGCTTCGGCAAAGGTCTCGCCGTTCGCCCTGCTGGAGGCTCGCTACCTGATCGACAAGATGCTCGATGGCCGCGACGACATCCGCGCGCGACTCGTCGCCAACAAGGTTCGATACGCGATCATGGCAGTTGACGAGATGACCACGGCAATCCCTGAGCACAGCGACCTCAAGCCAGCCAGATACTGGGACCGCCGTGCTCGCGGCCTCGGCGCGACGCACGCGCGCCCCGCCGTCAGCTGCGGCGAAGAAAACCTCCTGCGCTACCCGGGTGATCCGTATGTGCAAGAAAGCCTGCTGCTGCACGAGTTCGCACACGCAATCCACCTGATGGCCCTGGTGGACCTCGACCCGACGTTTGACAATCGCCTGCGCGAAGCCTTCGAAGCCGCCGTGAAGGACGGCCTGTGGCAGAGCAAATACGCGGGCACCAACAAGAATGAATACTGGGCCGAAGGCGTGCAGTCCTGGTTTGACGACAACCGGCTACCGGATCACGACCACAACCACGTCAACACGCGCGAAGAGCTGAAACGGTATGACCCGAGGCTAGCAAAGCTGGTCGCGGAGGTCTTTGGCGACAAGAAGTGGCGCTACAAGAAGCCGACGGAACGTTCGGCGCCTGAGCGCACGCACCTACAGGGATACGATCCCGCCAACGCCAAACGCTTTGCCTGGCCGGCAGGCCTCGAAGCGCGCTACCGCGAATACATGAAGAAGAAGGGCCGCCTGCGATAGGCCGCTAGACGCGGCCAAACCGCGCGTACGCAGCTCTAATGAGATTTTCGCGCTCGTCTGGGTGCGCAATCTCAATGAGTGCACGAGCGCGCTCGCGCAGATTCTTGCCACGCAAGTTGACGGATCCGTGCTCGGTCACGACCCAGTGAACATGCGCCCGCGTCGTCACCACGCCCGCTCCTTCCTTGAGCATAGGCACAATCCGAGAGACTGCCCGCCCCGTCCTCGCCAGCAGCGCAATAATCGGCTTCCCGCCCGAAGACAGCGCCGCGCCGCGCAGAAAGTCCATCTGCCCGCCAACACCCGACCACATTCGTGTGCCAATTGAGTCCGCGCATACCTGACCCGTCAGGTCGACCTCAATGGCACTATTGACGGCTACAACCTTCGGGTTCTTGGCGATGATGTGCGGATCGTTGATGAACGCCACGTCACGCATCTCGACTTCTGGATTGTCGTCGACAAATTCGTAGAGCTTGCGCGAGCCCATCAGAAAGCCAGCGGCGAGCCGTCCTGGAAGAACCCTCTTGTAGCGCCCCGTGATTACGCCCTTGTCGACGAGTGGCAGCAGCCCATCACCGTGCGTGCGCGGCATCCTCGGATTGACCTGCGCAATCACGATTCGAGCAGAGTCGACCGCGGCACGAGCCACGTCCACCGAAACGCCAAGCGAGCAGAAGCCATGCGAATCGGGCGGCGACACGTGCACAAGCGCCACATCGAGCGGCAGAACGCGATCGCGAAAGAGAGACGGGATCTCGCTCAAGAAAGCCGGCACGTAATCGTGCGTTGCCGTGCGCTGCCGCCTCGCGCGTGCTCGCCCCCAGAAATAGAGCATTGATGTGAAAACTCTCGGCCACCGCTTCGTCACAGCACGGCTGCTTGCCCTCGGTATGCAGGCACAGAAGTTCGACGTTGCGAAGTTCCGGGCCGCGGTCGGCTAGCGCTTGCAGCAAGACCTGCGGCGTTGCGGCGCCACCGTGGACGAAGACGCGATGCCCCGACTCAATCCAACGCACGGCATCGCGTGCCGCGACGGGTGCGGGCGACGTCACATGGTTCTCAGCCCCGCTCGGCGAATCGACGATCCGGCTCGATTTCTGCGAGGGCGATTTTTCTATCACGCCACCAGAAGAGGGCACGCCGCGCGCGGATACCAGTTGCTTCATCTATGTGTTCTGCAGCCCTTGCGCTGCACGATCCTACGATCTCCCTGGTCGTGCCAGGCGCGTCCGGGCAGCAAAGCGATCGGACCAAACATCATCCAGAAGCAAGACCTGTCGCGATCACACGCTGCGAGCGCAGTGCTGCGTATTCGGATCCGTTTCGACGACAGCCGGCGCACCAAGACGCACGCTTTCGCCCTCTCCACGCTGACACCTCGCGTCAGCGAACCTGAAGCTCCGATAGCTTGAGTTCCGATTCGAACTGCGTCTTGCCATCGAGAGCGACGCACTCCAGGCGCACGGTGGGCACCTCCTGGGTCGTATCAAAGTGCATCAACGCAAAGGAGCACTGCCTATTGAAGCCTTTCACAAGCCCCGCACCCGGCACGACCTTGTGGGTGTGCCGGTTGGTGAGCTTTGAGCTGGTCCACTCCACGACGTCGTAGCCGACGCTGCGAGCGGTACGCCGCACATCGGTGCGGTGACGGTCCCCCGAGATCCAAAAGACGCCGTCGATCTCCTCCTCGGCAACAAAGCTCAGGATTTGCTCGCGCTCTTCGGGATAGCCATCCCACGGATCCTTGCTGCCCGGCTTGATATGCGCCGTAACTGGCACCGGCGTCGCGATCACTTTGAACGTCGCGGTGGACTGTTGCAGGCAGTCGAGCAGCCACTTCTTTTGCGCGGCCCCTAGCATCGATTGCGCCTTGCGATCGCGGTAGTAGCGGCCGTCGAGAAAGAAGAACTGCACGTCACCGATCAAACTTTCGAACCAGCAGCCAGGCTGTGCCGCGCCGCCGCCGTAGCTCGGGTTGACCCAATTTTGGCAAAAGACCTGCCAAACCGAACGCTTCCAGGCGGGCGTCTCCATCGATTCCCCCGGCACGCAGTCGTTGGTGCCGAAGTCGTGATCGTCGTAGATCGCAAACATCGAGGTCTGGGCCGTCAATCGACGCCACTCTGGCCGGCTCTGCCGGCGGTAGTAACAGTATCGCTGGGTTTCCACATGCTCAGGCTGATCGATATATACGTTGTCGCCTAGCATCAACATCGCGAGCGGATCACGATTGCGGATCACGTCCCACATGCGCTCCCATGCAGGAACGAAACCCGCACCACCCCCGAAAGCGACCGTAAACTGCGCGGCCTTGCCAGCGGTCGGAAACGTCCGCAGGACGCCCCCGCCGGCCGGAACGCCGTCAACCCAGACCTTGTATGGATAGCTGCGGTTCGCCGCGAGCCCCGCAATGCTCACAACCGCCGTAAAGTCGGTCGACGCACTCGACCGCGCGTCCTGCACCCGAACATCATCCCCGGCCTCATCTCCTTTGCCCGAGGAGTCACGGCCGAGCGTGACGGATACGACCGCTGGCTGCGCGGTCCGCACCCAAACGCGCGCGGAATGATCCGTCACTGCGCCAACCATCGGACCGTGCACGAGCTGCGGCAGCGGCTCGCGCTTGGCGCGCCAGACGGCAAATCGCTCGCGCTCCTGCAGCGGTCGAAGCCACTCGCGCGGCCCCAATCGAAGACGGTCAAACGGCAGTCCAGCGGCCAAGGCAGCATCCGCAGCCGCCTCGGCCGCAGCAAGATCACCCGCGCGCAGAGCGATCAGCATGCGGACAAAGTCCTGTTCGCTGCCGGTGTCTTTGGCGGGCCCGCGCACCGGCTTCGCCAAAGCTGCCCGGGCCTGATCCAGCTGCCCGCGCGCGAGACACTGCACGGCGTTGCGCTCGGGATCATGCTGACTCGGAAGCCAGTCGGCCAAACCGACCGCCAACAAACAAGTTAGCCAAGACACTCCCGAGTAGCGGAGTCGCAGAAGTTGCGGTGCGCGCATGTCTTCGCAATCGTCGGAGCGCGGCGGCCTGCGAGCAAGCTGCAGCTCCGCACGGCCTTGGGCCAGGGCAAACCCTGGAAGGCCGGGCACACGCGATTTTCAGCTGACAACGCCTGCCTGCAGCGGTCTTGGTTTGAGTCCTTCACCGGCCTCGCCACGGCGCGGCTCTCCCAAACCCCGCATGCTGCCCCAATGCGTCTGATTCGCTCACTTGGACTTCTTACTGCCACCATCTCGCTACCTCTCGCGGGGACATGCTTGGCGCAAAACACAACGCGCCTCTTCGATGTGCGAGACCTCGTGCGTGCGGAGTCTTATCCCCTACCCGCCGCGGCGCTCGAAGCATCCTTCCTGCCCAGTTCGTCCGACATGTCCGACGACACCTTGCGCCCGATGGAGCTAGACGAGCTCGTATCCATGCTCCAAGAGGCAACCTCGATCGAATACTGGGAGCAAGAGGACGTGGAGCTTCGCCCCGAAGATTCGGGGTTCCTGACGGCTTATTGCAGCAAGGAGCAACACACAACCATCCGGGCGACCTTGACCAAGCTGCGCCAGTATGTGTTTGAACCAATCGCTTTCGAGGTCCACGAGCTGACGGCCTCAGCGCTTGACGGTCGTCGCACGGTGCTCACGGAAAAAGAAGCGGATGCACGGATTGCGGCCGCCGGAGCGCACCCCGTCTACCGCGGGCGAACCACGATCAACCGGCAGCTGCTGCTCGAATCGACACATCTGAAGAACCACGTCCGCTCGATTCGGACCAAGGCCTCAAACGGTGCAACGGCGCCGGACCCAATCGTTGCAACCGCTGCGTGCGGCAAGAGCTTGGTGGTGCGCGCAACACGCACGAGCGGCAAAGCACTCGTGGTCACGCTTGCCGGCAGCGGCCAATCGCTCGATCCCGTAAGCGATCCACGCGAGATCCGCACCACGAAAGACGCCAAGAGCGCAATCCTACCGCTCTCTACTGCGAGGCATGTCACGTTCCACGGCGGCGCACGACTGCAACCGGGTCAATCGATGCTCATCGGAAGCAGCGCGCCGAACGGCTGCACGATGCTGGTTCGCGTGCGCCGCCTCGCACCTGCCGCGGACACGCAGCTAGGCCTTTTGAAAGTCTTCCCGGTTCGCCACCTGGTCCATGGCGCAGACCCCGGTCCGAACCCGAGGCTACCGTTTGAAGATGCGCGGTTGTTTCCAGAAACCGAAGAGACGCGAATGCCGCCGCTGTGCGATCAGGACCGGCTAGCTGAGATCCTGATGACAAACGTAAACCCCGATTCTTGGGACGACGCGCCCAACAACCTCTCATTCGGCCTTGGTGACATCATCGCAGACGCCGATGGCGAAACGATTCAGCAATTGACGAAGCTGCTCGGCGAGCTGGACGCAGTCGAGTCACGGCAGTTTTCGCTAGAAGTGCGCTTTGGTGCCATCGCATATGATCCAGCAAATGCCGCGGACGCGGAAAGCACGGCCAAGCTGGCCGAGTCTCTTCCAACGATGTGCTTGGCCACCATCGCAACGAGTCGCAGCGTACAGCTAAGCGCAACGCGGCACCGCCAAGTCGTGCGAGACTACGACTGCGTGCTCGCGCAGGGAGTCTCCGGCATGACGCCATCGGTTGGCCCGGTCACGGACGGGCTGCTGCTGCGCGCCAGCATTGCATCGATGCACCAGCGCTACGTTCAGCTCGACCTAAACATGACGGTGATGATCGACAGCAACGGGCTCGAGACGCTGGGCCTTCAGCACCCGGCGATTGGGCCGATCGATCGAATCGCAGTGCGCGAACATAAGGTTCGCGGTTCCTGCCCGGTCGAACTCGAAAACTGGGCGATCCTCAGCTCGAGCCCAACCGCCGACGGTAAGCAAATGGTGATCGCGGCGCGCGTGCACCCGCTGTAGGGAGCCTTGAGGGCCGTGAAATGCACGATCATGCATTCACAGGCCACTCCCCCGCAGCCGAGGCCCGCAGGCCGCATTGATATGCACGATCGCGCACATCCCCTTGACCGACGAGGGGAAACAGCCGATGATCCGGACCAGATGCATGATCGCGCATTTTTGCAGGACATGGCCCGCGAGCTTCGAGCCCGACGGCTCGCGCTTGGCCTGAAACAGGTCGAGCTCGCCGAGCTTGCCAACTGCTCGACCCGCTTTGTGCACACGGCCGAAGCCGGCAAACCGACCGTCCGCCTCGACAAGTTGCTCGACGTGCTCAACGTCCTTGGCTTGGACCTGCGCATCGAACCTCCAACGGCCAGCAGCCGGGATACAACCGAAGCAAACGGGCCGTCGGAGCCAGAACGGGGAGACGGCCTGTGACCAAGGTTCGCGACCACCGCGAGGTCGACCTTGCGACCGTCTACAAGGCGGGGTTGCCAGCTGCCGAGCTGCGCCGCGACCGCACGGGCATCGCCTTTGCCTACCTGCCGAACTACCGCGGCCCAGCGGTGGCCACCACGCTGCCGATCCAGCCAGAACCCCTTCACCTCGTCGGCGGCGCGCTGCCTCCGTTCTTTAGCGGGCTGCTGCCAGAAGGGCGCCGACTGAGCGCCATTCGCCAAGCCACCAAAACGTCCGCCGATGATGAGCTATCCCTGCTCTTGAGCATCGGCAGCGACACCGTCGGCGATGTCCAGGTTTTGCCGCACGACGCGGACGCTCATGCGGAACCCACCGCCGCCACTCCCCACGGCACACCGCGCACCGAACTCGCCGCCGCAGACTTTCACGAGCTGTTCGCACGCGCCATCGGCCCGGACCTAGAAGACCGGGCCGCCATCGCCGGCGCACAGGACAAGGTTTCGGGACGCATGATTTCCCTGCCCCTCGCGCACGCGGGAGCCGACTGGATCCTCAAGCTCGATCCGCCAGAGTTCCCCCACCTGGTCCACAACGAAGCGTTTTTCCTCGAGGCAGCGCGCAGCTCGGGGCTCGAGACCGCCGACGCCAAAATCGTGCACGACCGCACCGGCCAACCGGGCTTGCTGGTGCGCCGCTTCGACCGCACCGCCGCCCATTCGCGGGCGCAAGAAGACGCCTGCCAAGTCCTCGGTCGCTACCCCGCCGACAAGTATCGACTGACCACCGAAGAGGTCATCCAAGGCCTAGCCGCCAACACGGGCGCTCCGATCGTCGCAGCGCGCACCCTACTGCAGCAGTTCGCATTCGCATTCCTGAGCTGCAACGGCGACGCCCACGGCAAGAACTTCTCGATCCTGCACGACGGCCAAGAATGGCGCATCGCGCCGGCTTACGACCTGCCGAGCACTCAGATCTATCGCGACAACACCATGGCCCTGTCCCTTGCCGGCAAGGACCGCGAAGACATCGGACGCACCGACTTCCTGAAGCTTGGCGAGGCATGCGGCGTATCGAGCAAAGCCACAGCACGCGTGCTCGACCAGCTCGTCGCCAGCGCCGCAGGATGGATTGCGCGACTCGGTGAACTGCCGTTTGATGCGCGGCGCGTGCACAAGCTAGAGCGCGCCTGCAGTTACCGGGTCGAACGGCTGCGGGGATAGGTTCGAGCAGCAACGGCAAAGGCACAGTAGGCTCAAGCCATGCCGCAGACCTGCAAGCTTACACTTTCGTGCATCGTCGCCGGACTTGCGGCGACCGGCTTCGCCTCGGCGCAGGCAAGCCCCGTCGACGAACTGCTCAAGCTCTTGCCGGCGGCGCGCGGTCAAAGCGACGACGCGGAGCCCGTCAAGAAGCTGGACGCTGCTCTCGCGCGACTGACCGACGCGACAACCAAGCTGACGAGCCCCGAATACCGTCAAGCATCGCAGTTCTTGATGCACTCCAAGATGCCCACGCGGGCCGGACGCGTGGTTCGACGGGGCCTGGAGCTCTTCGGAGACAATACCGAGCTACTGGAGATGCTCGGCACGGCGGAGTTTGCGACCTGCCAAACGGCGCGGACGGACGTGGCCATGCGCGCCCACGCCCGCAACGCCATCGACGCGTTCGAACGAGCGCGCAAAGCGGGGTCCACGTCGCCGACTTGCCGACTCATGCCATGGCAGGCCCACATCATCGACTGCCGATTTGACCGCGCGCTCGCAGAAATCGATCGACTGATCGCCGACAAGGACTTGCAGAAGATGATGCCCGACCGCCATCTAGCCCGCGGCATGGCGCTACTTGGCGCCGGCCCATACGAGGATGCGCTCGCCGAACTGACTCATGACGCTATGCCGATGCAAATGCGGATGAGCACCGAGTCCATGGCCGCGCGTGCGGAGGCTCTCGCGGGCCAACCCGCCGCGGCCGTCCGGCGCAGCAAGGCACTGTTTGAACGCCGCAAAGACGCCACAAGCCTTGGCGTGTATGCCGACACCCTGGCCTACGCCGGACTCGCCGAAGAAGCGCTCAAGGTGCTGCGCGACAACCCGATCCAAGCCATCCGCGGTGAGCCAGCAGTTCGCGTCGCACAACGCAAGCAAAGCCGCGCCACCTTCGAGTATCTGATTTCGCTGCGCGGCGAACGCCCAGACAACTTGCGGACCGAACTCGCCAAGCGCCTCGGTCACAGCGTATCCGCACACAGCAAAGCTCTCACAACAGCGACATCACCGCAATCGCCCCTGCTCCTGGGCTACGCCGCACGCAACGCCCCTTCGAGCCCCAAGGGCTGGGGCAACGACCTGCTCGTGCTCGCATGCATTGCGGCCGGCGACAGCTACAAGCCCAGTGACGACGAGCAAAAGCTCATCGACACCGTGCTCGATGACAGCAGCAAGATGGCGCTTCAGGGCCAGAGCGCCAAGGCACGCGCCCTGACGATCCTCCGCGCCGCCTGCATGCGTGACGACTATGAAGGCTCGCTGGTCGCGCTGCAGATCGGACTTCAGCTGTAGCGCCTCGCCTGCGCCTACAGGTCGGAGAGCCGCAGGTAGGGCGTGTTACCCTGCGCGTAGAGAGCCAGCAGTGAGTTGGCGATCCGGATGCCGTTGCCAAGCTGCGAACGGTTGTCGAGGTGCACGCCCGTGCCGCCAGTCGCGGTGATCACGGTGTTGAGGCCGTCCGTCGCCGAGTAGGCGCAATCGCTGAGGGTGGTCCCAACCAAGAACTGCGCGGCCCGAACAACATCAATTCCCGGGAAGCCCGCTGGGTTGACGGACTGCACGAGCATGAACGGCGACTCCGGATGCAGATGCGAACGGACGTCCGGGATCAGGGAAAAAAGGTTGCTCAAGTAAAATGGCGCAAAGCCATTTCGACCATCGGTGTAACCCTGCGCCCACACGACGCCCATGTGCACAACTTCGTCCGCGGCATAGCCGAGGTTGAGCATCTCGGCACGCGCCGGATAGGTGTAATCCGCGCGCCAGTCCTTCAGCAACTCACCATCGCTCGAGGGGCTCCAATCGCGGCCGGTGCCTGGGTGCAAGCGCGTGCTTCCGACAGCGTACTTCACGATGAACACATCGACGCCAAACTGACGATTGAGCGAATAGGCGAGCGAGATCTCCGGGCCAAACCAAGGGTTGGCCGTCCCGGGTTGATGCGCTGCGGACTGCACGTAGCCGGGAGTAAGCGGCACAAACGAGTTGCTACCCGCGTTGATGTAGTCGTCCCAGATCCAGGCGAACGATTGCGCGTCGAACAACTGCTGGAGCGTCGGATCCAACGTGCTCCAGTCAGAATCTTGCCCCTCGGCATTGGACTGACCAAGCACCTCGATCACGACAGCGCGCGCATTTGCGGGAAAAACGGGAGCCGTGGGATGCGTCTGCGGCTGGGCGGCGAGCGGAGCAATCGAGACGAACGGGAGTAGCGTGCGCGAGAGTGCGCGGGTGATGCGATTCATAGCTTGAGGATGCAGAAACGAGTCGCCGCGAAGTCGTTTCGCGGCCACCCCTATCTGTCCCGCAGTCCCGATGGATTTCGCAAACTGTCGCGCCAACGCCGCAAAGGTCGAACTCCGATCGTTCGGAACCGAGACGCGGGCGGCGCAGCATTGCGGATGCCAGAGGCCGTCTTGAAGTATTCGCGAAGACTGTTGCCACCCCGAATCGCGCGTGCCGTCGAGATCGCTTCGCGCAGCCCATCGCTCGCACGCGGCGGACCGGCCTTGTCGTAGCCCCGGGCAAACCAATCGCGACACATCTCATCGACGTTGCCGTGCATCTGATGGAAGCCCCAGGCATTCGATGCGTACGCGCCCACGGGAGCGTGATAGGCGTGACCGTCGCGGACCTGCGCATAGGGCGGCACTACGGGCGGATGGATGCGGTCGCGGGCATCAAAGAGGTCGAGGTCGCGGACGTTGGCGAACGCAGCCACCTGCAAGACATCGCCACCACACGACCACGGCGACTGCGAGCCGGCTCGACAGCACGCTTCCCACTGCGCTTCCGTCGGGATGCTGAGACCGTGCCGCTGCAAGCGATGCAAGACCTCGTCAAAGCTCTGCCCAATGAGTGGATAGCGGAGGGCGTCTGGATCAGAGCCGACGTCTTTGCCGTCCGTGACGGCCAGCTTGCCTCCGAGCCGTTGCCACTGGGCGCGACTCATCTCGTATTTCGACAGAAAGAACGGCTCCGTCAACGCCACTCGCTGAACCGGACCGTCGTGCTCACGCGCCGCCGGATCGAAATTGAGCGCATTGGGATCGGAGGCCTGACTCCCCATCATGAAAACAGTCGGCGGCGCGAGCACAAAGACCAACGAACTCTCGCTGGTCATCTGCCACCGACCGTCCGTCCCGAGCATTGGCGGGCTCCCGGAACGCGCGTGCGCAAACTCCCATAGGCCCGACGCCGGATCACGACACAGCGGCACAAGCCCAAGCTGTGGAACGGGCCTGCATGCGGCAAATCGAGGGTCTCGATCAAGATCTTCAAAGACCTCACGCCAGCGGTCCGCTGGCTGCTCGATCGTAGTCTGCTCAACACTCCGCGCCCACCGGATCTGCCCGCTAAGAGCCGGCAAGATCCGCTCGGCAACATCCTGGAGCGACCGATAGTTCTCTAGATTGCCTTCGTAGAGAAACTGCTGCTCGGTGTCGTCGAAGATCAGCTGATCGTCATCGCCAACCGTCGCAGCATCGCGAAGCCGCGCAAGGCGGCGCTCAAAGCTCGGTAGCCACGCGACCAGTATTTCCGCCTCGCGACGCCATTCTGCATACTGCGCCTCGTGCGCAGGCCACGCGGGCGGGGCATCCTCAAAGGCGCTGCGCAGCGCGGCTACGCGAACCGAAGTCGCTAGCCACCGATAGTCGCGCAGGGCGCCCTCGGCTCGCCACCAGCTGATCGCGATCGCAATCGCCGCACTGCAAGCGAAACCAACAAACCAAGCGAGCAGCGGGTTGCGCTGCGACCAACGCAATAGCTGCCGGTGCAGCGGCAGCGGCTTTGCGTGAACTGCTTGGGCAGAAAGCCATCGGCGCAGATCGTCCGCCATCGCGCTCGCCGAGCGGTAGCGATCGGCGGGCTGCTTTTGCAGCGCCTTGTCGACAACCCGCGCAAGCTCCGGCGTCGTGCGCGGATTGCGGCGCCGCACGGCAGCCCATCGGTGCGCATCAGATCGACGATCGCACCGGCACCGGAGGGGAGCAGCTCGAGGTTGCGAGGACTCGCATTGCCGAGCGCGGACTGGCCGCACGTCGACCCAGCAAGCAGTGCGACAGCACCCGCGATTGCGGCGAATGGTAGGAGACGGCGGGCTTCGCCGAGAGTGTCAGAGTGGGCCAGCACCCCAACCATCCCACTTCCGCCGACAAACACTCTCGCCAGCGGACTGACCTTCGCTAGCGACATGTCCTACGAGATCTACATCGTTGGCACGCCTGGCACCCCCAGCTTCTCGGCCATCGTGCAAGAGCTGTCGCTGCCGCCAGCCCAGCCAAACAACCCGACGACCTCGGACCTGACGGTCTCCGGCAGCCTCGTTGGCGGCACGATCCAGGCGGGTGGCGACCTCAACTACGATGTCGTCGGCGCCACGCCCAACGAGCTGGCTATCGTGTGCCTGTCAGACAGCAACGTGGCGATTCCACCGCTGCCGTTCTTCAACCTGCCGCTCGGAATCGGCGGCGGCGGCAGCTTCCTCTTCTTCCGGTCCTACGGGGTGACGGATGCAGCCGGCAACTTCAGCGCCGTCGACACGTTCGCTCCGGCCGGCGGCATCGCGCTCGGCTTTACGATCGATCTCTACGCGCAGGCTGTCACGCTCGCGAACGCCCCGACGATCTCGCTGGTCGCGAGCTCGATCTCGGACGTTGAGGGGTTCCAGATCAACTTCTGAGCCAGATCCTTCTGAGCCGAGCAACACACACAATCGGGCTTGTGGATAGGCCCGATTGCCGAGCGGCTGCCGAGGCCTCTCGGTCTGCGAAACGAAGCGATGGATTGGTGCGGCAGGAATCCTCGCGATCGCGAGCGTTCTGCCGCACCATTGTATTCCGACGGCGCTCGCGGAAAGGCATCGCCGCCCCTGCAGAACCGCACACCGGAAGAGTGCACACGATGACCAACCGCTGCCCATTCCTTGCCCTGATCGCAATCTGCTTGCTCCGGTCATGCCTGCTGGCACAGACTCCGCCGCCGATCGACATACCGGCGGATCCATACGCAGCAATCGCCGCTATGCCGATCCAGCCGGCAGCAGCCGACGGCCGCAGCATCGAGGTCGTCGATGGGGACACCGGCAAACCCATCGCCCATGCCAGCGTGGTCGTGATCGGCTCCATGACGGATCCCGACGTGCGCAAACGCGTCCAAGCCGTGCAGCAAGCGATGAGAGGGCTCGACCTCAGCAGACGCATGCAGGGCGTCACCATGGCCGCGCTGATGGGGACACGTTTCGTAACGAACGCCGAGGGGATCGCCACGTTCCTGCCGACAGACAGCACCTTCGGCATCGTGACGTCCGGCAAGCGCACGGCCTCTTGGGAACCTCGGCACGAGGGTCCGATCCAACTCTTTGCGGCACGCATCGCGGCCGTCGAAGTCCGCGACGCCACCGGCAAGCCGGCGCGCGACGTCTTGGTCGGACTCACCGCCGACTCCAAATCGCCCTTCATGCTCGCACGCCAGCGAACCAACAGCGATGGCGTGTGCACGTTTGACACCTCCGACTACCGCAACCGGGGACAGCTGCAGGCCGTCGCGATGATCGCTAGCCCCGAGCCGGTGCGAGCGAACCTGACGGACAAAGCGACGCCAGACACGCCGCTGCAACTCAAGCTGCCGCCGTGCGGGCAAGCTCGCTTCATCCTCTACGGCGACGACGAAAAACCGTCTACGGATCTAGAGTCCGCCACCTTGACCTGGGACTTCAAGATAGACCCTGCGGCATTTCAATGGGGCCCGACGAGCATGCAACCGTCGCAACAAACGGAAGACTCCGCCGTGTATTCGCACGTCGCCCTCGGCCTCGATCTCCGCGTCGCGGCCAAGCTCAAAGGCATCGACAACCCACTCGAATTCCAAGCCAAGGGGCCAACACGCCAAGGCGAGATGGTCATCATTGACGGCCGCATCACGAAAGGGCCGCCGATCCTTCGTTTCCGCGTGCTCGACCAGCAGGGCCAGCCGATCGCCAACGAGCCACTCGGCCGCATATTCTATAGCAAGCAACACTACGGCTACGCCGAGTTCACGACCGATGCATCGGGCATGGCGACGCTGACGTTTCAAGGCGCACAGCCAGATAGCATCTACCTTGTCCGACGAGGCGCCGGCAGCGGCAGCAGGAAAAGCAAAGGCACGAACTACCGAGGCGCTACACGCCTCGAACTCGGCGACCTAAAGCCCGGAAACCAGTCGATGGCCGACGCGCAGCTTCAAGATGAGCCGATCGCTGCAACCGGCGTCCTCGTGGACCCGAACGGCAACCCGGTTGCCGGCGTTTGGCTCACGAGCAAGATGACCATCGCCTCCGGCGGCAGTGGCGGCGGCACGTCCCGCGGAGGGCGCTACTTCCACAAACACCGCGTCCAGACCGACGACAAGGGGCGCTTTGCGATCCGCGAGTTTGCTCCCGTCGATCGCCCTTTCTATCTCACGGTCGAGGACGCCCTGTGGACGCCTACCAAGGAGCGTCTCGTTCTTCAGGTCGGCGATGTCGACGAGTTGCTGCAGGTAGCCACGGCAACCGAACTACATGGCCAACTGCTTGGCGACACCGGCGACGCGCAGATCGATGTCCGCGCCACAAACCGTGACTCCGGGCGCGTATTCCGGTCAAACCTCCACGAAGGGACGTTTGCGATCTCAAAGATGCCAAGGGGGCGCTATGACGTCGCGTTCGGCCCATACGGCGGGTTCCAAATCAAAGATGTCGAATCCACTGACAGCGAAGAGACACAGGATCCTCGACTCAAGACAACAGAGTGGACGAAGCACCTTCAACTGCTGGAAACAACCGTCACCGACCAAGACGGAATGCCTCTCGAAGGTGCGACCGTTCTCTACTTCGCACGCAGCGGCAAGAGACGCAGCGGCAGAGGCTGTCGCACCGACGCGAAAGGAACGGCCCGCTGGCTGCTTCCCTTCAAAAACACGTATATCGAAGTGAAGCACCCGGGCTACGAGCCCCAGAAGATCGAGAGCGACCTCAAGGGATTGAAGGTCAGGCTTCAGCCGGTGAAGAAGTAGCCGCGACTCTCAAGCTGTCGTGCGCACGGAGCGCGTACGGGCTCATTACTTGCCTTCGACGATCGGCGGCAGCGCCGGCGCATCGGGGCCGCGCTCGTCGATCCGCTCGATCCGAATCGGGATGCGCAGCTTTCCCACCTCGTCCTGCGGCAGCCAGCCGTTGACGCCCAGCGCCTTCACCGCGCTATCCAAGCGGCGCCTGAGGTCCGCCAGCGGCGCAGCACAAGCCTCGATCAGCTTGTCGCCGTCGACCCAAGAATGATCGAGCATGCAGTCCTCGACATCGACTCGACTCGCGGCTCGAACGAGCGCCCGCAGATCGGCCTGGGGCAGACGCTGCCGCAGCGGCCCTCGGTCCAGACTAGACACACGATAGACCCAGTCCTCCCGCCTGCTGAGCTGCAGCGGCGTGGGCGGGAAGCCCTTCTTTTCGAACAGCTTTGCCGGCGGAGCAGCTCGTGCATCGAGGGTATCCGTAAACTCCGCCTGCTCGGCATCTCCATACACGCGCACCTGGAAGCGGACCTCGAGGCACCATCCGCCACCAACAGCTCGCGGCCGCTCTCGGCGTCATTGCACAGCACGGCAAAAGCCGCATCTCTCGTCAGCGGATCAGCAAGTGAGACCGTGAGCAGGTCCGCAGGCAGCTTGATGCGCGTGCGAACCATGCCGTCAAGAAGGTGCAGCCGCACGCGGCCAGCAGCTGGATCTTCCGACGCATTCCAGCGAAACAACGCCGCTGAGAGCGACCGCTGAAGGCTCGATAGGCGGTAGTGGCCAACAAGATGCCCACCCCACGCCACGTCTTCGGCGCGCTCACTGCGCAAGCGCTTCGCAACGCCCGGCACAAGCAACGCGTCGTATCGCTCGATAGGGTCCTGCGCGCTGGCTGCCGCCGCAGCGAAGCATGCGCACACGGCGACCGATCGGGCGAACCAAAAGCGGTGCAAGCTCAGGCGGCTCATGTTCGACTCACAGATTTCCAATCGACAGCGCAAGCGCGTTGCTGCTCGCTGTCTGCGTCCAGACGCCGCCCGGCGCAAACTCGAAAGCGACGAGCTGGTCGACAAACGTGACTCCAAGCAGCGCGCTCACATTCGGCAAAAAGAGCGACGTCTCCATCGTGCCGGAGGCGACCACCTGCACCGACACCAAGTCCGGCTGTGCATAGAGCGCACAAAGCGGCGAGCTCGGCAGCAACGAGGCCGGCAGCGGCAGCTGGATCGCGGGCTCAAGACTCGAGACCCGGGCAACCAGAGAGTTGGGCGCGATGCTGCTGCAGCGCGCGCGGTATTCGGATCGGAGCCAGGGAAGGCTCGTCACTTCGTAGTCGAGAGACCCGATGCTGCTCGCACAGCCGGCACCGATCGCCGTCGCAGTCGCCGGACACGTGGCGCGGTACTGCGACAGGATCGCGTCCGGCATTCCCGGCGTTGCAAAGCCGCCGACAACCACAACACCATCCGTCAGTGCCGCCATTGCATGGCCAACGTTGTTGGCGGGCTGCACGAACGTCGCGTTCGGCGTCGGTTCTGAGGACCAACCAGCACCTAGTCGCCAGCGATCAAAGCGAAACTCCGACGCCGCGACCCCCAAACAGAGCACCTCGCCGTCGCTGCCCGGAATCGCCGCATACCCAACCGAAACGGACGGTGGCTGCCAAATCGGAACCCAGCTGCTGCCCGTCCATCGAAACAGGCGCCCGTCACCCTTCGCCACCAGCAGCCCGCTCGGCATCTGCTTGATCCTGGCAGCCCGCGACGGAACCGGGGCCCCCGACAGCTGCGGCAGATCCCCGAGAGACGTCCACAGAGAGCCGTCCCACAGCCACACCTTGTCATCGCTGACGGCCGCAACCGAGCCATCCTGAAGCAGCTCAAGATCCTCGACGCTTGCCGGCAAACCTGCGCCCATCGGCTGCCAGCCAAAGCCATCCCAAAGGGCGATACGACTCGCAGATCCCTGCGGCGTCGACTGGATGAAGCTGCCACCGAGCACATACTGATTGCCCGGCAGCGCCAGGACGCAGCGCGCAAACGGCACTCCAACGGACGTCCACGCGGCACCGTCGAAACGTTGCACCGTTGTGTTGATGCCACCGCCGGTAGGCACAGCAATGAGATCGCCACCGGTCAACTCTGTGAATCCGCGCACCGCGTAGGGCGCCGCAACGCCTCCCGCGAGCGGCTGCCAGCTGCTGCCATCCCATAGCGCCACGTTTTGATCCGAGGACGCGCCGTTGGCGAACGTGAACTTGCCGTTGATCAGCAAGCGCCCTTCCGAAAGCGCCTGCATGCCCCAGATCCAGCCGTTGAGCCCAACACCGGGGATGACGGAGGGATCCGCCGGGTGCCGACTCCACGTCCCCGATGGGCCCATACCGCACTGGCCGGAAACGGGTTGCGCGGCAGCCGCCCACACCATGCCGACCGCAGCCACGGCGAAAAGCCCCCTGCGAAGCAGAGGGTACGTCTCGCCACCATGGCCACTTTGACCCTCCATATCCCGATTCTTCATCGACCAAGCCTAACGCGCGGCATGCGGTGCAACAGCCCCGCCGCGTGTGCTGCAGTCGGCAACGGAAGCGTCGAGGCGCAATGGGCAAAAAAAAGGGCTCCGTCGTGAGCCGTTTCGAACGCGCTTGCCGCAGGTCGAGGAAACCCATGATCCACCAACTTTCCGTACGCCTTCTGGCGGGCCTCGCCATTGGCGGCGGCATCTGCGCCCAAACCATCACCTGGGACCCCGTGCTCCCGAGCACGTCCCAGCTCGACGTCAACGTCGACGGCAAGCTGATGTTTGCCGGCAACGCAAGCTTCGCCGGCCAGCAGTTCGCCGCAACCGTCCGCGGACAGGAGTTTGTCAGCGGCTTTCGGCCAAACGGCTGGAACGGCTTCGTAGACAACGGACTGAACGGCTCCTCGACCGGGGATGCGCAATACGACCGACTGCTGCGCACGACGCTGGCCATGCAGCTCTCCCCGACCGGCAATCCGTCCGTCACCACCGGCATCCGGATCGACAACCTCGCCTCGCTGACCGCTGGGCGCACCTACGAGATCCAGGTCTGGTTCACCGACCAGCGAAACGGCACTTCCAGCAACCCTCTATTCGACCGCCAGATGGAACTCGGCTCCGCCTTTGGGCCAGCCACACGGACAGCGGGGGAGATCACCAATCTATCGTCGCTCCTACTCGGGCCGCCATCCGGCCTGCTCGAAGCTGACCCCGACAACGCCCCTGCGGTGACGTCGCCCGACACCGTCTTCGGCTCACACTGCACCGGCACGTTTGTCTACGACGACGCAGACCAGCTGTGGCTCACGATCCGCGGCCTCCACCCGAATCCAGCAGCTCCGCTGGCGCCGCACATCACCGCGCTGCAGATCCGCGACCCACTTGCGGCCGCACACAACACCCTCGGCACCGGTTGCCACGAGATCCTCGACCGAGAATCAGATCTGCTCGAACGATTCCTCGACACTCCGAGTGCCAAGGCGGCGCTGGACGGCGGGGTGCTCGAGTTTGTGCCAAGCACAGACGGCTACGTCGCGACGTTCTCGCCGGGAGCCGCCGGCGGGCTGTTCGTGCAGCCGACCGCCAACGCAACGATCGTCGCCGACAGTGACGACACGACCGAACAGCTGACGCTGTCCCAAGCTGTGCCCGTACCTGGCGTCGGCGGCGTCACCGATTGGAACATTTCCTCCAACGGCGTCCTGACGGCCAACGCCAGCGGCAACGAGGGCACCGACTTTACGGCAAGCTTGAACGAAGTGGCGTCCTCATCCCACGTCGGCTTCTACACTTGGCGTGACTACAATCCGACCGAGACCGGCAGCGGCAAGATCCTGTCCGAGGAGATCTCCGGCGTGCACTTCGTAACCTTCGACGGCGTCTTTGAGGTTTTCAGCACGCAGCCAGCCACGTTTCAGTTCCAGATCGAGCTGAGCACGGGGGTCGTGCGCATTGTCTGGCAGTCGCTTGCCCCGAGCAACAGCGCTGGGGACACCGTTGCCGGCTGCACCCTGGTTGGCACAACGCCCGTCAACGTTTCGCAGTCGCTCAACGCGGCAAGTGGCTTTGAGCTCACACCGCCCAGAAACGCGGACGCCATGACCCTGACGGCGTCCCCCGATCCGGTGCTCAATCCCAGCACGGTGGTCACCTACACCATCGACAACGTGCCGGAGTTTCTGCCGGGCAACGGACTGCACCTGTCGCTGCTGTATCTAAGCGGCACGCCCGTGCCGACCGGGATCGATCTCACGGGCCTCGTGACGACGGTGCCCGGGTGCAGCGCCTTCCTCGGATCGCTGGACCTGGGAGTGGGGACTGCGGTGACTTTTACGCCTAGCAACGCCGTGACGTTTGCGTTCGCAACACCGCAGCTACCGCCAGGAACGCAGATTGCCGCCCAGGCCGTCGCGCTGTTTGACCCGGCCGTTCCGCTCGCCAACGGCGAAGCCGGCGGAATCGTCGTCAGCAACGGCATCCTGAGCACCGCACAGGTGCGGTAGAGCCGGCTGCGCGCGCCGCAGGGTCCCACCACGTCGACGACTGCACCGACCCGAGGGAGACCCGGGCGCCGACTGCGACTGCGACTGCGACTTCTGAGCCAGCCGAGAAAGCGTTGCCCGGGCGCACGTTGGGCCCAACCGCGCGGCCGCGACCATCAGCGAGCGGGCACCGCGCAGACTTGCGACTGCGTGCCAGGGCGCGGTTCGGTCGAACGCGAATGGTCAGCAGCGCAGCTCGTCTAGTTCTAGTGCCAGCACCAGCATTAGCTGCCCCAAACCCCTCCAGCAGATACATTGGGTCGCTCTGGATCCCCGTAGCAAAACGCCATGCCAACTAGCCTCCACCCTCGTCTGTCCCCGCTCGCAGCAGCTCTAGGAATCGCCTCCGCAACGGCCACCCTATCGGCGCAGACCGAGTGGACGTTCTTGAGCCCCGCCAACTCGCCGCCGGCGCTGACGGCCCACTCGATGACCTACTACCTTCCGTTCAACCACACGGTCCTGTTCGGGGGAATCGCCAACGGCATGCGCAGCAGCGACACCTGGATCTGGGACGGCACCAACTGGAGCCAAGCGGCGCCGACCAACGTGCCGCCGGCGCGGGTCGCCCACTCGATGGCCTACGACGAGAACCGAGCCACGATCGTCATGTTTGGCGGCATCGACGCGACCGGGATGCTTCTCGACGACACCTGGGAATGGAACGGCATCGACTGGACCCTGATGACTTCGACGACGCCGCCGCCGCCGGCTCGTCGTTCGCACCCGATGGCCTACCTGCCGAGTCGCGGCACGGTGGTCCTGTTCGGCGGGGTGGGCGGCGCGACTGGCGCGGACCTCAACGACCTATGGGAGTGGAACGGCATCGACTGGGCGCAGATCACAACAGCCAATGCGCCGCAGCCCCGCCGCGCCACCGACATGGCCTACGACCCGGTCAACGGTGGACTCTTGATCTTTAGCGGCTACCTGCAGGCCGACGACACCTGGCGATTCGACGGCACCGACTGGCAGCAGCTCACGCCGACCACTTCGCCAGCAGCCCGCTACGACCACTCGATGGTGACCGACACGGCACGCAACCGCATCGTGATGTTCGCGGGCGCATCCCCAAGCGACACGTGGGAATGGGATGGCAGCGACTGGCTGCAGCGCACGCCGGCATCCCTGCCTGCACCGCGTCTTGACACCTACCTCGCCTACGATCTCGTGCGCGAAGAAGTTCTGATGTACGGCAGCGTGCAGCAGCCCGAGATGTGGAGCTACGCCGTCACGGATTCAGCAACATTCACCACCAACGGCAGCGGCTGTGCAGGCTCCGCGGGCACTCCCGTGATCACGACCGCCGAGCGTCCGTGGCTCGGCGAGACCTTTACCGTCCAGATCTCGCCCGTGCCCAACAACGGCATCGGTCTGATGCTGTATGGCCTCAGCGACACCAGCTCTTCGGTCTGGGGCCCGTTGCCGACCTCGCTCGCCGCAGCCGGACTGCCGGGCTGCGACCTGCAGGTTGACCCCGCGCTGATCGACGTCTTCGTCGCAAACGGCAACACCGCGACGTGGTCCCGGCCACTGCCGAACGACCCGCAGCTGCTCGGCGGCCAGATCTACTGCCAGGGCGCAGCGCTCGATCCGGGCGTCAATGCATTCGGCGCCGTGGTCGCCAACTACGGTGTCATGACGATCGGCGGCAAATAGCAGCAGGTATCGCACGTCGTTTCGGCGACGCTCCTGCAGCGTCGCCAAGAAATCAGAACCAGCGTCGCTGGGCGGCTCAGAACGCTCGAACCCGATAGCCGTCGGTCGCGAACGGCAACCCGGACAGCGGCAGCGGAACGGCCTGTGCGTAGAGGGTCAGCGGCCGCAGGGAAGGAGGGATCGGGACGTCGATGCCGCCGGCTGGTGCGGGCAGGGGGAGCACGACGTCAGGGCGCGGCAACAGCACGCAGTTTGGCAAACTCGACGGCAGCAGCACCGGCTGCAGTCCGAAACCAACGACCGCCCAAACCCCACCTGGCGCGGTGTAGTTCACGTGCATGCGAAAGCCGTCGTAGGAGAACGCCGGCGTCACCGAAAACGTCTGCGAGCAACCCAGCACGTTGCGCTGGATCGACAGGTTGTTGTCGGGACGCACGGTCAACGCAAAGTCAGCGACGAAACTAGAGAGCGAGCCTCCAACATGCTGCGCCGTGGCCTGGCAACGCACGCGAACCTCGTAGGGAACCGGCCCGATCGTCGCTGAAGCTGGCGCCTGGTTGAGGCCAGTGGCCGTGCGCTCGATGCTGCCATCATTGCCAAAGTCGACCTCGAATAGCGGCAGGCTCGCGTTGCCGGAGGCGCTTGCTGGCAGGGAGGACTCGAAGAGCACGGCGCGCGGCGATGGTGCCGTCAAGGTAAACAAGACCTCGTGCAACCCGATCATCGCCGTCGCCGTCGACTGCTGGCCGGCTGCTCCCTGGATCCCATAGCCCAAGTAGATCTCGTCGTCTTGCGCAGACGGCCCGACCACCCAATTCACGCGGGAAATCGAGCCTCCCTGAGCGACCGAACGCTGCTGCTGCCCGACCAGCGGGCCAGCCGGATACTGCTGCGACTCGCTCAGCGACCCATCGACGACGGTCAAGTCAACCGGCGCGAGCCAGGCCGCCGTGGCGGTCACCTGTTGAGCAAACAGGCTCGGTGCGGCAGTGCCGGCACTGAGAGCAAGAACAGCGATTCCGAGGGGCCTCTTCATGGTGTCGGATAGCCCACGCGCCATTTCGCGTAACGCGATTTCGCGGCGACGCCCAAGGGATGCGGCGTGGGACGGATAGGTGCCCGGTCCGCGCGCTACGCGAGGCTACGGAGCCTGGGGCGCGGGTGGTGGGCGATGACGGGCTCGAACCGCCGACATCCTCCTTGTAAGGGAGGCGCTCTACCAACTGAGCTAATCGCCCGCACTTGGGGCGCGGAGTCTACCAAGCGGGCCGCTTGAGTGGTGGCAATTTGCCAGCGCTTTTGACCGTGGCTACTTGCCGGTGGCTTCTGGCTGCGCTTCCGACTCCGACTCGACCTTGGCCGAGAACTGCTCTTGGCGTGGGATGCTCGCGCCGCTCATCGGGATGAAGTCGTATTCGACAATGGGATCCGGGTCGGCGCCGCCGATCCAGACGCGGCGGAACGTCCAATCGATCAGGTCGGCGGGCAGGCCGAGGGCGGCGTGGCCACCGGCGGCCAGCGTCATGGCCGGAAAGAGGATCACTTCGTCGGCGGCGTGGTCGGTGAGTTCGTCACCGGCCGCGAGGCTGAGCGGATAGGTGATCGGCAGCAGCACGACGGAGGCGACGCCACCGACGATGCCGCCAACCCAGCCGCCAACACCCGCGACCGCGCGCACCCACGCGGGGCGGCCGAACTCGGCGGGCGGCGAACTGTCGCCGAGCATGTCGAGTGTGTTGGGGATCGCGCACGAGGCCAGCAGGGCCATCGGCAATAGAGTCCAGCGAAGCTTTGCTCGCACCATGCGCATGAGCGTAGCCCGAAGCGGGCGCGGACCGGCTCAGGAATCGCGCCGCAACGATCAAACCTCGCCGCGGCCGCGGCCGACGCCGCCGCGCCGGCCACGACGCAACGGGCCGGCGTCTAGGGGTTGTCCCCAAGCCAGCACTCCAGCCTGAGCCAGAACGGCCCGACACCTCAGCGGCGCCATCCCGCCTTTGCTTTGCCCGAAACCACAGCTCTCCGAGAAGAACGGCCACGCCGATGCTCGTCGAGGCGAACGGCGTCCGCCGCCGCGCCGTTCTTGCTGTCGCGCGCGCGCTGCAGAGCTTTGCGCGACGACATGCGCATCAGCGCCAGCCGCAGCCGCTCGCGCTCGATCGGGTCGCGGGCCTCGTGTGCTGCGACCACCTTGTCGATGTGGTCGAGCACCGCTTCACAGCTCTCCAAGTCGTCCTTGGCAAGCCACGCACGCGCCAAGTAGTCGGCGGCGCCAATCGACTGCCGAACCGTCGGAGCGCTCTCCAGCGCCGCCTGGAACTTCTCGATCGCCGCATCGAGGCGGCCGCTCGACTGCAGCATGCGCGCCACCCATAGCCGAGCGAGCTGCGCGCGCGATGTGCCCGCATCCACGGCCTCGGCTTTCGCATAGGTCGCAAACGCCGATTCCAACCGCTCCTGGCGCCGCTGCATATCCGCCGCCCCGAGCAGACCCCGCTGCGCATAGCGAGCCGCGTCGCAGCTCGCGGCGTGCAGATAGTCCTTCTCCGCGAGCGGCAAGCTGCCGTGACGTCGCCACAGCTGCGCAGCAGCCCACGCAGCCTCCGCCGCCGCACGAGGTTCCTTGGCGAAGCGCGCTACCAGCCCATCGTATTTGGACGCCGCCGCCTCGAGACGATGGCTGCGCTCGGGCCCGGTCAAACCGCGACACGCTTTGACCAACGCCCTCGCTTGCTTGAGCTCGGCGCGCGCCTCGGCGCTGAGGCGCGGTGGCTTGGCCTGGGCAGCAACGCCGCCCTTTCCGGCAGGCTTCTCCACGACCACTGGATCGCCGCCTCCGGCTCCCGCCCCCTCTCCCGAAGACTGGGCAAGCAGCGTCGGCCCAGCGCCCAACAGCCACATCGTCGACAGCACACCCGCAACACACTTCATGCTCTTCTTCATCACGTCTCCTTTTCCTGCAACAGATCGTCGAACTCGTCCGACTGCCGAACGAGCGCCTCAAACTCGGTGCGCACGCGTTTGCGCGCGCGGTGGATCCTGGTCTTGACGCAGGCCTCGCTGCGGCCAAACCGCAGCGCCAGCTCGGCGCAGCAAAAGCCCTCATGCAGGCCCAGCAGCAGTTTTTGATCGAGTCGCGTCAGGCAGCCAAGCACCGTCGGCAGGTGCTCCATGGCCCAATCGCTCGGCACCCGACGGCCGGCAATGCGCAGCTCGGCGGCATCGTTCTCCGACTCGGCCGGCTCGCAAACGGTGCTGCCAAAGTCGACGAACTGCAGCCAGCTTGCCCGGCCTAGCTGCGCGATGGAGCGGCGGCGCCGCCGATAGCAAACGGTGCGCGTCGCCGCGTCGACACGACGGACCTGACCGCAGCGAGCGATCCACTGCCACAGCAGCACGCACGACTCCTGCACCAGGTCCTCGCAGTGCGACACCGTCGCCGCATCGCGAAACCTGCGCAGAATCCTCTGCGCAGAGCGATGCACGCCACCCCAATCCACCTCACTGCTTTCCATGCATGAGCGGTGGCATCCACATCACGCATTCCGACCGACAAACTCGAAAATCCGGGACGTCGCTTTTCTCTGTCTAGCTACACACCCACCGACGTCGCCTCATCCGCAGCGGCGCTCGCATCCAAGACATCCTCGCGCGCCGACTGCTCGGTTAGCTCCGCGATGCGACGCATGATCAAGCGAGTCGCTTCGCGCAGGCGCGTGCGTCGGTCGCCGCCGAGAGCGGCGAGCTCTTCGGGGGTGATGGGCGCGCCGATACGAACGCGGATGCGCCTGAGACGTGGCCAGCCCGCACCTGGCGGCAACACCTTGTCCGCACCGACGATGCCAACGGGCACGATCGGCAGCCCTTCGTTGAGCACCAACGAAACGGCGCCCGGGCTGCCAAGCATCAGCTGGCCGTCGCGACTGATGCCGCCTTCGGGAAAGATCCCGACGACGCGCTCTTGCTTGAGCACTTTGCGGGCGGCGCGCAGCGCATCGCGGTTGCCGCCGCGCGTGCTCAGCGGAATGGCGCGGTTCCAGCGATAAAACCAGCCGGCGGACGGCGACCGCCAGACCGTCTCCGTCATCAGGTAGACGACACGCCGCGGCACCGAGGCACCGAGCAGAACCGGATCAAGAAACGACGTGTGGTTTGCCGCGAGCACGTAGCCGCCCGTCTTCGGGGGCGCGCCGTCGACCTGCCAGCGGAACAGCAGCCGCAGGGCACCGCGCACAAACACGCGGAAGACCCAAAACACGCCGTTGTCCAAACGGCCGGGGGCGCGCGCCAAGCGTTCGTAGTCGACGGTCATCGCGCAGATTCAGGCCACGTGCATGCGGCGCCAAAGCCAGGCCCGCCAAAGCCGGACTCCATCAACTAGCGCTGGCGCAGCAGCTCCGCCCACTCCGAGTTGGGGAAGTCGGCGAGCAGCGTGCCGCGGCAGCGACCAATGACCGTGCGGTATTCCGGGCCCTGCCACTTGGCGGCAGCCTGCATCGACTGGTAGAGCGCTTCGGCCTGCAGGCCGGGCCATGAGTTTTCGGTCTCGAGGCGAACGCGCAGGAAGCTCAGCAGCGCCTGCTTGGCCTTTTCCTTATCGGCGCCAGCCTCTGCGAGCGCGAGGTGGCCCAGGCCGAGGTAGGCGCCGGCGAGCGCGTTCTCGTCGACGTTGTCGCGCTTGGCGACGTCTTCGTAGAGGCGCTTGGCCTCCGATGCCTTGTCGGCCTTGCGCAGGCTGTGGCCGAGCTCGACGCTGGCCCGACTGTGGACCACAGGGCTCGAGCCACGCGCGCGACTGATGACGTCGCGAAGCTTCTTTTGATAGGCCGCAGCATCCGTCTGCTCGGCGAGGGCGCGGAGGAAGACCGCCTCCGTTGCAAAGCCATTGGGCCATGCGTTGGAAACCGCGGTGCTTTCGAACTTCTTGGCGACCGTGATCGCGCTGGCCCCACCCTTCTTCGGGCCGAGGCTCATGTAAAATTCGAACTTGAGCCGGTAGACGTCCGGCACGGCGCCACCCTCTGGGTAGGCCTTCTCCAGCTCGTTGAGCGCCGCAACGGCCTCGGCATCCTGGCCATTGTCAAAGAAGCCGCGCGCCGCGTGCACGAAGCCGAGCTGCGCCATGACGTCGTTCTTGGACTTCTTCTGCTCGCGGGCCAGCGTCAGCATCAGGCCAGGATCGCGAAGGCCGCGCGCGTAGGTGTCGTCGAACTTGCCCAGCTCGACCTTGACAACCTGGTCGCTCATGGCCGACTCCGTTGAGCTGCCCTTCTTGTACTCGATGCTGCTGATGCCGAACTTGGTGACGCGCACGTCATCGACAACCGTGCCGTTGGCAAGGTGCACCTTGTCCGACTGGGCGAAGGCTGGCGATACGGCAGCGACGAGGGCGAGCAGGCGGACGGCGAAGGTCTTGGGCGTCATCTGGGAGTTGCTTGGCGAATGGCTAGCGAATCGGGAGGGGCCGAACATTCTGCCGGGCGGCCGGCCGGGAGACAACGTCCCCGGTGGCCGAGAGGTTCGCGGCGAGAATCAGGATTCGGTGACCGGCAGGCCGCGAACACCCTCAACCCGGGCCTTTTGCTGGTCGCGCTCGCCCCAGCTGTCCTTGAGGTCGTGGCCAAGACGGCGCACCGCGATCAATTCGGCCGCCACGCTGACGGCGATCTCTTCATGGGTGCGGCCGCCCAGGTAGGCGCCCATCGGCGTGCGCACGGTCTGCAGAAACTCGTCCCCGACCCCTGCTGCGCGCAGGTGCTTCCAAAGCAGCGCCTGCTTGGTGCGGCTGCCGATCATGCCGAGGAAACGCAGCTTCTCGCCTTGGGCGAAGCGGCGGCCCAAGTGCTCGAGCACTAGGCCGTCCTCCTTGTGGCCGCGGGTCACGATGATGGCGTAGGTATTCTGCCGGATCGGCATGCGCGCTACGGCGTCTTCGTAGGGAACGCCAAGCGTGGCGTGCGCCTCAGGAAAGCGCTCGGCCGTCGCATAGGTCTCTCGATCGTCGACAATCGTCGTTCGAAAGCCCGCAATAGAAGCGACTTGCGACAGCGACTTGCTGACGTGGCCGCCGCCATAGATCCACAGCACCGGCGTCGTAATGGGCTCCACGAAAATCGTCACCTCCCCACCGCACATCAAACCGCTGTCCGGCGAATCCTTCTCTGTCAGCCGAAACTGCAGCGACTGGGGCTGCTCATCGGCAAGAACCTGCAGCGCGACATCGTAGACCTCGGCCTCCAGGCAACCGCCGCCGACCGTGCCGAGAAACGTGCCGTCGGCGAGCACCAGCAGCCGCATCGTCGCGCGCCCAGGCGTCGAGCCGCGCGTGCCGACAATGGTCGCCAGCGCCGCCGGCACGCCTTCGGCGCGCAGGCGCACGATCTCTTCAAAGATGTCGGGTTTGGCAGCCACAGCGTGCGCCCACAGTAGGCCGGCGACGACAGCTACGCAAAGCGCGCACGAACCTGCTGCTCGGTCATGCGCTCGAGCGCGAGCCGGCCGGCCTGGGTATCGCGGGTCTTGACGACCAGATATTCGCCGCCGCGCGCCCCGCAGCCATGGCAACGCCCGTAGCGAACGGCCCGCACGACGACCCGGTCCCCACAGGCACCGCAAAGCCGAAGGTAGATATACGGGCGGCTCTTGGCGGCTGCGCGCGACGTAGTTGGCTTCGATTTGCGACGGCTTCGCCGCAGGTCGTCGACCGGCATGTCGTGGGTGATGTCTGGCGGCAGCCCGGCCAACCGCATCAGCGAGCGCCAGTGCCGCCCGTGCGCCTGGGCATGCTCGCCAAAGAGCCGAAAGGCGGCGACGTGCGCGGCCTCGTGGACCAGCACGCCATCGATGCGATCCGGCCAGCGCGCCAGAAGCCGCGGGTTGAGCTCGATGCGACCGCTTTGCACGTAGGCTTGGCCTGCCGTTGTCGAAAGCCGCGCGTTCCAGCGCACGTCGACGTCGGTGTCGAGCACGCGCCACAACCGAAACAGTTCGGCGGCGCGGGCGCGCAGGCGATCGTTGCCCGGCAGCTCTAGCTCTTCGACGGAGGACACGGCAGTCGGAGATCGTAGCGCCTCATCGACCACACTACTGCCCGTTAGCGAGTCTGTCCGCTAGCGAGTCTGTTCGCTAGCGAGTGGAAGCCAGCGGCCGGTCGCGACGGCGCAGTTCACCGAGCGCGGCCGGCAGCGTCATCAGCGCCAGGCCCACGAGCGTCGGCGGCAGCGTCAGCGCAAACGGCAGCCGCAGCACGTGGCAGTAGCTGAGCAGCGCAGCGCCGCCGCAAACGACAAACGTGCACCAGCCAAGCCCAAGGGCCGCCTGCAGCCACCACGCGCCGCTCGACAAAAACGATAGCGCGCTCGGACGTTCGTGGTCGCGACGCAGCACGGCGAGCAGTTCGCGGCGCGTCGCAACGTCGAGATCGCCACGCTCCAGGGCATTCTGCATCAAGTCGAGCCGCTGCTGGCGTTGCTGATCGTCGCGCGAGCGACTGGTCATCGCCGATACCGCGGCGAACAGGAGCGCGACAATGCCAATCGGCAAGAGCAAAGCAATCATGATCGAGGCCTCCGAGGGAGCTGGGCGTTCTAGGAAGCAGGACCGCTCTAAGACGCAGGACTACGAGCCGTGAGCTCACGCAGCGCGAACGGATACGTCACCAGGCCAAAGCCGATGATTGCCGCGGCAACGCCGCCGCCCGATGAGTCCTCGTCATGCACCCATTCCCCGTAGACCAGCCCACCGATCCCCGAGAAGAGCGTGATCCAGCCGATCGCCAGCACCACCGCCATCAAGCGCGAGGAGCCCCGCTCGCGGGAACGGGCACCGGTGAGCTGGTAGGTCAGGGACTCGATCGTCGGCCGATCCATCGCCGGGTTGCGCAGCGCCTCTTCGAGCAGCTTGACGCGCTCGATCCGCGCCTCAGCCCGCTGGTCCATGAAGCTCTTGATGAGCGCATAGCCAAAGATGATGCCCAACACGGGCAATACCAGCATGACGACTTGTTCCATGAGTGACGGGCGTTCGGGTTTGCGGCGGGGCTGCGGCTTCGGCTTCGCGGTTAACGAAGCCTCCCGAGTCTATTCTGGATTGATCGCGCAGCACTTCGGATCGACCTGCACGGCTCGACCGCGCAACGTTTCGCCAAAGCGAAATATGAAGATTCCTGGGCAGCCCGCCTGCCGCAGGCTTGCCGCCGGCCGGCCGACAGACATCTAGCTCGGCATCTCGGCCAGCCCAAGAGCGGCCAAGAACTCGTTGCCATCGCCATTCCAGACCCAGTCCGCGTCAATCTGGCAGCGATCGTTGCGCCGCCAGACAAACGGCCACCCGTGCGCCTGGGCAGCCTCGTGGTCCGGCTCGCGGTCCCCCACCATCACGATGCGCTCGGCGCCAGCCGCCTCGCGGGCCAACCGCAGCATGTCCGTCTTGGTGTCAACGCCTTCGCTATCGAGGCAAAACTGCCAGTCGGTCAGCGCCCGCAGACCCTGGCCTTCCATCATGGCCCCCATGTAGGTGCTGCGGCAGTTGCTGGCCAGGGCAACACGCACGCCGATCTGGCGCAGATGCAGCAGCAGCTCGCGCACGCCGGCAAACAGGTAGTCGACGCCGCGGCAGACTTCGTCGACCTCCATGGGCAAAACCACGGCGCGCAGGTCGAGCCAGCGATGCTTGAGCTCCTCCGGCAAAAACGGCGCCCACACGCCGGCGTCCTTCATCCCGACGACCGCCTCGGCTTCGCGCGTGTCGGGCACGGCCAGCTCAAGCCCCTCTTGCTCAGCGAAGCGCTGCACCCCAGCCCGGATCACGGGCGCCCACCAGGCAAAGGTATCGTGCAGGGTGCCATCGACGTCGAAGACGATGAGCTCGGGAGGGCTATGGCGGCGAAGCAGGTCCATGTTTGGGTCGAGCGAGCGGGAGCAGGCGAGAGCAAGAAGTCGCGGCAGCCGCCCCCACTACGGGTAGCGCACCTGCCCAAGGTCCATGATGTCGAGTTCTAACAGCAGACGCTCGTTGTTCTCGTCGGCGTGCCGACGCGCATCGCCGCTGAGCCCCGGGGCATAGCGAACGTGAACGACAAATCGCTCAAGCTGATCGTCGCTCATGGCGCGAGCGCGCTGGCGCAGCTCCAACACGACGCGCTCGAGCGCGATGCGGCGGCCGCCCGTGCGCACAAACCCGTCGCCCAGAATCTCGAGCTCGAGCGATCCGGCGCTGTCGTCAAATTCGGTCCGGTACGGCGACTCGCTGCTGCACGCCGTAATGCCCGCGATCGCGAGCGCGACGCTGAAGCGACGCCAGGCGGCTCTCGAGTCCGCGGTCGGCGCACTCATCGCGCCGCGATTCCCTGGATCTCGATCAGCGCATCGGGATCAAACAGCGACACGACCTGAAACATCGCCATGCCCGGATAGTGCCGACCGCAGTGCTTCTTCCAGACCTTGCCGAATTCGCGTCGCGCGGTGGCGTAGTCGTCGCGGCTGGTCACGTAGAAGTTGAGCTGCACCACGTCTTCGAACGACATCTCGGCATCGGCCAAGATCAGCGCAATATTGGCCATCGCGTCGTCAAGCTGGCCGGCGAGGTCGCCCGGGCGCAGCACCTTGCCGCTCTTGTCGTAGCCGCACTGGCCGGCGAGGTAGAGCGTCGCGCTAGCGGCTTCTTGGGAAGCAGCCTCTTGCGAGACGAGCCAGGCGTGGGCAAAGCCGATCGGCTCCGAGAGAGCAGCTGGGTTGACGGCGCGTTTGGTCATGGCAGTTCTCGCAGGATCGCACGCACGGGGCTCGCATCGCAACCAACGAGTTTGAGCGGCAGCGCGATCAGCTCATAGTTTTGGCCACCGCCGGCCGGAACGTCGCGCAAATCAAGGTTCTCGAGGATCGCGATGCGGCCGCGATAGAGCGCCTGGTGACCGTCGAGCTCGCGGTTGCTGGCGTGGTCAACGCTGGGCGTATCGATGCCAACGAGGCGAATACCGCGCTGCACAAGCACTTCAGCCGCGGCCCCGCCAAGCGATGGAAAACCGGGATCGAAGCGGGTGTGGTCGTGCGACGGCTGCGTGCGCAACAGCACACGCTCGCAGCCAGCGGGAATGCCGTCCGCCAAGGCTGCGGCCGAAATCAACGCAGGCGAACCTTCGCCCCGCACGTCGAGAACACAGCAGGGCCCAAGGTAGGGCGACAGCTCAACCGACGCCGAATCGATGCCCGCCGGATCGTAGTGGAGCGGCGAATCCGCATGCGTGCCGACGTGCACCGACATGCGAATCGTCGAGACGTTGCACGAAGCGCCATCCGCCATGCGCATGACCTCTTCGCGTGAAAACGCGTTGTCGCCCGGAAACGTCGCCGTCGCGGGCTCAATCGGTTCGCTGATATCCCAGATGCGCATCGGCTTGACGAGGGGTTGGCGGCGGGCAAACGGGCGACTAGCCCGGCTTGCGCTCTTGGTCGACGAATGCTTCGTAGGCCTTGTCTTCGAGAATGGCTCGAATCGCCTGCACGCACTGCTCGACCTCGCCCACCGTGTTGTAGAAGTGCGGCGCGATGCGAAGGCCGGCATCCGGGCGGTAGTCGACAACGATGTCCATAGCCGCCAGCGCCTGGCACACCTCGTAGCCATGCGGAACGTCGAGCGCGACGTGGCCGCCACGCTTGTCGGCATCGCGCGGCGACCGCAGCGGCAGTTCGCAGGCATCCGCGTGCTCGATCAACAGCTCCGTCAGCATTTGGTTTCGCTCCCGCACGGCGTGCTTGCCGGCCGACGCCACGATCTCGATGCCGGCCCGTCCCGCACTGAGCGCCGGCACGTTGGGCGTACCGGTAAAGAATCGGCCACCGTCGTCGCGGTAGTCCTGCCCGTTTGGCGAGAACGCGAACGGATCCTTGTGCGCAGCCCAACCCGTAAAGGCCGGTTCCATGTCCTTGGCTCGATCCGGATCGACGTAGAGGAAGCAATTGCCCGGCCCGCCGCACAGCCACTTGAGCGCGCCGCCGACCGCGGCATGCACGCCCCACTGCTTGAGCTCGAGCGGGACAATGCCGACGGAGTGAAACGTGTCGAGCACGACAAACGCACCGACTTTGTTGGCCTTGGCGAGGATCGGCTCGATGTCGACGATCGCCGAGCTGCGAAACATCACGTGGTCGATCGCAACGATCAGCGTCGTCTCGTCGATCGCGTCGGCGATCTGCTGACCGTCCGTCGAGATGCCGTCGGCAGCAGCCGGAACGCGCACCAGCTTGGCGCCGTGGCGAGCGCGGGCCTCGTAGATGTATTGGTCGCTCGGAAAGTTGCGATCCGCGTAGACGATGCCGTTTTTGGGGCCGTCAAAGCGGAAGCATGACAGGATCATCTCCAGCGCGACCGCGATGTTTTGATGCATCGAAACCGTGCCGGCGTCGACGCCAAGCACGCCCGCGATCAGGTCGCCGACTTCGTCCTGCATCGTCCACCAGCCGTCTCCCCACGAGCGCACGCCGCGAAAGTCCCAGCCCTCAACGAAATCGCCGATCGCCGTGCGCGCCGCTTTGGGCATCGCGCCAAGCGAGTTGTTGACGAGGTAATTGCAGCGGCCCGTGATGAGGAAGCCATCGCGGAGCGCGAGCAGGGAGTTTACGTCGGCATCGGTCACGCCCGTGTTGTAGCCCAACGCCGCGCCCAGCCCAGCAAGTTCCCGCCTTCAAGGTGGCCAGACGCCGTCGCTACGCCAGCCGCGCCTATTTGACGGCGGACGCGACTTCGCGGCGAACGGCCTCTACCAGCTGCGGGTCGGCCCCCAGCTGCGCGGCGCGATCGACGAGCTGGTTCGCTTTGTCCTGGCTGCCCTCGATCGCAGTGGCCTGCGCGAGGTGCAGCAACGTCGACGTATCGTCAGGCGAAAGCTCGTTGGCGCGCTGCAGGTGGCGCGTCCCCTCGGCGGTCCGCCCCGCCTGCAGCAGCACGACCCCGAGGCGGTTGGCGGCCTCGGCGCAATCCGCGTCGAGATCGAGGGCGCGGCGCAGCAGACGCTCGGCGCGACGGTGCTTGCCGCGCTTGTGTTCGACAACGCCATACATCAACCAAGACTCTGCCACGCTGGCGGCACGGCGAACCAGAGCACGAATCGCGTCGCGGGCCGCCCCAAGATCGCCGGCGGCCAAGGCCTTCTCGACCAGCTGCGAGCCGTGCCAAAGACCGGGCGAAGCCGCCAGCCGCCGCATGCGCACGGCCTGCGTATGGAGCGCCGGCTGCAGACCGAGCTCGATCGCGCGCTGCATGGCGATGCCGGCACGGGCCACATCGTCGAGCATGAGGCACGCACGGCCGAGCTCAAAGTGCAGCATCGCCTGATCCGGCGCGAGCGCCAACGCACGCTCGAGCACGGTGCGGGCCAGCGCCGGCTGCTCTTCTTCGAGCAAGAACGACACAACCAGCCGCGCAACCGGCACGGGCAGCTCATCGCAACCGAGCAGCTCTTGAATGAGCTCTTGGCGACGCTCCAGGTCGCCAGAACGATCGCAGCTCGCGGCAAGCTGGGCCATCATCTTTGGCGTCACCGAGCCGGCGCCTCGAGCGGCTTCGACGGCACGTTTGACGGCGCCATTATCCCCCAACTGAAACGCGAGCGCGGCGGCGCGCTCGACCAGCTCTGCATCGGTTGGCGCCAAGATCGCGGCGTCGACCAACAGCTTGACAGCGGGTTCGCGTTCGCCAGCCGCAAACGTCAAACCAGCAAGGCGGTCGAGCCGCCGCGGATCGCGCAGCGCCGGCGCCAACTGCAGCGCGGCGGCAGCGACGCGAGCGGGCTCGATCTTGCGTCGCAGCAACAGCGCCAAATAGTCCAGCACCACGTCCTGAACATCGTCATCGTCGGAGGCCAACGCGATGCACTCATTCGCACAACGCAACGGATCTGGCGTGACGTCCGGCAGGTTGGCTTCGCGCCGCAGCATCTCGTCACGGAGCACAAGATACCAGCCGAGCGCAGCATCCGTCAGCGCGAGCGGCGTGGCCGCGCGCCCCGTCCACTGCAACAGTCCGACCATCTCAAACTCGAGGCGCGATAGCAGCGCCAGCGGTTCTTTGGCCTCGAACGGCAGCTCAAGTCGCAGCCGTTCCTTGCCCGAGTGACCGTCCAACACGCGCCACTGCAGGCGATCCTGCAGCACCAAGCCGTCGACCAGAAGCTCGACATCACCCTGCTTGTGCAGCTCGCAAAGAGCACTCGGCTCGAGCAGCTCACGCAGTCGCAGAAAGCTGCGTTGGCCATCGACAGGACCCAGGAACGGGAAGAACCGCAGGCCCTTGTCGCCCTCGCCGTTGAGCCGCGCGACGAGCAAACGCGGTAGCTGACGCGCGAGAACGTCGAACGGCGCCGCCCCCACGACGGGGGTCAGGCCATCGGCGACGGCAAAGGCAAAACAGACGGCGACGGGCATGTCGTCGAACTATCGAACGCGGCAGCGCCTCGGCTTGCCCAGCACGTGCCGCGCCCATGCCACCGCCGCTGCTGAGCGACCTATGGAACGCGCTTTTCGGGCGCACTCCTGGGAGGCACTTTCGCGGGCGTCGTTTCGGCCGCCGGTTTCGCAGGCGACGGCTGCTGCTTGGGCGGCGACTCCGCCGGCGATCCCGCTTTCGGCAGCGGGACCTGACGCTGCGGAGCGCGGCGCCCCAACGGCCGAGCAACCTCAAACGATCGCTCCTCGCCCGTCTCGTCGTCGGTCAGGACAACCGCAACGGCGCGCGGGGCACGGCCGGCGCGCATCGCGCCGAGCCAGAGCGCATGACCGGCTCGATCCGCGGTTCGCTGATCCGCTGCGCCAGGAGAAACCCGCGCATGAACCACCAGTTCGTCTGGCGGCGCATGGTCTTTGGCGCGGGCCGAGGGCTCGATGCGCAGCGACCCGATCACCTTGGACCCGAGCGCATTCTCGACCGCCGGCGCATACGGCGAACCCGCGCGCTCGGACTTCACGTCGGCGAGGTGGCGCATCATCAGGCTGAGCGCAATCGTCGCGAGCGCGCCAAAAACGAGGATCGTCGGAACGGACTTGGACACGCCCACATCATCGGCGCAATCCGCTGCGAAAGCTGAGTTGGGCTGCGGCTATGGCCAGGCCTCCAAAAAGCCGATGACGCTGCCGCACCGCGAAAGCAAGATTCCGCAGCATGGGCATTGCCTTGTGGCACCGTCGGGGTAAGCATCGCGTCGTCGCGGGCGGGGCCCGCCCCGTTGAAACCAAACTAGTAAGAGCCATGGGCAAGCCTGTGCGATGCCGCGAATGCGGCAAGGTCTACCGCGACGTCGAGGAACTCGAGGACCTCCGCGACAACGACAGCGTCTGCCTCGTCTGCAACGCGACCATCGAGGTCGCCGACTGGGATCGGATCCTGGCGTCCTACGAGGACGACGAGGATGACGGTGACGTCGACGATGACGACTGGGACGATGATGACGAGGTCGAGGACGATGATCTCGACGACGACGACGATTCGGACAGCGACGACTTCGAGGAAATCGACGACGACGATGAAGACGACGACGATCCGGAAGACGAGTAGGGCCGCTGCCGACGATTCCCGGTGAGGGCGAGCCAAGCAGGAGGCCGGCTGCAGGTAGCCGAGCCCGGCGTGATCATCCGCCATCTTGTCAGCACCGGCAGGGCAGCCAACCGCCATTCTGACACCCCCAGGGATCGCTTCCCGGCAGAGATTATGGCGTAAACCTATGCAGAGGAACGTCTTAATCAATACGGCAACAGTCGGCACAAGCCTTGCTCTCCCCAAGAGGCCAACGCTGCCCCCTGCCGATCCCGATGTCCCAGAACTTCCGCATTCTGCTGGTCGAAGACGACGACTCGCTGCGCGAGTGCTTGGGTGAATTCTTGGCCGAGCTCGGCTGGGGCGTTGCGGCAACGGCATTTGCGACGGAGGCGGTCGCGATCGCGCACCGGCAGCGCTTCGACTTCGCGCTACTCGACTTCCACCTGCCGGAAACGACCGGCCCTCAGCTGCTCCAGCAGCTACGAACCATCCGGCCCCTGCCGTCGATCCTGATGTCCGGCCTGGCAAACGCCGCCGACGTTGCCGCGGCCCAGCAATCGGGCTTCTTCTCCTTCCTGCGGAAGCCACTCGACTTGCGCGTCTTGCGCCAAACGCTCGAGAGCCTGATCGCAGCACACTTCGGGGGCCCGCTGGCGCCGCCGCTGCCGCTGCCGCCATCCGCTCGGGCGCGACTCCCTCAGCGACTCCCTCGGCAGGGCCCTCAGCAGGGCACTCAGAGACCGCCTCCGCGGCGGGATCGCTGACGCCAGACGCGGAACACCTGACCGCTTCGTTCGATCCTCAGCGAGACACCCCCACAATCCCCAGAACGCGCCGGTTGGCGCGCAGCTGGAAACCCCACTTTCACTTTCAGCAACCCACCCCCACGAAGGAACTGCAATGGCCAAGACCAAGACCTCGACTGTGACCCCACTCGGTGATCGCGTGCTCGTCAAGCGCGTGGAAGCCGACGACAAGACGAAGGGCGGAATCATCCTGCCCGACACCGCGAAGGAAAAGCCGCGCGAAGGCATCGTCGTCTCGGTCGGCAAGGGCAAGCTGCTCGACAACGGCGAGCGCCAGCCGGTCTCGGTCAAGCAGAAGGACCGCGTGCTGTTTTCAAGCTACGCCGGCAGCGAGATCAAGCTCGACGACGGCGAGATGCTGATCCTGGCCGAAGACGAGATCCTCGCGATCATTGACTGAAGCAGTCGCGCACGACTGATTCGCACGAACTACAAACCGTAAGCAAGACATACCCATGGCAGTCAAGAAGATCGCATACGACCAGGAAGCGCGCGAGCGCATGCGCGACGGCGTCAAGAAGCTCGCCCGCGCCGTCAAGGTCACCCTCGGCCCACGTGGCCGCAACGTCATCATCGAAAAGTCCTTCGGCAGCCCGACCGTCACCAAGGACGGCGTCACGGTCGCCAAGGAAATCGAGCTCGAAGGCAAGTACGAAAACCTCGGCGCACAGCTCGTCAAGGAAGTCGCCTCGAAGACGTCCGACGTCGCCGGTGACGGCACCACGACCGCGACCGTTCTCGCCGAAGCCATCTTCGAAGAAGGCATCAAGAACGTCACCGCCGGCGCCAACCCGGTCGCGCTGAAGCGCGGCATCGAGAAGGCCGTCACCAAGGTCGTCGGCCAGATCCAGAAGATCAAGATCGACGTCAAGGGCAAGAAGGAGATCGCGCAGGTCGGCTCCATCGCTGCCAACAACGACGAAGAGATTGGCAACATCCTCGCGGACGCCATGGAGCGCGTCGGCAAAGACGGCGTCATCACGGTTGAAGAGGGCAAGAGCCTCGCGACCGAAGTGAACTGGGTCGAAGGCATGCAATTCGACAAGGGCTACCTGTCGCCGCACTTCGCCACCAACCAAGAGAAGATGGAGGCGGAGCTCGAGAACCCCTTCATCCTGATCCACGAGAAGAAGATCTCGTCGATCAAGGACATGCTGCCACTGCTCGAGAAGATCGCGCAGAGCGGCCGCCCGCTGCTGATCATCGCCGAGGACATCGAAGGCGAAGCCCTGGCGACGCTGGTCGTCAACAAGCTGCGCGGCGTGTTCAAGTGCTGCGCGGTCAAGGCGCCGGGCTTCGGTGACCGCCGCAAGGCAATGATGGAAGACATCGCAGTCGTCACCGGCGGCAAGGCGATCTTCGAAGACCTCGGCATCAACCTCGAAGGCGTTGGCACCGCGGACCTCGGTTCGGCCAAGAAGGTCGTCGTCGGCAAGGACGACTGCACGATCATCGAAGGTTCGGGCAAGCCGAAGGACACCAAGGCTCGCATGGAGCAGATCCGCGCCGAGATCGGCCGGACCAGCAGCGACTACGACCGCGAGAAGCTGCAAGAGCGCCTCGCCAAGATCTCGGGCGGCGTCGCTCAGATCATGGTCGGCGCTGCGACCGAAGCCGAGATGAAGGAGAAGAAGGCACGCGTCGAAGACGCCCTGCACGCGACCCGCGCCGCGGTCGAAGAGGGCATCGTCGCCGGTGGTGGCGTCGCGCTGGTGCGCGGCTCTGCAGCCCTCGACTCGCTGAAGCTCGAAGGCGACGAGCGCATCGGTGCCGACATCGTGCGCCGCGCCCTCGAAGCCCCGATGCGCCAGATCTCGGCCAACGCCGGCGTCGATGGCTCGATCGTGATCCAGACCGTTCGCACCAACAAGAGCGACACCTTTGGCTACAACGCAGCCAACGGGGAATACATGGACATGATCAAGGCCGGCGTCGTCGACCCAGCCAAGGTCACCTCGGCCGCGCTGCAAAACGCAGCATCGGTCGCGACCCTGCTGCTGACCACCGAGGCCCTGATCTCCTCCGTTCCGGAGAAGAAGCCCGCCGGCGGCGGCGACCACGGCCACGACGAGATGGGTGGCATGGGCGGAATGGGCGGCATGGGTGGAATGGGCGGTATGGGTGGCATGGGCGGCATGGGCTTCTAAGCCCCGCCACCACAACCACACATCGCCCGACTCTTGCGAGTCCCGACTGATTCGTCAGTCCCTGCAGCGGCCCGGTGACGCCTCGCGCGTCGCCGGGCCGTTTTGCGTAGTCGGACATCACCAAGTCGGCTCTGCGGATTCGTCTGCACAACGGCGCGCCGCTATCGTTCGCCGCATGCAGATTCCGGAGTTCTGGGCAGAAGCTCGGCAAGAGGGCGCCGTCGGCGATCGCCAGCGAGTGCTGCGCCGCTTCGGCTGGTCAGATCAAAGCCAGCAGCAAGCGGAGCAACACGCGCAACACCGCGTCGACGAAGCCTTCGCACAGCTGCGCGCGGGACGCACGGTTTCCCAGCGCGAGCGCAAGCGGGCCTACGGCGAGCTCGGCCTACCGATCCGCGAAGAGGTCGTCGCGCGCAACGGCAACGACGTCATCACGCGCAACTCGTACGGCGCACGCTGCCTCAACGAGCCGGACGTCCTGTTTGCCGACATCGACGTTGCCCCGCGCATGGGCGCGCTTGCCGAAAAGGCCTTTCACACGGTCGGCTGCCAGCTGCCTTTGTTGGCCATCGTATTTGGCGTCGTGCTCCTCGTCCGCGGCCAGCTCTCGCTTGCGGTGCTGTGCACCGCCATCGCCGTGCTGGTCGCCACGGCTTCGTTGCTAGGCCGCTCCACCCAGCGCGCCAAGCCGAACACCGTCGCCGCCAGCCACCAACGCATGCGCGACAGGCTGCACGAGATCGCCAAAAAGCATCCAGGCTGCCGCTTCGCTGTCTACGACACGCCGGCAGGCCTGCGCCTGCTTGCTCTGCATCAGACCTTTGACCCGACCAGCGAAGCCGTGCAGTCGCTCTTCCGCGACCTGCAAACCGACCCGGCCTACGCTCAGATGTGCGCACTACAAAACTGCTTTCGCGCCCGGCTCACGGCCAAGCCTTGGCGCATCGGGCTGTCCCGCCCGCCCACCAAGTCTTGGCCACACAGCGACTGGGCCCGCGCGCCCCAAGCGGAGTGGGTCGCCCACTACGAAGAACGAACCCGCGACTTCGCAGCCTGCCGCTACCTAGAGGATGTGGGCGACGGCACGATCGACCCACGCTGCGAAACCGTGCAGCGCATGCACGATGAACTTTGCCAGGCGAGAACGGACCTGCCGCTCGCATAGCGCTACCGCGCCTGCTCGCGCGCCCGATTCGTTCGGGGTGGCGCGAAGTGACGCGGGGCACAACTCAAGGGTGAGTTCTCGCAGACGTCCCAGAAGAAGCCCGCTCGAGATCCCCCATACCACGGCAGTTCGGGCCCTAGCCGGACATCACCAGGGAACTTCCTGACCAGGAGTCCACCGGCCCAACCCGATCAGCACCATCACAGAGGATCCGCGTCGCCACAGACCCGAGCCACACCCACGCCGTCGAGCAGAAGCCGTGACCATCACACAATTGTCCTACTGCAGCCAACCTGCGTCCGGCATCACCATCGCCCAAGTGCAGAACCTCGCCCGCGCTGCCAGCGAAAAGAACGCCGCCCGCGGCATCACCGGCTTTCTGCTGTTCCGGCAAGAGTTCTTCGCCCAAGTGCTCGAAGGCGACCGCAAAGACGTCTCGGAGACCTTCCTGAAGCTCAGCAGCGACACGCGACACCACAGCATCCAACTGCTGGGTCAAATCGATGAGCCGGAACGCTCCTTTGGCACGTGGTCTATGGGCTACCTAGCGATCACGGCCGCACACATCAGCATCCTCCGCCGACACGGCATCAAGGCCGAACTCAACCAAGACGACATGTCACACAGCGCCCTCGTCGCAGCGATGGAAGCCCTCGCCCACAGGCAGCAAGCGCCGCCGGCACTGCACTGACGCACCTCGATCGCCACGACCGCCCCTACCAGATACGCTCTTGCCAACGATGAGCGCCTTCGAATGCAGGGCTGGATGCGGTGCATGCTGCATCGCTCCTTCGATTGAAACGCCGTTCTTCGGCATGCCTGAGGGCAAACGCGCTGGCGAACGCTGCGTGCACCTCGACGCAGACAATCGGTGCGAACTGTTCGGCAGGCCCGAGCGACCGAAGTGGTGTGGCGACCTTCGCGCTTCCATCGAGATGTGCGGCAATGACGGCGCCGAAGCACTCCGCATCCTGACGGACATGGAAGAGGATACGCGGCCGTGATCTACGAACAGCGCCAGCCGGCCGCGCACGACCTTGCGGAGGCGATTGACGTTGTCTTCTACCTAGACAAATACGAACCCGAGCACGAGCGCGAACGCGTCGTGCCCAACGGCCGTATGACGTTGGTGATCGAACTAGACGGACGGCTACGCCACGTCTACGACAACGCAACCGGCCGGCCTCGCGCCACCTACCAATGCGCGTGGCTATCGGGCGTGCACACCAACTACTTCACGATCGGCGACACCCGTGCCGGCAGCCGATTGATGGCGGTGCAGTTCGCCTTCGCTGGCTCCATGGCGATCACGCACCGCGCCGCCAGTGACTTTGTGGACCAAGTGGTGCCCGCCGCTGATG
The DNA here is from genome assembly GCA_045105235.1 of Planctomycetota bacterium. Taxonomy (GTDB): domain Bacteria; phylum Planctomycetota; class UBA1135; order UBA1135; family UBA2386. The sequence continues at coordinate 92,662 of JBGCDH010000032.1, read as the reverse complement.
TCTTCGGAAACGACATCGTCGAGCTCCGTGACGCACTCGCCAAGACCGCAGACCCTCACGGCTGCCTGGACACGCTCGAAAGCTGGCTGACCCAGCGCTTCGACGCCTCCCTTGCCCCTCCTGCCTACGTTCGTGAGGCGGCAGCAACGATCCAGCGAGACGCCGCCGAGATCGCACTGACCTCGCTGTCCGAGGCGGCCGGCGTATCCCACCGACACTTCCTCGAGCATTTCCGACGGCACGTCGGCATCACGCCCAAGGCCCTGCACCGAATCCTCCGCTTCTACGCGGTGTTCGAACGCATCCAGCAGCAGGAGAAAGTCCCGTGGGCCGCGCTCGCTGCCGAGCTGGGCTTCGCTGACCAAGCGCACTTCATCCGCGAGTTCCGCGCCTTCTCCGGATACCGCCCAAGCTCCTTCCAACGTGATGGCGGCGGCCGCGATCGCACGAACTTCTTCCCTGACGATCCCTCGCCGCCGCCAAGCCAAGACACGTAGACGCGCGACCCGAGTTCAAAAACGTTCAATACGCAAAGCTGCCGCGGCCGCAGGCTGCCGAGATGAACACCTACGCCAGTCTGCCCCTCGCCGCGGCGCTGCGCGCCGCGACCCCATGCTCCACGGAACTTTGCGCACAGCAATCATCGCGCACGTCCAAGCAGGCCCCGGTGCACAGCCGCATCGAAGCGACCGAACACGGCTACACGCTCGCGCAAGAAGTATGGGTCCAGGCCCCCATTCAAAAGGTCTGGGACGCGTTCGTCACCGCCGAGGGCTACACCGCGTGGGCCGTGCCGGTCGCAAAGATCGAACTGAAGCCAGGCGGCACCATCGCATCGCACTACGACCCGAATGCGAAGCCCAGCGACCCCGACGCCAACATCGTCAAGATCTTGAACTTTGTGCCGCTCCGCGTCCTAACGCTGCAGGCGCGCGCCAGCAAGCAATGGCCGGAAGTCATGCGAAAGGATGCTGCAAACTTGATGAACGTAATCCTCTTTGAAGATCTCGGCGACGAGGGCACACGCATCTACTCGTATGGCCTCGGCTACAGCAAGTCGCCGAAATACGAACGCATGCTGAAGTTCTTCAACGCGGCCAACCAAGCGCTCTACAAGAACCTCATTGCCTACCTCGAGAAGGGCAAACGCGCGCGGTTTGAGAAGTAACGTTTGAGAAGAGACGTCTGAGAAGCGCCCGCGACGTTCCAGCGACGAAGTCGCCGCCTGCGTCCACGCTCAGAACAGCCCCCTCACCATACCCGCTACCCACCGAAGGCTCGTCACGAGCCCCACGATGAAGATCGCGGCGAACACGGCGACCAGCGAAAGCTGCACCCACATCGGCCACTCGCGATTGCCCTTTACGACAACCGTATCCGTCACTCCCAAGGCCCGGAGTTCGCCAGGAAGTGCTCCGGGTAGGTTTTCGAGCGTCGCACGTGCACGCGGCGGCAGCGTCGAAACGATCCGCCGCGGGTGGCGGCGGCGCTTCTTTAGGAATGCGTGGATGCACGACGCATGCTCCGGATTGCCGCGCTCGCCAGACCAGAAGAACGCACGGCCCGCCGCGACGCGATCGCCGCTCGCCAGGTGCAGCTCTCCAAGCCTCCGCACCGCCCACGGCGTGATCGCGTACTGCGTCATCCATTGCTCGAGGAGGACAATGGCCTTCGGCGCTTGATCGCGGGACACCAGATCGTCAATCTTGTCCGCCCAGGATTCGGGAATGGTCTCGGCAGTGCTCATGCTTTGTTTGGCTTCGACAACAGATCTAGACACATCTGCTTGACGTCAGTAGCGGCCACCCTGTCTCGAGAAATCGAGCGATCGCTGCAGAGAAAGACCGGCCCCGCGTCGTCTTCTTCGTAGATGCGCCCGTGTGAGCCCATGACCTGCGAGCTGTCAGTGGGAATGACATCCATCAGGTAGCGAAAGCCGCTGAGCTTCTTGGCGAGCACTCGCGCAACCTTGAGTTTGGGGAACTTGATCTTCGGGTCGACGAACAGCTCGGCGGGGTCGTAGCCGGGCTTGCGGTGGATATCGACAGTGGTGGCAAAGTCCGGACGACGCGCCTCATCGAGCCAATAGTGGTAGGCAAACCAACAGCCTGGCTCCGCCACACAAACAAGTTCGCCGCTGCGCTCGTGACCAATGTGCAACTCTGCCTGCTGCGAGCGGTCCAACACGCGGGCCACGCCGGGCACGGCCTCAAGCAGTTTACGCACCGACTCCAGGTCCGACGGGTTGTTTACGTAGACGTGGGCACACTGGTGATCGGCGACAACAAACGCGCGACAGGCACCGCAGTCGAGCAGCTGGCCGTGGCTCGTTTCCTGCACGCGCAGGTAGCCGCTCTCGTGCAGGATGCGGTTGAGAAAGACCGGGGTGCTCGCCTTTTCGATGCCGTATTCCGAAAGCACGATGACATGTGAATCACGCGCGCGCGATGCCTCGATGAGGCGAGCACACTGCGCATCCAGCTGCTGAACCGCCTGCTGCGAACGCGCATCGTCGGGCCCCCATCGCTGGTGGTCGTAGTCCAGGTGCGGCAGGTAGACGAGCGTCAGGTCCGGATCGTGATCGCGCATCACCGACAGTGCCGATGAGGCAATCCACTCGCTCGACTTGATGCCGGCGCGCGGCCCCCAGAAGTCAAACAGCGGGAACGGCCCGAGCTCTTCCTGCAGCTTGCGGTGAAAGTCCTGCGGTTCGCTGTAGAGCCCCGGCTTCTTCAAACCGTCGGCGTGGTACTCGGGGCGCGGCGTCACGCTCCAATTGACGCCTGGCGAATACATGTTCCACCACCAGAACATCTTTGCCGTGGTCAATCCGCGCGCAGCGGCGGCTTCGTAGAGCTTTTCACCCTGCACGATGCGGTTGGGCTGCCGCCACAGCATCACCTGGGCAAGATCGCGCCAATACCATCCGTTGCCGACGGCGCCGTGCTGTGCGGGCTGCGCGCCGGTCAGAAACGATGCCTGCGCCGAGCACGTCACCGCCGGAAAAACCGTGTCGAGCGGCGCGGTAAAACCGTGCTCTCCGAGGCCGCGCAGGGCCGGCGCGTGCGCAAGATCCTTCGGACGGAGGCCGACGGCGATGATGACGGTGAGCTTCACCCTGGCAGCGTCGCGGGTGCAGCCGACCGGGTCAACTCACGGCCCCGGACGGAAGCGGTCGGTGGCCCCCAGCAGTTCGCTGCGGATGCCCGACTCAAACGCCGAGTGGCCAGCGTCCTCAACGATCACCAGCTCGGACTCGGGCCACGCGCGATAGAGGTCCCACGCCGAGCGCGCTGGGCAAACCACGTCATAGCGCCCCTGCACGACAACCGTGGGGATATGCCGAATGCGGTCGACGTCGCGGAGCAGCTGGTCTTCACACTCAAAAAAGCCGCCGTTGACAAAGAAGTGGCTCTCGATGCGGGCAAAGGCAACGGCGAAGTCGTCAGCGCCGGTTTCCGCGATCTTGCTTTCGTCGCGATAGAGCAGGCTCGTCGTTCCTTCCCAGATCGACCACGCGCGCGCCGCTGCAACGCGTGCCTGCTCATCGTCGCTCGTCAGGCGGCGGTAGTAGGCACTCATCAGGTCGCCGCGCTCGACCGCGGGAATCGGCTTCAAGAAGTGCTCCCAGGCGTCCGGGAAGATGTTGCTCGCCCCTTCTTGGTAGAACCAAAGCAGCTCCTTGCGACGCAGCATGAAGATGCCGCGAAGCACTAGCTCGGTGACGCGCTGAGGGTGCTTTTGCGCATAGCTGAGACTGAGCGTGCTGCCCCATGATCCACCAAAGACCTGCCACTGCTCGATCTTGAGGTGCTCGCGGATCTTCTCGATGTCATCAACAAGGTGCCAGGTCGTGTTGTCCTGCAGACTGGCGTACGGCTTGCTGCGCTTGCAGCCGCGCTGGTCGAACAACACGATGCGATAGGCCGACGGATCAAAGAAGCGGCGGTAGTCTTCGCCCGCACCGCCTCCTGGCCCACCGTGCACGAACACAACCGGCTTGCCCTCGGGGTTGCCGCACTGCTCGTAGTAGATCTTGTGGTGGCCATCGACCGCGAGGTGGCCGTGGTCGTAGGGCTCAATCTTGGGGTAGAGCGTGCGAAGGTCTGCGCGCGGTGGCTGCAGGCTGGTGACGTTGCGAACGGGCATCTCATCAGATTAGCGGCCCAATGCTCGCCCGAATCGGTCAACCTCAGATCTTGCGATCGAGGCGCTTGACCAGCGCGAGCAATTGCTCGTTGCGCTTGCTCGACCCGCCCGAGAGCAGCAGCGTGTTGGTGGCTTCGTCCATGCGGACTCGGACATCGCGCGGCGCCTCCGACTCCTGCAAGAACTCGTCGAGCGTTTCCTGCATGTCCGCCGCCAGGGTGTTCTCTAGGTAGATCACCAGAAGCCCATCGGATGAGGCCGGAACGACAGCCGCTGCTGGAGCTGGAGCTGAGGCCTCCCCGGAGGTCTTGGCGGGCACATCGAGCCGGGCGATCAGCTCGAGCGATTGCCGCACGCGCTCCACCTCCCCCGCAAGGACAATCGAGTTGCTCTCGGCATTCGCCCGAACCCTCGCGGTGGGCGCGCCCTGTCCATCTTGCAATGCCTGCCCAAGAAGCGCCGTAAGCGTCGCCGCCACCTCCACGGGATCCGCATGTTCTAGGACGACAACCTGCATGACCTGCTCCGGAGCTTTCGGAGCGACGTTGCAGGCACCAACGGAAAGAGCCGCGAGGCCCGCAAGAATAAGGCGGTGGTGAATCATGATCTCTCTAAGGCTAAGCCAGAAAATGCGCCTATCTGAAGCACTCCGCCCACGCGTATTCCCGCGAGAATCCGCTGCCAAGGCCCCCACCCCAGCGATGAGACAGGCCTCCAGCCGGCACCCTGCAGGCGCTAGACTGTTGGCATGAATCTGCCAGTGCGCATCGCACTCTCGCTTGCAGCCGTGTTCGCCACGACTGCCGACCCCGCCCGGGCTCAGGGCAAGAACATCCTCTTCTACGGCAACAGCTACACGTTTTTGGTGTGGGGCTACGGCGTGCCGGAGCTTGTCGAAGAGATCGCGATCCAAGCGGGTCAGCCGACGCCAACGATCGTGCAGGCCCTGATCGGCGGCTCCAGCCTGCAGGTGCACGCCAACGATCCGGCACAAGTCGCTGTGATCGGCAGCTCGCTGGCCGGCGGGCAATCCTGGGACCACGTGGTGATCCAGGGCAACTCGCTCGAGGCGACGCCCTACTTTGGCTACACGGTGCCTGGCTTTCGCTCGCTGGCGACGCAAATCGCCGGCAACGTCCGGGCGCACAGCCCCAACGCTACGGCGGTGATGTACCAGACATGGGCACGCGCCTGGGGCAGCTCGTTCTACCCCACGTCGTGGCCGGAGCCGATGGCGATGCACCAGATGGTGCGCGGCAACTACGACCTCGCGGTTGCCGACATCAACGCCACGTTCGGAGCCGGCACGGCGCAAAAGGCCGCCGTGGGCGACGCGGTCGCGCTGCTCGAGTGGGATCCGACGTGGTACGACCCCGATCGCTCGCACCCGACTCCGCGGATGACGCTGCTGGCAGCGATGTGCATCTACACGTCGATCTACGGCCAGAACATCTGCGCCGTCGACCCAGGCTTCGCCGCCAACAGCTCGTTGGCGCAGCTGCTGACAACCCATGGTGTCAGCGAAGCCAACTGGAACCATCTAGCAGGGCGCGCCGACCGCAGCGCAGCGCCGGCACAACGCCGCTTTCCAGGATCGGGCGACCACGCGCTGCTGGAGTCCGCCATCGACGCCGAACCGCTGACCGCATGCCCTACAAAGCAGATCGCGAACGGCACGGTGCTCGACGTGCAGCTGCGCTCGATGAACGGCGTCTATGATGCCGCCATCGGGTGGCTGCTGATCGACTTCTATGCCACCGGCTCACCTCCCGGCCCATCGCTGCAATACCCCGAACTGCAGGTCGACGTCGGCCGCATGATCGCAACACCGCCGGCCATGCTGTCGACGCCGCTCGCGCTGCAGTTCCAGATGCCGTTTGCGCTGCCCGGCGGCTCGTTCTTGGTGCAGGGCCTGATCGGCCAAGCGAGCAGTGAGACCGGCAACACGGTCTTCACGACGACCGACGCGCACGAGTTTCGTTTCTAGTAACCCCGCTTCGCGAGGTGTCGGCTCGCCCGACACTGGAAGACTTCGAATTGCACACGCAGCTGTGACATGAGCCAACGGGCGTCGCCTTTCTCAACGAAACGCAGACCCCAATACTCATGTCCAAACTCCATCAACTCGCCTCCTCGCTCTCGCTGACGACGCTCGCGACCGCGTTCTTCACGCAGGTCGCCGCCGCGCAACCACAGCAAATCCCACCGCAACAGCCGATCCAGCCGGTGCCCGCCAACGTGGCTCCATGGACGTGCGGCGACATCTACTACGTGTCCGTTGCCGGCAGCGACAGCAACACGGGCACGCTTGCTCAGCCGTGGCGCACCATCACCAACGCCATCGCGACTTCGCTGGCCCAGACCCCAACGGGGAACCCCATCACCATCAACGTGCTCGCCGGCACCTACGACATGCAGCCCGGCGTTGGCATGGAGACCTTCCCGCTGACGCTGCCAGCACGCGGTATCAAGCTCGAAGCCATCGAGCCCGGCGTCATCATCAGCGGTGACCCATCCGCATCCGTGGTCTTGATCGACCGCGCCGGCCCAAACGCCGGGCCCTGCGGCAAGACTCCCGGAACGGTCCTCCGCGGCCTCACCATCACGCAGGGGGCTACCGGCATCGGCATCGACACTTCGATCTCTGGCCCGGCGGCAACGACTCCCGATCGCGTCTACATCCACCGCTGCAAAATCCTCGACAACGGCGGCACCGGTATCTCCATCGCGACACGCTCGGGTTACTACTCCCAGCACGTGATCGAAGAAAACGAGATCGCGTTCAACGCCAACTTCAACGGCTTCGGCCGGGGCATCTCGCACTTTGACTTCGGCGGCTTCGGCGGTGCCCCAGATGGCACGTCATCACCGCTGATTCGCGCGAACCTGATCCACAACAACGAGACCGGTATCGATCTGCGCGGCGCAAATCCAGCGACAACCGCAGCGCGCATTGTGTCCAACATCGTGCGCGACTCGGAGATCGGAATCTCCCTGGCGAACTGCAACTCGCGCGTGATCAACAACACGCAAGGATACGGCAAGCCCTTCTCCGAAAGCGTCGACGTAGTCGGCATCCGCACCGCATCGGCAGGCACACACGACATCATCAACAACATCATCTGGAACCCAGCGGCCTACGCTATGGGCGCCAACATGTTCACGCCGAGCTCGGTCGTCGACCTGGATCTTGGCGCAGGTGGCAACCTGATCACCAACTGGATCCTGTCCAGTGGCGCAGCCGACCCGCAGTTCGTGATGGCTCCGTCCGACCTGCACGTGCAGGCCACGTCACCCGTTCTCGACGCCGGCACCAACTCCGCGATCCTGCCGACGATCAACGTGACGGCCGGCCCCATCACGGCGCGCGCCGACTGCGGGATGGATATCGACAACGATTCGCGCGTCCTCGACTCACTAGGCAACGGCAGCGTCGCCGTCGAGATCGGTGCAGATGAACGAACCGACGGCAGCGGCGCTGAAGTCGGCCTCTCGTCGCCACAGCTCGACGAGTTTGGCAACCTGCGCACGGCCGGCGCACCAACAGCCGTCAGCATCCAGCTTGCAACCAACCCGGGCGCCACCAGCGTCATCTTCGCTTGGTTTGTCGACACCGACCCAATCCCCTACCACCGCTTCACGAACGGGCTCGGCAGCTGGCGCATCCCCGGCAACTCTGCGGTGCGCCGCGCGGGAGCCGGCACGGCCGACGCGACCGGCACCTTTACGGCACCGCTCATCCTTCCGCCTGCCGCCCTCGGCCTGGAATTTGAGATGTTCTTCCAGGGCGCCACGATCAACAACGGCATTGGCACCATCACCAACCGCCTGCTGCTGCAGATCAACGAGTAGGCGCTCTGCGGCCGCTGCGATCATCGCGCGGCGCAGGACGGACCCGACTCAAGGCTGGCCCGAGCAGGGCTGGACGGCGCCGCGCCTACCGCCGCAGCATGACCTGCGCCTTGCGGCCGTCAAGTTCGTGGCGGGACTCAACGCCATCGGGCCAAACGACCGCGACGGTGCCGGCCCGCAGCGGAAAGTCGACCACGGGCGACGACTGCGTCAGGTAGCCGTCGCCGGCGAGGACCTGGCGCACGATCGGCCGCTGGCCATCTGACTCGAACGTCAAACGAGCCCCGTAGCCGCACGGGTTGCCGGCACCGCCGACAAGCGCAATGCGACGCTTTGCCGTATCGGTCCGCGCGCTGCGCATGCGACGGTGCGCACCGTTGTTGGTGACAAACAGCAGCTCGCCCGGACCTCGCAAGCCGGCAACAAAGGCAACCCCACGGCAATCGCTGGAGTTGACGATGCCGCTTTGCGCGGGCTCAACCGCTTCGTAGGCAAAGCCCTCTCGCCACTTCAGCAGCGCTCCCAGGCCGCCGTCGGACCGCCCCGTCTCAGGCTCCGGCGACCAAGAGTTGTGGCCAAGCACAATCTCGGGCAAACCATCGCCATCAAAGTCCCGCGCGACGACACCAAAGCTCGTGGAAAGCTGCGCCCGACTCGGCAACGCATGCAGCACAAACTGCTCGCCGCGATTCTCGAGCACAACGTGGCGTAGCTCGTTGCACGTCAGCGCAAGGGAGTCGTCGAGCGCCTTGCCATAGATCTCACCGAGCGTCGCCCGCGCAAACGCGTCGTACGTCGAGAACTTCTCACGCACGAACGGCATCGCCTGACTGCTGCAACTCAACCCCCGAACGGGCAACGTGTCTTTGCCGCTACGCTTCGCTTCGACCACGTCAAACGTGCCGTTGCCGTCAAAGTCGCGCGCAAACAGCTCCATCGGCTTTTCACGACTCGCCTTGTATTTCGTATTGAGGCCCAGGTTGGTAACCACCAAATCAAAGTCCCCGTCGCCATCCAGGTCGGCCGACGTGATGCCGTTCCACTGGCCCCGCACATCGCGTAGGCCAAGGGCATCGGTGCGATCCTCCAACGACATCCCCCGGACATTGGCGAGCACGCGAACGGGCTGCCACTGCGCCGCAACACAAAGGTCCACGTAGCCATCACCATCGATGTCCGACCAGCAGGCACTGCTCACCATTCCGAGCGCACTCAGGGAAGGGGCAACAGCCGCTGACACGTCCACGTACTTGCCGTTGTCATTGCGCAGCAAACGGCTGGCGGGCGCACGCGGGAAACCGCCTGGCACAACCCGGCCACCGACGAAGAGGTCGACGTCGCCGTCACGATCGTAGTCCGCGGCACAAACACAGCTGGAGCTGATGGCACGTGCTGCCGCGTTTCCGGTGAAAACGTCGCCGCTGACATCGACGAAGCCCTCGGCGGTGTTGGCATACAGACGGTCGCGCATGGACGCGTCCCCTTCGTCGGCCTCGATGCCGCCACTCGCCACATAGAGATCCAGGTCGCCGTCCGAGTCGTAGTCGACAAACACCGCGCCCATATCTTCGTTGACGAGTCCCGCAGGAACATCGCGACCGGCGAGGCGGCCGCTGCTGCCGACGGCACCACCAAGCCACACGCCGACTTCGCCTTTGTCCAGACCAACCGCAACGCCAGGCCCCAGCCGCGACAATCGATGTGGCAGCAGCGGCTGCCGCACAAAGTCGTCGTGATCCGCCTCCTTGTGCGCAAGGTCGACGCTGCTTGCCGCAACGGGCTCGAACCATCGCGGGGAAGCTGCCGTCTGCTTTGCCGGCGCGGGCGCCTGCGCCTGTTTGCGGATGCGGAGCCGGCAGTTGGCGTCTTGGTCGCGCACGACCTGGAGACTTCCGTCCGGCCAGCGAACGCGTACTTCCTCGACTTGCGTCGCATCACCAAGCCCGAAATGCTCCACAGCCTCGCCGGCGCTCATATAGCCGCGCGTCAGCGAAACCTGGCGTACCTGCGTCACGCCGCCAGCGACCACCTCCAGCTTTGCTCCAACACCAAAGGCATTGCCGGTCACGCCCCGGAGCTCCACCAGCAGCCGATTGGTGCCAGCCGTGCGGTTCTCGAACACGCTGGCCTCGGCATTGAAATTGTTGGTGATGACGTCCAAATCGCCATCGCGATCCAGGTCGACAACGACCGCACCGTGCGTCACACCGCTCTGGTCCAGCCCCCACAACTCGCCGACATCCTCAAACTTCAGGTCACCAACGTTGCGGCGCGCGATGTTCTTCTCGTCAACACGCGGCATGTTGCGCAGCACATCCATGGCCGCCGCATACCGCTTTTGCTGCCAAAGACCGCGCACGCGTTCGCCGATGTCCGGGTTGTCGGCGAACACCGGGATCCCGTTGGTTGCGTAGAAGTCTTGGCGACCGTCCTCATCAAGGTCGGCGAATCGCACGGTCCACGTCCAGTCGGTGCTGGCAAGCCCCGCCATATGTGCACACTCCAAGAACTTCTCGGTTCCAGAATTCACATATAGCGCATTTCGCATGTATTGCTGGGGCTCCGCATTCATCAAGAACCAGCGATGCTGATCCATACTGCCCATCAGCATCTTGCCCATGTAGTGCGTCGTACTCGACATATCGGCAACGCACAGATCCATGCGACCATCGAGGTCGACATCGCCAAAGTCGCAGCCCATGCCAAAGAACGCGGTGTGCGGCAGGCGCTTGGTCACGTCCTCAAACGTGCCGTCCCCCTTGTTGCGCCACAGCAAGTCCGGCGACTGGAAGTCGTTGGCGACGTAGATGTCCTGGAGGCCGTCGTCGTCGAAGTCCCACCAGACGACCGACAAGCCATTGCCGTGATCGTCGAGCTTGGCATCATCGGTAGCGTCGACAAACGTGGCATAGCCGTCGTTGCGAAACAGTCGGTCACGCTGGCCGGCCATGAACCGCTGACCGCGGTAGCCGAACGTGAGGTCCGGCTGGAGCAGTTCGCTTCGCGATTTGGCGATCGCAGACGGCGGAGTCGTCTCGGCAACGATCTCAGCGGGCAGCGTCGGCCGGAAGACACGATTCGTCAGCAGGTAGAGATCAAGATCGCCGTCGTTGTCGTAGTCAGCAAACGCGACCCCGGTCGAGGCCGCCGTGACGCCGAGCCCGAACATCCCGGCCTTCTCCACGAAGCGACCGCCCTCATTGACGAAGAGGAGGTTGGGCGATTCGAGGTTGCAGACGTAGAGATCGAGATCACCATCGCCATCCACATCGGCAAACGACGCCGCCGTCCCCCAGGCCGAGCCGCCGTCCAGCCCCTGACCGACCGACGCGGTGACGTCCTCAAAGCGCAGCGGCGCCGTCTGACGAAACAGGCGATTCTCGCCGTCCTGGGACACGAGATAGACGTCCGGCAGCCCGTCCTGGTCGTAGTCGCCGACGGTGAGCCCCGCCCCCATGTAGACGTAGGCGACCGTGTTTTCCCGGCGGAGTTCGTTGCGGAACACCAGACCGGTCTCGCCGGAGTCCAGGCGCGCAAAGCGCTTGCCGCCGACGACCGCGCGGCTCGGAAGAGGCGTCGAGAGCACAACCGGGCCATCTGGCACGGCGTGACCCGGCTGACGAGGCAAACTCCCGGCACCACCCGATCGGCTCTGGCCCTCCGGCTCCCCGCCACATCCAGCCACGAGGGCAACCAAGGCGCCCAACAACCACTTCGTCTTCAGCGCGCACCGCATCTAGGGGATCATCCCCACCGTGGCTCGTCGTGAACAGACCCGGCGACATTCCCGAGACTCTCACTTTGAAGATCCACTGCGTCTCAGTACCTTCCAGGTCGCATGACGTCAGAGGAGACCAACGAAAAGAGTCTGCCCCAGCCCTGGGATCGCATCTTCTCGTTAGCGACGCGGATCTTCGTATGGGGGCTGCTCGTCGGCGTCCTCTACATCCTTCGCCCGTTCTTGCTGCTGGTCTTCCTGACCTTCGTGTTCGCCTACATCCAGGCGCACGGCGTGGACGGCCTGGCCCACCGGATCAAGAACCGCGCCGGCCGAGTCGTGATCGTCGGCATGGTGTTCTTGGGCACCCTGTTTGCGACCGGCTTCACGCTGCTGCCGCAGGTCCAAGAGCAGGCGAACCAGTTCTTGGTCAACAAGGACAAGTACATCGCGGACGCGGATACCCAGGCGAACAAATTCCTGGCGAACTACCCGTCGATGTACAACGCCTTCGCCAAGCACAGCGAGGCTCCCGACGCCACTTCGGTGTTCGGCCCCAAGCGTCCGGGCGCAATCCCGCGCCGCAAGCCGCTGGAGCAAACCGGCGACCTGCCGAACGAGGACACGACGGAAGAGCCTGACAAGGTTGAGTCCGGCAGCACCACGCCCGCCGGCGAAGGCGAAAACACCGAGACCGGCAACCAGGAGCTCACCCCATCGGAGACGGGCAGCCTGGAAGCGAGCGAGGGTGACGGCACCGAGAACGATGAGGGCGACGATGAAAGCGACGCGCCCAAGAAGCCGCTGCCCAAGCTGCACATCGTTCGCGACCTGCTTGAGAACGTCACCGAATCGCTCGCCAAGAACCCACTGGAAATCGGGCAGTCCGTGCTCAGCTACGCTTCGTCGTTCTTGCTGTCGCTGCTGTTCTCGTTCTTGATTGTGCTCGACCTCGGCAAGATCCGGCGCGGCATCCAGGGACTGCAGCACACCAAGATCGGCTGGATCTACGACGAGGTCGCCGACAACATCGCCGGCTTTGGCCAAGTCCTAGGCCGCGCGCTCGAAGCCCAGCTCTTCATCGCGGTCTGCAACACGATCCTGACGGCCCTCGGCATCTGGTTCTTGGGGCTGCCCAACCTGCTGGTGCTGTCAACGATCGTCTTCTTCTGCAGCTTCATCCCGGTCGTCGGCACCTTCATCAGCTCGACACCGATTGCGCTGCTCGCACTGCAGTCCGGCGGCGTGACCACGATGCTGATCGCGATCATCATGATCATGGTCGTACACGCACTTGAGACCTACGTGCTGAACCCGCAGATCTACGGGCACCACATGCACATGAACCCCGTGCTCGTGCTCATTGTGTTGACCATCGGCGGCAAGCTATTCGGAATCTGGGGACTGATCCTCGGCATCCCGATCGTGAACTACGTGTTCCGCCACGCCATCCGCGACACGCAGGACAAGCCGGCGGCGACTTGACCGGCGAGCGGACTTAGACGTCTTGGCCGACGCGGAACTGGCGCACCAAAGCGAGCAGCTCCTGCGACTGATTGGACGTATTCTCAGCGCTCTCGGCAACTCGGTGCGCCCCTTCTGCGCCGGCTTGGATGCCTACATCGACGTCCGCCAAACGGCGGTTAAGCGCTCCCAGATCCTGCGCCTGCCGATCCGAGATCTGACTGATCTCGTCTAGGTGGCCATCCACCGCCTCGACACTTTGCAGAGTCTCCTGCAGAAGTGCAGCGAGTGAGCCGGCCACGCTGAGCCCGCGTTGGGCTCGCTCTTGCGAGCGGTGCATGATCTTGGCCGAGTCGCGCGCGCTCTCCGCGCTGCGCAACGCCAGGCTCCGCACCTCCTCGGCGACTACGGCAAAGCCCTTACCCGCTTCACCAGCCCGCGCAGCCTCGACCGCTGCATTGAGCGCGAGCAAGTTGGTCTGGAACGCAATGTCGTCGATCACCGTAGTCACTTTCTGGGCCTCGGTGCTGGCCTCGCTGAGCTCCTGCATGGCAGAGACCAGATCCTGCATCTGCGCCCAGCTCGACTGCGTTCGCTCGCGCGACTCACTTGCCAATCGCCTGGCGCTCGCCGTGCCATCGACGGTCTGCCCCATCTTTTGGCTGACCTCATCAAGACGACCCGACAAGTCTGTCACGGTCGAGGCCTGGCCGGCCGCCGCACTCGCAATCGACTCACAGCCACTGCGCAGATCCTGGCTGCGCGACTCCATCTGGTGCGCCGTCGCGACAACCGCATGAACCGAGAGCCGGAACTGCTTCGACAGGTCGTGCACAGAGTGCGCCAGCGTCGCCACCTCGTCTCGGCCAGTAGCGTCAACAGAGATCGTCAGGTCCTTGTCGCGCGCAATGCGTTCGACGATGCCGCTGAGCCGCTCAATCGGCAGCGTGAAGCGACGCGACAGGAACAAGGCGTAAGAAAACAACAGCAGCGCAGAAACGCCAAAGACCAGGAATCCTGCGGTCGTCGGCGTCCCGCGGACGGAACGCACTTCGAGAGCGCTGCGATCGATCGCCTCACTGAGCGCTGCGTCGAGCTTGGAGGATCGCTCATCCAGACTCGCCAACGCATCCTCCGCAAACAGCGCGTGCTCTTCAATGTTGCTCTCATCCTGAGCCGCAACGGCACGACCGCACGCAACAAGCTGCGCAGCCACTTCCGCGCTCAACTCAGCCACCTGTTCATCCAGCGGAACCACAGAGCGCCCCTCCGCGGCGCGCTCGCGCATGACGTCGAGCTGCGCGATGGCTTCTGATGCGTAGACCGTGGCGATTTCGAGATCCTCGGATCGCTCGGAGCTTGCCGGCAAACCCACCAGCAGCTCCCGCGCTTTCTGGATCGACTCGGAGGCGAAACGCACGTTGCGTCGCAACATCACCGCATCCTCGAGCTGCGAGGTCGCATCGCTCATGCGCGCCACGAAAAGGTCGGTCGTCAGCAGCTGGATGAGCTGAAAGACCAACACACCCGACAGCGCCAGAAATAGCTTGGTTCGAATCTTCATGGAGCCGCGCCGGATTCAGAACCGGTAGAGAATGCGCACTGAGACCTTGTTCGCTTTCTGCAGCGCGGACAGCGAAACGACGCCAAGCGCCCCGTCGTGCTTCTCGATGTGCTTGAGAAGCATGCGGTCAGAAGACACCGAATTGGGCGCTGTTGTGCCGTCGAGGTGCTTGGCGCGCAGCCAGTGCCGAGCCTGCTCCGCCCCCGACATTTGCAGCACCTGACTGCCAAACACAGAATGCCCCTTGGACGACTTCTTGCGCGCGTACGGCTTGGCAACCAAACCATCCGGCCAGCGGCTCAACTGCTTCAGGAACAGCTGCTTGATGAGCCCCCTTGCCTTGGCATCCTTGACCTGGCACGAGTTGCTGCTGTTGATGACGACCGCGTATTTCGCCGGCGTACCCCCCTGCGGCACAGCGGACAAGAGCAACACGGTCGAGGCTGCCGCCGCGATTCGAACCATGACGTTTCGCGTATCCATCATCAGAAGCTGACCGTCCAGCTGAGGTTGACGTACTGCACGGTGTCATCCGTGCTCGGCAAATTGTTGTGGTGGAAATCCAGGCGCAGCCGCACGCTCGGATCGGGCTCGTACATCAAGCCGAACGCATGCTCGGTCGAAGTTCCGCGATCGAGAATCGCTGGCGTGGGCAGCAGCGGATTGAGGTCGCTGCCCGCGTCGTAGTAGTCAAAGCGGTAGGACAATCCCCACTCAGCTGAAGCAAACCACGTGCTCTCCACGGACAGTGCACGCTGATCGAGCAGACCGTCTTCGGCGCTGTAGTAGGCTTCGCCGCGAACCATGAAGTCCACATTGCGCCAGTCGACGTCGATGCCACCAAAGCGATAGTCGTGCTCGAGAAACGAGTTGACCGGAAACGGCGACTGCACAACGCCGAAGTTGCGCCCTGGAACCGGCGCCGCCGAGCGCGTCCCCTGGCCGACGTTGGCCGCGACGGTAAGGCCCGTCTCGTTGCAGGCAAACGCAACGCGCAAGCCGCTCAAGGGCTCGGCGGCCGAGATCGAATCGACCCCCGCATAGATATCGTATTCGAACCACTGCGAGCCGTTTTGCATCAGTTTGCCGGATGCCTTCACGCCACGCAGCACCTGCGGAAACAGCTGATTGGCCGTGAACACTCGCGTGTGCAGGCTCGCCGACACGATGTTCCGCGCCGAGATGAAGTACTCTCGGTTTGTCGTGCCGTGCAGCGAGCCGATCACGCCACCCTGAATTCGAAGCTCGTCATACGGACTGTATTCGGCGTAGGCACGACCGAGCGTGATGTTGGGCGATGACGAAGTATCGGCCGAGAAAAAGGGGTCCCCGGCAACCGTCGGCGAAGCGGGGTTGTCGAGCAGCGCCCCGTTAAACGTAAAGAACGCCGGAGCCGCAAAGATTGACCATTCGTCGCTGATGCGAGCCTTCAGAAACAGCTCGAGCAACGTCAGCTGGTGCCCGGTCGCGCTGTCGGCTACGCCTTCGATATGGCTGAAGATGGACGTCACATGACCGCCAAGATCGATCTCCATCGCCGAAAACGTGCGCAGCAGCGCTCGCCCCTCGACTCGCTCGGACGTTTCCGCCTGCAGCTCCTCGAGCTCGTCGATGCGCTCCTGCATTTCCTGCAGCTGCTCGGCCACGGTCGGCTCCTGGGCACAGAGCGATGCGACGCTGGTAGCGAGAATACTTAGGTAGATTGCTGGGGTCTTCATGCCGCACGCCTGGATCACGAGACGCAAACCCGCGCACCTCTCCCGTGCGCAAGCCCTCCAGCTTTCGAGAAGTCGGCAGCGGTACTTGAGCCGAAGCCCCCGGCCAGCAGACGCTCTGCGCAATGGACGCGCTCCGGCGAGCACACCCCGGGTGCGAGGCTTGGCTGCGGTCAACCCGGCCTGCAGCTACACCACCGTCAGCGGATCGCGATCCCGCTCCGCGACCGCGACGTCCAGCCCATCCGAAAACTCTTCGCGCAGGCGTTCCGCAAGCCGCGAAAGGTAGCCACGCTCGGTGTTGGAGTGACCCGCCAAGATCACCGAGGTGCCCGCCGCTACGGCGGCAAGTGCGTCATGGTGCGACATCTCGCCCGTGACCCAAACGTCCGCGGCGGCGCCGCGCAGCACGCCGCTGCCTGCACCGGCCGCAACCGCAACCGAGTGCACTGCGTCGCCGGCCGCATCGGGACGAGCGATCTGAAGATGAGGGACCGAGAAGCGCTGCTTGAGCCGCTGCAGCAGATCTTGCCATGACATCGGCTCGCTGCACTGCGCAACGCGTCCATACTCGCCTTCGCCACACGCGGTGACCGAAGACGGCACGTGCTCGCCGAGCGCGCAGTCCAGCAGCCAGTCAGCAAGGCCGCCCGCCGCTGCATCGAGCGCCGTATGCGGGGAATACACTGCATACCCGGCGCGCACCGCGGCAAGGATCCGGCGCTGGGTCGCATCGCCCACGTCCAAGCGCGCCATCGGGCGGAAGATCGGCGGGTGATAGGAGATCACCAGGTCGGCGCTGTAGGCCTCGGCCTCAGCGACGACGGCATCGGTCAGGTCAATCGTGAGCAAGCAGCGGGCCACGGCATCCCGCTTGGCGTCGGACCGCAGCAGCAGGCCGACGTTGTCCCAATCGGCCGCAAGTTCAAGCGGCGCAATCTCGTGCATGAGGTCGAGAACTTCGTCGAGAGTCGGTGCAGACATAATGGGCAATCGTCAGGACGTTGATCCGACAGGCTGAGATCAAGACGCGCCGGCGCTGACCACCGTCAGCAGATCCGGGTGCAGGTGCTGTTCGGCAACTGCGCGCACGTCGTCCCGCGTGATCGAACGAACGATATCCGGGTAGCGCTCGATGAAGTCAAAGCCAAGCTGATAGCGACGGGCACGGATCGCGTAGCCAGCGAGGTTGCTGCTGCGCTCCAGCGCGAACACGAAGCTACCCGTCAGGTAGTCCTGCACGTCCTGCAGTTCGACAGCGCTCGGCGGCTCTTCCCGGATCCGGCGAATCTCTTCGAGGAAGCCGTCAACGGCCTTCTCACGATGCTCCGGAGAGGTGCCAATGTAGGCCGTAAACGTGCCGGGTTCCTCGCCAGCGCTCGACGCAATGCCGGCGCTGACCGAATAGCAAAGCCCTTGCTCGTCCCGCAGCCGCCGCGAACAGCGAGACGTGAAGCCCGGCCCGGTGCCAAGGATGTGGTCCATGACCGACAGCCGGTAGAAGTCCGGATCCGTGCGACGCACGCCCGCATGCCCCAAGAACACGTGCACCTGCTCGCGCGGCATCGCAACGTGCTGATCCGACGGCTTCTTTTGCAGCTCCACAGCCGGCAGCGGACGATGCTGTGGCGACTTGCCGCGGAAGCCGCGGAAGGAGCGTTCGAGGCGGTCGAGCATATCCTCGACCTCAAACGGGCCGGCCATCGCTACGTAGCCACCTGAAGGACGAAACCAGGTGTCGTGAAACTCACGCAGATGCTTCGGCTTGATGGCCGAGACGCTCTCGATGGTCCCCGTCGACGGCCGGCCAAGCGGGTGCGCGCCATAGATCTTCGCGCGGAACATACGCGCCGCAACCGAACGTGGATCGTCCTGCTCCGCGCGGATCTCGGTGACGATCTCGTTTTGCACCCGGCGCACTTCGCGAACCGGAAAGCGCGGTTCGAGCACGAGCTCGCGCAGCAGCGCCGTCGCCTTCTTTTCGTTGGCAGCGGGCGCCATGACAATGCCACCGCGGTGGTTGCCATCCAGCATGGCCCCGACGCCCTCGGCAGCCGCAGACAGACCGAGCGCGTCGTAGCGCTTGGTGCCTTCGTCGAGACACTCCCCAACGAGGTTGGCAACGCCGGGCAGCTTGGGGTCTTCGTCGGCGATTCGCACGTCGAGCGACGCCACGCAGGCGTAGGTCTGCACGCCGGGGTTGCGCACGGCGAGCAGCGTCAAGCCGGATTTGAGTCGACGCTCGCCGACTACGAGGCGGATGGATGGAGTCTTCACTGCTTGCGCCTCACTTTGATCTTGGCCTTGGCCTTGGGGGCGGCCTTGGTCTTCTTCGTCGAACGAGCCTTCGATACGGCCTTCTTCCTGACTGGCTTCTGCGCGGCAGCCTTCTTCTTGGCCGCCTTCTTCTTGGCGACCTTCTTCTTGGCGACCTTCTTCTTGGCTGGCTTCGTCTTTTCGGAAGCCTTCTTCGCCGAAGACTTCTTCGCGGGCTTCTTCGCGGGCTTCTTCGCAGCCGGCTTCTTCTTGGCTGACGCAGCAGGCTTCGCACTCGCCGGCGAAGCCTTCTCGGGCATTGCCCATACGACGCTGGCACGCTCGAAGCGAAGATACTTGCGCGCCACGTCACGCAGATCCGTTCGGCTGAGCGACGCGTAGGTCGACAGAACGCTGCCGAGCGTGCGGTAGCCGCCTTCGGTTCCGGCCTCGAAGCGCGCCAGCTTCATCGCCATGTCCATCACCGTCTCGTCCTGGAACAAGAACGACGCCTGGATCTGCGTGCGGATGCGCTTCAGGTCGCTTTCGGCCACGCCCTGCTCACAAAGCATCGCGATTTCTTCGCGCACGGCGGTCTCGACCCTGACCGGATCGACGCCGGGATGCAGCTCGGCAAGAACGTAGAAGCCGCCTGGATCTTGTCGCGTCTCGTTGATCACCATGACCTCGGAGGCGATCTGGTCCTTCATGACCAGGCGCTTGTAGAGACGGCTGTTTTTGCTGTTGCCAAGATCGTGCGAAATCAGATCGAGCGCGTAGTCGTCGCGATCCCCCATGCGGCAGGTCATGAAACCGAGGCACAGGCGCGTCACCGAATGCTTGGTTTGCAGCACCGCGCGCCGCTCACCTTCAGGCTCTGGCTCGCGGATCGAAACACTGCGCTCGGCGACCGACGGCATGTCGCCAAACAGTTCCTCGATGCGGCGGCGCGTGCGCTTCTTGTCGATCGCGCCGACCACCGTCAGGCACGCGCGGTTTGGCCCATAGTGGCGCTCGTAGTACGCGCGCATGTCGGCCGCAGTCAGCCGCTCGAGCTCTTCTTTGTAGCCGATGACCGGATGGTGGTACGAGTGCACCTGATAGAGCATCGTCTCGACCGCCTGGTAAAGCGGGCGCCACGGCTCGTCCTCGCCCATCGCAAGCTCTTCGAGCACAACCCGCTTCTCGCTCTCAAACTCGGCGGGATCGAGCAGGCAGTTGCGCATCCGGCTGGCCTCGATTTCGAGCGCCGTCTCCCAACGGTCCGCAGCCAGCGAAAAGTAGTACGCGGTGCTGTCGGTGTCGGTAAAGGCGTTGTTGCTGCCGCCCATCTTGCTGGTCTGCAGGTCGATCTCACCCTTCCCGAACAGGTCGGTCCCCTTGAACATCATGTGTTCGAGGAAGTGCGATAGGCCCGTCTCGCCAGTGCGCTCATCGCGCGAACCGATCTGGTACCAAAGCACCGAGGCGACAACCGGCAGCGGCCCTCGCTCAACCAGCAGGGCCCGAAAACCGTTGTCGAGCTCGACGACGTCCACGTCGGGGAGCATGTCGTTATCCATGGCCGTCATCGTTCCCTCCGTGATGGCGCACAGCCACACTTACTTCGCGACACCCTCACTGCAGCCGATCTTCGCCACACGGACGGGGACATCGCCGCGGTCGCCGTCGCAATCGCGATCGCTATCGCTTTGTCGATCGACGCGCGCCGCCGCGCGAAGATTTCGGCCCGGACCGGCCCGTGCCAGACCGGCCCGTGCCAGACTTGCCCGTGCCAGACTTGCCCAATCCGGACTTGCCCGCACCGGACCTGCTCGATCCGGACCTACTCGATCCGGACGCACCGCGCCCGGACGGGGCGGAGCTACGGCTGCTTGGTCGACCAGCGGGCCCACCGGTCGAACGGCCCGCGGAAGCTCTCGCCGGAACTCGCTCAACGGTCTTGGCCACGCGTTTGACGACCGAGCGTGACGCCGGCCGGCTGCGCGGACGTTCCGGCGGCGCCTGCTCCAGCTCACTCCGCGCCAGATCGCGCAGCTTGGCCACTTCGTCGAGCCGCAGGAAGCGCCAGTCGCCGTCGCGCAAGCCGTGCAGGTTGAGCTGACCGATGCGCACGCGCTTGAGCGAGACGACCGGGAAGCCGAGCTTGGCGAACACGCGCCGAATCTCGCGGTTCTTGCCCTCGCGCAGCGTCACCTTGAGGTAGCTGCGCTCCTTGGTCATGCGGTCGATCTTGAGCTGCATGCCGCCCGTCGGCCCTTCGGACAGCCACACACCGCCGCGCGCCTTGTCGAGAACACCGTCCTCGACGCGGCCGCGCACAACCACCGAGTAAAGCTTGGCCACGCCGTAGCGCGGGTGCGTCATCTCCTGGGCGAATGCGCCGTCATTGGTGATGAGCAGCAGCCCCTCGCTGTCCATATCGAGGCGACCCACCGTGAAGATGCGGCCCCGAATCGTCGGCAGAAGGTCGACAACGCGCTTCTTCTGCTCGTTGTCGGCATTGGTGCAAACAACGCCCTTGGGCTTGTTGAGCAGCACGTAAACCGACTTTTCGGGCTCGAGCCGCATGCCGTCAAAAAGCACGTCGTCTTCGATCGGATCGACGCGCACGCCGAGCTCCCGAATGATCTCGCCATTGACCTGAACACGCCCCGAAGCGATGTGCTCGTCGGCCAAACGACGGCTGCAAACGCCAGCCCTCGCCAAGAAGTGGTTGAGGCGAATCTTGCCGTCTTTGACGGACTCAGCATCCCCGAGCACCGTGCTCGGCTTGACGATCAGCCCTTCTTCACGGCGACGACTGCCGCCCGTGACGTTTCGGCCTTGGCTCGACGGTTTGCGGTCGGCGCCTGGCCCCCGCCTGTCGGAGCTACCGCTACTCCGGTTGCTGGCATTTCGGGTGCCACCGGACCTCTGGCTACCCGGCTTGCCGCCCGGCTTCGGACCGCCTCGGGATTTGCCGCCAGCCCCGCGGGACAGGCGCTCACCGGGCTTGCGATCGACGTGTCGGCGTGCCACTAGACGGCCCCCGGATCACAGGCGACGAAGTCTAGCTTCGCCGGGCTGCCGACGGGCTCTACGGTCACCTTCTCGACGCAAGCCGGCACCAGCGCCGTGTCGGCCCGGCCGAGCAGCAATTCGCCGGCGACGCCGTCGATCTGCCAAGAGAGGCGTCCCGCGCCGCCAAGCGCGGTGACGGTGAGATAGCGGCCGTGGGTAGGCATCTGGATCGCGCGATCGGTCTCGTAGCGCCGCACGACAAAGTGCTCGGTCGCCAACATCAGTTCGCCGCCATCGGACAGCGAAGTGGTTCGCTGGACGGGCGGGCGTTCATTGACGACCATGCGCACCACATCGCGCGCATCGTCGGTATGCGTTTCTCGGCCACGCCCCCAGTCATAGAACCGGTAGGTGACGTCGCTATTTTCCTGGACCTCAAAGCATAGGATGCCGGGGCCGATGCCGTGCGGTGTGCCCGGCGGAATGTGCACGAGGTCGCCGGCCTCGGGGCGGAACGAGTAGAGCATCTGCTCGACCTCTTCGGTCTCCCAGCGCGCCAAGAAGTCGTCGCGATCGACGCCCGGCTTGACGCCGTGCACGATCCGGCCATTGACGTCCGAGCGCAGGATCAAGCAGCACTCGTTTTTGCCCATGTCCGTGCGCGTCTGCTGATCGTCCGGGTGCACCTGCAGCGACAGGCCCTGCTGGGCGTCAATAAACTTGAGCAGCAGCGGGAACGTGCCGTTGTGGCCGAGTCGAACGCCGCGCCCGACCAAGGCCTCGGGGTCGCGCTGGATCAGGTCCGCAAGGGTCAGATCGGAGCCGCGCACGCCGCTCGAGCCGTCGGGCCGGTCGAACAGCTCCCAGGACTCGCCGTAGGGGTCCGGACCGTCCGGCAGCGGGATGCCAAGCTCCGTCGCGAGCGCACGGCCGCCCCAGACCTTCGGCAGGAGCCGGCGTTCGAGCAGGAAGGGAGTCAGCACGGGGTCGGTCGAAAGTCCAGTCGGTATTGCGTCCAGTCAGGAGGCGCCGCACTGCGGCGGAAACAGTCTAGCCCGTGAGCAGCCCGGGCTCACCCGGCAAAACGTCGCAACGCGACGGAATCGCCGCCATGATTTCGACGTGACGAAGTCCAGCCGCTTTCCTCATTCCCTCGTGCTGATCTTCGCGATGGTCATCGTGGGTCAGATCCTGACCTACGTGCTCCCGAAGGGCGAGTTCGCGACCGAGCCCACGCCAAGCGAAGGCAGCGCCTATACCGAGCGCGCCGAAGGTCCGCCGCTGCGCGAGCGGCTGCAGGCGGCGCGCGAGCAACGCGGCCTTGGCACCGAGCAGCTGGCTGAGCTGTTCGCCATCTCGAACGACACCGTCAAGGAGTGGGAGGCCGGTCCGCTGACCGAAGGCGAAGCGTGGCGGCGCGGCACCCATATCGAGGCCACGGTCGGCGCCCTGCTCGAGAACTGGATTGAGACCGACCAGGCCCCCACGACCGCGAAAATCGCTGCGTGGAAAGGCAGCCTCAAGGGTCACAAAAGAGTCCTCCCCGGCACCTACGCGCAGAAAGATGCCGACAGCCTGCCGTGGCACGCGGCCCTGACAAGCATCGCAAGGGGCTTCGCAGAGGCCCAGGACATCATCTTCTTCGTCTTCGTCGTCGGCGGGGTGATCGGCATCCTGCGAGCGACCGGAGCCATCGACGCCTTGATCGGGCGCGCGATCAAGGCTTTCGGGGGCCGGCCGGTGCTGCTGGTCGCCGGCATGACCCTGCTGTTTGCGGTCGGCTCGTCGACGATTGGCATGGCGGAGGAATACATGCCGTTCATCCCGATCCTGGTGACGCTCAGCCTGGCGCTCAAGATGGACGCGATCGTCGCCATCGGCATCGTCTACATCGGGGCGGGAGTCGGCTACGGCTGCGCTGCGGTCAACCCGTTTACGGTGACGATCGCACAGGACATTGCCGGCGTGGAGCGGCAGTCCGGCTGGGAGTTTCGGGTCGTCTTCATGCTGGCGGCGGCCACAGTCGGCATCTTCCACATCATGCGCTACGCCCGGCGCGTGCAGGCTGACCCCAGCCGCAGCCTGGTCAAAGACATTGACTACAGCACGGGCTTTGAAAGCCCTGAGGAGGTCCCGCTGACGGCGTCGCGCATCGGCGTGTTGTCGGCCTTTGCTGGCGCCATTGTGCTGTTTGTATGGGGCGCCAAGGTGCACGAGTGGTACTTCACCGAGCTGATGGCGCTGTTCTTGGGCCTGGGCATCGTGGCCGCGATCCTCGGCCGGGTCAGCCCCAACGCCGCGGCCAACAAGTTCTGCGAAGGCGCCGCCGAGATGACCACAACGGCGCTGCTGATTGGCGTCGCGCGCACGATCGAAGTCGTGCTCGTCGACGGCACCGTCATCCACACGATCATCCACTACATCGCCGAGGCGATCTCGGGCTTTGGCCCCTACCTGGCCTCCCTCGGCATGCTCGGCGTGCAGAGCGTCGCAAACTTCTTCATCCCCTCGGGCAGCGGCCAGGCCTACGTAACGATGCCGATCATGACCCCGCTCGCCGAGCTCTGCCAGGTCAGCCGACAGGTCGCCGTGCTCGCCTACCAGGTCGGCGACGGCTTCATGAACATGATCGTGCCGACCAATGCCCTGCTGATGGGCATCCTGGCGCTCGGCAAGGTGCCCTACGGCAGCTGGCTCAAGTTCATCCTGCCGCTGATGGTGCAGCTCTACCTGCTGGCGGCCGTCGCGATGTTTGTCGCGTGGCAGATCGGATTCTAGATCGCCCGCGCGCGGCCAAGCAGAAGCAGTCTCTCGAGTGAATTCGCATCAAACGAAGCGCCCACCAACGGATCTACCAAGATTTTGGCGCATCACCGGCGGCAACGGATCGATTCCATCTTCAACACCACCTACCGGCTTAGAATCACGGATCGAGCATCGGCGCCTCGCGATCTCGAAGTCCAAGCTTCCGGCCGAAATTGAGGCTGCGGAATTTTCGGATGCTTCGCGGCTGAAGTGCTCAGCGACCTGCTCCGATCGTCACGCCTCTCGTTAGCGGAATTCGATCACGGGCACGTATGTCCCGGCTGCAACGGTGCCTGAATCTACTTCGCCACCTTTCGCCCCGTACGACCAGATAGTCTGAGCGATAGGTGACGAACCCGTCGCGGGCTCACCGAGCGTTATGCGTATCGCGTTTGAAACGGTTAAACCGATCGGTGCGGCGATGGAAAAATCGGCGCACAGCCATTGCGACCAAAGCTGAACGCTTGTGAGTGAGGGAGAGCCAGGTAGCGGATACTGAGCCTGTGCACTTGCGGTGCCTGCGTGGCCGTACCCGGCTGCCGACGGCTGTGTTGCGACGAGCTGACTAACTCCGATACTGGTTGCAAGCCAGCACCCCACTGGAAAGCCAATAGTGTGCAAGTCAAACGGAAGCGGCAATCCACTATGTGAATTCCCATCGAGCCCCACCAGGTTGATGGCAAATCCAGCCACCCCGCCGGCAGGGCGCATGGCTTCGAACAGCTCGAGAGTCAGCGTGCCGCCTGGAACTGCCGTTTCGGGGCGAGCTAGGTTGCGCGGCGTTCGGCCGTTGGAGCCCGGACAACCCGGCCGGGTGAACGAGAAGTCGCCGATTTCACCGTCTGGCACGAAAACTGCATCGCGGCGCCATTCGCCGGCGGTGGCTCCAACATGGAAGATGTCGACCACCAGATCCCCGCCGGGATATTGCCACGGTCGTGCAAAGACTAGCCGTAGGTCGAAACCCGGAGTACCGGATGGGACTCCGACCGCAGGGACAATATCACTGGTTGCCTTGGTTTCGTCGAGGACGAACGTCGGCGTTGACGCATAGTTGAGGTCAAAGCTAGTAGTCGGATGGTCGATGTTGCCGGGCCGCGCGATGCCTAACTGCACCTTGATACGGCCACGGCGGCCGACATAAGGGGTCGCATGGACGGCATCACGTCGAAAGGCGATCTCGTTAAGGACAGTACCTGCGCTGAACGGTAGCGAGGACGCGCGGATGATCGTCATCGATCGAGCGCTGCGTCGAGCATCATCGTAGACCGTGAAAGGCGCGTTCTGAGCCGAGCCACCCGGCTGGGACGCGTACTGCGGCGGCCAGACGTATTGGGCACTCAGAGGCGTGGCCAGCAGGACGATTGTTGTTGCTAGGATTCGCACGGATCCGCTCACCGGGTAATGGAGACCTGCAGGTCATCCAGGAACATTGCATTGCCCGCGCCTCCGAAGCACTCGAAGACAATTCGCGTGAAGTCGCTGCGGCTCGGCATCGCGGGCCTAGCCGGCACTGTGTGCGTGATCGAGAATGCATTCCAGGCTGTTCCGGATGCGAATGATTTCGTATCCCGGTTGAGCAAGCCATTGCCCTCGCCGATCGACGCCTTGACCCAACAGGTGGGACTCTGTGGGCCTGGGGTGCCGCGTATGTAGCCGGTAACGGTGACTTGATCGCCAGGCTTGGTGAAGCTGAGCTCTTTGAAGACCGTCCCCTGAATCGCCGCCGCCACGAGCCGGAGCGCATGGTTGCCGGTTGCCCGTGGCAGTGCCGACGTGCATTGCGCCTGCCAGACCGACCATCCATCTGGCGCAGTCCAGAAGCCAGGCCAGATGCCCATGTCTCGAAACCGGTCGTCTTCGAAGCCCAGATTGCCGAGGTTGTCGTTGTCCCACCAGTTTGAGCTGTGAACGCGCATGTCGTCGATCACGGCGACGGTCTGGCCCTGGACGCCGTCG
The DNA here is from genome assembly GCA_045105235.1 of Planctomycetota bacterium. Taxonomy (GTDB): domain Bacteria; phylum Planctomycetota; class UBA1135; order UBA1135; family UBA2386. The sequence goes on along the minus strand of JBGCDH010000032.1, from coordinate 66,177 downwards.
GTCACCGCCAGCGACGTATATTGTTCGCCAGCAGTTACCGTGTGGGTTTCCAGCCGCAGTAGCTGCCATCCGGCGGCCGACGTAGCGGCAGCTGAATCCGCGTTGCCGACCCCAATAGCATTGCCGTCGAGCCCCTCAATTCGGAGTGAAAGCGGGCTCGGTTGGGACTGTGACGTCACGTCAACCATCGAGATCGCATCGACCCAAGAGCCTTGCGGAAGCTCCATGCGCTTCTCGATGCTGCCGCCAGAACCTTGGGTCTGGAAGCGAAGTGCGATCGAGCCGCTGCTGCCAGGCGGCAAGTGGCTGCTCGGTACTGTGGTCGCCGACCGCAGGTGCCAATTGTCGAGCGCACCGCCTGTCCAGTTCTCGAAGCCGAGGTTTTGAAGGTCGGTGTTTTCACCGGCAGTAGCTGTGACGAGCTGGATGGCTCCAGGTCGCGTACTGGCACCAATGGTTAGCGTGCCGTCGACAATCGGATGGTCGAGAAGGATCGTGCCGAGGTCCATTCCGGAGCACGTGCTGGTGCTTGTCTCCGCCCCTGCGACTAGGAGCGATTCAGAGATTCGGCAGTTGGTAAGCGACACCGTTGAACACCCAAACACCTCGACGTGCGCCTGCAACACTGACGAGGCATGAAACGATCCAAGCGCACCATGTTCGATGCTGAGATGCGAGTCGCCGTGAAGTGAAGCCTTGTTCGCCGCCAAGCCAGCGTTGAAATCTCTGGTTCCGATTAGGTTGACACGAGAGTTCGCCATCCACATTTCAGAAATGCGCGAGGCCCCTGTAATCGTGATGTTCGAACCGCCGCGTAGATAGAAGCTCCAAGCCCGGATTTGAGCCTCGCGATTGCCGGCCTGCAGTTCGAAGTTCGCGATTCGAACCGAGTTTCCGGGCGGTATTGGATGATGTCCAGGTGCAGTCGTGCTTGGCAGTCCTGGGGGCGTGGCGCCCCAAGGCCCGGTCAAGACTGGCGCGCCGGTGATGTCATGGCCGTCGATCTGGCAGTATACGTTGTCCGCATCGTCCAGGATTAGCTTCGTGTGGGGACCACCATCGGTCACCTCAACGACGCGAAGATGCCACCTCGGCACCTGGGTGTTGCTCAGCTTCAGACGATAGGGAGAAACCGGAAGCGGATGAGTGACCCCCTGATGAACCGCGGGGTCGCCGTAGGTGATATTGAGCCGGTCGTCAGACGGCATCCGCAGGCTCGACGTGGTCGCCTGAGGGCCATCGAGATAGACGGAAAGACCGATTGCAAAAACGCTGTCTGAAAGCTCTGCGTTGCCCCAGCCACTCAGGTGGAGCGCATCAGCGCTCTCACCGCCACTGAGCCCAACAGCGCGCAGCGTACCGCCGCGCTGGCCCGGGAGGCCATGGTATCCGGCTCGGCCCCAACCAAGCTGGATACCGCCTGAGTAGCGGACGGTGGTGTCCTTGGCGAACCAGTATCCGCTATTGAGCCAAAACGGCGATATGCGCACCGTGCCGCCAATCTTGTTGCCGCCGACCACCGTGCGCTCGGTGTGTAGATGCCCACCTTCCCAGCGGAACTCATGCTGCCTCGGAAAGGCATTGTCGAGCGACAACTCGGAATCCGATATGTGTAGCAGGCTGTTGGGCCCGAGGACAACGTCGCCGGCGACCACGATAGCACAGCGCTTTATTCGCAGCTCGCCACCGGCTGGATCGAATACCAGATCTCCTGGGATTCGATAGTGAGCGTCCTGCCACTCAACGAGTCCGCTGATGACCAGCTGTGAACCATTGCTCAGCTGCATGTTTTGCTGCATGCGGCTCGCCGGGCGTAGATCCGGATCGCCCTGGGCGGTAGTCGTGCCAGCTAGCAAGAACACCCAGCAAGCGGCTAGAACCGTGACTCGGCGACGAAGAGTCGCGACCGTGCTTGCGCTCGAGGTCGAACGTGCGCTGCTAGGCATACGATTCATGAATATTTCCCAAGAAATTGTTGGCCGGTGCGGCTCACCGCGTGTGGAAACCCCGGATCCGGCCCTTTCAATACGTAATCATGAGCCTAGCCGGGCGCGCATTCTCACGACGATCTGTAGATCGTAGCCGCAAGGCAGTAGCGTCGCGGGTCGAATCGTGATGTTCGCAACCTGGATTTAGTCGATTGCGACGACGTTCTGCCTGAGTTCGGATCGGCCGAAATAGCCTAGGAGTCCGCCGACTGCTCGCGCGCCTTCTCGACCAGCCGCCTGGCTTGCGTCAGCGAGGCGGCATCGGCGCCATCGCCGGTCGCCATCGCTGCGAGCTCCTTCTCGACCTCTTCGACGGCAAGCCGCCGAACCGCCGATCGCGTGCGTTCTTCGCCACTTCCGGCCGAACCTGCGCCGCCCGCCTTTTTGAGCGACACCTCCTTGTTGACCAAGAAGTGATGCTGCGCAAACGCGGCCACCGGCGCCAAGTGGGTGACGATGACGACCTGGTGGTGGCGCGCAACCTCATGCAGCTTTTTGCCAACTGCGAGTCCGAGGCGGCCGCCGATCTCGGCATCGATCTCGTCGAGCACCAGCAGCGGCACGCGGTCCTGGTCGGCAAGCGTCTTCTTGACCGCCAGCACGACCCGCGCGAGCTCGCCACCCGACGCGGTTTCACGCAGCGAGTGGAACGGCTCGCCTGGGTTGATCCGCACTTCGATGTCGACCGGCACGGGCCCGTGCTCGGTCGCCTCGTCCAGCAGCTGATCGAGCGCAAACTCCGTGGCCATGGCGATGCGCACGTCGGTGTGCGGCATGCCAAGATCGCGAAGCTCGGCGACCACGGCCGCCGCAAACGCCTTGCCCGCTTTGGTCCGCGCCCGGACGAGTTTGCGCCCAATCGCAGCGCACGCCTCGGTCAGCTCGCGCAACTCGGCATGCAGCGACTCCGGATCTGTGTCGGCCGCTTCGGCCTGCTCCAGTTCGCGCGTGGCCTCAATCAGATTGCGGCGCAGATCCTCCTCGGTCGGCCCGAAGCGCTTCAGCGCGGTGTGGATCTCGTCGAGTCGCTCCTGCACGTGGTTGAGCCGCCCAGGGTCTAGCTCGAGCCGTGCCTGACCAGACTGCAGCTGCCGACAGACGTCGGCCACCAGCTGCTCGATTTGCGTCATCTGCTCGGACGCCTCTTCGAGCCGCACGTCGATGCCGGCGGCCTGCTTCACGGCGCGCAGCGCTTTGGCAAGCTGGTCGCTGACGTTGTGCTCGCCGTCCTGCATCGCCTCCATCGCGTCGTCGAGCTGCAGCCGCATGGCGTCGAGATTGCTGAGCAGCTGGTGCTCTTGCTCGAGCTGCGCCAGCTCGCCGTCGCCGAGCTGCAGCTCGGTCATCGCCGCGTGCTGAAACCGCAAGAACTCGAGACGCTGCTTGCGCTCCCGGGTTCCTTCGGCGAGCTCGCCGATGCGCTGGCGCAGTTCTCGCGCGACCCGCAGCGAGGCCGCAAACTCGCCGCGGAGAGGAGCCGTCCCGGCAAACGCATCCAGCGTCTCACACTGGATCTCGGGCCGCATCAGCGCCCGCGAGTCGCCCTGACCGTGTATTTCGAGCAGCATGGCGCCGAGTTCTCGCAGGGCCGTCAACGTCGCCGGGCGCCCGCCGAGCCGCACCCGCGTCCGCCCATTCTTGTCGACGATGCGCGTCACCAGCAGCAGGTCGTCGTCGACGATGCCGCCGCAGGCGTTGCGCACAAACTCAGCGACAGCCTGGCTGCGGACGCCATCCCCGAGCCGAAACTCGCCGTCGACCTGCAGCTCGCTGGCCCCGTGACGGACCAGCGCACCCTGCGCTTTTTCGCCACGAAGCAATTTGAGAGCGGTGATCAGCAAGGACTTGCCGCCGCCGGTCTCACCGGAGATCACGGTCAATCCGTCCGCGAGGCCGAGCTCGGCGCGTTCGATGAGGGCGAGATTTTGGATGTGCAGGGTGTGCAGCATGGTGGCGGCGTCGGCAAAGCAGCGGCAGGGGCAGCGCGCAAGCAGCGGCGGGGCCCGATGCGATCGGCCGGAAAGCGCAACACCGCGCCGATTCGACCACTGCTTTCAGGATGCCGCGCAGAGGGGTTCGCGCCAAGAGCGGCGTCGCGAAGCCGCAGCGCTGCTTGCGCGGAACAACGAAACCCCAGGAGGCCTGCTACACTGCTAGCGGCCTGCCCTGGCCACACTCTCCCATGACCAAGTCCCGCATCCTATTGAGCATTGCGCTGGCTTCTGCCATCGCTTCTGCCCAGGCCGTGCCCGAGCAAAGCTCGACCCACGTCCTCGGCACTGACTCCGGCCTCGTCAGCAACACGTCAACGAGCCCAGCCGCCATCGGCATCCCGCAAGTCGTCTGGTCGACCGTGGTCAGCGTGCCCGGCACAGCATGGCTGCGCCTCTCCTACGACGGCGTGCTGCTCTCGGGCAGTGACGACCGCGGCAGCGATGGCTCGTTTTTGCGCATGACCTCGCTCCGCGACGGCGCCGTGCAAACCCAGCACCTCGTGCACGTCGAGCAATGGCGCGAAACGTCCGCCTACTTCAACGGCGACTCGGTCATGGTGGAGCTGCTCGCCCACCCGCAGACGGGCGACAACCGACTGATCCTCAAGAGCGTCAACGCCGGCCCGATCGAGCCAATTGGCATCGACAGCATCTGCGGCCCGACCGACGACCGCGCCCTCAGCACCGATGAACGCGTGGGCCGCAACCAGCCGACCGGCTGCACGTCGTGGCTGATCAACGACTGCAACCACTGCTTCCTGACCGCGGGCCACTGCGCCGGCAGCGGCCTGCAGGTCGTCGAGTTCAACGTGCCGCTCTCCAACGGCAACGGCTCGCTCCAGCACCCACCTCCGTCGGACCAATACGCCGTCGACACGTCGTCGCTGCAAACCAACGGCGGCCAGGGAGTCGGCAACGACTGGGCCTACTTTGGCGTATTCGCCAACTCGACAACCAACCTGACGCCCCACCAGGCCAACGGCGGCCTCGCGTTTGACCTGGTCACGCCGCCCAGCGTCGGCAGCCAGAACATCCGCATCACCGGCAACGGCTCGACGTCGTCGCCCGTGACGCCGACCTGGAACCAGGTGCAAAAGACGCACTCCGGCCCCTACTCCAGCTTTACCGGCTCGGCTGTGCGCTACACGACCGACACGACCGGCGGCAACTCCGGCTCGCCGGTGATCCTCGACGGCACCAACAGCGCCATCGGCATCCACACGCACGGCGGCTGCAGCGCGACCAGCGGCTCCAACGCCGGCACCGGCAGCAACAACGGCGGCCTGCAGGGCGCGCTCGCCAACCCGCAGGGCATCTGCGACTGCCCGGCGCTCGAGTTTGCGTTCCCCAACGGCCTGCCCGAAGCCGTCGATCCAAACGGCACGACCACGCTGCGCATCACGACGCAGGGCCCGGTTGGCCTGCAGGCTGGCACGCTGCGCCTCAACGTCTCCACGGGCGGCCCCTACCAGCAGATCGTGCCCACGGCGATCAACGCGACGACGTTCGACGCGACCTTCCCGGCGACCAACTGTCGCGACACGGTGATGTTCTACATCAGCGCCACCGGCAACGACGCGATCAGCTACACGAGCCCGGACAACGCGCCCTCGTCGGCCTACTCGGCCACGTCGGCCGCCGCGCTGACGACGCTGCGCAACTACAACTTCAACACCACGCCTCCGGGCTGGTCGGTCGTCAACACGGCCCTTGCGACCGGCGCCTGGACGCGCGGCACGCCCAATGACCCGCGCGGCCCGGCGTCCGACGCCGACGGCAGCGGCCAATGCTGGGTGACCGGCAACTCCAACAACGAAGACGTCGACGGCGGCCCGACCGTGCTGACGACGGAGACCATCGACCTGTCGACCACGACCTCGCCGGTCGTCAGCTACATGGTCTGGTTCAGCGTCGGCGGCACGACGCCAGACGACACCATGAACATCAGCGCCTCCAACGATGGCGGCGCAACTTGGACGGCGATCGAATCGGTCGGCGCCACCGCCGACTGGGAACCGCGCCTGCTCGACGTGCGCTCGGTATTCCCGAACCCCGCGCAGTTCGCGATGCGCTTTTCGGTCTCCGACAACCCGAACAACTCGGTCACCGAAGCAGCGCTCGATGCGTTCCGCATCGACGACTCGCAGTGCGATGTTGCTTCGTTCAACACGATTGGCTCGGGCTGCTCCGGCACCGTTTCGCCAACCCTGCAGCTGATCAGCCTGCCGGATCTCGGCGGCACCTTCCGCGTCGGGGCCAACAACCTCGCCAGCACCCCGGCCATCATGGTCGTGGGCCTCAACCAGATCAGCGCCACGCTGCCGGCACCGTTTGCAGCTGGCTGCACGCTGGTTGCCTCGAACGACGTGGTTGACGTCCTCAACGTGGTCGGCAACCTCGGCGTCTTCTCCCTGCCGATCCCGAACGATCCAGCGCTCGACGGCCTGCAGGTCTTCGTCCAGGCCGCCGCGTTCGGCAGCACCTGGAGCCTCTCCGAAGGCGGCGTCGGCGAGATCCACTGATCCGCTGACCGCCGAAATCGGCGTAGAACGGCACCGGCCGCAACATCGCTTCGAGCGAATCGTTGTAGCCGGTGCCGTTCTACGTACAGCTACGGTCTCCATCCGAGCGTCACGAAGAAGAGCGCCAAGTAGAAGCCATGACTGACCACGACCTGTTCGCCCGTTCGATTGCCCGCGTCCAAGCTGCCGCCGAGCACGCCCGCATCGATCCCGAGACCCTCCTGCGCCTGTCGGCACCGCGCCGCACCGTCGAGGTCTCGCTGCCGCTGCGCATGGACGACGGCTCGCTGCAGATGTTCCGCGGCTACCGCGTCCAGTACGACGACGTACGCGGACCATTTAAGGGCGGCATCCGCTTCCACCCGCAGGTCGACCTCGCCGAGGTCAAGTCGCTGGCGCTGTGGATGGCGCTCAAGTGCGCAGTGGTCGACATTCCGTTTGGTGGCGGCAAGGGCGGCATCGAAGTCGACCCGCACAAGCTCTCGCTCGCCGAGAAAGAGCGCCTGAGCCGCGCCTACGTGCGGGCGATCGCCGACGTCATCGGCGTCGACCGCGACGTGCCGGCACCGGACGTCTACACCAATGCCCTGACGATGGCGTGGATGGCGGACGAATACGCAAGCGTCGTGCGCGAGCACGCGCCCGGCGTCATCACCGGCAAGCCGGTAGGGCGCGGCGGTAGCCTCGGCCGCGACGACGCCACCGGCCGCGGCGGCTACTACGTCTTGAAGGAGATTGAGGAGCAGCGCAGCTGGAAGCCTGGCCAGATCACCGTCGCCATCCAGGGCTTCGGCAACGCCGGGCAGCACATCGCCAAGCTTCTGCATAAGGACGGCTACAAGGTCGTCGCGGTCAGCGACTCACGCGGCGGCATCCACGACCCGAGCGGCCTGCCGATCCCCAAGGTCATCGACCACAAGAACGAGACCCGTCGCCTGCCAGACATCGGCGAAAAGCTCGACAGCGGCAAGCTGCTGGAGCTCGGCGTCGACGTGCTCGTGCCGGCAGCGCTCGAGGACCAGATCACCGAGAAGAACGCGGCCAACATCCAAGCCAAGGTCCTGATCGAGCTGGCCAACGGCCCGACGACAGGTCCGGCCGACGAGATCCTGCACGCCAATGGCGCCCTGGTCGTCCCCGACGTGCTCGCCAACGCCGGCGGCGTCACCGTCAGCTGGTTTGAGTGGCTGCAAAACCGCGCCGGCATCTACTGGGATCTCGAGGACGTGCACCGCAAGCTGCGCACGACGATGCAGACGCAATACCGCACGCTGCACGCCCGCATGACCGAGCTGGACGTGCCGATGCGCGTCGCGGCCTACGCCGTCTCGCTGGAGCGCTTGGATCGGGCGCATGGCGCCACCGGCACGGCCAAGGACTTCCAGGCGAAGCAGTAGGGCTCGCCGGGCCCCACGAAACGCTGCAGGCACCGCCTGCACGCGTCGCGTCACGTCACGTCACGTCACATCCAGTAGAGCATCCAGTAGATGATGACGCCGGTCACCGAGACGTAGAGCCAGATCGGCGTCGTCACCTTCGCCCACTTCTTGTGCTGCTCACGTCGGTCTTTGAGGCCGAGGTAGACGGTGCGCAAGATCAGCGGAACCTGCACGGCCGCTAGCACAATGTGCGTCAACAGCAGCGTGAAGTAGACCGGGCGGATCGCGCCCTCGCCCTGAAACTTCACCGACTCGCAGGTCGCGTGGTAGGTCAGATACGAGACCAAAAAGAGCGCCGACGTCGCGACGGCCGCGAGCATCAGCTTCTTGTGGAGCTCGATGTTGCCGCGCTTGACGGCGATCAGACCAGAGCAGATCAGCACAAACGCGATGCCGTTGAGAACGGCGTCGACGTCGGCGAGCACGGTGAAGTCAAAGGCTGCAAGCATGGCGACCATTCGGTGCGGATCAGGCGGCGTCGCGGGCGCTGCGGCGGGTCACAACCCACGTGCCCAACAAGAACGTCATGATGGCGAAGCCGGCGGTCCCGAGCATGCAGACCGCAAACGACGGGCAGCCTGGCGCTTCGCCGTGGAGCGCGTAGCGCAGTGCGCCGACGCCGTAGGTCATCGGGTTGATGTGGCGGATCCAGCTGATCAGCCAGTGCGCCTTGTCGATCGGGAAGAACGCCCCCGACAGCAGCAGCATCGGCATCAGAAACAGCATCATGATGCCGTGGTAGCCGGCGGCGCTATCCATAACCCACGCGAGCATGAAGCCGAGGCCGGTAACGGCGATCGCGAGCAGAGTCAGCACGCCCAGACCGAGCATGACGCTGCCGAACTCGAGCTCGATGCCGGCAAACGGCGCCAGGATCAGAAAGATCACGGCCAGTCCAACGCCAAGCGTGGCGCCGCCGAGGATCTTGCCTAGCGCGATCGCCGAGCGCGGCACCGGCGAAACCAAGACCCCCTGCAAGAAGCCTTCCTTGCGGTCTTCGATGACGGTGATCGTTGCGAAGATCGCCGTAAACAGCGTGATCATCGCAAGCGTGCCGCTGAAGAAGTACTGGCTGTACTCCATCTGGTTGAACTGCACGGAGCCGTGCAGCGCACCGCTAAACAGCAGCCAGAAGATGATCGGTTGAGCCAGCGAACCGGTCAGCCGCGAACGATCGCGCAGAAAGCGCACGATCTCACGGTGCCACAGCGAAAATACGGCTTTGCTCATCGACGCCTCCGGCGCTTCTTCTTGGGCTCTTCCGGCGGCGCCACGACGAAGCGCTTGCCCGTGCGGTGCAAAAACACGTCTTCGAGCGACGGATGCGCGAGCTGCAGTCGCCGCACGCGGTCGCCAAAGCGCTTCATGACGTCGGGCACGAGTTCGTGCACGTTTTCGCCGTCGAGCCGCAGCGTTTGGTCGAGCTGCGTGACCTGCACCGACAGCTGCGCTTCGAGCTCTTGCTTGAGCGCATCGGCATCGGCCGTCTCGATCTCGAGGACCTGACCGCCGACCTCTTCCATCAGCTCACCCGGGCGACCGTGGGCGACGACCTGGCCCTCGTCGAGCAACATCAGGCGGTCGGCCTCCGCGGCCTCGTCCATCAGGTGCGTGGTGAACAGAACCGTCAGCCCATCCTGAGCGCGCAGCACCTTCCACATCTCGCGGCGAGCCGCCGGATCGAGCCCGGTGCTCGCTTCGTCCAGCAGGACGACGTCCGGCTTGGCGAGCAGGCATTTGGCGATCTCGACGCGCCGACGCAGGCCGCCGGAGAGCTCCTCGACGTTGTCCTTGCGGCGATCGGTCAAAACGGCCGCTTCGAGACAGGCATCGATGCGCTGGGTCAATTCGCCGCCGCCCAGCCCAAGCATCAGGCCGCCGTAGCGCATGTTTTCCTGCACGGTCAACTTGCGATCAATCGCCGGCGACTGGAAGACCACGCCGATGCGCCGCCGGATGGCAGCCGCTTCGCGCGCAAGGTCATGACCGAGCATCTGGACGCTGCCTGACTGCAGCGGCACCAGCGTCGACAGCAGCTTGAACAGCGTCGACTTGCCGGAGCCGTTGGGCCCCAAAAAGCCGAGCGAAGCGCCAGCGGCAACTTCGAACGACACGTCTTGAAGAGCCTTCCGTTCGCCGTAGGCAAACGACAGCCCCTCGGCGTGCACGGCAGCAGAAGAGCTCATTGGCGGGTCAGCACCATCGTCAGCAGAAGCAAGGGCAGGTAGATGATCGAAGTCAAAAACGTCATGCGCATCGCTACGTCACGCCTCGTCAGCGCGGCAAACAGCGTCGGCACAAAGAAGATCACGTTGAGCAGCACGGCAACGGCGGCGTAGCGGTCGTCGACCATCGGCGGCCGCGTCACGACCGGCACCATGCTCGCGATGCCCAGACCGCCCATGTAGAGCAGCATGGTGGTCGCCGTGCGGTGCCCGCTCGGATCGACGACCGGCAGCATCTGCATGCCGGCGCGGGCGTAGTCCTCGCGGTAGCGCCAGGCAATCGCCAGGAAGTGCGGGATCTGCCAGCAAAACATGATCGCGAACAGCACCAGCTGCGGCATCGCCAGGTTGCCGGCAACCGCCGCGTGGCCAACAACCGGCGGCAGCGCGCCAGGAATGGCGCCGACCAGCGTGTTGAGCGGCGTGCGCGTCTTCATCGGGGTGTAGACGAGCACGTAGCTGATCACGATCAGCGCGCACAGGCCGCCGGCAGCCCAGTTCCACTCGCCGAGCGGGCGGGAGCCGTCGGGCGCGAGTGGCGCCGCAAAGATCAGCACCATGCCGACGCCGACGACCGAGGCGATCAAGCCGAACCACAGCACGCTGCTGGGCGAGAGCCGGCCGGACGGCAGCGGCCGCCCCTGGGTGCGCACCATCAGCGGATCCAGGTGGCGCTCGCGGTACATGTTGAGCGCCGCCGCGCCAACCGCAGCCAAGAACGTCCCGAACGCGGTGTAGAACAGCAGGTCGAACGGAGGGTGCGAGCCCTTGGCCGGCCAGCCCATGTAGGCACCGGCGACGACCGCAAAGACCGCCATCGCCGACAGGCGCGGCTTGCCGAGCTCCCAGAATGCGCCGATCACGCCCAGCTTGGTTGGCGGGCTGGTGGCAGGTTGCCCACCTGCAGACGGCTCGAGCGGATCCGGCGGTTCGACAGCTTCGAGGGTCATGCGGGTTTGCCTTCTGTTGCCCGGCCGTCCGAGCGATCTCGTCGCGTCGCTCGGAACACGTGGGCCGCGAGCGACGCCATCAGCACCGTCAGCACCGCGCCGATCAGCACGTGCGTGGAAATCGTCACGGCGGCGCCGAGGCGGTTGATGTTCTCCGGCGTCTTGCCGGCTTCGTTGCGGATCGCCAAGGCCACAAAGCCGAGCGCGATCTGACCGATCAGGAGCAGTACGATGAACCGCGCCAAGCCGCGGATGCCGGGCGCTTCGCCAAGCTTGCCGACGGCAAACGCCGTGGCAATCGTCGCCACCAGAAAGACCACCAGCGCGTTGCCGACGTGGGTCCAAAGCGCGTGCGAACTATTGGTGTGGCGGGCGATGGCCCCCACGATCGTCTGCGCCACCAGAATGACCAGCGCGAACATGGCCAATTTGCGACCCGCGCCGGGCGCCGCGGTCAGGATTGGCGCCGTCGCGCGGAAGCGATCCGAGAGCAGGTAGGCAATCCAGCCAAAGGTCGCCAGGATCAGCTGGGCGATGGTGCCGTGGGCCACCGACGTGACCGCGGGCAAATTGTTCAGGACGCCCGTGCCGCCAATGACTCCCTGCGTCAGGATCAGGAAGCCGCCGAAAAACGAGATCCAGCGCAGGCGCGACGATGCAGCCGGATTGCGCAGCAGCCAGATCCACAGCGCCAGCGCAAACAGCCCTGTGCTCGACGCCACCACCCGGTGGAAGTGCTCGAAAAAGTGCGGCAGCTCCGTGTAGCTGCTCTCCGGCATCAGCTGGCCGTCGGACAGCGGCCAATCCGCATAGGCCATGCCCGAACCCGTGCTCGTGGTCAGCGCCCCCATGATGATGGTGACGACCGTGACGACCATCGTCGCGACCGCCAAACGGAACGGACCGCGCAGCGAAGGCGCGGACGTCGAGAGAGGCGATGCGAGGGCAGATGTCATAGACCGAGTTGGCCCAACAGAATGCCCCGCTCAAGGTCGATTTTCAGCGACCGAGCAGAGAAGCAGGCGAGTTAAACGCTCAGGAGCCGTCAAGCGAACTCATTCGCAGCCCTGCGGCCCTTGCCAGACCGTCGATACGCCCGCCCGTCTCGGCCCTGTTCGAGCCGCGCGGCCTAGCGAACCGCGGCAGCTGGATCCGACAAGAAGATCGTGTGCCGACGGGCACCGCCTCCAAGGCCCTGCTCCGGGCATCGGTCACGCTCATCCGCGCCTCTTGCCTGCCATGTGACAGTCCGCGCAAACGAAGATGCTGCGCACACTACGCCTGCAGAACGCGTCGCAATCGGCGTCTTGCCCGCCCGCGGCAATCACGTCCAGAATGTGCGACGACGGCGCCGCGACTCGCTGCTCCGCGGCCATGTGGAAGCAGCGTCGCTTTGGACGACTGGACGACGGCACCTCGCTCGTCTCCTGGCCATGCCAGCGGCGAGCGTGTAGCCGATCAACAAGCTATCGCTGCAGAACGCGCGTTGCTGGCTGCGCAGCCGGTGCGGCGGATTCGCCGCCCTGCTCGAAGGCTTCCCACATGGGGCGCTCGCTGTCGGCCAGGGAGCTGACGTCGACGGTCCTGTCGATTTCCTGCTCGGGGCTCGTGCGGGCCGAGGCCAGCAGCTTCTCGACCGCGAAATCCTTGCCCTTGGCCAGCTTGGTCGCCGACTCGAGGTAGCTGATCGCAGCTGTCGGCTCACCCATGCGCAGCAGGCAGATGCCGAGGTTCTTGTGGGCCGCGCGGGTGGCTTGCTTGGTCACGCCTTCGCCGGGAGCCAGCGAAAGCTCAGCGATTGCGCGCTGCCACAGATGCTGCTCCATGAGCGTTTCGCCGCGGTGCAGGTGCGTCAGCACGGCGGTGTCGAGCTGCCCCGCTACCGGCGTGAACTTCAGCACCTCGATCCAAGGAGTGTCTTGGAACGTATTGCGCACCACACCCGTGCACTGGATGCGTTGGTAGAGCTGCAGCTCGTAGAGCTTCTCAAGCTGCTTCGAGGTTTTGCTCAGGAAAAGCATGCCGAAGACGTCGTTGTAGGACGGCTCCTGCCAGATCTCTTGCTCGTCACCCCAACCGTAGAAGTTGGTGAAGTCCGTCGGCGTGAACTTGGTGAAGAACGGGTTCGAGATGCGACCCAGCGATGCGAACTGAACCGTGAAGACAATCTTCACGCTCTGGAACGCGTCGGGGTTGGCTCGAACGTCCGCGAGCGTGGTATGGACAGGAACGCCAAACTCAGGCTTCTGCGCAGGAAGAGCGGCAGCACCGAGCAGGAACGAAACGAGCAACGCGGATCTCATGGCGATTCTTTGTGATAGTCAGGTTCGTCGGGGGCGGTCACTCGGTGATCCGCTCCATCAGTTTTCGCAGGGCTTCATCCATCAACTCGTCCGGCACATCGTCTCCCGATCTCGCGAGTTGCCGCAGCAATTCGATGCGCTGCGGCTTGGCGAGATCACGATCCATCAGTGCTTCCACGATGCGATCGACGTCGTTACGTGACTTGTCCAAGATGACGAAACCCAGTTGCGAAAGACCGCACGGCGAACCGTGCAAAGCAGCTATCGGCGACCCAGCTCTGCGTTCTTGAACCTCCTGCTTCGGGCGTCTCGATCGGAGTCGCGCGCCCCCGAATCGCAAAACGACTGTCAACAGCCGGCGACATCGCCCGCGCCGAGCGCTGCTCAAGAACGCAACGCGCGCACGACGAAGTGGTGCACGATTGCACGCTTCGCCCAGGGAGCTGATGGAGAACACAACAAGCCGCCGTTCGTGCCGGCAGATGCTCATTGCGGGCATTCTGTCGGCCTTTCCTGCCATGACGACCACCGCTCAGGAGGTCTGCCTGAGCGAGATCCGCGCTGACAACGGCGGTTCGTGGATCGAACTACACAACCGCAGCGCAGCGACAGCGGACCTATCCAACTGGTCGCTGCACTACGTCACGACAACGACGTTTATGCCGCGCACGTACTGGTGGCCCTTCCCGCCGGGATCGACCATCGACCCGGGAGGATTCCTGCGCGTTCATTGGTATGTCGACGGACCGTCGAGCCCACCCGCTGGCGAGATCTACAGCGGCACTTCGGTCTACGGCTACCTGTTTGGCCTCGGCGCCGAGCCGCTCTGGGCATCCGAAGGGGCGCTCGGGCTGCTGTCGTCACAAAGCAATACGGCAATGAATACCGCCTCCACCATCGTGGACTGGATCAGCTGGGGATCGAGCGGCCACCAGCGCGAAGCGATGGCCGTTGCGGCCGGCGTTTGGACAACAGGCCGAGCAACCGCGAGCCTCCCGATCGGCGGCAGCCTGGCGCGCAACCTATCAGAAATCGGTGCGCCTGGATCGACACCTGACGAAGCGTGGTTCTATGACTTCACGCCAACTCCCGGGGAGCCAAATGTGAACGGCGCGCTCGTCGAAACGTTCGGCGATCCGTGCACGCTTCCCGGCAACCACTTGATCGGCCCGCCGAGCCTCACCGCCAATGGCCTACCGCTCTACGGCAACCAAGAGTTTGGACTGCGCGTGCAGAATACGACCGGCATCTACGCCGAGTTTGTCTTGGTTGGCTTCAGCACGGGCGCAGCGCCAACGGGCTTGCCATCGATCTTGCCGGAATACTCAGGCATCGGCTGCCAAGAGATCATCGACACGCAAAGCCTCGTGGGGACCTGGCTGCTGCCGAGCAGCCTGCTGGAGTCCGCGATTGCGCTGCCGCTGAACGGCCTATCGCCGCAGGTGATCGGCGCCGAACTCTACGCCCAGGCCCTGGTCATCGAACTCTTGCCTACCGCGTATCCGCCCTACCAGGGCTTGACCAACGCCGTGCGAATCATCGTCGGCCAATAGCGGTCTACTGCCAGCCGGCGCCGCGCTGCCGCAGGTACCGCATACCCTGCCGAAACGGCGCCCGCGCGTCCGCCCGCAGATAGCGTCCCCAGCGCGGCCGACTCTCCGCGCGCAGCGAAGCGTGCAGCGCCAGGGCGTAGCCGACGATCGGAAACGTCAGGTATCCTTGCCGGCCAACCGACCAGCCGCTCCTCGCCGCGGAGTGCCATGACGACTCGCGTATCAGCGAGTTGGCGGTGAAGATGCCGTAGCCAAAGAAGACGGCCGCCAGATCCGTGAGCGGCTCGCCGTCCTCTTCGTCGCCCTTTAGGTGGCGCCCGCCCAGCAACAGCGCGTGGCACAGCTCGTGTGCGAGGGTCGCAACCGCGCTGGTCGGATGCTTGGCAACCGAGCGCTCGACGTTGATGGAGTAGTGCCGACTGCCCTCGAAGTAGAAGCCCGCCGCCCCCGTCGAGGACCACCGCCCGTCGAGACCTGACGCTCGCATCAGATCCCCATGCGAATCCTCTTTGTCGTAGACGTTGAGATCGATGGCATCGATCGGAACCCCGAGCCGCGCCGCGATTCGCTCGAGGGCCGGCCAGAGGGAGTCTCGCTCCCCGTCAAACCGTTCGGGAAAGTCCTCTTCGGTCGGCCGCAGCACGGACTGCAGGCCCGCCTCGAGACCAAAGGTCTCGACCAGCCAACCAAGCCGGTAGACAAGCCAGTCGCTGGAGGCCGAATCGACGGGGCACCGAGCCGGAAACAAGCGGGCAAACATCGGTTCGTCGGCGTCGGGCGAGCCCGCCCTAGGACTCGCTGGGCTTGTCGTCGAGCTTGTCGCCGTCTTCGACACGCACAGCGGCCTTCTTCTTCGCGGCCTTCTTGACGACCTTCTTGACCGCCTTCTTGGCGGTCTTCTTGGCCGCCTTCTTGACCGCTTTCTTCTTTGCGGCCGGCTTCTTGGCGACCTTCTTCTTGGCTGCCTTCTTCTTCGCAGGGGCCTTCTTGGCCTCAGGCTCGGTCACCTCGCCGCTTTCAGGCGCGCCACTTTCGACCGCATCGCTGGCAAGCTGATCGCCCTGCTCGGGAACGCTAGCGCTCTCCGGAACGTGAACCAGCTCAGCATCGTCGGCCTCGATTTCACTCGCGACGACCCTCTCGGTCTCAGCCTTTGAGGTCTCGGCCTTTGCCGCCTTGGCCTTACCGGATTTCGACTTGGCAGATCCCTTGGCGGCCTTGGTCTTCTTCTTGGTGACCTTTGCCTTCTTGGCGCGCTTTTTCGATGCGGCAGGAGCCTCGCCCTCGCGCCACATGATCGCAACGACGCTTGAACCCCACTCACGCAGGTCGACTTCGAGGTCGCCGTCGAAGTCGTCTTCGTCGAGCACACCGCTCTCGAAGTGGAACAGCACGCAGCCGCCAGGCGCCGTGCGGTCCAGCAATCGCCGCGCACGCGCCAGCGACTTGACCGGATCCTCGGCGACCATCGAGTAGGGCGGGTCGAGGAAGATCACGTCCGGTGCGACTTCGACGTCCGAGGCGGCTGCGGGCCCGGCGTCGCCATCGTCGCCAGCATCCGCGCCCACGGCGGCAACGCGGTCCGCTCCGAATACGGGACGATGCATCAACGGTGGATCCCAAGCGTCGCCGCGCATCACGACCCCGCGCCCCTCGACATCGCCAAGTGCGCGCAGGTTGTTGCGCAGCACGTCGACGACCCGACCGCTCTTCTCCACGAAGAGCACGCGGGCGGCACCGCGCGACAGCGCTTCGAGGCCTGAACCACCGCTGCCGGCGAACAGATCCCAAACGAATGCGCCTTCGACCCGGTCGCCGAGGATGTTGAACAAGGACTCACGAACCTGCCCGAGCAACGGACGTGTCCCCATGCCACGAACGGACTTGAGCGCCCGTCCACCAAACTCTCCACCAATGATGCGAAGGCTCATATCCGCGGAAGATGGTGGCAGGCAGAACGCCTGCGCGCAACGCCCGTGCTGGCCTCTGCCCCGCATATCGGCCCAGGATTTCCGTGGCGGAGCTGACAAACCGCCCGTTTTGGGGTCCAGAGTTCCCGACTGGGATCCCCGCGAGGCCGCTGCCGCGGATTCTCGGACCGCGGAGCCCCTCCCAGGCTTCCGCATGGCTCCCGGCCACGAGCTGCCAAGACCCCCCTCGTGGCAAGGGCGCCCGTAGACGATACAAACGTTCCGTGGCTCCTGCCCTCCCCCTACTCGCCCTGCGAATCGGCGAACAGCGCCATGCGCTGGAGCCCGGTCGCACCTACCTGCTCGGCAGCAGCGACGAATGCGACCTTCGCGTCCAGGGCACGGAGCCTCAGCACGCGCAGCTGGAGATCACCGACGCCGGCGCGCAGCTCAAGGATTTGAGCGGCGAGGCGGGCCTGCTGGTCAACGAGGAGCGCGCCACCAGCGCCGAGCTGAAGGCAGGCGACCGCATTGCCCTGGCCGGCGAGCTGATCGTCGTAATCCAAGATGACGGCGAGGCAACCATGGTGCCGCTGCCCGAACTTCGCCGCGCCGCGAACGATCGCCGCAAGGCCCAGATTCGCGTGGCCGCTGCGGCGCTCCGCTATCGCGAGGAGTCTTTCGCCGACCAGATGGGCCGCGAAATGCGCCGCGCGCCGTGGCTCGCGCTCTCGCTGGTGCTCCACCTGATCGCGCTGCTGCTGCTCGTCACGCTGATGCCGCCCCAAAAGAGAGGCGGCCAAAAGCTGGCCCGACACGGCTTCGACATGTCGGCGAGTGCGCAGATCCAGGACACCACTCCAGAAGCGCCCGAAGTCGCCGCCGAAGCCCCGGCAGAAACCGAGCTGCAAGAAGTCGAGTTCGCCGAGCCGAGCGTGCCCGAACCACAGCTCTCCGGCCTGAAGCCGACATTCGAAGTCCTGCGCGACAACCCGGTCCTGGCACCGCGCAAACGCCCGAGCCTGCTCGGCGGCGGCCGCGGCGGCGCCGCACCCGACGACGGCGACAAGGGCAGCGGCAACTTTGCCGACCGCGTCGCCGAGCTGCAGTCGAGCGGGCTCGACATCGTGTTTGTCTTCGACAGCACCGGCTCGATGACCCGCACCATCGAGGACACCAAGTCGAGCATCGTCGAGATGCTCGAAGTGCTGCGCTCGCTGGTGCCCGGCGCCCGCGTCGGGCTGGTCACCTACCGTGATCGCAGTCGCCGCGAAGAGTATCTCGTGCGCCACGTGCCGCTCGATCTTGACTACTGGCGGGCCACGAACTTCGTTCAGTTTATCGGCGCCGAGGGCGGCGGCGATCGGCCCGAGGACGTCATGGCGGGCATCCAGCAGGCGTTTTCACAAAAGTGGCGGCCGCAGGCGCGCCGCGTTGTGGTCCTCGCCGGAGACGCACCTACCCACAACAGCGACCTGCGCCGACTGCTGTTGATGGTTCGCTCCTTTACCAAGAATCGGCGGTCGTTTGTGCACACGCTCGTCACCAATCCCGACCGCGCGGGCGACGATACGCGCGAGCAGTTTGCGCGCATCGCCAAGGCCGGACGCGGCGTCTGCGAGCAGCTAGAGAACCATCAGAAGGTGCTTCAGCGCGTGCTGACGCTCGCCTTTGGCAACGAATTTGACCAGGACATCGAGAGCGTGCTGGCCACCGCCCGCAAACAGCGCGACCGCGTCGATGTGCGCTCGCTCCACATTGCTCGCCAAGGCGGCGAGGAGCTGACGAAAGCGATGCGCCAACGGCCGGTGCCAACGCAGCTTTGGAACGCGGTCGTGCGCCGGCCGCGCCGCCCGGTCGCCGAAGCCCTGGTCAAAATGCTGGGCGACCCGCAGACCCCCGAACATACGCGGCATGCGTCCGCAGCGGCGTTGCAGCGCATTCTCGAGCTGCCCGAGCCACCGATCGACCTGGAAGGCGGCACCCCATCGCGCGGCCGGCTGCTGCGCCTACGCCGATTGGCTGAGGCTTTGCCCAACTAGCACTAGTGTAGGACCACCGCCGCCCCCCTCGAACGGCCCCGGTGACGTGTTATCGTGCTTGGCGAGATGCCAGCTGAGATCACGGACCGCCTGGGTCGACCGATGCGCAACCTGCGCCTTTCGGTCACCGACCGCTGCAACCTTCGGTGCAACTACTGCATGCCCGAAGAGAACTACACGTGGCTGCCCAAAGGGGACGTGCTGACGTTTGAGGAGACCGTGCGGATCGTCGATTCGTTTGTGGCCCTCGGCGTCAACAAGATCCGCCTGACCGGCGGCGAGCCGCTGCTGCGACGCGACCTGCCACAGCTAGTCGCGATGCTTGCCGAGCGCTCGGCCGTGCGCGAACTGGCGATGACGACCAACGGCGTGCTGCTCGAACGCCACGCCAAAGACCTCAAGAAGGCCGGTCTCCAGCGCCTGACCGTCAGCATCGACACACTCGATCGCGACACGTTTCGCATGCTGACGCGGCGCGACGACCTCGACCGCGTGCAGGCGGGCATCGAAGCCGCGCGCTCCGCTGGATTTACCGGCACCAAACTCGACACCGTCGCAATCGCCGGCGTCAACGACGAGGAGCTGCCGCGCCTGCTGGAGTTTGCCAGGGCGGGCGGCGTCGAGCTGCGCTTCATCGAATACATGGACGTCGGCGGGGCGACCCGCTGGAACATGGAGCGAGTCATCAGCCGGGCCCGCATCCTCGCAATCCTGACCGAAGCGTTTGGCGTCATCACCCCGATCGTGCGCACCGACAGCGCCCCAGCCGAGCGCTTCCAGCTGCCGGACGGCACGACGTTTGGCATCATCAGCTCCGTCACGCAGCCCTTCTGCGCAACCTGCGATCGTGCGCGACTGACCGCTGACGGCACGTGGTTTACGTGCCTCTACGCGACCGCGGGCACCGACCTTCGCTCGCTGCTGCGCTCCGGCGCAGACGATCGCACGGTGCAGCGGCGCCTCGCAGAGGTCTGGGCGGCGCGCCAGGACCGCGGCGCTGAGATTCGAGCTGGCATGCCCGATCGCACGGCGCTCCTGCCGGCTGAGGGCATGCGCGACAATCCGCATCTTGAGATGCACACACGCGGCGGCTAGCTCGCGCTAGCGCCAGCGACAGCGCCGCAGGCGGTCCGCCAAGACGTGGCATGAGACCACGACGGCGACAATGGCGACCGCCGGAAACAGCCACAGGTGCCACATCCCGGCAGCGGCGAGCTCGTTGCCCTGGCGCAGCATCACGCCCCACGAGCTGTCGGCCGTCGGCCCAAGCCCCAAAAACGACAGCGTCGATTCGGCCACGATCGCCGCGGCCAGGCAAAACGCGATGGTGACGCCGATCTGGCCAAGCAGCTGCGGCAGGATGTGCCGCACCACCACGCGCAGGCGCGA
The DNA here is from genome assembly GCA_045105235.1 of Planctomycetota bacterium. Taxonomy (GTDB): domain Bacteria; phylum Planctomycetota; class UBA1135; order UBA1135; family UBA2386. Next base: position 45,862 of record JBGCDH010000032.1, on the reverse strand, counting down.
GACGCCGAGCCCAAGCGCGACGTGCACAAAGTCGCGTTCGCGCAGCGACAGCACCTCGCCGCGCACGATGCGCGCAAAGCTGATCCAAAACAGCGCCGTCATGACAATCGTCAAGCCAACGGCCGAACTACCGAAGAACGCGGCGGCAAACAGCAGGAACAGCAGGTTCGGAAAGCACAGAAACAGCTCGGTGAGCCGCTGCACAAAGACGTCGGCGGCACCGCGCGCAAAGCCGGCCCAGGCGCCAAGCGCAGTGCCAATCAGCGCGGCCGCCAACACCGAAGGCAAGCCGAGCAATACAGCCGTATTGGCGCCGTGCACAACCCGGGCCAGGACGTCGCGACCGGTGTCGTCACTGCCAAACGGATGGGCCAAGCACGGCTTTTCGTAGAAGCGGTCCGCACTGGTCTCGACCGGGCCATAGGGCCATGGCGGCATCCAGGCCCAGCTTTCACTTTCGCCGACGTCAAGCCGCGACCACCACTGCTTCCAGGACAAATCCTCCGGGCCGGGAGGAGCTGAACCGAACAGGTCCGCAAACGCAGGGAAGCGCAGCACGCCATCGACGCTGGCGACCAGCGGCACTTCGTTGGCAAGCAGCGGCGCAAGCAGCCCGACGACCAGCGTGGCACCAACGACCGCCCACGGCAGCCAGCGCCGGAACCAGCCCGAGCCCGGCCGCAGCCGCTGCCTCAGCCAAGATGGCGACCGACTCACGCGTGAAGCCTCACGCGTGGATCGACGAGTCGATGCAGGAAGTCTGAGACCAACAGGGCCATGAGCGTGACCACCGACGTCAACAGGACCAGCGCCATGACCATCGCCTGGTCCTGGTCCAGCACAGCCTGAAACGCGAGGTGCCCGAGGCCATCGAGTGAAAACAGGTTCTCGACCACGATCGAGCCGCCGACAACCATGGGCAAGAGGCCACCGGCCAACGTCGCGACCGGCGTCGAGCCGTGCCGCATCAAGCGACGCCCGATTTCGCGCTCAGGCATCCCGAGAGCGCGCAAGTTGGCCAAAAACGGGGCGCGCTCGGTGCGAACAACCGCGTCGCGGACAAAGCGCGAGACCATCACAAACGGTCCCACCGACAGCACAAACACCGGCAGGATCAGGTGCCATACAAAGTCCAGCACCTGCCAGATGAAGGCGAAGTCACGGGCGCCGATCGAGCGCAGGCCGCTGGCCGGAAACCACTGCAGCCACGCCGAGCTCAGCAGCAGCAACAGCAGAGTCGCCATCAAAAACTCTGGCACGGCAATCCCCGCCAGCAAAGCACCCGAGCAGAGGCTCTCGCTGCGACGACCCGCACGGCGGCCGACCCAAACCCCAAACGGCAGCCCCGCCCCAAACGCGATCCCCAGGCCGAGCAGACCGAGCAGCAGCGTCACCGGCGCGGCCTCTGCGAGCCGGCGCCAAAACGCGGCCTGGTCTTCGCCGGGGCCAGCTAGCTGCAGCGTCATCGCGTTGCCGAGCCAGGCGAAGTAGCGCCGCCAAAGAGGTGCTGGCTTGCCGGTCTCGGCGTCGATCATGCCGTAGCGAATCCGCAGACCGCGCACCGCTTCGGCCCGCTCGGCGTCGCTGGTGATGGCGCTGCCAACTTCGGCGCTCGACTGTGAAAGTCGATCGGCCTCCAGCTCCGCGCGGTCAATCGGCGCGCGATCGAGCACAAAGAACGTGACGAACGTGACGCCGAGCAGCGTCAGCAGCAGCCAGCCCATTCGTCGCAAAAGCCAGGACGTCATCAGCGTGCGAGGCTTCGCGAGGATGCCGGGCTGCGCGACGATACCGGGCTTCGCGACGATGCCGGGCTGCGCGAGGTCACGTCGCCAGCGGGCAAACCGCCAACCGGCTCGCGAGCGAGGATCACCGCCAGGATGGCTTCGCGCGTCTCGAGCCAGCACTGGCGCGCCGCGCGGCCGCGCTCGTATTCGAGCGTCAGAATCGGCACACCGAGCGTGCGGCCGACCCACGAGCCAAGGGACCCCGGCGTTGGCGAGATGCGATCCGACGGCTTGACGCGATAGCCCGAGCAGCGCGAGAACAGCTCCGCGAGCTCAACGGCCGGCCCGTCAAAATTGATGAAGTGGTCGTTGCCCCAGCTGTGCGCCACAATCACCAGATGCGGCCGCTCCGCCTGGATAAGATCGTGCAGCGCCTTCGCCTCGGGCTGGTCGAGCGGCCGCTTGCCGTAGTTGCGACCCGGCAGAAAGTTGGTCGCCGGATAATTGCGGTTGAGGTCGATGCCCTGGGCGTTGTGCCGGCTGTTGCTGGCCCGGCCGTCCGGATTGACGTCTTCGAGGATAGTCAGCGTGACCTCGTTGAGCGCACCCGGCACCTGGATGAACGCTTCGGGCAGCTCGTCCGTCGCGACGACGCCTTCTTGCTCGTTGCCGTGGATGCCGCCGATCCACAGAACCCGCCGGGGACCGCGGCCGATCTGGCAAATGCGCAGAGGTCGCCCCTTGTAGCTCTCGCCAATAGAACGCCAAGCCGACGCCTGCCGCCGCGCCCGCGCCACCAGTTCGGCGTCGGCCGACATCGCCGCATCAACATCGTCGCCGCCGTTCTTCGAACGACGCCAGTCGGGCTCCAGCGGGTGGAACCCGATGCAGCCGCACAAGCCAAGGATTAGAGGCGCCGCAAACACCCAACGCATCGCCGCACGATAGCGGACTTTACTCCCGGAGCCACGATGACGATGCAGGAGGAGGTCATGCGATCTGCCAGCAAAGAACCGATCTGCCTGGAGCGCGTCGACGCGGCCATCGCGTTTACGGGCCTGCTGGTGCGCGTGCTCGCCTATGGCGCCTGCGCTGCGGTGCTGCCGAACTACCCCTGCGGCCCGGCCATTCTGAGCGGACTCTTTTTCGGAGACGTCGCCGCGACCGTCGCGCTCGGCCTCGTGCACCTCCGAAGCCACGGCCTGCAGATGGTCTGCGAACTGATGCTGCTCGGGCTCATCTACCTGTGGGCCCAGGGGAGCCTCACATGGCCGGCCGATCCGGCAGAGCGCGCCATCGTGATCCTGGTGGCTTTCGGCGTGCTGACGGCGCGCGGCGGCAAGGGCCTAATGACCAACCTGGTCGCCGACGACCCGTTTGCCTGAGCTGTCGATCGCGAAGCAGCGGCAGCCTCGACGCAACGTCTAGACGCCCAACCCGCATCATCCGCCCCATCCGGGCAAATCGGGTATCGTGCGCGACCCGGAAAGCCGTCGGCCACCGGAGTCGCGATCTAGGAGACACATGCATTTTCATTCTGCGCGCCGCGTTGCGCTTCTCGCCGCCGCCAGCGCCCTCGCGCTGACGAGCGCGCCGAACCCCCTGCTCGCCCAAGGACAGCGCAGCAACGGCGCGCGGTCCGACCGCAGCCCGCTGGCCGCACCCGTCCAGCTGACTGCTGGTGACCAACTGCTCGGCAAGGGCCGACTCTACCCTTCGCCGGTAGCCCACGACTGGAACGGCGACGGGCTGTTCGACATCTTCGTGGGCGACCTGTTTGGCCACATCACGGTCGCGGTCCAGCAGGCCAACGACGGCAGCATGATCCGCTTTGACGCGGAGCAAAAGCTCAAAGACCAAAACGGCAAGGTCCTCGACTTCGGCAACTGGTGATGCATCGGCATGAGTCCACAGTTTGTGGACTTCAATGGCGACGGCCACACCGACATCGTCACCGGCATCTTCGACGGCACGCCCAAGCTCGCCCTCGGCAGCGCCCTCGGCGGCGGCAAGACGTGGCAGCAGCCGGAGTGGATCCTGGACAAGAATGGCGACCGGATCGTCATGAACGCGTTCTGGAACTTCACCGACAAGAAGTGGGATTCGACCAACCGATGCGACCCCGAAGGTGGCGCTCCTAGCAAGGGTCACCTGACGTCGGCGATCGCGTTTGACTGGGACGGCGACGGCGACTGGGACCTGCTGCTCGGCGACCACACGGGCGGCCACGTCTACCTGCGCCGCAACGAGGGCAGCAACAGCAAGCCCGCGTTTGCCACGCGCAACGAACTCGTGCAGGCCGGCGGCAAGCCGCTGGCCGTCGCCGGCACCGTCGCGACGCTGCGCAGCGTCGACTGGAACGGCGACGGACGCCTGGACCTGCTGCTGGGCAGCATGGGCGATCCTTACGGCACCGATCTGGGCGGTGGCCTGCAGGTCTGCCTCGACCGCAGCACCAAGGGCGAGCCGAAGTTTGACCGGCCGATCCAGCTGATCGAGCGCAGCAAGAAAACCGCCAAGGGCGCTCCGGACCGACCCGACGTTGGCCTGCACCCAGCCGCCGTCGACTTTGACGGCGATGGCGACCTCGACCTGCTCGTCGGCGGCTACTCGATGTGGCAAAACGAGGCCAAGAAGCTCACCGCCGCCGAGAGCCATGAGCTACACGAACTTGAGAAGGAGAACGCCAAGCTCAACGAGTCCTACAGCCGCTGGTATGAGCAAGCAAAGGCCACCGTTGCCGAGTTTCGCGAAAAGGACGCCCGCAAGGCCCTCGCGGACTGGCGCAAGCAAGCCGAAGTGCAAAACGTGCTCAACCGCATGGGTGAGGTCAGCAAGCGCATGCAGACGCTCGCACCACGACCCTCGCGCGTTTCCTTTACGTGGCTCTACGTCAACGAAACGCCGCGCAAGCGAGCTGCCAAGTAGCGGGCACCTGGCCCTCGACAAAGGCCATTGTGCGTTACCACACATCTCTCCGCGAACTAGCAGCACCCATGGGCAAGCCTTCGGCTGATTCTTCGACAACCGCGGCGATCGCCTCGGCGGGCGCTGGGGCTGGAGCTGGCAGCCCCGCTGCCATCTCCGCTGGCATCTCCGCTGGCGATTCGAAAAGGCCAACTGGCCGGTGCAGCCGACGCCTCGGCTTTCTCCTGGCGGTATCGGCGGCGACGGCCGCCGCGACCAGCGACACGGCGCAAGCCCAACGGCTGGCCGCCCGCGGCTTCACCGAAGGGCGCATCGTCATGGCGGGCGAGCAGGCGCTCGGCAAGGGGCTGCACTACCCCTCGCCCGTCTTTCGCGACATCGATGAAGACGGCCTCACCGACATCGTCGTCGGCGACCTGGTCGGCAACGTCTACGTCGCCTACGGCCGCAAGGGAGCTCCCCAGAAAGACCCGCGCAATGACGGGCTGAGCCTGCTCTACGGGCCACCCGAGCGCCTGAAGCTCGGCGACGGCAAGCCGCTGCGTTTCAACAACTGGTGATGCATCGGACTCGGTCTGCAGTTTGCAGACTTCGATGCTGATGGCCACGTCGACATCCTGGCGGCGACGTTTGACGGCTCCGTGCACATCGCGCGCAACACGCCCAACGGCCTGCTCAAGCCAGAGCACGTGCTCGACGGCGGCCGCAAACGCATCGTGCTCAACAGCTACCACGCCAAGAAGCAGTGGCGTGAAACCTCACGATGCGACCCGCGCGGCGGCGCACCAAAAACTGGTCACCTGACCGCAGCCGTTCTCTTTGACGTCGATGGCGACGGCGACCAGGATCTGCTGCTCGGCGACCACCTCTCCGAATACGTCTACGTGCGCATCAACAATGGCAGCGCTGCGCGCCCGCGCTTTGCGTCGCGCAACGAGCTGCTGCGTACCCGCGATGGCAAGCCGCTGACCGTCCAGGGCACGGCGTCCTCGTTCCAGATCTGCGACTGGAACGGCGATCAACTCCCAGACGTGTTGGTCTCCGCATTCGGCAACAGCTTCACGCTGAACGGTGAGGCATCCACCGGCGGCGCCGTATTCGTCTTGCTCGACACCAGCTCGGAACCCGGCCTGCAGTGCGACGCAACAACGGCATTGCTGCCACCCGCCGACGGTCGCCTGCTGGTGGACCCGGCCCGCCCCGTTCACGGCATCTACGCTCACGCAGCCGACTACGACCACGATGGCGATCTCGACCTCATTGTCGGCGGCAACGCCATGTGGCGCCCCATCCCCGCCAACACGACCGGGAAGGACCGCTACCGCGTCGCCGAGCTGCAGTCCAAGTCGCGAAAGATGAGCGAGCAGCAGGCAGAGCTTGCGGCGAAAGATCGCAAGAAGCTTGCCGGCCTGACAGAAGAGGAACGAACCGCCAAGCTAGCGGAGATCTTTCAAGCCGAGATCTTCCAACGCATGCAGCAAGGACAGCTCGCGCAGAGCCTCAGACGCGACATCCGCGACCTGCTGCCAAAGCTCGAGAAGGAGTTCTTCGTCTGGGCCTACACCAATCTAGAGAAGCGATAGCGCTAGCTGGCGAGGCGGGCCGCACCCGTCAGATCCCGTAGCGGCACGGGTCATCAGGGTCGATGACAAACGTCGTGTAGGCCGTGATCCACGCGGACCCGGTGATCTCCGGAACGATGGCGACGTGATCGCCAACCTTCGTCTCCGCGACGATACGGCCTTCGAAATGCGTACCGAGCACGCTCTCGCTGTCAAACGCCTCGCCAACGGCGAGCTCTCCCTTGGCATGCAGAACAGCAAGCTTGGCCGACGTGCCGGTGCCGCACGGCGATCGGTCGTAGGCGGTGCCCGGGCACAGCGTCAAGGCACGCGCACCGCCCTCGGTCGCGGCAAACAGCTTGACGTGGTCGATGACCTCTTCTTCGCCGGAGTCGGGGTGCACGCCGCGCACGCCATCGCGCACAAGCCCTTCGCGCACGGCACGCGCAGCCTGCATCAGGATCGGCAGGCTGACCTTGTTGACGACCAGCCCCATCTGCTCGGCCTCGACAAACGCAAACCAGTTGCCGCCGTAGGCGATGTCCGCCGCCACTTTGCCAAAGCCGTGCACGTCGACGAGCACGCGCTGACGGAACAGAAACGACGGCACGTTGGCGACCGTGACCCGCACGGGCCGGCCGCCTTCCACCGCGACGCGACAGGTCACGAGACCAACCGGCGTGTCGAGCACGACCTCGGTCATCGGCTCGACCGCCGCCACCATGCCGGTGGCAACAGCCGCGGTCGCGACGCCTATCGCACCGTGGCCGCACATGCCGAGGTAGCCGGCATCGTTCGCAAACACCACGCCGAGATCTGCCGCCGGATCGCAGGGCGGCAGCAGATAGGCCAGAACGATGGCGTCGTGACCGCGCGGTTCGAGCACGAGCGCCCGGCGCACAGCGTCGTGATCGCGCTGCAGCGCGGCGCGCTTGTCGGCCATGGTGGCGGCGCCCCGCATGACCGGCAGGCCGCCGGTCAGGATGCGCGTGGGCTCGCCCGCCGTATGCGAGTCGATGGCCTGGATGGACTGCGCGATGCGGAGCATGCGCGTCATCATGCCGGTCCGCCCGGCCTCAGACCAGCCGCGACGTCGCTGCTACTTCGGCTTGTAGGTCGCCTTGAAGCTCACGAATGGCGCCATCACGCCCATGCTGGTGTGGCCAAGGCCGCTCGCCAGCCGTCCCGCGTCATCGAGCGTCACAACAAACCTCTGCGTCGTCGGCTCCCCCATCATGAGGGTGGCATCCGTCGACACGATTTGGTCTTTGAGCCAGCGGCAGTCCATGTCGCCGACCATCCCCATGTTGTCGACGTAGACGCACTTCATGCACTTGCTGGCCATATCCCACGCCCAATACGCATGCGACTCGTAGGTCTCATCAGAGCCTTCGGAAACGCCGTTCGTGCGCGCATGCAGGACCGATCCGCCCCACATCGATTCGTAGAGGTCTTCGCCGGTGATCTTGGATGCCGGCATGCCGGGCGCCATCACCATCTCGCCCGCAACCGCGTAGCTGCCGCACATCTTGCCGGCGCGCTTGATGTGCTCATGCACGGGCGCGTCCATCCAAACCCGCGCAGTCGGATCACCATCGCAAACCTTGTCCGTGCGCTTCATGGTGCCCGTGACCGTGTGCTGCAGATCCCCTTCCGGCATCAGCAGGTCGATGTTCATCATCATGGTGTCGCCGTCGACTTTCAGCGTCGAACGTTCGCCGTAGGCCATGGTCTCGACGACGTGGCGGGCGAGCGTGACCATCGAACCGTCGGCGAGAAACTGTGGCGTGTTGAGCAACACTTTGCCCTCGCTGCTGGTCACGACGCCGATGTAGCGCTGGTTTTCGCCATCCCAACCCCAGTAGGAGTGAAACACGATCGGCATCTCCAGAGCTTCGAACCGGATGACGAAGTCCTCCTGCAGCCAATGCTTGTTGAGCACCCAGCGATAGGTGCCATGCGCCGTCCACTCGCTGGTCTGGCCCGTGGGCTCCGTCATCGTGCCGCCACCGGCCCAGTTGCCGACCAGCGGCGCATACTTGGCCAGCTCTTTGGCGGGCTCGACCTGCCAGTCGTGGTCCTGCGCCGCGAGCGCAGGGACGAAAGCGGCGGCGGTCAGCAAGAGAGGGAAAGCAGCCAGGGGCAGACGTGGTTTCATCGAGAGCTCCAGATCGGTGTGCGCGGCGTGTGAGAACATGCATTCGCAGAAGACAGCGGCGCGGAATCGACAGCGCCCTGCCGGAATCCGCCAATCTTGGCGCGGCCGATCGACCCGGCCAACATTCTGCGCCGTTGAGTCCGCTCTGGCAGATCGCCATACTTCTCGCCCGCAACCACGGAGCCCCCAAGCATGCCCGCCGCACCTGATATCTGGACCTGGATCACGATCCCCGCGATCGGCGGCGCGATCGGTTGGACGACCAACTGGCTGGCCGTGAAGATGATCTTCCGGCCCGTCAAGCCCAAACGAATCCTGTTCATCCGCGTCCAGGGCCTGATCGGGCGGCGTCAACCCGAGATCGCCAAGGCCATCGGACGGGTCGTCGGCAACCACCTGGTCGAGCACAAGGACGTCGTCAAGAGCCTCAACAAGCTCGACTTCCACGGCATTCTCAGCAAGGTGCTCGACAAAGGACTTGGGCCCAAGATCCAGGAGCTGCGGAGCCTGCCGCTGATCGGCGGCTTCCTGACGGAAGAGCGCATCGCCGACATCAAGAAGTCGATCTCCGACAGCATCATGAACCACAAGGAAGCGGTTCTCGATGAAGTCGAGAAGGGCCTGAGCAAGGGCCTCGACGTGCCGAAACTGGTCGAGAGCAAGGTGGCGGAGTTTGCGATCGAGAAGCTCGAAAGCCTGATTCTTGAAGTTGCGGCCCGCGAGCTGCGCGCGATCGTCGTATTGGGAGGCGTGCTCGGGGTGCTGATTGGGCTCTGCCAGGTCGGCTTCCTGTGGTATCGATCGCTCGCCTGAGGCGGGCTTTTTGATAGGCGGGCTTTTTGACAGGCTGGCTTTTGCTGGCCGCCCATTCTGGGCGCGAGAGGATGCGGGCCGCGAGACGACCGAGCGGCACGGGCCCATCCGGCCGCAACACCATTCAGCCGCACCAGCATCCAGCCGCATCAGGGGGCTCTTGCCGGCCCGCGTTACATTGCCCCGGTCGCCCTACTATGACGGTTGCAACGATGGCAGCCATGGCAGCTGCAAGCTCCCGATATGAACCCTGCTCCCCAACGACGACTCGCCCCCAACTTTGTGGCCATGGCCTTGCCCGCGGCCACAGCTCTGCTGCTGAGCGGCATGGCCCCTGCCCAAAAGAGCGAGGCAAAGACCCCGACGCCGGCGGCGCAGGATCCGGCAGCTCAAGAATCAGGAACGCAATCAGCAGCCGCTCCTCCGGCCTACCCCGACCGCGACATCCTGTCGCCCTTCCGCACGCCGAGCGACGTCTACGCACCGCCCGACGAGCTGTTTCGACAGCTGCGGATCATGCAGAAGATTGCCGACCGCCGGGCTGAGGATGCGTTCTACGTCGAGGGCCGCCAGCACATCAACGATCCGTCCTGGCAGCGCGCCTACAAGCGGGTGCAGGAGATCGGCATCAACGCCGGCCAGCTCGCCCAAATGATGCGGCTGCACAACAACGGTATGCAGCGCGACACGGCGTTTTACGCGTCGCTGTTTGTAGACAACGTCGACTACGCGCTCGAGCTGATCGCCCATATCCCGGGCGAGCCGCAGCGCCGCACGCGCGAAAAGGCACTGCCGCGCGCGGTCGAGTTTTTGAACGAGCACCTCGCCAAGCGCTTTGGCGATCTGACCGACGAGCAGCAGCAGGCAGCCCGCGCCGCCATCCCCGAAATCGGCTCGCCGGTCGCCAAGGCGCGCGGCATCAAGCGCGCTCCGGTTGAGACCGACGCGCTCTACGCGCTGCGCCTGGTGCCGTTCTTTCAGATGCTCGATCTCGATGCGAGCTCCGATCAGGCCCAGGGACTCTGGTTCCTCAAGGAAGTCTTCACCCTGCGCCCCGACCTCGCCAACCTTTGGCTTGAGCCCGCCCTGCCGCGCCTGCGCGAACTGATGCTCAGCACCGTGCCGGAGGTGCACCAAGAAGCCATCGCCATCTTCCAGCTCATTGGCCCTCGGGATCTAGAGGCCCCGCCGAGCGAGCCCGAAGCGCTGCTGGCGTGGTCCAAGCGCGCCAGCAAGCAGATGTTCCCGCCGGTCCGCAACCTCAACAACGCGATCGTGCAGCTGTTTCCCAGCGAAGAGCGCAACGCCATTGCGACAGCAGGCCGCAATGCCCTGCAAACATCCGCCATCGGCGACCCGTTCCGTGGCCAGCGCGAGGACGGCACGTGGTATCACGGCTTCCGCATCGGCTACCTGCCGGAGGAGCTCAAGCCGCTCGCCATCCCCAAGGATGCCACCGTCACGACCATCAATGGCGTGCCGGTCGACTCCGCCCAGCAACTGCTGCAAACCGTCGAACGGGTCCTGAGCAAGTCCAACGCAAGCCCGCGCCGGCTATTCGTTGAGTATGTGCACGGCGAAAAGAGCCACGCGATCGAATACCGAATCATGTGAGCGCACGACCGGCGGTAGCGGCAAGCAGACGGCTCTCTCCAGCTTTTACGCCTAGTAGTGCTTGAGCGCCCACTTGCGCCACTCTTCATCGAACTGCTCGGGTTCTTTGTCGTAGACCTCCGCGAGCGCCTGCAGGTGTCGCTGCCGCGTCGGGTTGCCGACAATCATCTGCAAGAACTGCGCGAACTTCGCCCGGTCCTGCATCAAGTAGTCGACCCGCGCCCATGACTGCAGGTGGCCGTAGTAGCCGAGATCATGCTCGCGGCAGAGCTTGGCAAACGGCATGCACAGCGACTCGTGGCGGCAGCGCTTGGCGATCTTCTTGGGCCACTCATACTGCGTTGCGGGATCGACGCTCTCGTCGGCGCGCACCCCGCAGTTGATGAGGTTGCACGGCACCTCGCGCTCGTAGCGGTGCGCCAAGCCATAGGTCAACCACGGCGTTGCCCCACCGGCGGCATCGAGCAGCATCTGCGCCACAAAGAACCGAAACTGTGCATAGGTGGACTCGCAGTCACGCGGCCCGTCCTCGCCGTCCGCCGTCATCACGACTGAATAGAAGCCCGATGCGAAGTGGCGGAAGTACTGCGAGTTTTGGGATTCGCGGCCGCAGAACGACTTGCTGTAGCGGGCGAGGTCCGACTTCTTCTGGAACAGGACCAGCAAGAACTTCTCCTTCTGGCCGAGATGCCCCTCGTCGTCGGCGGCGTGCCCGGTCAACTCGGCAAACTCGTCGTAGAGCTGCTCGGCACGCAGCGCAAACAGGTGCGCTCGCAGCCACGGATCGAGCTTGCTCTTGCTCGCCGGAATCTTGCGACTTCTCTTGTTGAGGAGCTTCATCTCGGCCTTGACGCGCTTGCGCGCAACCGAGTCCTTGGGCTGCGTGCAAACACCAAGATTGCAGCCGACCTTGAAGTGCTCGGTCTCAAACCAGAGCACGCGGTTCTCGCCGATCACCTTTTCGATATCCGGCGTGCGCAGGTTATCCGCCCACGTCAGCGGCCCATAGCTGATGACCCCGAGCTTCTTCATCGCCTTGGGATCCTTGTCGGTATACGGATCGTTTTGGACGAGCTTGGCGAAGCCACGCAGCTTCTTTTGCGCCGGCAGGTGCGTGCCGCCGACGAACAAAGAAGCGACGCACACAGAAGCCACCCACATCAGGACGGCTGAGAGAGGGGCGGCAGTGCGGATCATGGCGACACGACGGGGCAGGTCGGCAACCAGCGCCCCTAGAAGACGGCGCTCTGCCGGTAACCGAGATTAGTCGATCGATGCGGCGGAGCACCCGGATTCGTGGCTCAGCGGGCCATTCGCGCCTCGACGTCCGACTCGATCGCCTCGGCCCAGCGGCGGTACCCCTCCGGCGTGAGGTGCAGGAAGTCCGGCATGATCGCCTTTTCGATGCGCCCACCCTCGCCGACAAATGCCTTGCCGATGTCGAGAGCTGTGACCATTTCGTCGCCGACAAAGGCCGCCTTCGCCAGCCGGCTAGCGCGCTGGTTCTTAGCCCGCTGGGGGCCAGGCTTCTCGCCGCGCGGGAAGATGTCGAGCAGCAGCACGTGCGCGCGGGGCAAGCCGCGCCGCACCCGCTGCACGACCGCCTCGATGCCGAACGCGATCTCCTCCGCCGTGCAGTCGCGGCCGTTGCTGTTGTTGGTGCCAATCATCACGACCACGCAGCGGACATCGTTCGCGGGCGAAGCCAGCGCCTGCATCAGCCCATGGTCGAGACGCCACAAGACGTGCTGGGTGCGGTCACCCGAAGCGCCGAGGTTGATCGCATTGCGCGGCGCCCACTTCTCCTCCCAGATTTGACGGCCGCCGGCCCGCCAGCTTTGCGTGATCGAATCGCCGAGCATGACGAGCTCGAAACCGCCGGCTTCGGCAAGCTTGAGATCGGCAGCGACGCGTTTTTGCCACCATTCGGCCGTGCGCGGGGTCGCGTGCACAGTGCCCGGCTCCCGCGTCAGCATCGGCACGGGGCCCTGCGCAAGTTCGTCGAGCTCGGCAAGCCGCAGCCGCACCGAGCGAATGAAGGGCCGCGCCCCTGGCTGCCAGTGGCCGTAAGTCGTCAGCACAAAGGCGCCATCCGGCCGCAACTCCACGCCGGGGTAGGCGCAGTCGGTCGAGCGCCAATTGCGCGAGAGCCGCACACGGTATTGCCCTTCGCGCCCCTTCACGATGTCGTCAAACGTGCCGACCCAGGCCACCCAGTCGCCGCGCGTTGGGCTGCCCTTGGCCATGTCGCGAAACGAAACCAACAGCCTGCCATCCGGCGCGTAGCGGCCGACGTGCCGATCACCGGTCAAGCTGCGCGGCAGCTCTATCGGCGCCGTCCAATTGGCACCGTCGTCCTCCGAAAACATGACGTGCGCTTCCTTGCGGCGGCTGTTCTCGCGCAGCAGCATCGCCAGCTGCTTGCCGTCCGGAGAACGAACCACGCCGGGCTCACACAGGTGCACGTCGGAACCGGTCCAGATCACGCTCGGCGCCCGCCACGTGCGGCCACCGTCCGAGGACCTCGTCTCGTAGACCGTGAAGACAACCGGGTTGGCGCGTTTGCCGTCTTCGGCAAAGAACCGGCCGTCGTCATGGAAGTAGGCCGCATAATCGCCGTCCTGCAACGGCACGACCGCGGACATCGCCACGATGCCGCCGAAGGGCGCCGCCGCCGGCCCGATTGGCGCGAGCTCCGACCAAGTGTTGCCGTCGTCGGCGGAGATGCTGCTGCGAATCGGAAACAAGCCGCTAAACACAACCAGCCGCGCAGAGCCGTCGTTTGGGTCCAGCAGCCGATGGATCGTCGGGGTCTCTTTGCTGGTCGCCCAGCTCGACGGCACGGGCAGTGGCTTGCTCCAGTTGCGCCCGCCATCACGGCTTCGCTGCAGCACGATGGGGCCGCGCCCGTGCCCCTCCGGATGCACGCACAGAATCGTCCGCCCGTCTGGCAGCAGCACCGTCGTCGGGTGGCCGAGATACTTGCCGCCGACCTGCCGCACGGTGACCTGCCGCGACGTATCGCCTTCGAGGTCGAGCCAGCGGATGGGAGCTTGGGCCAGCGAAAGGCCCGTACAGGCCAAAAACAGAGCACCAGAAACTGCGCGCATGCCGCCAGTCGAACCAGGGAGCACACGAATCGCAACGACGCGGAGACCATCTGACGATCGCGGCGCCTTCATTGACGCGTGAGCATGCGCTCCATCCCGTCCAACCGCGCCGCCAGTCCACGATCGAAGGCTCGTAACACAGACGTCACAGAGGACCTGATGTCACCGTTTGACCAGCCGTAAGCTCCTGGTTTCCGTGCATGCACCGACAGCGCATTCGCCAAAGAGTAATTCAAACGTCTTTTCGAGCCACGCAACCAAGTGACCCCCACATGACGTTAGGCTAGCAGCGTCATCCAGCAGTGCTCGCCTCTCGGCACTGCTCCACGGGCCGATCCTAACGGCCAAACGAAGAAGGAGTCCCAATGCTGCGTACACTCGCAGTCACTCTTGCCGCGACGGCATGCGTCGTCGCGCAAACCAACTTTCCGCCCCCACAGGCACCAGCCAACAATCCGCACACGCCGGAGAAAGAGCTGCTCGGCATGGCTCTGTTCTTCGAAGAACAGCTGTCATCCAACAACCAGGTTGCGTGCGCGACATGTCACGAACTCGGCGCTGGCGGCGTGGACCCGCGTGCATTCGATGCCTTCAACCCAGGCGCCGACGGCATCCGCGAGACCGCGGATGACCAGTTTGGCTCGCCGGGCCTGCCGTTCCTGACTCCGACGGGCGGCACCAGCCCCGCGGTCATGCCAAACGTCTTCGGTGAGTTCACCCAGACGACAAACCGACGCTCGCCGACGGTCATCAACTCGGGCTACCACACTTCGTATGGCTACGACGGTCGCCACGACACGCTGGAGTCGTTGATCGCAGAACCTCTGCTCAACACGACCGAAATGGCGCACCTGGGTCGCGACTGGGCCGACGTGACGTCCAAGCTGGCGTCCAGCGAGCCCATGCGGTTGGCCACGCAGCTGCCGCCGCGCCTCGCAACGTTCGTCGCGAACCAGTCCTACGGGGACCTGTTCCAACAGGCGTTCGGTAGCTCCGCGATCACGGAAACGCGTGTCGTGCAGGCCCTTGCGACCTACCTGCGCACGCTCAACTCGGACGAGTCTCCGTGGGATGGCCACCTCAACGGCACCTACACGCTGACAGCCGAAGAAAACCTCGGCCTGCAGCTGTTCACGTCGACGGCCAACGGCGCCACGGCCTGCAACACCTGCCATGGCGACTTCAACAAC
Source organism: Planctomycetota bacterium (assembly GCA_045105235.1). Classification (GTDB taxonomy): domain Bacteria; phylum Planctomycetota; class UBA1135; order UBA1135; family UBA2386. The sequence goes on along the minus strand of JBGCDH010000032.1, from coordinate 30,760 downwards.
CGCGTGCTCACCGAAGGCCCGATTGTCGGCCAGATGACGTCTGTGCCAGCCGGATACTACGGCTCGCCGATCCCGGTCCGCCTGCTGTTCCACAACATCGGCATTCGCCCACCGAGCGAAGATCCGGGTCGCGGCAGCGTCACCGGCGTCGCGGCCGACCAGGGCCTGTTCCGCGTGCAGCCGCTGCGCAACATCGAGATCAGCGGCCCGTTCTTCCACAACGGCAGCGCTGCGACCCTCGAAGAAGCGATTGACCTGTATGACCGTGGCGGGGACTTCCACCAGAACCAGGCCCCGAGCCTGACGCCACGCAACTACACGCAGGCCGAAAAGGACGCGCTCGTCGCCATCCTGAAGACGCTGACCGATCCGCGCCTCGCAACCGGCGCGTATCCGTTTGATCGCCCGCTGCTCAGCACGCAGGTCAGTGGCCCAATCGGCCCGTCGAGCGAAACCGCCCACGGCAAGCTGATCGCTTCGGCTCCTTTCGCGGCGATGGTCGCGGAGTCGGAGTTCCAGATGGCGCTTTCGGGCGCGAGCATTGGCTCGTTCACGTTCTTGATGTGGGACACCCAGGCAGCCGCGGCTCCTGGCCCGCTCAACGAGCAGCTCGCGCTGTCTTCGTCGTTCGCGATCTACGCAATCGGCCCGGCCCAGTGGTCGCCACTCGTGGCAAACGGGCAAGCCGGTATCTCGCAGATCAACGTGCCGATCCCGGCCAACCCGCAGCTCGCGGGCATGGAACTGTTCTCGCAGTGGGCCGTGCTGGAGCCGTCGGCGACCAACCCGATCGCCCTCTCGAACGGCCTCAAGACGCGCATCTACTGATGCGCCGCGCCGCCACGCGTGCGCCCCGTTGGCGCACGCGGGCAGGCCGCGCCGGCTGATTGGCGCGACATCGGCGGTCTGCTCGCTATCCTGCGAGCGCCATGACGCTGGTCACGCTTGAGAAGATCACCCGCCGCTTCGGCGAATTCGCCGTTCTCGACGGGCTCGGTCTGCGCGTCGATGAAGGCGATCGCATCGGCGTCGTCGGCGACAACGGCGCCGGCAAGACGACGATGATTCGCATCCTCGCCGGCCACGACGAGCCCGACTCCGGCAGCCGCAACGCGCGTCGCAGCCTGCGCATCGCCTACGGCGCCCAGATGCCGTCGATGCCCGCCGGCACCGACATCGAGCAGCTGGTGCAACACGGCACCGGCGAGCACGCAGCGCTGGAAGCACGCATGCGCGAGCTCGAAGCGAAGATGGCCGAAGGTAGCGACACCGCGCTGAAGAGCTACGGCGAGCTGCAGGCCGCCTTTGAGGCGGGCGGCGGCTACGACCGCAAGCACCGCGTCGAAAAGGTGCTGACCGGCCTCGGCTTCCGCGACGAAGACCTGCGCAAAGACGTCTCCGTGCTCAGCGGCGGCGAGAAATCCCGGGTGCAGCTTTCGATCCTGATGACGACGCCGGCGGACCTGCTGATCCTCGACGAGCCGACCAACCACCTCGACCTACAGGGCATCGAGTTTGTGGAGGACTTCGTGACGCGCTATCCCGGCGCCGTCGTCGTCGTCAGCCACGACCGGCGCTTTCTCGACGGCGTCGCCAAGTCCATCGTCGAAGTCGCCGACGGCGTCGCCAACCGCTTCAAGGGCAACTTCCAGGCCTACAGCAAGCAGCGCGATCAGGCGCTGCTCGCTCAGCAGCGCCAGTTCAAAGACCAGGCGTCGTTTGTGCAGAAGGAGATGGACTTCATCCGCCGCAACATGGCAGGTCAAAAGAGCGCGCAGGCCAAAGGGCGGCTCAAGCGACTGCAGCGGCTCCAGCTGATCGGCAAGCCCAAGGGCAAGCGGCAGCAGATGCGGCTGACGTTTGGCCAGACGTCGCGCGGCCAGCAGGGTCAAATCGCCATCGAAGGCGAGGATCTGCGCATGAAGGCCGGCGACAAGGAGCTGCTGCGTGGCGCGCAGTTTCGCGTCATGTTTGGCGAAGTCACGGCGCTGCTGGGACGCAATGGCGCCGGTAAGACCACGCTGCTGCGGCTGCTCGCACGCGACGGCCACAAAGCCGGCGGCAAGCTCGAACACGCGCACAACCTGCGCATCGGCTACTTCAGCCAGGAGAAGAACGACCTGCCGCAGCAGGGCACCGTTCTCGACGCGCTGCGCGAGCTCGACCGCACAATCGACGACGGCACGCTGCGGGACCACCTCGCGATGTTCTTGTTTGTCGGCGACGACATCGAAAAGCCGGTCGCGGACCTGTCGGGCGGCGAGAAGCAGCGGCTGGCACTCGCGCGCATGACGCGGGCGCAGTTTGATCTTTTGTGCATGGATGAGCCGACCAACCACCTCGATGTGGCTGGCACCGAAGGCCTGGAGCAAGCGCTCAAAGAGTTCCCAGGCACCGTCGTGCTGATCACGCACGATCGACAGCTCGTCGAGCAAGTTGCCGACCGCGTGCTGTGGGTCGAAGGCGGCACCATTCGGACATTCGACCAGGGCCTCGAGCAATGCCAAAAGGCCCTGGCCGACGAGCGCTCCCGGGCACGCGCCGCCGAATCCGCCGCCAAGGAGCGCGCCGCGCAAAAAGCCGCCGCGCTGGCCCCCGCCCCCACCGACGCGGCGCGAAGCGGCGGCGGCAAGATCCGCAATCCCCTGATGTTTGAGCGCCTCGAGACCAAGATCATGGAGATCGAGGGCGAAGTCGAAGCCGTGCAGGCGCGCATGCTGGAGCCAGAAAACTACGCCAGCGCCAGCAAGATGAAGGAGCTGCAGGCCGACGAGGTGCGCCTCAAGGCCGACCTCGCCGAGGCGTATCAGCAGTGGGAGAACTGGCAGTAGCTCGGTCGCTGGACGCCACAGCCCGACCACCGAGATCTTGACGGGGCGCTCGCGACCATCGAGTAGGCTGGTGCGCGATGGCGACGATTTGGCACCTTCCGTCGGCGTTCCTACGCCTCTTTGCCGCGAGCCTGTGGGCCGGCCTGCTTGCAGCCCAGATGTCCGTGCCGGTCCAGGCGACGGCCACGGTGGACACCAGCGAACTGGCCACGACCGGGCGCGCGGTGCTCAAGCTGCGCTTCGTCGCCGAGGCCAAGATCGAAACGACCTACGCGATTCGCGCCGAGCTGCGGATCGGCGGCAAGCAGCTGCAGCGCCGTGACCACGCGCCGCCGACGCCCGTCACCCAATGGGTTGCCAACGAGCCGGTCGAATACGAGCTGTCGCTGTTCTTTCCGCTGCCGCCCAAACGACTCGGCAGCGTCGACGTGCTGCTCGGCTTTCTGGACCTCGCCGACAAAAAGAAGCGCTGCCGGCCGCCGCTGACGCGCCAGCCGCCGCGCGACGGCATGGCCAAAGTCGCCGACTTTGCTCTGCCCAAGCTCAAGACGGCTCCGGACGCCGCGTCGGTCGCAGCAACCGTCGACGCGGCGCTCAAGCGCGCCAAGTCCGACGCACGCGCCGCTTGGGACCAGCTGGAGTTCGCGTTCCGTCGCACCGACGACTACGAACTCAAGCGCCAGCTGCAGGACGCCCTCCTGCAGGTCGGCAAGATGCAGCCGGCAGCTCTGTCGTTCGAAGAGCAGCAAATCGTCGCGACGCGCATCCAGTCGGAGCGCACGCGCTACCTGCGCCAGATCGCCGGCCGGCTCTACGACCGCGGCAAGCTGTTCGGCGCACTGATCCTGCTCGACGAAGTTGGCGGCAAGCTGCAGGAGGATGCAGACCGCGCCGTGCTCGGCGCCCTCGGCAACGCGCAGCGCGTCAGCAAGGATCGCGACGGCATTGCCGCCAAGGTCTTCGCGCTCACCAAAGAGCAGCAGGCCGAAGTCGATCAGCTTGCCGACAAGTACACCGACGAAGTCGAGCGCCTCGCCTTTGGCGTCGAAATGGCCAAGGACAAGAATCGCCGCCCAGTCGCCAGGGAACTCGTGCGCACGGTCGAGTGGACGCCAGAGAACAAAGAAGACGCCGAAGAGGCGCGCCGCGAAATCGAGCGCGCCTGGCTTGCCGACGTGCCGGCTGAAGAACGCAAGGAAGCGGATGCGGCCATGAACCACGCGTCGTGGGCGCGCACGTCGCAGCGCGTCAGCCACCGCTTTGTGCTCATCGGCCCAGAGAAGCTGCTTCAGGGCATCCCCGCCGACAGCCTGCTGCGCTTCGACCTGGCCTACCTCTACCAAACGGATTTGTTCGGCCGCGTGCCAAACCCTCAGGGCGACCGCGTCACGGTCTACTTCAAGGAGCTGTGGGAGTTTGGTGGCGGCATCGGCGGCGGCAAGATCATCGACGTCGGCCGCGCCGACCCGGACGCAAAGAAGCTGCGCGTCGACGGCGGGCTCTTCTACCACGAACTCGGACACTGCGTCGACGACACCAAACCGATCTACCCGGGCCTCCGCGAAGGCCTCGCCGACTTCGCCGCTGCGTTTTGCTACCAGGAACTCGGCCAGGTCGCGCAGGCCCGCGGCGCGATGGGCTCTGCCCAGCGCGCCTTCTTGGGCGACTACCTCGAACGCGACCTCGAGTACTGGCGCATCCCCAACTACGGCCCGAGTGCTGGCCTGCTGCTGCACTTCATCAAGGAATACGGCAAGCAGGGCTCGCGCTACGAGTGGCAGCGCTATCGCAAGTTCTTCCGGGACTACCGCGGCTGCGCCGTCGACGATGCGCGCCGACCAACCCTTGCGCGAGCGTTCGCGTTTCATCTCGTCGAAGCGTTCGGCGAGGCCGCGTTTGCCGACCTGATCCGCTTTCGTTGGCCGCTTCTGCCCGAAGACCTCGAACTGATTCGCCGCGAACAAACCGCAGCACGCCGGTTCGGTGCCGCGATCGGGCTTGACGGGCAGAGCAACACCCCGGTGCCGCGCGACCGCATGGCCTCGCAGCTAGCGGACGAAGGTGCCGGCTTCGAGGACCACCGCCTTGAGCTTGGCGTCGTCGATGACTGGCAGGTCATCGGACCGTTCAAGAAGGCAGGCGTCGACCCGGACAGCTACCGCTTTCCACCGGAGCTCGAGATCGACCTTGGCGCGCGCTACGAGTCGATCAACAACAATCCGACCTGGCGACGCCCGGGGCCCAAGCCGGTCACCGTCGAAGACACGGGCTGGCTGCGCCTGCACTTCTCCTACATGGACGACACCGCGACGTATGCCATGACGCACGTGCGCGTCGAACAGGCCATGACGCTGTGGTTCCACGTGCGCGGCGACGACGACGTCACGCTGTTTGTCGACGACGAACTGATCGGCAAGTTCGCGGGCCATGGTGGCCCTTTCGGGCCGTGGCGACCCAACCCGCGCATTCTGCTGCCGGATGCGATGCGCTTTCCCGTGGCGCTGCAGCCCGGCCGGCACAAGGTGCTGCTCAAGGTGCGCAATCGCCGCGGCGGCTCGGGCTGCACGCTCGCGATCGCTTCGCGCAACGGCATGCCGATGCCGGGCTGGACCACCGACGCCGACCCGCCAAAGAAGAAACTGGCCGCTATCGACATGCCCGACGGCAAACGCTGGCGCGCCGCCCTCAAGCTCAAGACCACGCGCTCGGGCGCGCACCGCAAGCTCGACGCAACCGTCGGCAAGTGGCGCGTGCGCAACAAGGCACTCGAAGGCCAATCGACCGACCGCGGCGTGGAGTGGCGCAAATACACCGTGCGCCCGGGCTTCCCCAAGGACTCGCCATCGAACCTCGCGTGGCTGGCGCCAAAGCTGACCAAAGGCATCGACGCCTTCCGCCTGACGGTGGACCTCGAAGCAAAGTCCAAGCCACCGAAGCTCTGCGTCATCTTCCAAGGCGACGGCCGCCGCGACGCGCTGTCCGGCTGGACGCTGATCCTGCAGCCGCGTGGCGACAAGAAGGTTCAGGCGCGCATCGAGCGCTACGACCGGCTCGTCTACCAAAGCGACGTCGTCGACTACGACGTCGATGAGAAGAAGCCCACCCAGCTGGAGCTGCTCTACTACGGCAAGCGACTGGCCGTTCGCCTCGGCACGCAGACGCTGTTTGACCAGGCGCCGATTCGCGCCATCCCGGGGTTTGACCGCATCGGCTTGGCAACGTGGGGACCGCAGGTGCGCATCACGGCGATTGAGCTGCGCACGCCGGCGCGGACGCGCTAGCGGGCGCTCGCTATTCGGCGGCCTCTTTCGGCGGCCGCTGCGGGGAGGCCGCTGCGAGGGAGGCCGCTGCGAGGGAGGCCGCTACTCAGCAGCAACGCCGACTTCGACCGAGACGCGCATCTTCTTGCCCTTGCGGATCACATCGAGCTCGACCGTGCCGCCGTAGCCGACGTCTTCCTTGGCGCGCGCCAGCGACTTACTGGACACCTTCTTGCCGTTGACCGACGTCAATACGTCGTAGCGCTGAAGGCCGGCGGCCTCGGCGCAGCTGCCCTTGGTCACGCTCTCGATGATCAGACTCGCCTTGCGGTCGATGTGCAGCTGGGCGGCCAGCGCGGGACTTGGCTGCTCAGACGTGAACCCGATGACGAGGCGGCCCTTTGGCTTCGGCGGTGCTGGCGGCAGCAAGACGCTGTCGATCACGTGCACGACGCCGTTGACGGCATCTACATCGGTCTTGGTCACGTTGGCACCCTGGACGCGCAGGCGGCCATTGGCGATCTCAAAGCCGACCGACTGCCCCTGTAGCGTTGCCGCCGAACCGGCCGCAACGGCCGCCGCGGCCGGAACGCGACCAGGGATGACGTGATACTTCAGGATGTTCTGCAGCTTGCTGCGGTTCTCCGGCTTGAGCAGCGAAGCGACCGTGCCCTTGGGCAACTTCGCAAACGCCTGATCCGTCGGTGCAAGGATGGTGAAGGGCCCCTTGCCCGACAGCGCGTCGAGTAGACCAGCTGCCTCAACCGCAGCGATCAGCGTGCCGAAGACGCGCCGGTTGGCAATCTCAGGCAGGCTGCGCGACTCCGGCATGAGCACGGTGTCGATGACGTGGATGATGCCGTTGCTGCATTCGATGTCGGTGATCAGCACTTTGCTTGCATCGATGCGAACGTCCTTGCCGTGGACCGAGACATCGACGCGCTGGCCGTTGGCCGTCTGCAGGCCCGAACGCTTCACGACATCGCTGGCCCGCAGCGCACCGGGCACCACGTGATAGGTAAGGATGGCATCGAGCGTGTCGCGGTTCTCCCGCTTGAGCAGGCCTTTGATGACCGCAGAGTCGATTTTCGCAAACGCCTGGTCCGTCGGCGCAAACACGGTGAACGGCCCCTTGCCGGACAGCGTCTTGATTGCGGTCGACTTGCCGAGCGCCGCGACGAGCGTCTTGAAACGCCCGTCTTGCTGCGCGGTTTCGATGATCGAGCTCTGGGCGGAAAGGGCACCTGATAGCAGGGCCACGAGCATTGCGGTTTTCGTCATGTGTCTCTCTCGTTTGCGTCCCTCGCGGACGAGAGCTGGTTTCGTGACCTCACCACAAAAGATGCAGAACAATTCTGCCGCGATCGAAATCGGTGAAATTCGCACCACTTGGGAGTTCTCGCCACCGTCGGCAAAACCCCATATCGAAGCGGGCTGACGGCGACGGCGAGCCGCTAGCCGCCGATCGAACGCAGCAGCTCACGAATTGCATCCACGTCCGGACGCAGCTTCCTCGCCTGCTCGAGCTCAACCTTCGCATCGGACTTGCGCCCCATCGCCAGCAAGACCCGGCCGAGATTGAAGCGCGCATTGAAGTAGTCGGGGGCCAACGCCACGGCGCGCCGATAGTGCTGCTCGGCGAGACCAAGCTTGCCGACTGCGTAGTTGGCCGTCGCAAAGTTGTTGTTGGCTTCCGGTGAGTTCGGCAGCGCACGCACGGCGGCGCCAAAGTGGCGGAGCGCCTGACGATCCTTGCCGATTCGCCCATACATCATGCCGAGTCGCATGTGCGCGAGCGCAAAGCCGCCATCGATCGCAATCGCACGCTGGTAGTTGCTCGCGGCCTGATCGAGGTCGCGCCGGGCCTCCGCCAGCACGCCGCGCTCAAACCAGACTTCCGGCGAACCCGGCGATACCTTGCAGGCGCGCTCGATCGCCTTCTGGGCTGTCGCAAAGCGACCGCGCTCGCGCTCGAGCCGCGACTTGCGGACCAGAAGGTTCCACGCGTCGGGCAACTTCTCGAGATCGCGATCCGTCAGAGCCATCATGAGCTGTGCACGGTCGCCGGGATCGCGCAGCGTCATCGACAGTGTCAGCGTGCCCATCTCGTCGGCAGAGTCCTGCCCGAAACGAACGCGCTGCAGCGGCCTTGTTGGGTTGTTGCTGTTGGCTTCGCTGTTGTCGTAGACGTAGCGCATGGCGACATGCGTGTTGGCCGGCAGCTCGATCGGTTCGCGGTAGCGGTAGTCGTCCTGCCAGTCAAAGTCCCAGTCCTCGATCGCGAACAGCGTGCGCGCCGTGCCATCGGGCAGCGTGGCAACCGCGCGCATCGAACGACACACGTAGTGCGCGTGCGGGTAGATCGCATGCAGCGTCACCGGCACGGGCAGCACGACATGGTCTTTGAGAACAAAGCCCTGCTCACCGACCGCAATATCGATCTCCTCGGAGAACAACATCGCCATGTCGTAGACCCGCTTGGTTGGCACTTTGCTAAACCAAATCCCGATCTCCGGCTGAACACGCTCGCGCTTGCCGGTCGGCACGGCGTGCAGCTGCAGCACGAAGTCATCGCCCGGGTGAAGGCGCCACGCCATGCCGGGCTCATTGCGACGCACGCTCTTGCCGGGTGTCCAGCCAAGAAAGTGGCCGTCGGGCGGCGAAGCCGAACCCAACGTCATCCCGGGAAACCCGGCCGGCTCGTCACGCGCATCGCGCTGGCGCGACTGCCGGGTCGAGTCGACTGCGAGCACCGCATGGTGCACCGCCCGGTTGCCGGGCCGGATTTCGAGAGCGGCCACGTAGCGAAGCTCCTCAACAGCAACCGGCACCACAAAATTGCGCACGATGTCGGCGCCGCCCGCCGGCACGTCGAGCGTGTCCGGCATGCGCACGACCAGGTCCGGCTCCCCGAGCTGCCAGCCGCCGGCGAATCGCGGCGCGGCGGGCTCGCTTGCCGCGTCGCCGCGGGGCGCTCCGGCGGCCACCCACTGCCGCAAGCTTGCGATCTCAGCTTCGCTCAGCCGGCGGTCGCCCAGAAAGTGCCCTTCGCTCGGCTGCCACGGCGGCATGTAGCCATCCTCGACGACCTCGAGAACGAAATCGGCGCGGCGGCGCACGTCGTCGTAGGCAATCAGGTCGAACGGGGCCGGCTGCCCAGCGCGATGGCACGGCGTGCACGATCGGTGCACGAGCGAAGCGATCGACGAAGACCACGTCGGCCCATCCTGCTGCGCAGGCAGCAGACCAGCCGACGCGATTGCGAGCAAAGCCGAGGGAAACCGCATGGGTAGGCCATCATCGACGCGAGAGCGCCGCTGTCTACCGCCACCCGCACGGAGCCCCCAGAAGATCTGCCCCGCGGCAGTTTCGTGGCTCCCTGCCGCGCGCTGCCCCGCTATCCTGCCGGCCCTCAAACCGAGACGCCGCCGCCGCCAACTCAATCCTGTGACCGAACTGCACCAACATCTTCGCGAGCGCCTGCTCGTCGCCATCGCCGAACTCGGCCTGCAGAGTGCAGACGTCGCCAGCCTCGTGCGCCTCGACCCACCGAAGAACAAGGACCACGGCGACGTCGCGCTCGGCGCGTTCCAGCTGGCCAAGCTCGCCAAGCAGCCACCGCCGCAGTTTGCCGCAGCACTCGTCGCCCAGCTGCAGCCCGACGACGTCATCGAGTCCGTCAAGGCGACCGGCCCGTTCGTCAACTTTCGCTTCCGCCGCGCCGCTATGGCGAAGGTGGTGTTGGAGGCCATCCACGGCAAGCAGGCGCCGTACGGCCCAGCCGGCAACGTTGGTGGCCCAGCCGGTAACTGTGGCCAAGTCGTCTGCATCGACTTCAGCTCGCCGAACATTGCCAAGCCGTTCCATATCGGCCACATGCGCAGCACGGTGCTCGGCAACGCACTTTGCCGCATCCACAGGCATCTCGGCGCCGAGGTCCACGGCATCAACCACCTCGGCGACTGGGGCATGCCCTTCGCCAAGATGATGACTGCCTACATGCACTTCGGCGACGAAGCCGAACTGCACAAGAGCCCGATGCGCTACATGTTTGAGCTCTACAAGCGCTACGGCGATGAGGCCAAAGCCAACCCGGAACTCGACCAAGAAGCAGCCGCACACTTCAAGGCGCTAGAGTCGGGCGAAGACAACGAGCAGCGCCGCATGTGGCAACTCCTGCGCGACGAGTCGTTGAAGGCCTTCCAAGGCCCCTATTCGCGGCTTGGCGTGACCTTCGACCACATCACCGGCGAGTCTTTCTTTGAAGACAAGATGGAAGCTGCGATGCAGCGCGTCGAGAAGGCCGGGATCCTCGAAGAAAGCGACGGTGCCGAAGTCGTCACGCTCAAGGAGCAGGGCATCAAGGTGCCGTGTTTGCTGCGCAAGCGCGACGGCACCACGCTCTACCACACGCGCGACCTCGCCGCGGCGTTCTACCGCTTTGAGCAGTACAAGCCGGACCGCATCCTCTACATCGTCGGCGCCGAGCAAAAGCTGCACTTCGCTCAGCTGAAGGGTGTGCTGACGAAGATGGGAGAGCCGATGGCCACTGCGGTTGAGCACGTACCGTTTGGGCTCGTGCTCTCCAAAGGCCCTGAGGGCAAGTGGGAGAAGTTTGCGTCGCGATCGGGCAACGCCGTGTTCCTCGACGAGATCCTCGACGAAGCCGTCGCCAAGGTCCGCGGGGTCATCGAGGAGAAGAACCCAGATCTCGACGACAAGGACGCGATGGCCGAACGCATCGGCGTCAGCGCGATCGTCTTCAACGATCTAAAGAACGGGCGGATCAAGGACGTCAAGTTTGACTGGGATGCGATGCTCGCATTCGAGGGCGAAACGGGCCCCTATGTGCAGTACGCGTGCGCGCGCCTGAGCTCCATCCTGCGCAAGGCCGAGTGCGAGGTGCCGAGCCTCGACAGCATCGACTTCGCGCACCTGGCGGACGCCGAGCGCGTGCTGCTCAAGATGATGGAGTTTGGCCCGGCGGTGGCACGCGCCGCGGACCAATCTGAGCCGAGCGTCGTCACCAACTACACGATTGCGCTCGCCAGCGAGATCCACAGCTACCTGGTCGACCACCACGTTCTCGGTGCCGAGCCGGCTGTGCGCAATGCCCGCCTGGTTCTGATCGACGCAGCCCGTCAACTGCTGACGACCGGACTGGAGCTGATCGGCGTGCCGGCACCCGAGCGAATGTAGCAGCCGCGGCGGTGCCAAAATCGCCGATACCGCGCAACCGCCGAGGACAGCGCCGCGAAGGATCCCCAGGCCTCTTCCTATGCGCTACGCCCTAGCTCTGTTGATCTTGCTGGCTTGCACAAGCTGTGCTTCCTTTGAATACGGCGAGCTGCCCTTCCTCGACGGCTGGCCACCGGCCGCCGCGGCGGAAGCGCGCGCCGTGCGCATCGAAATGGCAGGGCTGCCGGACAAGTTTGCGGCCGGCTGGGAAAAACAGGCGATCGCGACGCTGGAGGCGAGCGGGCGTTTCGAGCGCGTGACCACCGATCAAGACATCGCCGTCGACCGCATTCTGCGCCTCGACATCGAACACCAGCGGCCCGGCGGCATCGTCACGACACGCGCCCTGATGGTGGCTTGCGCGATGACAGCGGGCCTGTTCCCCGCACGTGCAGCTCACCGGTTTGACATCCACGCCTCGGTTCTGGACGCCCGCGGCAACCCGCTCGGGACGGCTGAGCGCTCGGTCGAGAGCGCGACCTGGGTTGGCTGGGTCTTCCTTTTCGCACTCCCATTCGCCGGCATCGGCATGGGAGAAATGGTTGACGACACCGTGCGCTCGCTTGTGGCGGAGTCGGCGCAGGCCGGATGGCTGTAAAGCGCGACAGCTTTGCCTGGGTCAGCTTTACCTGGGTTGGCTTTGACCGGGTCAGCCCAGCGTGAACTGACGCAATAGACGGCAGAAGAGCCCTGCGGCATGCTGATCAAATGAAGTGGATCCCGCATCTCACCGGCTTCCTGCTAGGCGCCCTGTTCGTTGCGTTCGGCATGATGTTCTTGCTCGACCAGATGCCGGAGCAAGAGCCGCCCGCGAAGGGCTCCGCCGCGGAGCACTTCTGGACCGCATTCGGGCCGACCGGCTACATGACGTTTGTCAAAGTCTGTGAAGTCATCGGCGGCGTGCTGGTCGCGATCCCCAAGGTGCGCGTCCTCGGCATCCTGATCCTCGTACCGATCGTCAGCAACATTTTCGCCTACCACGCCTTTGTCACGGACGGATCTCAGCTAACAGACCCCCTGATCATCGGGGTGGGCGCACTCACGGCCGTGGTGCTCAGCTGCGAACTCCCGCGCATATTCGGCATGCTTTCGAGCCGAAACGGCCGATCCTAAGAACGGAGCCGGAAGCAAAGCGCGGCGCCCCGGACCGAATCCACACCGATTGCGTAAGACCTCCCCATGCTGCGATTCTCTTTTCTAACGATGGCCATGCTGCTCGCCAGCTGCGCCAATCCAAATGCCGATGCCAACGTCGCATCGCCCGCTGATACCCGCCTTACCGGCTCCTCCCCCACATACCTCATGACGTCCGCACAATCGGATGCCCAAGGCGATGCCGCCAAGCAGGCAATCGGCACCAACAGCGACCGCCGACCGCCCATCGACCGCAGCGCCCCGGCACAGTTTCAGACCGCAACGTTCGCGCTCGGTTGATTCTGGGGCCCTGACTCCCAGTTTGGGAGCCTTGATGGCGTGCTGCGCACCCGCGTCGGCTACTGCGGCGGAACGACCAAAGCGCCGACGTATCGCAGCATTGGCGACCACGCCGAAACGATTCAGATCGACTTTGATCCGGAGCGCATCTCCTACGAGAAGCTGCTTGAGATCTTCTGGACGACCCACAACCCGTGCCGCACAGCCTGGAGCCGCCAGTACATGTCGGCGGTGTTCTACGCCGACGAAGACCAGCGCAAAGCGATCGAACGCACCCGGGCGAAGTTCGTCGTCGACGCAAGCGAGATCAAAACAGAGATCGCCAAGCTCGACCAATTCTGGATCGCAGAGGACTACCACCAGAAGTATCGACTGCGCCACGAACGGCGCCTACTCGAAGAGCTACAGGCGATCTACGCCAGCGAAGCCGACTTCGTCAACTCCACGGCGGCCGCGCGCATCAACGGCTACCTGGACGGCAAAGGCAGCAGTGCGCAGCTCAAGCGCGAACTCGATTCGCTCGGCCTCAGCGACGAAGGCAAGGCGCGACTGCAGAAGCTCGCGCGCTAAGCGTTCATAGCGGCTTCGGCCGCGTGCGCTTCAGCCACGCCGTTCCAAGGTAGAAGAGCGGCGTATCCAGCAGGGCGACCAATGCCTTGAAGAGCCACAGATCGCCGATGACGGCGAGCATCTTCGGCGTGTCCATCGTGCCCCAAAACAGCACGAGCACGACGAGCACCGAGTCGAGCAACTGCGACACGATCGTCGACGCGTTGTTCCGCAACCAAAGGTGCCGTCCGTTGGTCAGCGCCTTCCAATAGTGGAACAGGCGGACATCGACGAACTGGGCAAACAGGTAGGCCGCCATCGATGCCGCGATGACGCGCCACGTATTTGCAAAGGCCGTCCGGTAGGTCTCATCCGAGACCGGACTGTCGGGGATCGCCTCGAACTGCAGCCCGAGCCAAAGCGCCAGCAGCGCAAACAGCGACGCGATGAAGCCGGCCGCAACCACGCGATTGGCGCGACGTCGGCCATAGAGCTCCGACAGCAAATCGGTCGCCAAGAACGTGACCGGATACGGCAACGCCCCGGCCGAAAGCGTGAAGACTTTGAAGCCGAGGTCGACCGTGAGGAACTTGTTGGCGATCAGGTTGCAGACGACAAGCGATGACAAGAACACCGCTGCCAACGCCAGGAATACAAAGTCCACGGCGCGTTCCCCGCCGGACTCTTGGTGACGATCGAGACCCACCCTACTGCCAGCGCAAGCCCTCGATGAACTCAATCACCCCGCTGCATGAAACCTGATGGCAGGCCACGCAGGAGCTGAGCACTGCGTTGTAGGTACCCTTTGACGGCTCTGTTTCAAAACTGCGCACCGCGTGCAGGTAGGCGACGGAGCGCTGGTCAAAGCCCTCGTCGCGCTCGCTCGGCACCGTCGGCCAGGCGCAGCGCATCATCCGGTGCGCATCGTGCATCGGACGAACGGGCTGGCCCGCCTCGCACAAAAGCTTGTTGTCGCGCAGGTCGTCGACGAACCGACGCATCAGCACGGCAAGCTCGCTGTCGCCGTTCGGGTTGCGCGCCGAAGCAATGAGGTTTCCAGGGCTGCCGGCCTTCGTCGGATCCAGCTCGGTCTGCAGGTTGCAGTCGCCGTCGTCGTAGCCAGCGCGGAATCCCGCCTCGCTCGCGGGCAAAATGGGTGCGTCGCCGCGCGACGAGCCAGCCTCCTCCACGGCTGCACCGCCTGTGGCCGCCCCGCCTGTGGCTGCACCGTCTCGGGCGGCCGCCTGCGTCGAATCGGCGCCACCCAGTTTTGCCGGAGCTGCCGCGGCACCCGACCCAACATCGCCGTCGCGCACAACATCGGAGGAGCAGCCGGAGGCAATCACCAGCGCAGAGAACAGCAGGATCCTCATCACAGACGCAATGGTCGTCCGCACAGCCCCGCAGTTCAAGCGAACTCGGCCGCTGACAATGCGTCGGGCCTTTCCCGCCAATAGCAGGTCACGCTATCGTCTTAAGCGGTACGCGTCGCACTTGTGCGGCATGCCACACATGCCACTGCCTCCCATGAAGCAAAAACTCCTCCTCAGCGCCGCAATCACCAGCGGCTTCCTCTTCTCCAGCCAGGCAACGGCCCAAGTCTTGATCAACGAGATCAGCACCGGCATCGACGACTTCATCGAGATCGTCAACATCGGCAGCAGCGCGGTCGACATCTCCGGCTGGGCCGTGCGCTCCTACGAGACACGCGGCAACTCGACGCCGTGCGGTCCATCGACCAGCGCGTCGTTCGGCCTCGTCGAGCAGATCATCGTGCCAGCCGGCACGTCCATCCCCGCCGGCGGCTACCTCGCCTTTGATGAAAGCGGCACGCTTGGCAACCAGCCCACTCCGACGATCATGGAGACGGGCGTGAACATTTTCTTCTTCGACACGACCGACGCCGAAGTGTGGATCGAAGACGCTTCGGGCAACGTGGTTGACTACGTCGTGTTCGGTGACGTGGTCATCGATGAGTACATCAACGGCACCTACGTCCCGGTTGCGAGCCAATGGACCGACACCCCGATCCTGCGCCCGCGTGACGACCTCGACCTGATGGTTCGCGTGCTGCCCGCCGACACCAACACCGCATTCGAGTGGGAACTCGTCGCGGAAGCCGGCAACTCCACCATCGGTGCTGCCAACGCCACAGTCACGGGCCCCTTTAAGGGCTACGGGCTCGGCTGGTCTGCAACCGGCAATTGCGCCCCGTTCAACAACAACAACTGGGCCACCAGTCTGCCGACGCTGACGCTCGGCGACATGGACAACAACACCTTGACCCCCGGAGGCCAGCTCGAGCTGTCCATTTCGACGGGCATGACGACGCCGCCGCTGCTCGACATCCTCGCGCTGTCGAACACGCCGCTCGACATCCCGCTGCCGCTCAGTGGCTGCCAGGCAGCACGCCTCCTGCTCACTCCGCCACTGGCGACCATCGGCGGTCTAGGCATTGCCTACAACGCAGAAGGCGCCGGCACCGCGCCGCCGCTCACCCTGCCGTCGGACCCCGCGTTGAGCGGCTCGACGTTCTACCTGCAGGCCTTCATTTTGGACCTGGGCCAAGGCGCCTGCTTCCTGCGCGCGACGCAGGGCCTCGAGCTTCGCATCCAGTAGGATGCGGTGGCGAGCTGACAAGCCACCGCGGCTCGCCATCTTGCCGATCGCCGGGTTTCGGCCGCGCATCGCCGCGCCGCGATCAGTATCCGAAACCGCGCGAGATGCGCGCTTCGATGATGCGCCCTTGCAGGATTCTGCAGCCACCCCCCTTTGGGTCGAGGTCACAGGCCCTGGCGTTGTAGTCGGCGGCGCTGTTGAGTGCGAGCCGCTGCACCAGCAGGTTGCCGATCGCAAGATAGTGCGCACCGAGCTTTTCGCGGACGCGGTTGCGCAGGCTGACGTAGTGGTCCGCTTGCGACGCTCCGACGTCCTTGCCGGGCCGCACGTCGGCGAGTTCGCCCCATGCTTTTTCCAGGCTACGGATGGCGCGCTCGCGCTTGAGCTTCTCGCCGTTGCTGTAGGGCACGGCACCGTTGACTCGGATCTTGAGCTTGTCGGCGCGAGCCTCATGCGCGTCCGCCTTCTTCAAAACGCGAGCGAGCTTGGCCGCCGGGACGGGCTTGCCGCTCGACTCCATCAGCTGATCGAGGGCCATCATGACGAGCTTCTCGCCCTTGCGGCCCGCTGGCGTGTCGGCATATCGATCCAACAACACCTCCGCATGGAGCCGGGCCTGCGCAGGCCGCCCATTCTTGAGCAGCAGGCGAACTTGATCCGCAATGCCATCCGCAATGCCGGCTCGAACGCCAGCGATACGCTTCTCGAGTTCGGCACGACGCTTCGGCTCCAGGCGCTGCGCCTCGCGCAACTCCGCGATCGCGTGCAGCTGCAGCCCCAGGGCACTGGCTTCGCCGGCCAGCTTTTCGTGTGCGGCGGCATCGCCGACCTGCACCCGGCTGCGCAAGATGCGGTAGAGGGCCTGTGGCTGAAAATCGCGCCGGGCGATCCGGCGGGCGGCAGCCTCGTCCGCGCCCGCCTGGACAGCAACAAAGCCCGCGTCCACGGCAACGACCGGGCCAATGACGACCTCGCCAGTGACGAGCTCGTGCGCCTGCGCGTGCAGCGAGGCGGGAAGCAGAAGGGATAGGGACAGCAGCAGCGAAGCGGTTCTCATGGCAGTTCGTTGGGTTCGTGAGCGGCAGGCTGTTACGCGCCCAGACCCCTTGCGTTGCCCGCGAATCCACCGCTCCTGACGATTCTGGCGGCTACGAAATCCCGGGCATGCGTTCCGCCTAACTCGACAAACTTGCGCGGGCTCCTACCTCACGAGCACGAGCCGCACGGAGCCCTGCTCGGCGAATAGCACGTATCCAGGTGAACCACCCGCAGCGAGCGCCGGGCGTTCCCAGCGGCCGCGAACGCCGCCTTCCGCGCCGATCAGCGCGGTGGTCTCAGGCCCGCAAACCACGAAGCAGTCCGCGTGCTCGCTGTAGTGCAACACGCCCTGCACCTCGTGCTCTTTGGTCTTATCGAAGTGCGGAAACGGCTTCCGCGGACCGAGCGCACGGGTCACGACATCTTGATAGATCAGCTCGGTGCCGCGCTGCTCTTCGTCTTCGCCAGCTTCGCGTGCGTCGTAGCCGAATGCGATGGTACGCTCATCGACGAAGCAACACGGGCGATCCCAGTTGTAGCCATTGACGTCCAGCTGATTCAAACAGACGCCACCCTCATCGCGATCGAGCAGGAAGCGCTCACTATCAAACGCGACGAGGTTGTCCCACGGCGACCAGCACCAGCCGTTGCTGACAAAGCGCCCTCCGTCAGGCGCGATGTGAAGCCTGCTGTGGAAGTAGTCGATCTCGGCTTCTTCATCGCCGTCGCTCTCGCTCTCGCCCTTGCCCGACCCAACGAGCGCTTGGCCGTTCGCCAAATTCGTAATCTGGAGACGGTTCCAGTCGATGCCATGGATCAAACGCATGCCCTTTGGATGCGGCCAAAACGCGAGCGGGAAGGTGCAGTGCTTGACATGGTAGTCGCCGCGCGCCAGCGGCAGCCGCCATGCCGGCCGCTCGTGATCGAGCACAATGCCCCGCACACCGCGGCACTCCACAACTGCGAGGTAGCTCTCGGCCGCGAGCACCGACACGGCCTTGCCCACCGTGAGATCCGACGACAAGTCGATGCGCCGGAGCACATGCCAGCCGCGATCACTGGCCGAGCCGGACTCGTCCAACAGCCATAGCTGGCGCGCCGCATCCACGAGCGCCAGACGACCGCCTGCTCCGCCGCCCAGCAGCGCCGCCGCAGCAACTGGGGCGTGAAAGCCATCGGGTAGCGGCACGTCCCGCTCCTCAAGGTCCTTTGCCATATCCTCGAGTGTAGAAGTGCCGCTGCCGCGCCCTAGCGTCGCGTATCTGATATGGGGGGGGCATTCTGCGGGCCCGAAGCTTGCGGCGACAGGCTAGCGGCGAAAGCGCGGCCGATAGCCCTTGGTCAACTGCATCGTGCCCATGGTGACCAAGACGGCGGCACCAAGCCGCGCCTGACTGCGCGGCTTCTCCACGCGCAGATCAAGCTCTCGGCAGCGCTGGATCATCTGATCCAAAACCTGGTCGACCAAGTAGCGATACTGGCCGGTTAGCGCCGAGATCTTCTTGCGCAACGACTGGCGCTCGCGCCGCAAGAACGTCGCCGCCCGCTCGCGACGCGAGCCTTCGCCACGCTCATCAAACAGCAGGCGCAGTTCGTGATCAAAACGCCAGCCCCGCGCCCGCGCCATCTCGGCCTTCTTGCCACGGTAGTACTCGCGCAACGTCAGCCGCTGCCTTGGCAGCGACTCCGGCCGATCACGCGAACTGCGCAGCGGCTTCTCGCGCCCCACATCATGAACGATCTCGTCGACCCGGTGCAGCTTGTCGAGCGCACCCCAACCTTCGTACTGGCGCTGCCAGCCCGACTTCGGAGCCAGCCAGACCGCGAAGCTCTCCGCGTAGTCCTCTGCTGGGTGACTTTGCGCATACCACTGCCCGAGGTGCAGAACGTAGTTCTTGCTCGTCGGGTTGACCCGGTAGGCGGCACGGTAGGGCGAACTGTAGGCGCCGAAGGCGCGGCGCCAGTCCGTGCGGCGGTGCAGATCGTAGGCGTTGTCGAGAGCATGCCCCGCCTCATGCCGCAGCAGCTTCATGCACCACGAGTGCGTGCTGCCTTCCGCCTCAAACATCTGGCTGTGCTCCAGCCGCACGAGGCGCGGATGCGCCAGGTAGAACGGCACCGCAAATCCCGTGGACCCCTCCGGCGTGAACCAGTCTGTCGACAGCCACGTGTATGGCTTGAACCGCAGCTCTTTGCGGCTCAGCTCGTCGTGCAGCTGTTGGATACGATCCTCCAAAGCCGTGCCTTGGATCGACAGTTCCAGGTCGCAAAGCCGCACGTCCAGCAGCTCTTCGGTGGGCAAATCCTGCCACCACGGGGTCTTTGATTTCGCGTTCTGCCTGCTCACGTTGGGTTCTGAAGGGTTGCCACAGACTAGGTGTGACAACGGGGGGCAACTAGCCGTTCGCGACCGCAAACGGCACGACGGCCCAACGCAAATCGATGCGGATTTACGCATTCTGCGGGGTCGTTTTTCGCTCTGGCAGAGGCCAAAGACGGTGCAGATCTTGTGGAAAATTCCGTCTCAGCCCGCCGACAGCAGCCGCCCCAATTCCCTCGTCAGGTCTGCCAAACGCACCGGCTTGCTCAGATAGCCCGACATGCCGGCCTCACGGCAAAGCTGACGATCCTCCGGCATTGCGTTGGCGGTCAGGGCGACGATCGGCACCTCGGAACCGCAGCCAAGCTGCCGAATGGCTCGGCTCGCGTCATGGCCGTTCATCACCGGCATACTGACGTCCATCAAGACGAGGTCGAACGAGTCCTCCGCAACGATACGAACGGCCTCGGCGCCATTGGTCGCCTCGCGGACTTCGCAACCGAGCCGCCCGAGCATCTTGCCAACAAGCAGCCGATTGGCAGCCTGATCGTCGACCACGAGGACACGGCGCTGGGCAAAGGTCTCGACATCGCCACCAGCCGCCGGGACCGTGACCTCCGCGGACGTCGCCGGCAATCGGCACGTAAAGGAAAACGTCGACCCAAGCCCAACCTCGGAGTGCACATCCATGACTCCGTGCATTCGCTCGACCAGCTGCGCACTGATCGCGAGCCCGAGTCCAGTTCCGCCAAAACGGCGCGTCGTGCTCGCGTCCGCCTGCACGAACGCGGAGAACAGCGTTGGCAAGACGTCTTCTGGGATGCCAACTCCGCTGTCGGCTACCGCGAACTGGACCATTCCTTCCGCGCCAGCAGGCGCCACGGAAATGTCAACGGAGCCCTCGGCCGTGAACTTCAGCGCATTGCCAACAAGGTTGAGCAACACCTGCCGCAGCCGCGTCGGGTCTCCCGCGACAATAGCCGGCAGGTCGACATGCAGGCTCGAGCGCAGCGTCAAGCCGCGCTCCGCCGCCACACCCGCCTCGAGACTGACCACATCCTGAACTACTTCGCGAAGATCAAACGCGATCGACTCGACCATCATCGCGCCAGCTTCGAGGCGTGAGTAGTCGAGCACATCATTGACGATCGCAAGCAGTGAGTGCCCCGAACGCTGCAGCACGCGAACGAGCTCTTGCTGCGCCATCGACAGGTTTTCACACATCAGCAAGTCGGCGGAGCCAACGATGCCGTTGAGCGGCGTGCGCAACTCATGGCTCATCGCCGCCAAGAATCGCCCTTTCGCCAATACCGCCTGGTCCGCGGCCGCCTTCGCCTCGCGAAGTTCGTCTACGTGTTTGCGCAGCGCATCGTGACTGTGCAGCATCGCGCGCTTGCTGCGATCGGCAAGCATCTCTGATGCTTCTGCGACCCGACGACACTGCCGCAAGTCGCGCATTGTTTTCGCGAGCTCCCTCTCCAACCGGCGTATTTCACTATCGTCGCTCATTGCCACGGATGAATGGCGCCTAGTGACCCAGCAGCACCGTTACGCAAGACTCATTATGAAAGTGGCTGTTCGGATCTTGGCCGGCGGGTGCAATCTCCCCAAACCAGTAGCCCCCCGCAATCGACGGCTGCGCGCCGCCCTGCTCCAGCTCCTCGCGCAGAAGGTCGACCTCCCCATCCGCCTGGGTTCCGAGAATCCACTTCCGCGCAGCACAGCTAAAGACAAACGCGAGTTCGGGACGACTGCCCGGGTAGGACGCCAGCGCCTTCTGCACCGAGTCTCGCGAACCCTGCAACAAGCCGTCAGCTAAGACTTCCGTTAGGCGCACGTATTCGCCTTCGCGGACTTCGCCGACCAGACGCAAGCTGCCGCTTTCCATATTCGCCTCAAAGACTGCGCGCAGGTGGAACGCGCCGTCGGGCCCATCCGGAAACAACGCCAGCGGCAGATCCGCCAACGTGTGCGGCGCAGGGACCTGCCCCAAAATGCCCTCGTAGAATTCGAGCGCAGGCCGCCCATCGATCTCGTGCAGCCATTCGTTGTCACTGCGCGTGACCTGTAGCGCCGGACCAATGGGGAACCAACCTGAGCCAACGCCGACACCGACTTCGAAATCGCCATCCAGGTAGACGACCGGCAGCGCATCGGTCAGCACCTCCGAGCCGCAAAACTGGACCATGTGAGAAAACTGTCGGTGGTCGCCAGAAAGACCGCCCACGATCGGCACACTCGCGCCGACACCCTTTTGAAGTCCGCGAACCACGGCGCTGGCATTGCTTGATGGCGCAAACACGGTCCAGCAAAGGCGCGGGGCCTGGCTGCACGGCTCAAGCGCATCGGCGACGGCAGCCTCCAGATCCTTCGAGAGCTCTCGCCCCAGCCCAACCCGCGCCTGCAGGCCATCGCCGGCAAGCAACGTCAGGACAACGGAGTCCGCGAAGTAGCCGTCGCAGCTCATCTCGCCATCTGTGCTGCCGCCCACCAGCGGCATGTCTGGCCAGCAGCTCGTGAGCGCCTCCAGCAGCTGCGCGTGCTCATAGTCTGTCGACGCAAACAAGAACCCGCATACGGGCTGGTCCCCGGCAAGCTGTTCCATTGCCTTCTCGAGGATCTCGGCCGCAGCCGAGGCCGTGTCAGGCGAATCAGAGTGGCTGGTTAAGGCGCGCATTGCCTATGCGGATCGACGTTTTGGCCCGAGTCCCCCAAGACCAACCCGCGGCCTCGGTGGCAGCGGCTCTTCGCCCTCACCCGAAAGAGCAGTCCGAACGCGGGTCCCGGCTTTGGTGGGCCGCAACGGACGGATCTAGCTCGAACCGCAGTCGTCAGGCGAAATCGCGAGCCGCGGCGCTATCGTCACGCGCCCCGAATGACCGGGAACACGCACATGCGCGACAAGATCCATATCGGCTACGGCCAAGGCTTCTGGGGTGACTCCATCCTCGGACCCGTGCGCCTGGTCCAAGAAGGCCCTCTCGACTACCTCGCTCTCGACTACCTCGCCGAGGTCACGATGAGCATCATGCAGAAGCTCAAGAGTCGGAACCCCGACATGGGCTACGCCACGGACTTCGTGCGCATGCTCGACCGCACGCTGGAGCAAATCCACGACAAGGGCATCAAGGTCATCGCCAATGCCGGCGGCGTAAACCCAGACGCCTGCCTGCGCGCGGTGCTGGAGCTCGCCCGCAAGAAGGGCATCAAGGGACTCAAGGTCGGCATTGTCGGCGGCGACGACATTCTCGACCGCGTGCCCGATCTGCTCAGCTCCGGCCACGAAATGAAAAACATGGACGACGGCCAAGCGCTGTCCGAAGTGCAAGACCGGTTGCTCAGCGCAAACGCCTACATCGGCGCATTCTCCGTCGCAGAGTGCCTCGCACAGGGCGCACAGATCGTCATCTGCGGCCGCGTGACGGACCCGGCGCTTGTCGGCGGCCCGATGGCGCACGAGTTCGGCTGGCAGCCAACGGACTACGACAAGCTCGCCGCGAGCACCGTCGCCGGGCACATCGGTGAATGCGGCGCCCAATGCACGGGCGGCAACTACACCAACTGGCGCGAAGTTGAAGACTTCGTGCGCATCGGCTATCCGGTGATCGAAGCGACGCCCGACGGCACGTTCACGGTGACCAAACACGAAGGCACCGGCGGCCTGCTCACGCGCAACACGGTCGTCTCGCAGCTGCTCTATGAGATGGGCGACCCACAAAACTACCTGGGTCCAGACTGCGCAGCGGATTTCACCAGCGCGAAGATCCAAGAGGTCGGCAAGGACCGCGTGCAGATCTCTGGCGTCAAGGGTGGCCCGCCAACCGACACCTACAAGGTCTCACTCAGCTACCAAAACGGCTACAAGGCCACCGGCCAGCTGACCATTGCCGGCCCGGACGCCATCGCAAAGGCAAAGCTGTGCGCGGACATCGTCTGGGGCCGCCTGGAGCTGGATGGCTGCGCTTTTGAGGAGCACGAAAAGATGGTCGAGTTCGTCGGCGCAGGCGTGACGCATCAGGGCATTCTCGAGTCGGACAACCCACCCGAAGTCGTGCTGCGCATGGGCGTCAAGAGCCAGGACAAGGCCAAGGTCAACCGCTTTGGCAGCGAGCTCGTGCCGCTCGTCACGTCCGGACCACCGGGCGTGACAGGATTTGCAGGCGGTCGTCCGAAGGCGACCGACATCGTCGGCTACTGGCCGGCGCTGCTCGATAAGACCCAGGTCCAAACGACCGTACGCGTGGAGGAATCCTAGTGGCCAAAGTGCAATTGAGTTCGTTCGCGATGGCGCGCAGTGGCGACAAGGGCGACGGCAGCAACGTCGGCATCTTTGTCGAAAACGAAGCCGACTACGAAGTGATCAAGCGCGAGCTGACCGTCGACCGCGTCAAGCAGCACTTCAAAGACATCTGCTTTGGCGAAGTCACGCGCTTCGAAGCCCCCAACATGCTGGCCCTCAACTTCCTGCTGAAGGACAGCTTGGGCGGCGGCGGCAGCGAAAGCCTGAAGACCGACGCGCAAGGCAAAACCCATGGCCTGGGTCTGCTTGAGCTCGAAGTCGAACGCGACGACTGATCCGCCTGCGAGCGAAGGCCAACTCCATGCAAACAGCGCCCAAAGACCGGCCAACGGC
This sequence comes from Planctomycetota bacterium, assembly GCA_045105235.1. Taxonomy (GTDB): domain Bacteria; phylum Planctomycetota; class UBA1135; order UBA1135; family UBA2386. The sequence continues at coordinate 6,838 of JBGCDH010000032.1, read as the reverse complement.
ACTCTTGGGCAGCCTGCCAGCATTGCTTGCCTGGGCCACGCTGCTGGCCTGCGCAGCGAGCTGCGCGCTCTCGGCCCCGCCGATCGACGACGTCCTCGACGCAGCAAGCGCACCATCCGACAAGCCGCTTGCCAACGCCATCGCACACTTCCGCGCCAACCGCGCGGATGTTGCGGCCGCACTTGCGGCAGCCCGCGCGCTTTTCGCTGCCGCAGACGTCGAAGTGCAGCGGGCGCTTGCGGACGCCAGCGAGAGCATCGATGCGGACAGTCCAAGTGACGTCCTCGCCGCCGAAGAAAGCCTGCCGGACGTCATCCTGGAGCGGATCCTCGGGCTCGCAAATAGCGGCGCCGAAGCAGCGCAAGCGGCGATCGAACAACTCGCGACCGATACGGCGGGCCACGAGCGACACGGCCAGGAGGTCGAAGCCAACGTGCTGCTCGCTCAGCACCTGTCCTTTGTTGGCTGGGCCAACGGACCCGTGCGCTCGCTGATGTCCGGCCTCGGCAACCGCATCCAAACCGCGATGGCGCGCGCGATCGAACTCGATCCCGAGTGGTGCCACGGCGCGCCGCTGCGCCTCAAAGGGCGGTTTCTCGCCAAGGCGCCGTGGCCGCTGCGCGATCGCGACGAGAGCCTGCAACTCCTGCAGCGCGCGGCGCAGCTACGCGCGATGCCGATCCACCACCTGTTCCTCGGCGACATCCTGTTCGAGCAGGGGGATCTAGAGAACGCCATCGTGCAGTGGCGGATGGTGCAGACGGCCACACCCGACGAAACCACCGCCGACACCACCGCCGATCATCGCCGCATGGCCGCCTCCCGCCTTCGCGCTGCGGCAAAGTAGCCGCTGCTACCAAGCCCCGCGAACGTGCACGTGGGTCGTCTCCGCGTCGAGCACGACATCGCGCTGCAGCCGCGTATTGGGCGCGATGCGAACAGCGGACGCGTCCGCCGGCAGCTCGACAAGAAGAGGTCTGTCGACCGATACGAATTCGACGGACTCGGACTGCCCGTCCCGCCACACCGCGAAAGCGCGCGCTTCTCGGTCGGCGCCGGCGACGCAGACGACGGGCAGAGCAGGCGCGCCCGTCGGAGCAGGCAGCAGCCGCAGCCAGCGCGTCGTCGCATCGAAGCGCAGCACGCACGCGTCGCCATCGCCACCAATAGCAGCAAGCGGCAGTACGGCGCGACTGCCGCTGCGATCCTGCGCGATCAAAACGCCATCGCCACCGCTCGGCACGTCCTGCAGCTCAAACCTGCCGTCGTTGCCCGTTACGCCGAGCGCGCCGCGATCTTCCCACATGGTGCCGCCGCCGCTGGTCACGTAGGTGCAGAACGCAACGGTCAGCCCCGCACCAGCGACCGGCTCGCCTTCGCCATCGACACAGCGACCGCGGATGCTGCGCAACGCCATGCTTGGCGGCAGCGCAACCAACTGCTCCGCACCCTCTTGGCCAGCATTCGACGGGATCAGAGGATCGGTCGTAAACGCAACCCCCGTAGCGGGCTGCCAAACACGCACTCGATAGGCACGGTTGGCGAGCCCCGTCAACCGCACCCGGCCCCCATCGTCGCCGGCAACGGCGCGCTTGCGGGCACCGGCACGCGCTTCCACCGACGTAAACGAATAGCCCAGCAGCGTCGCGTCCACCAGGTTGGCCTGCACGCCGGCGCACGGACGACCGTCGGCATGCAGAACCAGCAGACGCAGCTCCTTTGCTCGATCGAGCCGGATATCGAGGCGGCGACCCACGTAACGATCGTCACGCAACCGTCGACCAAAGCCGCGCGCCTGCCAAGGCTGGTAGCCGGCGGCGAACACCGTCAACTTCGCATCGGGAGACGCCGCATCGAACTCCAGAGAGAACGCCCCGTCCGCCGCCGTCTTGGCGGTGTTGCGCGCAACGGCAACCGTCGCACCTGCGAGCCCAGCACCCTGCTCGTCGACGACGACGCCATCGACCACGAAACCCTGCCCCGGCTCCACCGGCCACATCGTCAAGTCGAGCCCCGCGGTGTTGCGGCCCGGCATCGGCACCGCCAGCGGAGCGAAGCCATCTGCCCGGACACGCAGCAGCACACCAGATTCGGTCGGCGCGCGACGCAGCACATAGCCGCCGTCGCGGCCGCTGCGCACGGCCGGGACTCGCAGCGGCGAAAGGTCATCGATCAACCCTGGCGGCAAGGCGCGCTCCACGTCGATCGAAAGGAACGCGCCGGCAATCGCGCGCCCCTGAGAATCCAGGACTCGACCGCGCACGGACACGGCAGGAGCCGCGACGAACGTGCGGGCGCCGCGAAGAGGGGTCGCTAGCAGGCAGTATTCGAGTTCCGCAACCGCAATCGCCATCGCCGCAGCATTCGCACCCGCCGCTGCAAACGCAAAGCTGCCGTCTCGTTCCGTCGCGCGATCCTGCTCCGGCAGAGGCTCACCGAGCAAGGTGGCGCGCCACTGCTCCGGCTGCTTGCGCGCAGAGAAAAAGGTCTCGGCGAAGGCGGCGTCGCCACGAATCCGCTGGAGCTTTTGCTCGCTGAGTCGCAGGCTCTCACTGTTGTTGGCAATCCAACCAACGTCACCTCCCTGCCAGCGAACCGTCGCCGGGATGCAGCGGCGCATCGAGACGCCCGCCATCGGCTGCAGGAAGGCATCGACAAGGCGCCACCGCTTGGGCAATGCCGCGGCATCGGTAGACCCAGCAGGCGACGCACCAGCAGCGACTCCCGGCGGCTTCACCAACGGCACGGCCGAACGCCTAGAAGGCTGGCTTGGAGCAGGGCGCGCGGGAGCGTCACCTTTCCATGTCGCAGGGGCCGCCGAAGCGCGCTCAAACGAATCGGGTTCGGCAACGACGAGCGCGGGATCGCGCAGCGCATACCAGCCAAGGCCGGCGGCGAGGAGGACAACGGCAGCGGCCGTCCAGACTGTTTTATTCATAGCGATCGTCAGCAAGGTCATCGAAGACAGGGGTGTGACCACGCCTGTGACGGCATGCTGCAGCGGTCGACGCGCGAGCGGCGTCAACAGCAGCAGCCACGCGCTGCGCTCACCGTGCCGCTGATCCAGCTGCTCGCGCAACATCGCCAACGCCCGCGTCAATCGCGAACGCGCCGTGTTGCGCGGCACGCCCGCGCGCTCTGCGACCTCATCCACCGAGAGGCCCTCCAGGTAGCGCAGCGTCACGGCTTCGCGGTATGGCTCGCCGAGCGCGGCAACGGCCTGCAGCAGCTCGCGGTGCAGCTCGAGCGCGACCGCACTTTGCAGCGGCGACGGATCGGCCTCCGGCGACGGCGTCAAAGCCTCGGCAGCTGCCAAGCTCCGCCCCTTGCGGCGCAATCGAGCGATCGTGCGCCGCAGCACCGTTGCGAGCCAGCCATGAAGGTTGGCGCCGTGACGCGGCGGAGCGCGCATCGCCCGCAGCATGGTCTCTTGTGCGGCATCCGCAGCGAGCTGATCGTCCGCGGCCAGCGAACGAGACAGCCGCGTCACAAAGTCCGCGTGTTGGCCGAGCCAATCGGCCGGCTCACCCGGGATGCCCTGAGACGAAGTCGTGGTCACATCTCCCTATGCCGCGCCGCGGCCAACCGGACGCAGCCAATGCCGAGAAAAGTTCGCTGCGCTTGCTGGCCGCGCTCCCTACTTCGGCGCATCCGGTTTGTTCGCATCCGGCTCGTCGCCACCGGCTGCCAGCTGGAGCAATTCGACCTTGCGGAACTCGCAGGCAGCGCCCTCCGCCTGCAGCGCGATCTGGCCGCGCACGGCCGTGCAGTCGCTGCCGTTGTTGACGTGATCGCCGTTGACCCAGATGTCGATACTCGCGCCCTTGCACTCGATGACCATCTCGTTCCATTCGCCAAGCGGCTTCTCCGAGTCGTCGGTGAGGTTCTTGATGCGCCGCGACTGCCCCTGTTCGCCGCCCCACGTTTCTGGCTCGCCGGCGCGCCGCGTCGCCATCTCCGGGACCGAGATGTTTTCGCCGATGCACCAGAAGTCGCCGGCGTTGCCGTGGTGCAGCTGGCACTCGATCGACTGCGGAAACATCTTGTAGAGACGACGCGGCTGCGAGGCGTGCACCAACACGCCGCAGTTGCCCGGCTTGCCCGGCCAACGCCACTCAACGGTCAAGCGGTAGTCGCCAAAGTCGGCGTCGGTAATCAGGTGGCCCTGTGGGTTGCCGAGGCTCACCAGGACACCGCCCCGAACGGCGAAGGATGGCGCAACTTCTTGGCCGCCGTCGGCAGCGGGAACATCAACGTGCCAGCCGGCCAGGTCTTTGCCGTTGAACAGCGCAATGGACTGGGCGGCGTCGGCGGTTTTCGCCGCCGCTGCGGGCTTTTCGCCGGGCTCATCGGCTGGAGTTTCGGCTGGCTGTTCCGCTGGCTCTTCGCCGCCGGGCGAGACTTGTGTGGTCGCGGATTCCGATTCTGGTCCGCACGACGGCAGCAGGACTGCCGTTGCGGCGACGGCAAGCGAGATACAAAGCGCACGACAACGGGCTGGAGGCGTCATGGCCGCAGTCTAGCAGCAGGTCTCATCCGACCCTACGCGCTCAGCCTTCTTGGCCGCGCCAGCTAGGCCTTCTTGGCAGCGCCAGCTAGGCCTTCGAGCTGCTTTTCGATCTCCGCGGCCTCGGCGGTCTTGCTGGCAAATGCCTGGATGTCACCCTTGCGCTGCAGGTCACGGGCTTCCTCAAGCAATTTGAGGTGTAGCTTTTCGAGGCGACGCTTCTTCATGTTGGCAAACACGCGGGAGCCTTCGCGCAACGTCACCCGCCGGATTCAACCGACGTCGATCCACCAGCCAGGGCTATGGTCGATGCATGGTCGACGCATTCGCCGAGGTCGTGCTACCCGCCCATCCCATCGCAGAAACCGTCGCGTTTTTCCGCAAGATCGGCTTCCGGCTCGACGAGATCCGCCCCGCCGACGCGCCACAGAGCGCCGCGCTGTCCGGATTCGGCACGCGGCTGCGGCTCGAAACCCAGATGGGGCCCGCGCCCGCGAGCCTGCTCCGCCTGCGCGTCCCGGCCAACCAGCTGGCCAAGCCAGCAACCGCTCCCAACGGCACGCGGATCGAGTTTGCGCCCCTTGTCGAACCCGCCCTCGAGCCCCCCGCGCCAACCCCCACAGTCGTCGTGCATCGATGCGAGCGGCCGACCAAGGACGGCCAGACTGCCTGGGGAACCGGTCGCGCCGGCATGCACTACCGCGACCTGATCCCCAACCGGCTCGGGGGCGCGTGGATCGCGTCGCACATCCGGATTCCCGACGGCGGCCCTGTGCCGGACGACGTGCACTTTCACGAGATCCACAGCCAGCTGATCTACTGCGTGACGGGCGAAGTCCAGCTCGTCTACGAGGACCAAGGCGAGCCGTTCTGGATGCGTGCGGGCGACTGCGTCGTGCAGCCCCCGCGCATTCGCCACCGCGTGCTCACCTGCAGCGACGGGCTCGAGGTGATCGAACTGGCAAGCCCCGCAGAGCACCCCACCAAGCTCGATCACGACCTGCAGCTGCCAAACGGTCGAATCGATCGCGGGCGGCTTTTCGACGGCCAGCGCTTCCATCATTTCCAGGCCGCGGCCGCGGCGGCGGGCCAAAGCGCGCCCGGACCTCAAAACCTCGGCCTGCATGCAGCCACGGCGGGACGCATCGACGGCGACGTTTGCTCGGCGGTGGACCTCGCCAAACACGACGGCACGGCTTTCGCGCGGCACTGCGAGCAAACCACGTTTGCATTTGTTCTCAAAGGTTCGTGCCGGCTCGAGATCCGCGACGCGACAGAGAACCCCGACGCAAACCGGGCCGACTCCGAATCGGCTACCGAGCTGGCTCGCTGCGACGCGTTCAGCGTGCCGGCAGGCACACGCTATCGCCTGTCGCACGCGAGCGACGAGCTACGCCTCCTGCGTTTCCGGCTCGCGCTCGCCTGAATCATGGGGGCCGCCTCCATCGCCGCCTCCATCTCCGAGAAGCGCAAACGTCAGCTCATGCTTGTTGTGATGGAGGTGCAGGATGCGCGCGCCTTCGATTGCCGCAAACTGGCTCGCAATGGCATGCTCGTCCGCCCCCTGAAACTTGATCGTGCAAACAAACCGTCGCGCCATCGCCGCTGCGCGCCACCGCTCGATCAGATCGAACAAGCGCTGCGGGTAGCAGATCACGTCACTGAATAGCCAGTCGACCTCACCGATCTCACGTGGCTCGAGACCAAACGCACTCTCGTTGCGCACCGAGACACCCGGCAGCGCGGCGATGCGCGGCTCGAGCGGTGCCTTATCGACCGCGACCACCTCTGCCCCCAGCTGCTGCAGCGTTTTTTTTTAACTGCCCCGGGGCCCACCGAGATCCAGGCAGCGCTGCCCCGCAGATGGCCGCTGGCCGATGACGGTCAGCGCCTCCCACAGTTTTTTGTAGGCACGGCTCGGCGGCCCTTCGCGGTCGTCGACAAACTGCACCACGCCGCCGGGAAACGACGAGGTGCATCGCGCGCTGCACAGCAGCTGGTCCTTATCCCACAGCGTCCAGCCCCCCATCGGCGCCGCCGGCACCTCAAACGGAAACTCGCGTGGCCGCACGCGCACGGCCGGCAACTTTTCCTGGATCAGCGCGGCGCGCCGAAAGTTGCCGACCGGATGAAGAGCCCAGCTGCGCTGCTTCGCGCGAAGCTGCTGGGCGGCGTCGCCAATCGAACGGATCGACAGCCACTCTGGCTCTATCCAGGTATTTGCGGCCCACCAGCCGGCTTCGGCGACCGCCTCGCGCGCCAGCACGAGAGAGCCCCGCACGGCGACACACCGATCCCCAACGGCCTCAACAACCGTCTCGAGCAGGCCTT
>JBGCDH010000031.1:0-19752 GCA_045105235.1 Planctomycetota bacterium | reverse complement strand
GGAGTGGATCGCGACACTCCGACGCGACGATCCGGTTGCCGTGACCGGCGGTGCGTTCCGCTTCGGCCACGCAGCTGGTGAGGCACTGGCCTTTGCCGTCGAGGCCGATGGCATGTTGTCCGAAGCTCGTGGCTTCGCCCCCGGCGAAGTGCCCGCGCGCATTGTTGTGCAGCTCGCCGAAGCCGGTGGCGTGCGCGGCACGCTGCGCGGCGGTTCTCGCACAGCCTACGACACCTCCGTGTTGCTGTGGCCGGTGAGCGAGGCGAAACCGGCAATCGAGCACAACGGCCACCACCCGGGCCCTGGCGCGCCCTATGGAACGACGCGCGCCGCGCTCGTGAAGCCTGACGGATCCTTCGCATTCGAGCGGGTTGCGCCGGGCGACTACCAAGCGACCCTTTCGCGCACCAGTACGCGGCGGCCGGTCGAGTCCAGCGGCGTGCCCATCATCGATACGGGCGCCGATCTTCGCGAAGTGGTCGCAGTGACGGTGACCCCCGGCGGCCAAGCCGAGATCGAGCTGAACGAGCCGCCGCAGGGCGTCTTGCGCGGCCGCGTCTTTTTGCGCGGTGTGAAGGCCGTCGGTGTTGTTGTCGCGGCGACGCGTCCGCCCAGTGACAGCAAGAAGGAGCAAGCTCTCGACGGTCTCTTTGGCGAACGCGATTGGGACATGGATTTACGGTATGAGCATGCGAGTGGGCAGCTGACGGACACCGACGGCAGCTTCCGCATGCTGTTCCGCGATGCGGGGGCGATCGAGCTGCGGCTGCGGCACCCCGAAGGTCACGCGACCTCGACCCCGGTCGTTGTCGTCTTGCCGCAGCCCGGCGACGACGTCGAAGTCGTGCGCGATTTGCACGTCGACACCGGCGAGATCCGCGGCCGTGTCCCCGCAGCCTTTTTTGCCGACAAGGATCGCAAGAAGTACCGCGTCACGCTGTTTCGTTCGAACAAGGCCGGCGCCGATCCGTTCTTCTTTGAGGGCGACTACAGCATGCCGGTTTCTTGGAACTGTCAGCACGTGGAGGCGCCGGTGGACGGGGCCTTCCGCTTTGCCTTCCTTCCGCCGGGTCCCTACGTCGTTCGGGTTCACAGCTCGGGCCTGCGAGGAAAGCTCGTATGGCAACAAGCGATCGATGTGCAGAGTGACGTCGTCGATCTCGGCGTGCTCGAGCAGCCGATTCGAGTCCAGGCCACCGTTCGCTGGCGATGGCAAGGCTCGAAGCCCAAACGTGCGGTGCGCGGAGCTTGGCTGTGGCAGGAGCTTGGTGGCGATCCGAAGGGAATGTGGCAGCAGACCGCCAGCGCCATCGAGGGCGCGATCCCCCTGCGCTTGAAGCCCGGCCGCTATACGCTCGTGCCATTCTTTGAACCCAAATACCGGGGCATGTCGGGCATGTCGAATGGCTTGTCTGGGCCGGTCGCCGCGGCGGCCGTTGCGTTCGAGGTGCACGCCGATGGCGGGTTGGCCCCGGAGGTGTTGACGTTCGTGCCGGTTGCCGATGACGGCGGCGAGAGCGGCGGCAAATAGGACGGTGCAAGGCGACTGGCCGCCGGCGGCGAGAGAATCGGCTCAGCTTCCGCGCAACGCCATGATCACGCGGAGCGCCGCACGGCGGCGCTCCCGATCTTGCGGCCAGAGCCGACGCAACTCCGCCAGAACAGCCTCCGGTTCGCCAAACGCGCGATGCACGTCCTGCGCCTGGCCACGCACTTCGTCGAGCAGAGCCCGATTGGCAAGCACCTGACGGTAGCGCTGCTGGCGCGGCATCGCGTCCCAGATACGCACGCAAAGGTCGCCACAGCACGACACCAGCTGGGTGCCGTCCGGACTCCAGCGCAGCCCGGTGACGTAGCTATTGTGCCCAGGCAATTCGAGCACCAGCTCCCACGTCGCCGTATCCCACAGGCGCAGCGAGTTGTCATTGCCCGAAGTCGCGAGGCGCGTCCCATCCGGCGAGAACGCGACGGCGTTGCACTGAAAGGTATGCGCGGCGATCTCCGCCAGTAGCTTGCCGGTCGCAGGGCTTCGGACCTCCACCGCGCCGGCCTGCGTGCCAAGCGCCATGTGCAGCGAATCCGGATGGAAATCGACGCTGTTGTAGGATCCGGCGAGGCAGCGCAGCGCGTAGCCAGTGCGCGCATCCCGCAGCGTCAGCGACGAGGCGACGTGCGGCGTACGACAGCGAGCCCGGTAGCGCCCGTCCTTGCTGTAGCTGACCGTGCGGCCGTAGTTGCGGGTGCGCGGCTCGTGCCCATCGCCACGGAATGGATCGACAAATGTGCCGAGCACATAGCCAACCTGATTCCCCGTTGCGGCCTCGTACGAACCGAGCCAGTACACGGTGACGACTTCACATCCAGCAAGCTGCGGCAAGGGCATCTCCAACCAACCTTCGTAGCCGTAGCCTTGGTAGACCCTCACGGCCGCCGGCGTCTCGGCACTCGCGTCCTGAAGAGCGACGTGCCTCTGCGTGCCGTGCGCCTCAAGTTGCAGCGCAGGATCATTGCTGGCGAACCAGCGCACGACGCTGCCGTCCTCCGACTTGCCGACGCTGGGTTCGTTTGCCACGAAATGGGCAACAAGCCTGCGCTCCTCATCGCGCGAAAGCCGGGGACGCTCTGCGCTCGAACCTCTTCGGCGCGCCTCGAGATAGCCGTCCATCGCCGCCACGGACGCCGCCGATAGCCGTCCCTCGAACACGAGCAATTCGGCAAAGGAACCGTTGAGGAGCCCACCGGCAAGCGGGGTGCCGAGCATCAGCGCGGGATGCCGCCCAACCGCGGTCGACGTCTCGGCCGACGTGAGCGCTACGCGCGCGCCGTTGCAAAAGGCTTCGGACCTCCCGCCAGCGGTGACGTCGTGCACCGTGCGAAACACCGCCAGCTCCGCGGCCGTGTGCGCACCGTCCTCACTTTCGCCGCCATCGATACGGAGACGACCGGTCGGCGCCGACATGTGGCGCATGCCGCGCATGTAGATGGGCATCATGTCCGTTTGCCCGCCAAGCAATGGCTCCCGCGAGCCGTGACGCGCCCCGTACGCCATGACGAGGTTTCCACCTGCTGCGTCAAAACCGATTTCCTCGCGCTTGCGCGACTCGAAGCGCCGCAGCGGCTCGCCCTCCAGCGAATCCCAGATGATCGTTTCGCTCCACGGCGCCGACGTTGCCAGCAAGCCGCCGTCAGCGGAGAACGCCACGTCAAAAACCCGCCCCGCGTGTCCGGTAAGCGTGCGATGGCCCGTGCCACCTCCTTCCCACAGCTTGAAGCGACCGCCGGTCAGCGACAGCACGCTACCGTCAGGGAGAAATCGCGCCGACGTGGTCCCGGGCGCATCGAATACGGCCACCTGCTCCTGCTTCGCGAGATCCCAGATGCGAATCGTGCGGTCGCCACTCACGGTCAGCAAACGGTTCGGGTCTGATTGGAACCAGTCGACCCAAAGGATCGCACCGCTGTGTCCAAACAGTTCGGCCTGCAGCTCGGACGTCGCGACGTCGTAGATGCGGAGTTCGCGAAACCTCTGACCGATCGCCAGAAGGCGGCCATCCGGGCTGAACGCGGCGGAAGTGTGGCGCTGCGTCGACGCAATCGCCCCGTGCGCCATCTCTCCGGTCGCGACGCGCCAAATCCTCGCCGCAGGCAGTTCGACCAAATAGTCGCCGGTCGACGAGAACGTCAGGCCCGGGCTCTGGCCGAGTCCAGACGATCGGTCCCGCACATGGAATCGCCCGGGTCGCCCAAACTGCAGCTTTCCCTGTCCCTGGAAGGCGATGCACTCGCCCTTCGGCCCGACGCGCAGCATCGTGACCTTGCCCGAGGCTTTTGACACCGGGTTCTCCGCCATGCGCGCAGGGTCGCCTGGTTCGACCCACTCCGTCCAGCTCGGGGCCTGGAGAGTCGGATCGGCGACCACGATCGAGCCATCCTTGAGCGCCGCTGCAACCAGCGAACCGTTCGCCGCCGTGGCGAATCGCGTCACGGAGCCAGGCGCATCAAACGAACGCAGCCGGCGCCCGGAGCGCGCCTGCCAGACCGCAAACCGATCCGCACGCTCTAGTCCGAGGACCTCGGGCCCGCCACCGGCGACAGCCGTGTCCAGCAGATGCAGTTCCTCGGACGTCGGCAGCCAGGTCTCGGGCGTATCGCGTTCGACGCTGCCGAACTCGAGGATCGCGCCCGACAACGCCGATTCGAGGTAGCGCCACTCCCAGCCGCGACGCTCCTCGGGGATGTCCTCGAGAATCCGCCGCGCATAGGACGGGTCTCGAGCGAAGAGAGCGGATGCGGCCGTCAGGTTGGCTCGGTACGCGTCGCGCGAGGACTGCTCGTCACTCCAGCGCGCCGTCTCGGCAAGTTCCGCCGCTTGGATCGCGAGCGCGACCGCGACGACGGCGCCGACGACAACCGCGAGCACGGTGGCCGCGATCCCCGCCACAAGTATGCGGTTGCGTTCTGAAAACTTGCGCAGCTGATACCACGTGCTCGGCGGCTGCGCCGCAATCGGTTCGCGGTTGCGGTAGCGCTTGAGGTCTTCGACCAGCGCACCGACGGAGTCGTAGCGCCGCGCAACATTCTTCTCGAGGCACTTGCCGACGATCGTCTCAAGGTCCCCGCGCAGCGTTGTGTCGCCCGGCTTTCGGGCAACGGCGCGCAGCCGCTTTGGTTGGTCGTGCTGGACTGCGTAGAGCGCATCCGCAAGGGTCCGTTTGCGGACCGAGTACGGCAGCTCCCCCGTCAACAGCTCAAACAGCACAACGCCGAGCGTGTAGAGGTCACTGCACGGGCCAACGTCCGCGACGCGCCCCGATGCCTGCTCAGGGCTCATGTAGGGCACCGAGCCGAGCAGCTGCCCGGCGTCGGTTGCCATGGTGACTTCGACTTCGGCGTCCTTCAGACGCGCGACGCCGAAGTCGAGAATCTTGACGCGCCCGACCGATGCCGCCGCACGAACCTCGGCGCCGCCTGCCTGTTCGGGCGCCACCACCAGGATGTTGTCGGGCTTGAGGTCGCGGTGCACGACTCCCTGCTGGTGCGCATAGTGAATCGCGTCCGCTACCTGCAGAAACAGATCCAGTCGCTCCGCCGCCTTTAGCTTGCGTTGATCCGCGAACACGAGCAGCGGCAAGCCGTCGACGAACTCCATGGCGAAATACGGTCGTTCGCCGCCTGCATGTTCGAAGTCCCCGGCCTCGAAGACGCGCGCGATGCCTGGATGTTTGAGGTGCGCCAGGATGCGCACCTCACGACGAAACCGACTCTGCATCTCTGGCCGGGTCGCGCCCGGCCGAATGACCTTGACGGCAACACGACGCCGATGCGCGTCGGCTTCCTCGTCGGCTTCATAGACCGTGCCCATGCCACCGGATCCAAGCAGTCGCAGAATGCGGTAGCGCCCGATGCGCTTGGGGATCTCCTCGCGGTGCGCGTCTCCTTCCGCCAGCACACGATCGACCGCGCCAATCCCCGGCCGCGTTTCCTCGGCAAGCAGCGCGTCGATTTCCGAACGCATTTCGGCATCGCCGGCGCAAGCCTCATCGAGGTAGGCGCCACGCACGTTCGGCGGTAGCTCGCTCGCAGCAGCGAACATATCCTTCAGAAGAGCGAATCGGCTTGGGTCCATGGCAGCATGGTTTCGGCACTAGGCGAGGGCCGAATCCTAGCTATGGTATCGGCGGCACAACCAAGAACTCGCATACAAGTGACCCGCGACGGCGACAAAGACACGTTCGAGAAGATGCTCGGCGACCTCGGCGCTGGCGAAACCGCCAGCCCACAGATGATGGAGATGCTCTACACCGAGCTGCGCACCATCGCCAATCGACTGATGCAGTCGGAGCGCCGCCCCCACACGCTGCAGCCCACGGCACTCGTGCACGAGGCCTTTTTGCGACTCGTCGATGCCGAAAGGGTCGGCGACAAGGGCCACCTCTACTTCCTGGATGCAGCCGCTGTGACCATGCGCCGCGTCCTGGTCGACCACGCCCGCTACACGCGCGCGCAGAAGCGCGGCGGCGATCGCGGCGGCGATCGGGTCACGCTGAGCGGCATCCCCGACGCCGAATCGGACAAGTCCGCTTCGGATGCGTTTGACGTCGACGACGTCGACATCGCGGTGCTCGACGCGGCCCTGTCCGAACTGGCCGAGCTGGACGCCCGCCAGGCCAAGATCGTGGAGCTGCGCTTCTTCGGCGGAATGACGGGAGACCAGATTGCGGAGCACTGTCAGATTTCGCGTAGCACGGTCACGCGCGAACTTGCGTTCTCGCGGGCGTGGCTACAGCGGCGGATTCGAGGCAACGGCTCTTAGTGGCGTGAATCCGACATCTGTCGGCCTATGCGCGGCCAACGACGACGCTCGCCGCGGACTCACGCATAAGCCTGCATCGGTCTGAATCACACCTCGAGCCAAAACTTGGCGGCGGCACACCGGAGAGAAGTGGCGTAGCAGCTGCGAACGTGCGTCACGATTTTTTGGAACGCACGCGAGCGCAAGCCGCCGGCTGGGCGCGAAGCACCGAAGACGCCGAGTGGGCCCGCTTGGCCAAGACCGCGACTTGGCCGCTTCGATGCATGGACCGTGCCAGGTGCAAACGCGGCTCCCCAGCAAACGGAAACACGCCGCCAATTTGATATGCGGCAGTAGGGGCTCGCCGCCGCGGATCGCCGGCGCGCGGAATTCGCGAACGGCTGTGAGCCAGTTACGTCATCGAATTCGCCACGGGGCACGGGCGCCGTGCAAGTCGCGACGGCATCCGCGCGGGACACGCGCAGCACGGCACTCCCCCACGACCTCCTCACGCCACATCCAGCTACAGCCGCAAACTCCGCGACAACCACCGCGAGGACCGCCCCCATGTCAGACCCGACCCACGCCGCAGCTTCGATGGACGCAGGTGACACAGCCCGGCTCCTGTGCTGCAGCGCACTGGTGCTGCTGATGACGCCGGGACTCGGCTTCTTCTATGGCGGCCACGCCCGCGCCAACGCCAGCGCGGCGGTCAACACGATCAAGATGAGCCTCCTCACTCTGGTGGTCGTCGCCATCGAGTGGGCGGCTCTCGGCTACTCGATGGCGTTCGGTCCGGGCAACGCGATCTTCGGCGGTTTCGAACACGCCGGGCTTGCCGGCATCGGTAGCGAACCGCGCAGCGGGGAATCGATCCCGCATTCGGGGATCGCGGTGTTCCAGATGGTGTTCGCGATCCTCGCTCCGGTACTGATCTCCGGCGCCTTGGCCGGCCGCATGCGCATCAAAGCCTACGTCGTTTTCATCGCGCTCTGGTCGCTCCTCGTCTACGCACCGCTAGCGCGCTGGGTCTGGTCCAACGAAGGCTGGCTGAGGAAGCTCGGCGCCATCGACTTTGCCGGCGGCACAGTGGTCCACGTCAGCGCCGGCGTGTCCGCGCTGGTTGCCGCCTGGATACTTGGACCCCGCAGCCCATTCACGATCGCCGGGTCGGGACGCAGAGACCGACCACACAGCGCGCGGTTTGTCGTGCTCGGCGCCTCCTTGCTATGCTTCGGTTGGTTCGGCGTTCGCGCCGGCTCGGCGCTCGGCACTCCTGACACAGCAGCCCTTGCCGCCATGACCACGATGCTAGGAGCAGCGGGTTCTGTCGTCTGCTGGTTCGCTGTCGATGTGTTCCTGCGCCGCAAGTCCACCGCCGCTGGGGCCGCGATCGCTGCCGTCATTGGGCTGGTCGCCATCACCCCCGGAGCGGGGTTCGTGACACCGCCTGCCTCGATCGCCATCGGCGCGCTTTCGGCAATCGCGTGTCGACTGGTGCGGCACTGGCTTCGTGACACCAGCCTCGACGACACCCTCGACATGTTTGCTTGCCACGGTGTAGGCGGCATTGTCGGCGCTTTGCTGACAGGTGTTTTTGCAACGAGCGCCGCAAACCCGCATGGCAGCGACGGACTGCTCGCGGGCCATCCGTCGCTGGTCTGGACACAGTTTGTCGGCACCGCCGTTGCTGCGGCGCTCGCCGCAGCCGGGACCGTGATCGCACTCGCGCTCATCAGCAGCTGGACGCCACTGCGTTGGTCCAAACGCGACGAACGCATGGGGATCGACACCACCAAGCACGCAGACGCGGTCTACGCCATGGAAGCAAACGTCGTGACCATGATGGTGAACAACGCGCGCCGAACCGCGCCAACACGAAAGCCAAGCCCAAGACCCGGCACGCAATGCCCCAGACTCTAGACCATCCAGGCTGTAGACCATCCAGACTCTAGACCATCCGGGCTCTAGACCATCCGGGCTCTAGACTCTCGGCCCCCAAGCCCTCGGACGATCCACGGCTCGTGGCGTTGTTTGCCAACGTCAAGCGCGGGCCTTGCTTCGCACGCGTTCGATCCCGGCGTCCCTTCCGCATGTCGTGCGTCTCAGGCCAGTGGAGCTTCCGTATCGGGATGCCCGCCAAGGGCGGCGTCGGCAGCAGCCCCTACCAAAAAAAACCATGAGCCACGGCGAAACGCTTCTCGCCACAACGGCTGCGCCCGGTTTGAGCGCCCTAACGCCATCAAAGCCATGTTGTCGATACATCGTATATCTCTTGTCGCTGTAGCCTCCGCGCTCGCCTTCCTCGCTGCTCCGGCGCTCGCACAACGCACCTACAGCGGTTGGTTCGACTCCACTCTGGGCAGCGGCCAGCTCGTGTATCTCGGCCGAACGCAATCACAATGGGTCGCCGATCTGGCACAAGCGACGAGCTTTGGCCTCACCCCCACCCATATCGAAGCCTACCGGGACAACGGTGGGCCGATGCTCTTCGACACCGCATGGCACGCGGGACCGCCCCCCGCCGTGGTGCTGTTCGATCGGACCGCGAGCGAGATGCTCCAGAGCTTCAACACCAACGTCGGCGCCGGTGCGCGCGTTCTTGCCTTTGCGTCCTACCTCGGACCGCAGAACGAGCGGCGCTACTTCGTCACCTATTCGGCGACGGGTCTGAGCAGCGGCGGCTACGTCGAACTCGGGATTCCCGAGGCCAACGTGCCCAGCCGCTACAGCTGGGCGGCCGGAGTTGGCCTGCGCATCCAATTCATGGAGGCCTACCGCGACTCCAACGGCGACGTTTTCTACGACGTGACCTTCGAGCCGGGCAGCGGCCCCGCCGCGCTCTCGATGAACATGACGTATTCGGTATTGCAGTCTTCCATCCTGAGCTATGGCAACGCCGGCATGGTCATGACCTCGTTCGAATCGATTTGGAGCGGCCCCAACACGCCTGGCCCGACGATCGAGCTGTTCACGGCAGTCTTTCGCGACTTTTCCGGCTCCCCGTCGCTCGCCGTCAGCGATCCAGAGCCGGTCAGCACCTTCGGCCCGCGAGTCAACTCGGAGTTCCAGGCCGGCCGAGGCCTGCGATGCTTTGAGTCGCGCGTTCGTGTCGACCCCACTGCGTCTTTCTACGGCACCTCGCTACCGGGCACCAACGGCACGGCTCCGGGCCAAGCGGGAGGCGGCGACGCCCTGGTCGGCCAGGACATCGTCTACGCACTGCGCTCCCATGATCGTTCGCTGGCAACGACAAGCATCGGCATCCTGGCGCTCGGCTTCGCGCCGACCAACGTTCCCGTGCTCGGTGGTCAGCTGCTGGTCGACCCCGTGACCAGTTTCGGGGTGACGCTGGCTCCAAACGCCGCGTGGACGTTCTTCACCGCGGTGCCCGCGTTTTCCGATCCGAGCCTTGTCGGCCTTGAGCTCTACTCCCAGCTGTTTCAGTTCGCTGCCGGCCAGCAGCAGGGCCTGCTGATGTCGGTCGGACTGCAGCGCACGATCGGGCGCTATCAGTAGCAAAAGCAAGCGGCCCACACTCCTCGTAGCCGCGTATCCGAGGCACCGCCGTGTGTTGCCCCGGCGCCTCGCACATGCGCCAGAGCCGCGCCCCAACGGCGCGGGCTCTTCAACGCAATGCAGCCAAAGCTCGCTGCATGCACTGCGAAAGGCTGGTCTTTTGCTCGCCACTCGCCGTGAAGTTGTCAGCAGCCAGCCAAGCATCGAACACGCGCTTTGCCGTCGGCCATTCTCGGTCCAGGAGTGAATACCAGGCCGTATCCCGATTGCGCTGCTTGTAGATGGTCGCCTGACGGAATGTCCCTTCGAACATGAACCCCAGTCGCTTCGCGGCGGCGCAGGAGGCCGCGTTCAGGGCATCGCACTTCCATTCGTAGCGACGATATCCCCATACATCGAAGGCCAACCGCATCATCAAGTACATCGCCTCGGTCGAGATCGGCTTGCCCTGCATCAACGGCGAGAAGTGGATGTGTCCAACCTCCATCACGCCGACAGCCGGATCGATGCGTAGGTAGCTCGCGATCCCAACGGCTTTCCCGGTTGCCAATTCGATGACACTGAAGAAGCAAGGGTCATCGCCGAGGCAGCTCGAGGCAATCCAGGTGTGCAACTCCGACTCCGTAGCAAATGGGCCGTATGGCAGATAGGTCCAGTTGCGCTGCTCCTGATCCAGGCGGAACGCGGCAAAGAGATCACGAACATGCCGATCGCTATCGATAGGCTCCAAACGGCACAAACGGCCCTCGATCGTTGCATCGCGAGGATGCTTACACGCTCGCCAATTGGGGAGAGGGAAACCGACGGGCTGACCCATTTCATTGATGGCATTGATAGATTCGGGCACGTTCGCTCCTCAGGCTGGTCCGCTGCGGCATGGTAGAGCAACATTCCACCACGCTTGAACATGCAATCTAAACCCCTGTATCGATCGCGGCCAGCTCGCCAGCGTAGCGTTGCCAGCTGGACTCGCGTGCCCGAGAGAGGGTCACCGAATCGTCTCCCGACGCCGATAGCGGGCCCACCATTCGGCAGCAGTTGACCGAGGATGCGCGGGAGGCGCACCTCTAGACCGCCAGCGGCATCCCCACGTCGGCAAGGCCACCGTCGCGTCTGGACAAACAAGCGCACCCAACGCACCGGTGCGAAAGCGAAACGAGTGATCCAGCGTGCGAATGGCCCCAGCAGGGGGCGACTTCGCGACCCAGTTACGTTCTTGGTCCACTGGGCCGGTGCATCCGAAGAGCCACCTAGGCCGACGACTCGCGCCGTCTGACCTCGATCTCCCGTGATCGCTCGTTACAGACCTATTCAACCCGAGATTTCGGAACGGAAGGTCGAGTGCGATCGATTGCAGAATCAGTCGAGCACTCGATACCCCTTGAGTGCCCCTACGCCGCCCGCGATGACCGCGTCCAGCGCCTTTCGGAAGTCGAAGTCTTTCGCCGTCGTAAACGACACTCGCCCCGGCTCTCCCGGCTCGACCGTCAGGTCACTGAGCTCAGGCAAAGTGGTCAGTGCAGACCGCACCGACTTCGCGCACCCGCCTCAATCCATCCCCGGCAACTCGAGCGCGACTTGCGTCGGCTCGGCAGCCCGGGCCGTCACGCCTTCCGGCAACCGTTGCGTCTTGGGTTGCCCGTCGGTGCAGGCCCCGAACGCAGTCAGCAATGCTGCTGCAACAAAGATACTCAGTCTGCTCATGGAGTGGTTCGTTCGGCGCAGGCACTTGCCCGTCGCGCGACCGCGGTAGGTGCCGCACAATCACACCAAGTTCCACGAAATGCAGACCGAACAGCGTGGCCCTCACGGTGCCCGGCGAACCCGAAGTCGGTGGCGTTGCGCGCAGCCAGCCAAACACGTGGCGCGTGCTTGGCCGAGCACCCGCAATTTGCTGACCGCGACCGTATGCAACCGACGCTCGACTCGACGGCCGTCGATCCCACAGCCATTGCGTACGCTTGACCACTTGGGCGGCGGCATCGGCGGCCGAGACGGTTTCGCGGGTCATCGGCGACAGGATTTCGATCCCGCTGCCGATGCGCAACCGGGCATAGCCGGGCGAAGCGGCTTGCGCCGTGCTGAACGCGCATCACCAGCCGCCCATTCCCGGCAGCCGCATCGTCGCAGTCACGCCCCCCTCTAAACTTGTTCGCATCAACATCTTGCACTCTCCCCCCCCCAGAGCCAGCGGGCCCCAGATCCTCGCGATCGGCATCCCGCGTGACCTGAGCGCTTTCGCGCACTATCTGCTACCGATGAGAATCGCCACTTTGACATGGGTCTGGCTACTCGCCGCCCCACTCATGGCCCAAGGGCTCGACGACCGCGATGTCGTGCGCAAGCACAACGGCGACGAGGTCCGCGGCCGCGTGTCGCGCTACCACGGGCCCGAGGAGATCGTGCTGATGCAGGGCCAGCAGCGGGTTCGCATCCATCGCGACAAGATTGCGTCGATCGAAACAGTCAACGACCGCCTTCGCGAGTTCTACGCACGCCTCGATACCGGGATCAACAGTGCGAAGTATCGCTGGATCCTAGCAGAGTGGTCAAAGTCGCGCCGTCTCGACGGCATGGCGGCAGCACTCGCGCTCGAAATCGTCATCGACGACGATTCGCACGAGCGCGCCCACGAAATGCTTGGCCACAAACGCACCAAGCGCGGCTGGCTTTGGCCGCTCGGCGACCGGTTCGTCTCGCGCAAGCGCTACCTCGACTATCACAGCGACATGGGCCACCCGCTGGCCGTCGCCGGCGAGCACTACATCGTCGAGACCGACGCCGACCCGAAGGCCGCGATCTACGCGCTCCTCGACCTCGAGCGCATGTATCTGCACTGGCAGGACACGTTTGGCGCGCGGCTGCAGCTACGCGAAGTGCTGCTAAAGATGCGTGCGCGGATCTGGAAGCTGCGCAAGAAGATGCCCGGGATGTCGAAACACAAACGACCCTACGTCGCATCTTGGTGAATGCGCGCGGACCACGGCACCACGTGTATGGTGTCCATCGGGACGTTTGAGGTCGATCGCCTGTTCGTTCTCGGCACGCAGATGGCCGTTGGCGGCACGCTTGTCGGCATCCAGGCTGATGGCGCCGGGATGTTGGACATCATCAAATGCCCGTGGGCGGTCATCGGCCTTGCGCAATGGATGGAGGCGTCGTTCTCCGGCAGGCCAGGGCGCATGAAGCCGCAGCCATCCGAACTGCACGACAGCGTGGTGGCGCAGCTGAAGAAACAGCGACCGAAAATGCGCCGCCTGCTGCAGCTTCCCTACTCACAATTCTTCGACTCGACGAGCCGCACCGAGCAACGCTGGGACGCCAGCTGGGCGTTTGTGCATTTCCTGCTCGACGAGAAGCAGAAGCCAGATCTGAGCAAGCGTTTCGCCGACTACCTCCTACAGTCGATACGCAAAGGCGGCGGCGCCAGCAGCTCTGCCTTCGACAAGGCGATGGGGATGCGTATGGAAGCGATCCACAAGGCGTTCTATGCGTGGCTAGATTCGCTCTAGCGGGAACGTAGAGAGCGGCAGAGTGCCGCAAATGCGCCGCGTGTGCGGGCCTGTTTCCAGAATGCAGGGCGCGCGCGGATCGTGCCGGGCGAAGTCCCCCACCCCGATCGATGGGGAGGCGCTCTAGACTCCGCGGCATGAACGGTACGCCCTCACCCGACCCCACGCCGGATCGCGACGCAGCCGCCGCCAAAGCACCGGTCGCCCCCGGCAACGAATCGCTGCATGGTCATTCGACAGAAACTGCAACGACCGACCTGAGTAGCCTCGACACGCAGCCGCCGTCTCCCCCTGTCAACGCGGAGCAGACAATGGACCCGCCGGCAGGCCCAGCGTGGCCGACGTGGCAGCGCATCGTGTTTCGCTTTCTGCTGATCTACTACGTGCTGCATGCATTTCCACGGCCACTTAGCAATCTCCTGCAGACTGTCGGCGGCATTCTCGGCCTCTTCGTCGCGCCCTCGGCGGCGGGTGAAGCGCCACAAGGCTGGCTGGTATCCGGGCCGATGACTTGGCTCGGCGCCGCCATGCGCGGCCTCTATTCGGTAACGGAAGGGCGCCAGGGCCTAACGACGTGGCTCAGCGAGAACGGCCTTTCGCCCTACGAAGTCATCCATCAGCGCACCGGCAGCGGCGACACCGCACATGGCATTACGTTGCTGCTCGCCCATGCAGTCGCCGCTGCATTGCTGGCTGGCATCTGGTCTGCGCTTCGACGGCGCCCCTGTGGGTATCCGGGGCTCGGCCGCTGGCTGCATTTGCTCGTACGCTTCGATCTCGCGTTCTCACTGCTGTCGTATGGCGCCGCCAAGCTCTACGGCAGCCAGTTCGGCGAACTCAGCCTCACTCGCCTGACACAGGAAATCGGCGACACCTGGCCGATGTCGATGGTGGGTACTTTCATGCAATCGTACCCTGCGTATGAAGTGCTCGGCGGCCTCGCCGAAGTGCTGGCAGGCCTTCTACTGTTTCACCGACGCACGGCATTGATGGGCGCATTGGTGGCACTCGTCGTCATGGGCAACGTGTGCGCCCTGAACTGGCTCTGCGGCGTGCCGGTCAAGCTGTTTTCGGCACACCTGTGGCTGTTCGCGTTGTTCCTGCTGGCACCGTGGCGATACTCGCTGGGCGCCTTGTTGCTACAGAACCGTCCGTCGCAACCGGTCGACATGCGCGTGCCAGCCTGGAGGCTTCTGCGTTGGCCGCTCATCGTGGGCGGCTGGTGCTGGGTGCTCGCATCGATACTGCTGGTGCATCTCGGCGGCGTCGGCCCAAAGCCATGGCTAAAGGGGCGCGAGAAATCCGAACTGTATGGCGCCTGGATGGTCGAACGCATGCTGGTCGACGGCGTCGAAGTGCCGACAAACGATGCGTCTCGTTGGCGGCTGCTAGCGATCGACATCGGCAACCGGACTTGGACACGCGACGCCAACGGCAACAAGCTGCAGTTCGAATTCGTGTTGGATCCGGACGCCAAGACAGCACAAGTCAAACCGCGAAGTGCCGGCCCGAGCGCCGTCGCGGTGCCGTGGACGATCGTGCAAGGCACGAAAACCGTGCCGTGCGATCCGCCGCTGCTGCTGCACGCGAAGGACCGCGGCAAGAAGGTCCCTGCGGAGCGGCGCACCCTGAAGCTGACGGGGGCTTGGGGCGAGAAGCAGCTTGAGCTGCTCGTGGTCGAAAAACGTTTTCGCCTCCAAACAGGATTCCGCCTGCGTCAGGAACTTCCCGATTTTTGGTAGGCATCGACGCGCAAGAAGAGCAAACGCCAACCTATTCGGAAAGCGCGCACCGATCGCGTTACCCACCGTAGTCAGGACCGCCCGCATCAAGCGCCGGGCAACCGCCCGATCCGCTCGCGTGCTGACCAACCGCCGTCCGGCAACAACGTGCTCACGGACAAGAGCCTTGGCGGACGGTTGCGCAGCCACCGCCGCCCGGCCTAACGGCCTTCATCCCCGTTGACGACCTCGCCGCTGCCGAGCCGCGACGTTCGAGGCAAGAAACGCCAGTTCGAACGTCGATGCTATGCGGGCTCTAAATCGTTTCTATGGGCATGGCGACGGCACCACGACGTAGCCCCGCACGCCTGGAAACAGAATCTCCTGGTTGCCACCTGCGTAGTAATCGTAAACGAGCGAAGTACGAGCGAGCACTGCTCCTGAACCGGTCTGCGGCTGATACCCGAACACTTCGTCCCAGTGGTATGGAAGGTCAGGATCCAGGCCGTCGAATACGAGGCGCCAAACCGAGTAGCGGCCGTGGGAAAACGACAGAACTTCCTCGGTCGGACCACCGTCAAACTGAATGACGGAGAGCACGGAGAGCCGCGGCCCCACAGGTGCCGATTGGCCCGAGTTGTTCGCGATGCACAGCTCCTTTGCGTTGCGATTGATCACAACAGATCCGTTCTGGTAGATCGGCGCTCCCTTCGGCAGAAGGACTGCGTGCTTACCCGTATATCCGAATGCGTCGGGACCGTCAATCAACTTGGCGATCACGGCCTGCTGGCCGTGCGGCACGGCGGCGGAGTTGTCGTTTAAGCGCGTGTTCTCCCACAGTCGCGCCGGTGTACAGCCGGTCCCGCCAGCAGTAACAAGCATGTCGTAGTCGTCGTGCAGAAGAAGAAGATCATACGCACCAGCACTGTTTTTCCACGGCACAAGCGTGTCGGCGTGGTTGCTATTCGTGTGGCTGGGGGAAATCGTATATGGAGGCAGGTCGTTAAGCGTCCACATGCACTGGTTTTGAATGTCGAGGACGCCATTCGTCAGCAGATCATCGTAGCCATCGCCGTTGACGTCAAACGGTTGAATGTAGTGAGACGATCCGACCGTGTAACCACGCTTGAATATCTCGACGAGCTGATTCGAAACATCGTTGTAAATGTAGATCCCCATCCGACCCGAGGCGGTCCCGGAAAGAAAGATCTCATCCACTCCAGGGTTGCCGAGGACGTGACTCGTGTTGACATTGTAATTCATGCCATACGCGTGGGACGCCGAGCACTGCGTCGCAGTATTCGTCCAGTTGGTGGCAATGTCATCGATCCGCTTGTAGGTGCGAAGCTGCGGGCTTCGCTCCGAAAGTGGATTGTGAATCTGCTGAAGGCCAGATTTCGACGGCATCTCAAACACGGCCAGGACGTGGGAATGGTCGAGAGCGGGATTCTGCGTATCAATGACGGCAGCAACCTCATTGATTCCATCGCCATCAAAGTCGCCAATCGCCGGCCGGTCGGCGCCCCAGCGGTGCTTGTAGATCGTGCCGTCTTGGTCAAAGTAGAGCCAAATGACCTTCGGCGTCGCCAGCGGCTGTCCGGCTGCGTTCTTGATCCTCACTGCGAGCAAGAAGCGTTGCTCGCAGCAATACAGAAGATCGTCCTGCCCGTCATTATCGACGTCGCCAATCGTGACGCTGACCGGCCAATACCACGACGACGCATTGCCGCTGCAATCGTGCGTCGGAGCCGTTGGCATCCCGTATGGGTTGGCGGCAGTAAGAGATCGCAACACCTTAAATCCGCCAGCGTAGGGGTAATTAAACTGGACAGGACTGCATGGCGTCGGGTTTGCAGGGATCTGCGCGAGCAGAGAAGTCGTCGCGAATGCGACGGTCGCGAGAATGCGTTGGAGCATGTGTGAGACTCAGGCTGTGAGGGAAGGAGTAAGCCGGAAGCCAAGCAGGCAACGGCCGAAAGAAGAGACGTCTTTCGAGCACAGCCGTCACACGCAAGCAGGAAAATGTGCGACATTCGCCGGTGTGACGCGACGGCCCTCGACGGGCTGGACGTGCGGCGAATTGCCGATCCGACATCCTTCCGCCGAAGCATTCGGAACACGGAGAACATCGATGCGCTGCAGGACGCAATCCACGCAAGCCGCCTGCGAACCTGACAGCGACAGCCACCGGAGCCCTTTTGAGCAGGCGATCGTCGACGCAAACGGCATGCCCGCCGAGACCGCGAGCGAGTGCGAAGAGGGCGTGGATATGTCCTACGCACGGAAATGGGGCCACCAACAACTCCTGGCCTCGCTCGCAAGCACGAAGGCGATGCTATTTCAGCATCCCCAGCCGGCGAATCAGCCATCACAAGAAGGCACTGCTGCGCGACGCAATCCATCGATGGACTTGCTATTTGCTAATAGCCTCACCGACTGGCTCGATCATGCTTCGCGGCAACGACGAATGCATGCTCCATACTTCGTGCCACGAGCCTGCTGCTGAAGCAACTGACTGCCGTAGCGCCCGCCTGCCGAAGCGCCTTCCTGCCGAGAAGCTGCAACGTCGTGACGGGCGTCTTCATGCCCGCAGGCGGCTCCCGATAGCCGATGCACGCCCCTAGCGCGCCGCCCTCTTCTTTTCCTCAAACAGATCAAAAGCACGGGCCCAAACCCCATTCGCGTCCGAATCGAAGTCCAGCAGGTGCGGCAGCAGTTGGGACCCGAAGTCCTCGCTACTTTCTCGGGGCAGCAGGCTCGGCAGGTGATCGATCGCCATGACGTCCAGCGGCGGAGACGCGACCGCGCGAACGGTCGGAGCCTCGAGCGTGGTGATGGCGTCATAGATCGGAACCGGGTTCCAGGGGCTTGTGGGATCGCAGCTAACGTCGGCCACCACGCGCAGCGCCCGACCCTCCGCCCCGTCGATCTGCTCGCGGGTGACAAACGGCGGGATCTGCAGGCCCAGGAGCACGCAGTTCACAAACAGCTGATGGGCCAAGACCGCATCGAAGGGTCCAGCGCCCGCGGTCTCGTCCTTGTCCCAGCGGGAGATGCTGCGCACGCCAAGCTTCTCCAGTGCGTCGACGGCACCGGCTCCGGAGCGGCCGAGGGCGCCGATGACGATGGCGGACTCCGGCGCCTGACGGACCAGGGCTTCCAACTCTCCACGGTCTCGAAACGAATACGGTGGCTTGAGCCGCAATAGGCCACCACTTCGCAACCGATCCCAGTGCGCTGCTCCGAGAACGGCACCGACGTAGCCGGCCCAGTAGCCGAACGCCGCAACGCGCCGACCGTTCTCGTGGGTCAGAAACTCCAGATCGAAGAGCGTGCCGCCGCCGCTATCGAAGCGGCTCAGTGTTTCCCGCCAACCACGCTGCTCTTTGAACGCATGTGCAAAGTGGACGTGGCGGTGGCGAAGTTCGCTGCCATCGGCCGGCAACTCCTTCAAGCCGATGATCACCGCGTCATCGGGTGCGCTCTTCCAGCTGTGCGCCTCGGCCCTGGGGCAATCCGGATATTCGTCGAGGGAGAAGACCCGGTCGGGATCGGCTTCCACCGTGAGCGAGTAACCCGCATCGAGTAGGGCGCGCGCCGACGCCGGAGGCAGCGCCGTCCGGCGCTCGAACGCCTTGCCTTCCGCACGCAGCCAGAAATGAGTAACCATGGCAAGGCTCTACTCCAAGCGACCGTGGAGATCAACAGGCGGAGATCGGTCGAGAGATCACGCCGGCAAAGGACGTGACCTGCCCCGTCTTGGTGGACAGCCCCCGAACGGACATACCGATGCCCAAGAGAAATAAGGCGAGCAGAAGACGCAAGCAGTGCGCCTGCCAAGCAATCGGACAACGTAGCCAAAGCCGCACGCGAGAACTCCGTGTTCAAGATGTTCTCGGTGCCGTCGCATGGCCTATGGGCCGATCGCGTACACACGGAACTTGCCACAACCTCCAAGGAACTCGTTGGCCTGTCCGCACCCGTGGTGGGATTCAGACAGATGCAGACCGATGCGTGAATCCGCCCGCGGGCAAGCTTACCAGGCGGGTGGCCACGGGCCTGGCTAGAGGCAAGCCGCGGACTGCCAGAGATCCATCGGAGCAATCGCCCGAGCATCATCGCCGGCGACCCTTCGGCCTTACTGGCTACATCCCTCCGCTACCGGAACAAGACGAATGCGTCGCCACTCCTCTCCCGATCTCGTCCCGTTTCTGGCGCTCGCTTGGGCAACCCTTTCGATCCCCCAACCGATTGAAGCGCAGACCGCGTGTGTGTTTCGCTGGCGCCCCGGTGCTCCGGCTGCCGGGCCAAATAGAGACGTTCGCGAGCTTTTGAGGTTGCCGAATGGGGACCTGACCGTCGGTGGCGATTTCGACGTTGTGGATCACAGCATCGTGCGCAGCATGGCTCGCTGGGACGGCCTTGCTTGGCATTCGCGAAGGGGCGGCGTCGACGGCACGTTGCCTTTTGCGGCTCTACTCGCCAGCGGAGATCTGGTGGTAGGCGGGGTAGTGCAGCATGGCGTCTGTAATTCGCCCGCGAGCGCCAGAACCCAGCAAAATCACCATCGGCGCGAACCGGTGCTTGGAGTCGGCGAGCCACCTCGCTCAGCTTTTGTTAACCACAACGAAAGCAAACGAAGTGACCCACCAACCGCAAGATAGCACTCTCGAGACCGCCTTGGAACTAATCAGTCAGCAGGGATTCG
>JBGCDH010000030.1:0-34052 GCA_045105235.1 Planctomycetota bacterium | reverse complement strand
GACGGACTCCTTGGAGATCCGGACGGACTCCCAAAAAGCACCTCTTCCTACGCCGAGATGCGCCGTCGCGAGTCCCGTGCCGGGCTCGCCGAACTCGGCATCGACGACGTGACGTTCTGGGGTTTCCCCGACGGCTTCGAACTCAGCGAAACCGATATCGAACTCGGCGTGCGCCGCGCCGCCGAAGCGATCCGCGACCATCGCCCCGATGTCGTCTACCTGCCGTGGGAACGCGAAGGGCACCCCGACCACCACGCGCTTTTCGTCGTCGTGACGCGCGCCTTGGATCGAGTCGCCGCAACCCATGCGCCGCTGGCGCTCGGCTACGAAGTCTGGAATGCCATGATCCCGGACGTCATCGTCGACACGACGACAACGCACGAGCAAAAGCGCCGCGCCATGCTCGCCCACGCGAGCCAGATCGCCTACGTGCGCTACGAGCACGCGATGTCCGGGCTGAGCGCGTATCGCTCCCTCGTGCACCTGCGCGGTCGTGGCTATGGCGAAGCGCTTTGCCTCGTGCGCGGCACGCTGCCGGCAGAGCTGGCGGACCGCGACGCCTGACGGGGCGCCAACGCCAAAGACGCGCCCCAAGCAACCTTTCAGCTACTGCACAAACAGCAGCAGCGCGTCGGATGCGGCCAGCGACTGCGGCCCACAGCTATCCAGCGCCAGACACTGAATCGCAAACGTGAAGCCCGCAACGCCGACAGGGATCGGCAGCGAGACGGACGCCGTGCCGAGCCCGTCGGCGGTGCCGCCCACCAGCACCGGCGCAGTGGGGTCGAGCCAGACATCGACGCCGAGCAGCTGCAGCGGCACCGACAGCACGCCGCCGGAAGCCGCCCAAAAGACCGGCGCATTGGCTTCGGTCTGGGTCGCAACGACGCGGTAGTCGGCGTAGTTCTCGACGGACGGCCCGCTCGGGGTCAAGCGCAGCTCCCCGCTGCAGCCCGGCGAACTCGAGCCCTGCTGCAGGCCAAGCGGGAACGTGCCGGCAAACGGCGCCAGCGACGGCGCGCTGTTGGTGAAGACCACCAGGCCACCGGCCGTGGCGTTTTGCTGAGCGCTCGAATCGGTGTAGTCGCCGTTGAAGTTCCACGTCGAGACAAAGCCCGGCACCGCCATCAGCTCGAGGTTCATCGACTGCTGGATGTCTTCGGCCGTGCGCGCGAATGGCCACAGGCGCACCTCGTCGATGCTGCCGTGAAAGACTTCGATCGGCGTTGCGACGTCGGAGCCTTTGCCGATTCGAAAGACGTCTGGACTCGCTTCGAGCGGCAGACCATTGCCGACCTGGCTCGCGACCTGCATGCCGTTGACGTAGAGCGCCAACTCGCTGCCGTCGTAGCTGCCCGCGACGTGCGTCCACGGCACAAACTCGCCGGGCTGAAACTGGTAGTTCACCGTGGTCGTCGCACCGCCCTGCGTGCGCACCGCCCAGCGCAGCTCTCGCTCCCCGACATTGTCAGCATCGATGCGCAGCATGATGTTCTCGCCGCCGGCTCCGATGCCTTGGCGAACGATCGTTGGGAACCGCCAGCCCGTCGGCAGCGTCGCATCGTCGTAGGTGATCCAGGCTTCGACCGTGATGCCGCTTTGCGGCACGAGCTGCGCGGCAAACGGGATCTCGACGTAGCCGTCGACACTGGAGTCGAACACCAGCGCCGAATTTTGGGCAGCAGCAGGGGTCGATATCCCCAACAGACAAAACAGCAGGCCCCACAGCGACGAAGTCACCGAAACCAGCGGAAGAGCAGACAAAGGGCAGGTGCGCATCCGGAGATCGTAGCGCCAATCGCAGCGCGCAGACGTCGGCCGAAAGGGCGCCAGGGCGATTTCGCTACGTGCGTGGAGTTTGCGACCCGCACCAGCGGGCCAGCAGGCGTCCTCCGACCACCGCGGCAACCAGGGCCGCCACAACGGCGGCGAAGACGCCCCACCAGCTGCCAAACATCGCCGAGGTCACGGCGACCGATTCGCCAAACGGAAACGGCCCCGGCCCGGTGATGCGCGGCACAATCTGGCCAAAGACGTCGGCCGCAACGGCCGTGAAGTGCCTGCCCCCCTGCTCCATCGGGTTTGGATGGGTGAACTGGCTGTAGAGCACGACGGCGGCAGCGGTCAAACCGAGCAGCAGCAGTCGGCCAAGAGCGCTGCGCGCGAGCGCCACGCCGCCGAGCAACACCGGCAGAAACGCAAACGTCGCAAACCGCATAACGTCGTATGCGAGCACCATCAGCGGCAACAGGCCGCCCAGATAGAGCAGCAGCCCCCAGCGGCCGCCGAGGGCCTGCCGTTCGGCCAGCGCACCGTTGCGGCCGAGTCCAAACCCCGCCAGCAGCAGCAGCGGGCCAAACTCCACCACCACGACCAACAGCCACAGAGACCACAGCGCCGGCAGCAGCCACGGCACCCAGAAGTTCTTGTCGAAGTAGTACGCGATGCCATAGCTGCCGGCCATCGGTGCGCGGAACGCGAGGTACGCGGCCAGAACCACCACCAGCAGCAAGCCCTCCCGCCACCAGAGGCCGCCGTTTCGGCAGCGCACGTAGACGAGCCACGGCGCGAAGAAGAAGACGAGTTCGTGGCTCAACGCGCTCAGGAATACGAGCGGCCAAAACACCGCCGGACGCGCCGCATGCTGCACCAGCAACACCAGCAGCAGCAGGTTGAGCGTGTCCGAAAAGCACGCCATCGGTTTGTAGACGAGCACGGCCCCACTTGCGGCCATGGCCGCCGTGACCAGGACGGCCGCATCCCATCGGCCCGTGCGCACGCGTGCAAACCGGCAAATGACCGTCAGCAGCGCGCCGCTGCAAATCTGCGTAAAGACGGGAGCCGATACGCCGACAAACGAAAACAGCCACGCCAGCACCGGCCACAGCTTGCGCTGGGGAAAGTCGCCCGTAAGCGCAAACGGCTCCTGCGCCATCGCCGCGAAGCGTTCGCCGTGACCCGGAAAGGCGGCTTGGGCCGGCGGCACGACCCAGTCACTCAGCCACAGCAGCGCGCTGCCGATCAGGGCCGCGGCCAACAGCAGCAGCTGGGCCTTGGCCCGACCGCTTGCGGATGGCACGTTCTGGACACCGATGTGCGAACCCTTCGGTTCGCGGGAGCTAGAAGGAGTCACGTTCGCAGCCATCGGCTTGGCCAAGGCTACCCCAGAAGCGTGGCCATGCACGAGGCACCGCCGCGACGCCGTGCTTGATTCGGCTGCGCCCGGGCCGCAAGGTGGCCATCCGAGATGCCGCAGAAGGCCCTGCCAGCACGCACGTTTGCGATCTTCCTGCTCGCCGCGGTCATCGGCGTAGCCGGCGGGGTGCTCGGCAGCTTTTTCCAGCGAGGCCTCAACTGGCTGCAGAGCTGGTTTACAGGCGGTGCCGGCCCGCAGCTGTCGGGCGCGGTGCGCGACAACCTTTCGTGGTGGCAGACCCTGCTGGTGCCAACCGCCGGTGGCTTCGCCGCCGGAGCGGTGCTGCTGTTGCTGCGCGGCAAGCGGCCGCCGTTTGGCGTCTCGGATCTCGTGGGCTTGGTGCAGCTGCGCAAAGGCGTGCTGCGCGTGCGCGAGAGCCTGATCCAAATCGTCTCGTCGACCTGCACGATCGGCACCGGCGGCAGCATCGGCCGCGAAGGCGCCAACTCGCAGATCGCGGCCACTGTCGCGTCGATCCTGGCCAGACTGACGCGGCTTGGCAGCAAGTCGCGCGCCGTGCTGATTGGCTGCGGCGTCGCAGCCGGCATGGCAACCTCGTACAACGCGCCGATTGCCGGCGCGATCTTCGTCATGGAGATCGTGCTCGGCAACTTTGCGATGGACGTGTTTGCCCCGATCGTCGTGGCGTCCGTGCTCGCGACCATCGTGCGCAAGGAGCTCCTGGCCGAAGCGAGCATCTACGGCGACGTCGCCAGCTTTGTCGACCGACTGCCGATCCGACTCGTGCTCGCGGCGATGCTGCTCGGCGTGCTCTGCGGCTTCGGCGGCGTGCTGTTTCGACGAGCGCTGCACGAAAGCCGTCGCTTCTTTGCCTGGCTGCCGCTGCCGTTGCCGCTGCTGATGGCGCTCGGCGGCCTGGTCGTCGGCGCCATTGGCATCTTCATGCCCGAAACCTGGGGCAACGGCTTCGAAGTCGTGCGCGAGATCGTCGACAACGCGTCGCGCGGCTCGCCCTCGCTGGCGCTGATCCTGACCCTGTTTGTGTGGAAGCAGGTCGCCACCGTGGCAACCGTCGGCTCGGGCGGCCTCGGCGGCATCTTCACCCCCAACCTCGTCATCGGCGCCGCCTTTGGCGTGCTGTTCGCATGGCTGCTGGGCAACGTCACCGAAGTATCGACCGCGCAGACGGCGTCGTTCGCGTTTGTCGGCATGGCCGGGCTGACGGCTGCGACCATGCACGCTCCCGTGACCGCGGTCGTGCTCGTCTTCGAACTGACGCGACACTACGAGCTGACCCTGCCGGTGATGCTCTGCAGCATCACCGCCAGCCTGGTTGCCAGCCTCGTCAACGAAGACAGCTACTACACGGCCGGCATGCGCGCGCGCGGCGACGACGTTCCCGGCGGACTCGAGGACCTCGCGATCCGCACGACCTACGTGCGCGACGTCGTGCGGCGCGACATCCGCACCGTCCCGCACACCGCCGACTTCCACGCCGTCATGCAGCTCCTGCAGACGTTCCGCGGCGATACGATCTACGTGCTCGGCGACAACGAAGAGCTGGTCGGGCGCATCGAGCTGCAGGACGTCAAGTCGTTCTTGAACGACCCCACGCTCACTTCCGTCGTCATCGCAGCGGACCTGACGCGTTCACCCGTGGTCGCAACCGCCGACCAGTCCATCGCCGCGACCATGCCGCTGTTCGACGATCCAGAGCTGCGCGAAATCGCGGTGGTCGCGCCCGCCGTCGGCAGCGCACCGGCCAAGCTGATCGGGCGCGTGCGCTACCGCGACGTCCTGACGACCCTTGGCAGCGAAGTGCTTGGCAGCCAGCGCCGCAATCTGCGCCTGCCGGTGCGGGGCCGCAGCGACGAGCTCGAGCTGCCGCCCGGCTTCGCCATTCGCAGCATGCCGGCCCCCGACGCCTGGCTCGGATTGGCGGTCGATGCGCTACCGGTGCGCGAAGACCTCGTGCTGCTGCTGATCAGCCGGCGACAGCCAGGCCGCAGCAAAGAGAAGGTGCTGGCCGCAACCGCCGATCTCATCGTCGAAGACGGCGACGAGCTGGTCGTGCTGGCGACGCGAGCGGCCGTGCGCTCCGCCCAGGCGGAGGCCGCCGACGACAGCCAGCCAGATTGACCCGCAGCGGTGTCTGGGCCAGCCGCCAGCGCCTCGCCCTTTGCAGCCGATCTCGCTAAGCTGCTTGGCCCGAAATGAGCAAGCGCACTGCAGCAGCCCTGATGATCACGCGCGGCGATGGCGCCGAGCGCACCGTGTTCCTCGCCGAGCGTTCGCCCGAGCTGCGCTTTTTCGGCGGCTACTGGGCGATGCCCGGCGGTACGCTGTCCGATTCGGATCTGCAGCTAGAGCCGCAGGCCGCCGCAGCGAGTCGTGCGCCAGACCGCGACGCTGCCGATCCGCGCAGCGAAGACCAAGCGCTGCAGGTATGCGCACACCGCGAACTGTTTGAAGAGCTCGGCCTGCTGCGGCATCGCTTGCCAGCTGAGCGCACCGCCGACGACGGCCTGCGGCAGCTTCGGCAGCAGCTGCTCGCGCACGAGCTGGCGGAACGCACCGCCAAGAAGGGCGCTCGTTCCCAAACAGCCGGCACGCAGGGCACTGGCGACGGCCTGCTCGAGCCGCTGCCACCACCGTGCCCGTGGCCCGACATCATCGCCGGCACGACCACGCCGCTGCCGTTGCGCGAGCTGTGCCGAATCGAAACGCCGGCGTTCGCGCCGGTGCGCTACGACACGGTCTTCTACCATGTGCCGCTCGAAGACTGCGTTGACGGCACCGCCGGCGTGCACCCCGACATCTGGGATGGAGAACTGACCCAGGGTCGCTTTTGGCTGCCCGAGCAAGCGCTCGCCTCGTGGCGCAACGGCGATCTGATGCTGGTGCCTCCCGTCGTCATCATGCTCGAGCACCTGGCTCGCGCCGCCGACTTCGAACACTTCGCCCAAAACATCGCCGGCACCGCCAATGGCTACCGCAGCGGCCGCCTGCACAAGGTTCGCTTCTCGCCCGGCATCGTGCTCGCACCGCTGCGCACGCCGACGCTGCCGCCCGCGACCACCACCAACTGCTACCTGGTCGGCCACGAGAAGATCTGGATCATCGACCCAGGTTCTCCCGACGCGACCGAGCAACAGCGGCTGCTCGACCTACTCGACGAGCTGACGGCCAACGGCCAAGAACTTGCCGGGGTGCTGCTGACCCACCACCACCCGGATCACACCGGCGGCGTGCTGGCTCTGTGCCAGGCCCGCAACCTCAAGGCCTACGGCCATCCGGAGACGCTGGCGCGCCTGCACGCCGACGTGCCGCGCGGCGGCGAAGTGCTCGACGGCGACCACCTGGAGCTCGGCCGAGCGCCAGACGGCACCACGGGTTGGACGCTCCAAGCGATCTTCACGCCGGGACACGACCGCGGCCACCTGTGCTTTCGAGAGTCGCGCTACGGCGCTATGATCGCCGGCGACATGCTGTCGACGGTCAGCTCGATCATCATCGACCCACCCGAAGGGCACCTGCGCACCTACCTCAACAGCCTCGAGCGGCTGCAGCAGTTCGCGATGTCGACGCTCTACCCCGCCCACGGTCCCGCACTGCGCGACGGCCAGCGCCTCGTCGCCAAATACCTGCGCCACCGACGCCAGCGGGAAGCCGTGTTGACCAAGACGCTCGGCGAACTGTCGAGCGCGTCGATCGAAGAGCTGCTGCCGAAGGTCTACTGGGATGCCGATCCGCGCCTCTATCCGTTCGCCGCGCGCTCGCTGCAGGCCGGTCTCGACAAGCTGGTCGAAGACGGCGTCGCGCGCCTCTTTGCAGAAGACGGTGACAACGCGGCGCCACGCTGGCAGCTGCAGTCGTGAGCCGCGGCACGACGCTACTGCTGGGCCTGCTGACGTTCCTGCTGATGATGCCGGAGACGCTGCCGGTGCCCGTACTGCGCGGCCTGGTGGTCGAGCGATTCGGCGTCTCCGACGGCCTCGCGACGCTGTTCTTGGTCGCCAACATGATCGGCGCTCTGATCGCGCTGCCAATTGTCGGCCTGCACGTCGACCGCACCGGCAAACGCCGGCGGCTGTGCGTTGCTCTGCTGCTGTGCGACGCATTGTTCATGCAGCTGCTGGCCCGGCCGCTCGACTACCCGACATTCTTGCTGCTGCGCACGTTTGAAGGCGCGGCCCACCTCTCGGCGCTAACGCTGTTGATGAGCCTGGTCGCGGACGCGGCCGGCAGACATCGCGGGCGAGCGCTCGGCATGGTCGGGGCCGGCCTGACTCTCGGCGTCGCAACGGGCGCAGCCGTCGGCGGCGTGCTCGGCAAGGACGACCCGCTGCGCACGCTCCACACGGCATCTCTCGTGCTGCTCGCAGCGGCCTTGGTCGGCACGTTCGTCCTGCCGCCGGACGCCGAATCCGAAAAGCGGCCGGGCTACCGCGAGCTGCTTCAAGCCGTACGCAGCGAGCCACGCCTCAAGGCGCCGCTGCTGCTCGCCTTCTTTGACCGGTTTACCGTTGGCTTCTTCACGACCGGCTTCCCGCTGATGATGGCTGGGCTGCACGGCATTCCGACGCCGACGATCGGCAAGATGCTCGGCGCATTCCTGTTTCCGTTTGCGATCCTCTCCTATCCGTTTGGGCGCGCCGCCGAACGCTGGTCGCGCGTGCATCTGGTCGCAATCGGCAGCCTTGTCTACGGCGCACTGGTCGCCACGGTTGGCATCGTCCAGCCACAAACGCAGTGGCTGATCATGCCGCTCTGCGGCATTGCGTCGGCCGTGATGTTTATCCCGACGCTGCTGTGGCTGCTCGAACGCGCCCCCGGAGTGGGGCGCAGCACGGCAATGGCCGCCTTTCACTCCGCCGGTTCGCTGGGCTTTTTGCTCGGACCGCTTGCCTGCAAGCAGCTGCTCGAAGCGGGCGGCGGCGGCGCCGACGGCTACGCGCTGGCGTTTGGCGTCGCGGGCCTAGCCGAAGTGTTTGGGGCGGTGCTGATCCTCGCCCTGGCACTGGCTCGCGCGAAGCGCAAACGTTCGACGCGCTAGTGTAGTGCATCTG
Organism: Planctomycetota bacterium; assembly: GCA_045105235.1. GTDB lineage: Bacteria > Planctomycetota > UBA1135 > UBA1135 > UBA2386. Next base: position 25,826 of record JBGCDH010000030.1, on the reverse strand, counting down.
ATATGAGGGGCATTCTGCGGGCACGAAGACGCCCGTCGCGGCTTTGCGCCCGCAGAGCCGGGCAGCGGTCGGCGTTCGGCTACTGGATCGTCACCGTGGCGCAGTTGCCAAACGCCGGCAGCGCCGGCAGCGGCGGCAGCGGCGGCAGCTCGATCATCTGCAGCTGGAACGCCAGGCCCGCCAAGTTCGCAGGTATGGCGAACGACAGCGTCACCGCATCGAACGGCCAAATCACGTCGTAGACCGCATCGAGAGAACCGAGGCAGAGCGTGTTGTCGACGCCGGGAAACGGCACAGCAGCCGGCAGCGGCGGCGCAAACGACAGCCCTCCCACCACGATGCTGCCGGCCTCAAACTGGTGCTCGTCAGCCAAGCTGCCGCCGGCCGCAACGACATCTTCGACAAGCACCGCCGGCGTGTAGACGAAGCCAGCCGCTAGCGCATCGGAGCCGATGTCGTTGCCCACGACAACCTCAACCGGCCCCAGCAGGCCCGCGTTGGCCCCCATGGGCAGCGTGGCGGTCATCGTTGCATCGTCGACAACGGCAACATCGGTCGCCGGCACCCCGCCAAACGAAATCGTCGGGTTGGCGCCAAACGAGAAGAACGATCCTTCGACCGTCACCGTGGGCGAAGCCGCATCGAAGCGAGCGCGTGCCGGCGTCACGCGGACGACCCGCGGTTCGGGCAAGCCAACAAGCAGCCAGCGCACGCCAAGCGGCGTCGTCAGAAACAGCAGCGAGCCATCGCTTGAGATCGACATCTGACCGGGCCCCTGCGTCGTCGAAAGCCCCACGTTTTCGCCAATGGCAAACGACTGCGCCACCTGCAGGGTATCGACATCGTAGACGCGGATTTCGTCGGCGTTGCGATCGACGACGTAGAGCAGCTCCGCCACCGGGCTAAAGATCAGTCCGCCCGGCACAACCGTCAGCGTGGTCGGTGGGCTCAGGTCCGGATCGAACAAATCGACGCCGCCGCCACTTTCCATCGCGATGCGTGAGCCGTCGCGCGCAACCGAAGCGATCGTGCCCATCTGAAACTGGCCGGTGTCGCGCTGCGCAACAAACGCATCGACAGCCGCCTCATAGGTAAAGACCGGGCCGCTCGAAATGTTGGCTTCGGTGAAGAACAGCAGACTGCGGTCTGCGCCGAGATCGATGTTGGTGTTCTGACGCACCTCGTTGAATGCAGATGCCAGCGGCACGGGGCGGATGGTCAGCGTGCCCAAAGCCCCATCGAGCTCGCGCACGGGCACCTAGCCCGAGCCCAAGTATTGCGTCGTCACAAACCCCTTGCCGTTGTTTGCGATCGCCACATCCCACGCACCGCCCTCGCCAAAGTCGCGGTCGTACGCGATATCGGTTACCGCGCCGCTGTCGAGATCGACGCGATAGATGAAACCCTGGCCGCCAGAGATTGCGCCCTCGCAAACGTAGAGGTACTGGCCGTCCGGCGTGATGTCGCAGCCCTGTAGCGACGTGCCGATCGTCCACGGCGCGAGCAGCTGCTGCTGGCTGATGTCGTAGCGCTCGAGGGTGCCTGCGTCGGTGGTGATGTAGAGCAGCCCGCGCTGCTCGTCGTAGACGTGGTCGCGCACGTCGGCCGCAAACGGTACCAGCGTCGACTGCGCAGTGGCGGCACCGCCGCTCGCGGTCAGCGCGGCAAAGGCCAAAGTGGCGGCAGCGGCGAGGGTCGACGGCGGCAGGAACGAGCGAAGAGAAATCAGCTTCATGGAATTGCCTGGCGGTTTCTGTGGTCAGCGGTGGGTCAAACGACGCGCCGCCCGATCGCTACGATGGCGTCCATGCGCGCCCCTTGCCAGCGCGGCAATCCGCATCCACGGTCCGGCGCAGATCGTGCGGCCAGGGTGCGCCGGCAGCGACCTCCGCGGGCAGACAGCGACCGCTCATCCAGGTAGAATGTCGCGGCCCCGTCCACGTCTTATGACACTTACTCCCCTCCTGCTCGCCGCGGCCCTGTTTCAGGGCCCCGGGTCCACTGCATCGATCGACGACTCCGACACGCACGGACAGGTCGGTGACAGCCTCCTGTCCCTCGACGAAGCGATCCGCCTCGCCAACGGCAGCCTCGCCACAAGCGCGCTGTCGGCGGCCGAGCAGGCGCGCCTGTCGGGTACCGGCGCGGTGACGACGATTCGCATCGATGCCGCATCGCTGCCCACGGTCACGACCTCCGCCGCGCTGACGCCGCTGAGCGGCCAGGGTAGCGAGGTGCTTGTCGAAGGCGTGCAGGACGCCAGCGGCAGCTGGCCGATGCTAGTGGGCCAGAGTCAGCAAACGACCTTGTCGCTCCGCAGCCACCGACTGCGCGTGATGGGACTGTCGTTTGCGGGCGGCGACATCGCGATCGACGCCAAGATGCCGGCGATGACAAATCCCAACATGCCGATGCCGATGGTCATGAACTGCACGTTCGACGGCCAAACGGACTGCGGCATCCAGCTGCGCGCAACCGGCACCGACGCGACCATGCTGATGGTCAACCGCGCTCGCTTCACCAACATGCCGCTCGGCTACCGCGTCGAAGACATGACGACCAGCGGTCGCATCATGAGCAACAACGAGTTCATCACGTTTGACGGCGTGACGACCGGCTGCAGCGCCTTCGAAGGTGGCAACGGCAACACCACGATGTTCGCGCTGTGGCGCAGCACGTTTGACAACGGCGAGACGCTGTGCCGGTCGACGCGCTCGACGAGCGCAACGACGCTGTTCATGTTCCGCCTGGTCTACGTCGATGCGACCTGCACCGGCGACGTCGTCGACTGCGAAGGCCAGTCGGCCGGCACGACGATGGTCCACCACCACCATGGCGACTGGACCGCCGGCGCCGGCAAGCGAGCCCTCTGGACGCACCCGCGCACCGGCCAGTTCGACGTGCACGGCAGCGAGATGGTGTTCCGCGGCGATATCGAGATCTCGGGCAGCACCAGCTCGCCACGCTTTTGGCACCAGAACAACCGCTTCTTTGATTCGGCGATCACCTACGACGTCGATGGCGCGCTGCCAAACCTGCTGTGGAACCGCTACGAAAACTGCTCGATCACCGTGCCGGCTAGCGCCCGCTCGCCGATCGACATCCGCTCGAGCCACCTGATCAACACCACGGTCGACGCTCAGTCGTTCTTGGCACCCGTTGACCTGGTTGGCTGCTGGCGCCCCAGCGGCACAATGAGCGGCTTCAGCAGCGAAACCGGTTCCTACGCCGGCGCGTTCCTCGGCCAGACCGAGGTCACGCCGCGCGAGCCGCAGGTCGGCGGCAGCATGCAGCTGTATGCAGACCTGCCGCAAGACATCGCGCTGATTTGGGACATCGCACCAAGCGATCCGCGCCCAATCACCTCGCAAGAGCCGGTCCGCTTCTACGGCGATCCGAACCAGATCGTGATCTTGCCTGCGATCGCGATCTTCCAGTCGACGCTCACCGTGCCGCTGCCGAACTCACCGGCCCTGGTAGGCAGCGAGTGGTATGTGCAGGGCATCGCGCTGCCGCTGACCGGTGGCACCGGCGCATCTGGCTTCTACCTGCCACGCGGCGAACGCATCACGCTGCGCTGATCGATACGGCAAGCGTGGGGCCTCGGCCGCCGGGCCAAGCTCGCTCCGCCGCCCTGGCCGCAGCGCCCCCGCCACCGCGCCTCCTCGCGGCAGGCAGGTGGTCGCAGCAAGGCAGCTCGCGGCAGCACTGCCGAATCCCGGCTTTGCACGCCCGACCATGGATGCCCCTTGCCAGGTCTACGCCGTCACACTGCCGCAGCTGGCTTCTGCCCCCAAAGGCGAAGAGCAACAAGCCAACGGAGCCTCCCGCGGCGGCGTGGACCAAGGACTTCGTCAGCGACGGCCTTCATGTTTCGCAAACTACCAACCTGCGAAATACTGTTACACAGAATTCGGACACACACACAATCCGGCCACAACCTCCAAGCCCGGACCGAATAACACAAACCTAAAGCAGTGTGCATACGGAATGCGAATGCCCCACATCGGGGCGCATTCCCCATGACAACACGTCTTCGTTCTCACGTTGCGAGCGCCACGCTGCTCGCACTCTCTGCTTTCACCGCGGCACGCGACGCGGAAGCACAAGCAACCCACCAATACGGTGGATTCGTCAACGCAGTCTGGCTGGAGCGGCTCCCACTCCAGGGCGGACAACCCGACGCGTTCCGCGTCTGGACCGCTGAGGATGGCAGCCGCATCCGAATCTACGATTCCGTAACCAACGCGATCACACAGCAGCAGGTCATCACGCAGACTCCAGAAACGCTGCACGACATCTACCTGGACCCCTTCATTGCCAACGGCACCGAAAACCTCTACGGGGTCGCGGTGGGCACCAACGGCGCCGCCTTCTGGTGGGACAGCCAAGGCCACAACAACTGGAAAGCCTTCACGGCGCAACCAGCTACCAACAAGGAGCTGTGGGCAGCAGCCGTTCAGCACGAGGCGAACAGCACGATCATCTGGGTCGCAGGCGAAGACCTCACCCTCAAGTGTTCGCAAAACCAGGGTAGCAGCTGGAACAACGTCAACTGGCTGACGACACCCAAGGCCGGAGCCGTAACCGCAATGGACTTTGCCGACTGGTCGCTGGCCGGCACCAGGGGCTTTGCGGGTTCAGATTCCGGCCAGCTGTTCTTCACAGACAACGGCATGGACTGGGACGTCGCCACGATCCACAACAAGCCGACGCCGTCCGAGCCGCTGATTTTCTGGGACATCGACTTCCTGCCGGGCAGCACCACGGAGGCGATCGCAGTAGGCGGCCGCGTGGAAGGCAACGGTGACGGCTTCGCTTGGCGCACCACCGACGGCGGACGCAACTGGTACCGCGTGCTCACCCAGCTCGACGCAACCGGCCAAGCCCCGGTACCGCGGACCGCACCGACCCCGGCAAACCCGTGCAACGGTGTGCCCGGCTTCAATCGCGGCCTTTACACCCACACGCAGTATGCAACGCTATACGGCTGCCACATGCTCAACGACGGCAGCGCCTTGATCTGCGCCTACGGCGGACAGGTGTGGAAATACGATCCTAGCCTGGGCTACACGATCGATATCCACAACAGCTACGCGACGTCTACCGCCCCCCTCTGGGGCTGCCACGGCGACGGCGTAAACGAAGTCTGGCTCTCAGGCCAGTTCGGCATCCTGCGGCGCACGCCGGACGCCGGGGCGTCCTTTTCGACCGTGACGCCCAACGACACGTGGCGCCTCAACGCGCTGGCGTTCGCGACCCCATCGGTCGGCTACCTCGCCGGCCAAAGCCAGCGTATCGCAAAGACCACCGACGGCGGCACGACCTGGACCGAGCAACAGGCCTACGAGTCTGGCCCCAACCACGGCCCAAGCATCCACGAGATCGAAGCCTTCGATAGCCTCAGGGTCGTGGCGATCACCAACAAGCTCAACAACACCGATCCGGGTGTATTCTGGACCAACGACGGCGGTGCGACCTGCTGGAACTCGGTCAACCTGGGGAGCATTGTCGGCAACGGCACGATCGAGGATGTCTGCAGCGCAGCCATCGACACCACCACGCTCCAGCCAACGTTCTTGGCATGCGGCACGATCGCGAGCGGCAGTTCGTGGTCCGGCTTGCTCAAGTCGACCGATAGCGGAGCCACGTGGACGCAGATGCCAGCACCCGCCAGCAACTTGCGCCTCTATGGCATCGACGCGGTTGGCCCAACGGCCGTCGTCGTCGTCGGACGCGACAACAACAACCGAATGGCAGCCTGGCTGACTCTCACCGCCAACAGCGCCACACCCACCTGGAACAACCTGTTCATGGGAACCCCGCCGTCGGGTCGCCTGAACGCCGTTTCGGCCACCGGCGGCGGGCTGGTTGCCGTCGGCAGCGGCGGCCGCATCTTCAGCTACGCCGCGGGCCTGCTCGTCACCGCTCCAGGAAGCGCTGGCCTGACCACGGAAGCGCTCTACGACGTCGACATGGCCTCGGATAACGGCTTCGTTTGGGCCTACGCCGTCGGCAACGACTCGACCGTCGTCCGCACGCTGCTCGGCTCCGGAGTCTGGGAAACGCGCTTCGCGGCGACCACGGACAACGTGCGCAACATCGCGGTACAACCCAGTCCGGGCGGCGGTATGCGCAGCTGGTGGACCGGCCCAAGCCAGCGCTGGGGTGACAGCACCGTGATCCGCTCCAACTAGCAGCGAGCCAAGCAAAGAAGGCTGCGGCGAGCTGCTAGCCTCGCTGGACCTAGCACCTTGCTGGGCCTACGCGGCGCTAGACGGCAACGCCAGGCTTGCCGCAGCACTTCTTGTACTTCTTGCCGCTGCCGCAAGGGCACTTGTCGTTCGGTCCGACCTTCTTGTCGAGGCGCTTGAAGGGACGCGGCTTGACCTCGACGCCGTCGACGAAGTACCAGCGGCCGTCTTCCTTGCGGAACGACGCGACCTCGTGGTGCGTGATCTCTTCGCCGGCCAGGGTGTAGTAGGCCTTGAAGTCAACGAAGCCCTCGGTGTCGTCCTTGCCGCCCTTCTCGAGCTGCACAACCTCCATCCGGTGCCACTCCGCGCGCTTGGACCATTGCTCGGTCGCATTGCGATCGACGTGGGCGCGGCCGTCCGGCGACTGGCTCTCAATGATCCAATCGACCTCGCATAGAGCGTAGGCCGTGTAGCGCGAACGCATCAGCTCTTCGGCCGTTTCGGCTTGGCGCTGCTGCTTGATGACCGGCTCGCAGCATTCCGCGAAGGTCTTTCCACTCGTGCACGGGCAGTTCATCTGGCGAGACGTTAGCGCGGCACGCGAACCGGCTCAATGCGGCGCTGCATCATCCCGCGGCCGCACCGCGGACGGCGGGGCCCAGCAGGTCCTGGACCAGGTCGAGGGTGCGCAGCGTCGCCCCCTGATTTTGCTCAATAACCCGCCGTGCGCGTTCACCAAACGCCCGGCAGCGGTCATCGTCGCGCAGCAGCCGCTCAAGCTCGACCCGGAACTGCTCGGCGTTGGCCACCTGGACGACGGCCTCGGCCGTCAGCAGCAGCTCCACATCACGGCGAAAGTTGTCCGTATGGGGACCAAACAGAACCGCCCGCCCCAGCGCCGCCGGCTCGAGCATGTTCTGGCCACCGTGCGGAATCAGGCTGCCGCCAACAAAGGCAACATCGCACGCCGTGTAGAAGCGCTGCAGCTGGCCGATCGTGTCGACGACGACAACGTCGCCCGGCGCCAGCGGCCCGGGGCTGCTGGCGCCGCCGTACACCTCACTCCAACGCACGGCCCGCAGCCCCGCCTGCTGCACCGCTTCGCAGACCTGCGGCGAACGCTCGGGGTGGCGCGGCACCAGCACGATCCGAACCGCGAGCTCCGAGTTCGACGGCGAACTGCGCTCGTGGATCTCGGCAATCGCCTGCAGCACCTGAGACTCTTCGTCGTCGTGGGTCGAACCGCTGACCAGCACGCGCTCCCCGTTCGGCGACAGCCACGGCCGCAGCTCGACGGCTGCTTCGCGATGGTTGCCCATCTGCACGCTGTCGTACTTCATGTTGCCGGTGACGCAAACGCGCCGCGCATCGACGCCGAGGTCCAGCAAGCGCTTTTCGTAGGCGACATCCTGCACGCAGTAGCGACTGATCAGATCGAGCTGCGGCAACAGACCGCGCGCTCGACGGTAGCCCTTGAATGTTCGTTCGCTGATGCGGCCATTGATGACCGCAACCGGGATCTCGCGGCGCCGCGCCGCCTGCAGAAAGTTCGGCCAAATCTCGAGCTCCATCAGCAGCACGCAGCGCGGCTGCAGGCGCGTCAGCGCACGGCCCGGAAAGTTGGCGAGGTCGAGCGGATAGGTCACGACCGGCAGATCTGGATACTCCTGATGGGCAACCAGACGGCCATTTGGCGTCGTCGTCGAAATCACCAGATCAAGATCCGGCCGCGCACGGCGCAGCTCGGCGACGAAGTTGCTCGCCGCTTTGACCTCGCCGACCGAGACCCCGTGGATCCACACCAAGGGGCGATCGGCCGCAGCGCGCGGGCTCACAAACCCCATGCGCTCGCGCATGCTGGTGCGCTGGCCGCCCTTGCCGAACCACAGCCGCCACAGCAGCACCGGGCCGTAGATCAAGAACGCCAGCAGAAACAGCGGCTGGTAGATCCCCATCGTCAGCCAGCCGCGCAGCCCACTTTTGGGCAGCGGCGGCGGCTCGGCCGAAGCTGGCGGCGTTGGGCCGTCAGCAGGCATCAATCAAACGCCGGCGCGCAGCACTTCTTGTATTTGATGCCCGAGCCGCACGGGCAGGCATCGTTGCGACCCGGCTTCGGCATGCCGGCCGGCCGGCTCGAAGGCTGCTTCGGAGCGGCTTTCGCCGGCTGGCCGGCGCCTGCTGGCGCCCCGCCTGCCGGGGCGGCGCCTGCCGCCGGTGCGCCGCCCTGCTGCAGGTGGCTCACCGGACGTGCCGGCGCGAGACGCTGTGCCGGGGTCGGACGCGGCGGCGGCGGCGGCGCGGGAGTCGTGCCCGGAGCTGGCGCTTGCGCGGGTGCGGTCGTCGCCGAAGCCTCGCCTGGGTTTGCCGAGCCGACGTTTGGATCGTCGCCTTCCGGCTGCAGCACGAGGCCCTGTGGCGTGACGCGGAGCTGGAAGCGCTCGCCGTTCTGCATGCGGTCGAGGATCTCCTGCGGCACCTTGCCGGCGGCGATCAGCGACTCAAACAGCGCCTGCAGCTCCTCGGGAGTCTGCGGCATCTGCATCTGGCCTTGCGGCGGTGCAGCCTGCTGCTGCGGCGCCGGCCGCTTGCCGGTCACCATGTCGCGGATCGTATCGGTCGCTTCCTTCTTGTAGACGAAGCCGCAGACGTGCTCGGCGATCTCTTCCTTGAGCGCCTGGAACTTCTCGAAGCCTTCCTTCTTGTACTCGTTCTTCGGGTCGATCTGCGCATAGCTGCGCAGCCCAACGCCCTGCTTGAGCACCTCCATCGCATACAGGTGGTCCTTCCACTTGTTGTCGATGGTGTCGATCACCAAGAACCGCTGGATGTCGTTCCACGCCTCACCGTAGTGCTCGCCGCGGGCATCGTGCAGCTTCTCGACGCGCTCCATGATCCACGAGAACAAGCCCTCGCGCGGCGCGCTTTCGAGGCCGTCGAGATTGAGGTCCTCGTCGACGCGGTGCCAGATCCACTTCTTGATCTCGTCGTAGTCAACCGGCTTATCCTTGTCGGCGGAGTAGCGCTCGACCAGCGGCTCGAACACCTCTTCGAACATGCCGAGGGTCTTGTCGCGCAGTCCTTCGTACTCGAGCGCCTCCTGACGCTGCGTGTAGATAAACTTGCGCTGCTTGTCCATCACCTCGTCGTACTCGATCAGGTGCTTACGCACGTCGAAGTTGCGGGCCTCGACCTTCTTCTGCGCCTTGGCAATACCGCGCGTGACCATCGGGCTGTCGATCACTTCGCCGGGCTTCAGGCCCATGCGCTCCATCATCGAGCGCACCCAGTCGCGCGCGAAGATGCGCATCAGGTCGTCGTCAAACGACAGGAAGAACTTGGTCTGTCCCGGGTCGCCCTGACGGCCACAGCGACCGCGCAGCTGGTTGTCGATGCGGCGCGCTTCGTGGCGCTCGGTGCCGATCACGTAGAGGCCGCCGAGCGCCAGGATCTCGTCGTGCTCCGCCTTGCACTTGGTCTTGAGCTCCTCGAGCAGGCTCGTCGCGGCCTGGCTGTCGGGCTCGAGTCCCTGCTTTTGGCATTCCGTTTCCCACAGGGCTTCGGCCTTGCCGCCGAGCACGATGTCGGTGCCGCGGCCCGCCATGTTGGTCGCGACCGTCACCCGGCCCTTGCGGCCGGCCTGCGTGATGATCTCGGCCTCGCGCTCGTGCTGCTTGGCGTTGAGCACGTTGTGCTCAATGTTCGCCTTCTTCAACGCATCCGAGATCGCCTCGGACTTGGCGATCGACGTCGTGCCGAGCAGCACCGGGCGGCCCTTGTCGACTTCGCCCTGGATCTCTTCGCTGATCGCGAGCAGCTTCGACTCTTCGTCGAGGTAGACCTGGTCGTTGATGTCGTTGCGCTGGTTTGGCTTGTTGGTCGGCACCTGCACAACGTCGAGGTCGTAGATGCGCGAGAACTCCGACGCCTCGGTCATCGCCGTTCCGGTCATGCCCGCCAGCTTGGTGAACATGCGGAAGTAGTTCTGCAGCGTGATCGTCGCCAGCGTGCGGTTCTCTTCACGCGGCGGCAGGCCTTCCTTGGCCTCGACGCACTGGTGCAAGCCGTCCGACCAGCGGCGACCTGGCATCAGACGCCCCGTGAACTCGTCGACGATGACGACTTCCGGTGGCTGCGGCTGGCCGTCGGGGCCCTTGGGCTCGACGACGACGTAGTTCTTGTCCTTCTCGTAGACGTGGTGCGCACGCAGCGCCGTCTCGATCAGGTGCGGCCACTCCATGTGCTCCGGGTCGCTGTAGAAGCTGTCGACGCCGGCCAGCTTTTCCGCCCGCGCGATGCCGGACTCATTGAGGATGCACTGCTGTTCTTTGAGCTTGACCTCAAAGTGCTCCTCGTTCTTGAGCTGGCGGGCGATGCGGTCCGCCATGACAAAGCGATCGGTCGTGCCTTCGCCTTCGCCGGAGATGATCAGCGGCGTCCGCGCTTCGTCGATCAGGATCGAGTCGACCTCATCGACAATCGCAAAGTTCAGGCTCTTTTGAACCTGCTCTTCCGACTGCCACTTCATGTTGTCGCGCAGGTAGTCGAAGCCGAACTCGTTGTTCGTGCCGTAGGTGATGTCGCACTCGTACTCTTCGCGACGCGTCTGCGGCGGCATCGACGACTGCACCGCGCCGACCTTGAGGCCGAGGAACTCAAAGACCGGCGCCATCCAGTCACGGTCGCGCTTGGCGAGGTAGTCGTTGACGGTGACGACGTAGACGCCCTTGCCGGCGAGTGCGTTGAGCGCTGCCGGCAGCGTCGCGACGAGCGTCTTGCCTTCACCGGTCGACATCTCGGCGATCTTGCCTTGGTGCAGCACCGTGCCGCCAATCAACTGCACGTCGAAGTGGCGCAGTCCGATGGTTCGGAACGCGGCGACTCGCGTCAGGGCGAACATCTTCGGCAACACGTCGTCGAGCGACTGCGCGCCGGACTGCACCTGCTCTTTGAGGCCGGCGACTTCCGTGCGGACGTCGTCATCGGACAGAGCCTCGGCCCAATCAGACAGGTCGTTGACGGCCTTGACGATGGGTTCGTACTGACCAAGCGCACGCTTGTTAGCCGAACCGAATACACCCTGCAGCGCTTTGCCGATGCGGGTGGGAAGGGAACCAAAATCGAGTTTCATAACGGAGGGGTTGGATCTGTGTTCTGGCGATCGCGGCAGGCCAACGCCTCCACAGAGACGCCGAAGGGCCGACAGCGATCCGGTGCCCGCACCCGCCGACGAAACGGCAGATGCGATACGGACGAAAGGACGTGGATCCGCTCGCCACATCGGAGCACCGCGTGCCGCAGGCTCGCGACACGACCAAGTCGTTTGGCGAGGGGCGGCGGCGGCGCAAACCGAACAAGGGCAGCGAGCGGCTCAGCGGGTCAGTTCGTCGGCGCTCGCGGCGGCGGCAGGCCGTAGGAATCCACGCGGCGGGTGCGCGGCAGAACCCGCGCGACCCGCAGGGCGCGCACTCGGATGCATGCGGCAGCGACCGGCTGGCGCCGCTGCATTTCACGGGCGATGGCGGCGTGCGCGAGCTGCGGCGCTTCGCCGCCACCACGCTCACAGCGTTCGACCTGCGCGCTTTGCGCATAGCGCTGGGCGGAGTTTGGCCAGCCGCCGGCTGCGAGCAGCACGGCGAGCAGGACCGAGACAAAGCTGCCGGCGCTACCGGCCAACACAGCGTGCGCCGTCTGCGAAGCCTGCAGTGCCTGCGAAGCTTCGACTGCCCGTGCGGCCACGACGGACCGCGCCGTCTGGGCTTCTCGACCGGTATCGCTCATACCTCGCCCCCGCGGGCGCGGCTCTTGGCGAGCACGCGATCGAGCATTTCGTGGAGCAGGCTTTCGGGGAACGGCTTCGCGAGGAACCCGTCCGCCTTTTGGATGTCGGTCATCGCAATGCGCGCGGCACTGTTGAGCAGCACCGGCACGTCGCGGGTGCGCGCATCGGCGCGCAGCTTTTCGAGGACCTGCAGGCCGTCGAGTTCCGGCAGTTCGAAGTCGAGCAGGACCAGGTCCGGCTGCAGCTCGGTAGCGGCCGCGACTGCGCCTGGCCCATCGTGCACCGAGCAGGTGCGGAAGCCGGCCTTCTGCAGCAGCGCTTCGACGGCCCGGGCCAGGTCCTCTTCGTCATCGACAACGAGCACCAGGCCGCGGCACGGTTCGCCCCCATCGCCACACTGCTCCAGCACCAGCCGGCGCACGGTCGCGGCCGTGTCGAGGCCAGCGTGTTCGAAGCTGTCCTCGATGCGTCGCTTGAGCTCCCCGTTGAACTTGCGCACCGCCATCCACTGCTCGTAGTCCGGGAAGCTCGCGTCGATCTCCATCTGGTCGTGGGTGTCGACCGCGAAGAAGAACTCGCCGGCAAGCAGATGCTCCTGCAGCAGGAGCTTCATGAACGGATAGTTACGGTTGCCGAGCCGCATGCTGTAGCGACAGCATGCGTGACCGGGAACACACTCGACCTGCTCTTTGTGGAACGAACCAAGAGGCCCCGCGGCCGCGTCGTCTTTGCTGGCCGCCGCAGCCCGTCGCGTCGCCCGGTTCGACGCCGCGACCGAACCGTAGGCCAGGTCTTGGTAGATCGAGACGGCCTTGTCGACCATCGGCTGGGTCAGCGACGACAGCTTCATCGTCGGCCTCCAGGTGCCGCGGCTGCGGATGTTGCGGCTGCGGACGTCACGCCTGCGGACGTCACGGCTGCGGACGTCACGCTGTTCGGCGTCACTCCCGTCGGCGTCACGTCACCGCCCGCATGCATCGCCGAACGCAACCCGAGGATGGTCTGGCCTTCGGCCTGCAGCAGCGCTTCGAGCTCTGCCTGGATGCGCACCATCAGCGTCGGATCGGAAAACATCGCCGTGCCGAGCTGCACCGCGGAGGCGCCAGCGCAGACAAACTCCAAGACGCACTCGGCCGAATGGGCACCGCCCACGGCGAGGATCGGCAGGTCCGGCAGCGCCCTGCTGACCTGGTGCACGATGCGCAGCGCCACCGGTTTGACCGCCGGGCCCGAGAGGCCACCCGTGCCGTTTGCCAACACGGGGCGCTGCTGGCGCCAGTCGACCGCCATGCCGATCAGCGTGTTGATCAGCGTGACGCCGTCCGCACCGCCGCGCTGCGCGGCTGCTGCAATCGGCACCACGTCGGTGACGTTGGGCGTCAGCTTGGCAAATACCGGCACCGTGGCGTGCTCCTTGACCGTTGCGATGACGCTTTCGGTCAGCGCCGGATCACTCGAAGAGCGCGTGCCGTGCGCGACGTTGGGACACGAGAGATTGATCTCGAGCGCATCGACGCCCTCGGCGCAAAAGCGCCGAGTCAGCTCCGCCAGCTCGGCGTCCGAGCCGCCGAGGTTGACGATGACGCGCGGCCCGTGCCGACCGTCGCGGCGCCCCCCTTCGGCCAGGCGATGCATCTTCGGCAGCGTCTCGCGCAGGAAGTAGTCGGCCCCGCGGTTCTCAAGCCCAATGGCGTTGAGCATGCCCGAAGCCGTCTCCATGATGCGCGGCGGCGGGTTGCCGTGGCGCGGCGCCTTGGTCACCGTCTTGCTGACCAGGCCGCCGACCATGCCCAGGTCGGAAAACTGCCGGCCTTCCCAGCCAGAGCCGAACGTGCCCGAGGCACTGAGCACCGGGTTGTCCAATTCAAGGCCTGCGAGCTGGGTCTCTAACACGGTGTTCAGGATACCGCGTCTTTCGCAGGCGTGCGATCATCCCGCCACAAGAGCACGAAGAGCGCGATGGCACCGACCGTGATGCACGAGTCGGCCACGTTGAACGCCGGGAACGGATACTCGACCGGCCAGTGGAAGGTGAAGAACAGGAAGTCCCGCACCGAGCGGTCGTCGCGGATGAAGTTGTCGTAGAGGTTGCCGACGGCGCCGGCGAACACCAGGCTCAGCACCAGCAGCTGCAGCCACGACCGCCGCGGGGTCACGCGCACAAACCACAGCAAGCCCAGCAGGGCGCCGCAGCGCAGCACCATCAGGGCGACGGTGCCGTTCTGAAACAGCCCCCACACCGTGCCGGTGTTGCCCCAGCTCACCAGGTCGAAGTCGACAAAGCCACTGTCCCAGACCGGATGCAGGCGGCGCTCCGCCGGCAGCCGCGGATACGTCTCGGCTAGGAAGCCAAAGACGTAGTGCTTGCTGATCAAGTCGGCAGCCACCAGCAGCGGCCACGGCAGCCAGAACGCGAGCTTGCCGCCCCATCCAGGCACATCGGCAGCACCTGGCGTCACGCCACCTGCCACTACGTCACCGGATGACGAGCTGCCAGCTGCCGGATCGTCGCTCACGCGCTCTCGCGGTTGGCTTCCTCAGACTCCTGGTGGCGCACGCAGTAGCGCGCCCACGGCAGGTATTCGAGCCGCGCCTTCGGGATCCAGGCCTCGGTCTTCTTGCTGGCCGCCTTCTTGCGCGCACTGGGTTTGGCCTCCGCAGCCTCTTCCAGGCACATCGGGCACGCACCGTATTCCCAATCGCCGTCGCCATCGATGCGGTCGACGGCTTCTTCGATCAGCTTGATCGTCTCTTCCTCGTTCTCGATCAGGCCGAGCATGAAGCCCTGGTCGTAGTTGTCGGTGCCCTGGTCCGCCAGGTGGTCCACCGAGGCGTCCTGCTCCGAGGCGCGCAGGGCCTCATCCCGCATCGAACCGACGTCGCCCTTTAGGACCGCAAGTTGGGCCTTCAGGATGTCTCGGTACTTCTTCAGCTCGGTCTTGGTCGGCTTGGGCATGATGCTGGGCCGCCGGAGTGGCGGCCGTTCGGACTCTGATAGTGCTCTCACCGGGAACATCCCCGGCTCGGAGGGGCGAGGACGATACGGAGCCCCAGCGGGAGCGTCAAGGCGGGCGAACCCTGAGCGCCAGGTGTGCGAGCTTCGCGTGCTTGCCCATGGCGTCGGCCGTGTACGATGATTGGGCAATGGCGAGGCCTCCGACTCCCAAGAGAAATGCGGCAGACCGCGATGGCAAAGCCCGGACGGACACCGATCTAGGCGGAGCAATCGATCATGCCGATGCTCCGCCAATCACAGCCTCCGCCCGCAAGGTGCGATCTGCGCATCTCTTGGCGGACTTTCTGGTCCATCTGGGCGCCGAACTGCAGGTCTCGCGGCACACGGTTTCGGCATACCGAAACGACCTAGAGCGCCTGCTCGCGGATTGTCGCCGGCACCAGCAAGCAAACCAGCCGGCGACGCTGCCAGATCGCGCCGAAATCGATCGCCACCTCGCCGAACTTGCCGCATCCCACGCGCCGGCTTCGGTCGCGCGCGCCTGCGCGGCGATCCGCGGCTTCTACCGTTTCCTGCTTGCGGAAGGCGTCATCGGCGACGACGTCACCGAAGGGCTGCTCGGTCCCCGCATCGAACAGCGGCTGCCAAAGGTGCTGAGCCGCACCGCCATCGAACGCATGCTGCAGCGCGACACCAGCACCGACTTGGGCACGCGCGACTTGGCGATCCTGCACACGCTCTACGCCACTGGCTGCCGGGTGAGCGAAGTGACCGGCTTGCGAACCACCAGCGTCGTCCGCGAACATCGCCTGCTGCGCGCGTTCGGCAAGGGCAACAAAGAGCGGCTGGTGCCGATCGCAGACACCGCCCTCCACGCAATCGAGGACTACCGCGTTCGGATTCGCCCGCGGCTGCGCCAGCGGGCGATTCACGATCCAGGAGACATCCTGTTCTTGTCGCGCACCGGACGGCCGCTCGACCGGGTGCGCATCTACCAAATCGTCAAGCAGGCGGCCCAAGATGCCGGCATCACGGTCGCGTGCTCGCCCCACGCGCTGCGCCATTCGTTCGCCACGCACCTCGTTGCCGGTGGCGCGGACCTGCGCAGCGTGCAGGAAATGCTCGGCCACAGTTCGCTACAAACCACGCAGGTCTACACGCACGTCGACCACGAGCGACTGCGCAAGCTGCACGAGCGGCTGCACCCGCGGGGCTAGCCGCCGCAACTACGCAATCCAGCCCATTCGGCACATTCCCTAGCCAACCCACCTGTTAAGCTAGGAAGGTGCAACCGACGATCGGCCCGGTTGATGGAGATCCTACCCTTGATCCTTGCCGCGTTGTCGCCCAGCGCGCCTCAGACGCCGCCGCCGCCGCCGCCAGCCGCCCCAGCCGGGGAAAGCCAGCCCGCTGCTGTCGTCGAGCTGTTTGAGTCCCGTTCCGTCTTGGTGCCCACGCGTCCAGGCGACGAAGAGCCTCTCGAGCCTCTGCCCGATACCGAAGACGTCGCCGACATGCTTGACCTGGAGCTGCTGCCGGCACGTATCGAGCTCGGCAAGCGCCTGTTCCACGACACCCGGCTATCGCATGACTTCACGATTTCATGCGCCAGCTGCCACGACCTGCGCTTTGGCGGCATCGACCGCACCCGGCGAGCCGTCGGCATCTACCGCCAGCCCGGCCCGATCAATACGCCGACCGTTTTCAACTCGGCGCTGCAGGTCTCGCAGTTTTGGGATGGCCGCGCCGAAGAGTTGGCCGAGCAAGCGGCCGGGCCACCACAGGCGAAAGGCGAGATGGGCAGCAACTTCGGCGAGATCCTCGCGCGACTTCGCGAAGACCGGGCCTACGAGCGCGCCTTCCGCAACGCCTACCCGGACGACGTCGAGGACAAGGACGACATCAACCGGGAACGCTTGCTGGAGGCGATCGCGACCTACGAAGCCACGCTGATGACGCCCGACGCGCCGTTCGATCGCTGGCTTCGCGGCGACAGCAAAGCGATCAGCGCCAACGCCCGGCGAGGCTATGCACTGTTCGTGGAAGTGGGCTGCAGCGAGTGCCACTACGGCCCCGGTGTCGGCGGCAAAGCGTTCCAAAAGATGGGGCGAAAGATCGACTACTTCCAAGAGGGTCACATGACGCAGGTCGACCACGGCCGCTTCAACGTCACCAAGGACGCGCGCGACCAGCACGTCTTCAAGGTGCCGATGCTGCGCAACGTCGAGGTGACGCCGCCCTACTTACACAACGGCCAAGCGGCGACTCTGCGCGAAGCCGTGCGGCTCATGGCCTACCACCAGCTGGGCTACCGACTCAAGCCGCGCGACACGGACGACATCGTCGCCTTCCTAGAGTCCTTGACGGGCACCTTCGAAGGCCGCTCCCTGCGTTCCGCAACCTCTACCGCCGAAAAGACGCCACGATGAAAACGATCCCACAGAGATATCGAATGGCCACATGGCTGGGACTCGCCGAGCGAGGGAGGACCAAAAGACGGGCTATGGGCCTAGGGCTTTCGACCATGCTGCTCACGGGCGGCGCCCTGCTTGCACAGCAGGCCGACGCGAAGGCCTCTGCGGAGGGCGTGAGAGCTCTCGAAGCCTCGCCAAAGTCGTCATTGCCGACGAAACACGGCAGCGTCGTTGGCTCGATCACGTCGTTGGTCAAGCTGCGCACGCGCGGCGCGCGCAGCCAGGTCGACGCCGTCGTTTACCTCGAGCCGGTCGCGCCTGGCTTGGCCGACGCGGCTGGCGGCGACGCAAAAACAGGCGCGAAGGCTGCGAAGAAGGCGCCGAGCAAGCAGGCCCCCACCGGCGAACCGGTCGCATTACCCGTCGCCGAGGTGCGCCAGAAGCGGCTGAAGTTCCAGCCGTCCGTGCTGCCCATTCAGGTCGGCACCGAAGTCACCTTCCTCAACGAAGACCGCGTCCGACACAACGTCTACATCGAATCCGATTGCTGCAAGATCGATCAGGACGCCAACAAGGGCGAGACGGTCAAACGCACGTTTCCACAGGCCGGCATGTTCCCCGTTGTCTGCCGCCTCCACCCGGAGATGACGATGACCGTTCTCGCGCTCGACACCCCCTGGTTCGCGGCCTGCCGCTTTGAAAAGCACAAGGCAGACGACGGCAAGCGCACCTACGTGGCGTCATTCGAGCTGACGGGCGTCCCGCCCGGCAAGTACACGCTGCGCAGCTGGAACAAGAAGCTGCAGCCGCTCCAGCACGTGCTGGAGGTCGTCGCCGGCAAGGCGACCAAGTGCACCCTGACGGCCGCCAAGTAGCGGCCCGCGCGATTCCTTCGCCATCAAACCGTCGAAAAACGTGACAAGCCTCCGACTCAAACTTGTCTCCGCCGCCCTCCTGCAGGGGGGCTTGCTCGGCTGGATCTCCTGGCAATCCGGCGAACATGCCAGACGCACCGCCGCCGAAACGGCCACGGTAAAGTCGCTGGTCGAAGCACGCTGCTGCGCGCAAGGCATCGTGATCGACATTGGCGGCCTGCTGCGCGGCGAAGCGACCGAGCCGAAGGTCGAAGCGCGACTTGCCGAGCTTCGGCAGCAGCTCCATGCCAGCGCACCTGAGACGGGCCTGAGCACATCACCGCTGGCGCAGTCCCTGACGGTTCTGCTGCCCATGCGAGCAGCCATCGAAACATCGCTGGCTGCATGCCAAGCCGTCGAAGCCCCTTTGCTGCTTCGCATCGCCGCTCTCGAAGAGGCCGCAATCGATGCCGACGACGAAGACGCGGGCATCGCGACGTCCGAAGTGCGAGCGGCACTTGCGAGCACCCAGGGAGCTCTGTTTCGCTTCGTTGCGACATCTGGGACCGACTCGGGAGAGCAGGCACGCCTGCGCCTCGAACTCGCGACCGAACAGGTTTTGTCGACACTCCACGGGCTGTACCAAGCCGACGCCGACAGTGACTACGAACCCGCCGAGGATGAAAGCACCCGCACCGCTGCGCAAACGGCCCACCGCAGTGCGAGGGAGCTATACGACGCGATCGCGGCCCTGATTGCGCAAGTGGACATTCGCACCAGGGAGCACAAGCAATGCATCATGCGCGCAAGCGCGCTGATCGCGCAGCTCCGCGAGCGACAAACCGCGGCCGAGTTCGCCTGCGTGCGCTGCACACAGGCGAGCGTGCAGGCGCAGGACGTGGCCCTGACGGTCGTCGGGGTGCTGTTTGCCGTGTCGACCATCTTGCTGCTGCTGCGCGTAGTCCAGCCCATCGTGCGCATGGCGCGGCTGCTGCAGGGCGTCGGCAGCGGCGGGTGCGATCTCACCCAGCGCCTCGCCGTGCAAACGCGAGACGAAGTCGGCACCTTCGCCACCGGCTTCAATAGCTTTATCGAACAGGTTCACGGCACCGTGCGCTCGGTCGCCGGCAACATCGACACGCTCAATGCGTCGGTGTCGAGGCTCGACCAAACCCACAAAGCCATGCGCGACGAAGCCGCAAACGCCGAGCGCAACGCCCAGCAGCTGGCGACCGCCGGCGCCAACGTCCGGACAGCAGTAGAAACGGCGAGTGCCAGCACCGTGCTGCTCGCCGAGGCCAGCGAGTCGATGACGAGCCGTTCGCAGGACACGCGGGCCTTGGCAGCGCGCATGTCGAGCATGACCGAGAGCGTTCATGCGACAATCACACGCTTGGCCGCGCGCGGCGAAGACATCAGTTCGGTGACCGAAGTGATCAGCGAACTCGCTAGCCAAACCAACCTGCTGGCGCTCAACGCGGCAATCGAAGCGGCGCGCGCCGGCGAAGCGGGCGCCGGATTTGCGGTCGTTGCCGACGAAGTGCGGAGCCTTGCCAGTCGAACGGCTGAGCAGGCCGCCGCCATCGGCGCCACCGTCAGCGAAGTACAAACCGAGTCACGAAACTCCGTCACGGCGATGCAAGAGGTCCTCGATCTGGCCGCCTCCGTCGAGGACAAGCAGCGTCAAATCACCGAGTCGGCCGAACGCCAAGACAGCACCTGCTCCGAGGTGCGTGAACTGGTTGCGGCAGCGGCAGACAACAGCGAGACGATCGCAACGGTCTGCCCGGCGGTCGACACCGGCACGCAACGCACCCGCGTCCTGGCGGGGGAAACAGCGCAACTCACCGCCAGCGTGCAGTCCAGCGCGACCGAGCTAGAATCGCTGGTGCGCGCCTTTCGCTGGTAGCCGCCGGCAAGCGCCGCCCGGCTCAGTCGCTGGTCGGCCGCATAAGCAAGTACAGCGACGCATCGCCATACGGCCGTGGCCGGGTCCAGTGCCGCGCGACCACCAAGTCGCGCAGGAGTTCCGCCATCTCGGCATCGCGTTCGAGCGCTTCGCGTTCGTCGTGCAGAAGCACCACCATCGTGCCCGGCACCGCCAACTGCTCGCGCAGCTCGGCCACCCCCCGCGACACCGGCGCGACCAGCACACCCGGGTGCGCGTCGTGCCCGGGACGGCGCCAGTGATTGGGGCGCAAGTAGGTGCGCAAGACGTCGACACCGCTCATCGCGAAGACCCGCACCGGCCGGCCGGCGACGCGATCTTGCGCGATCGCATCGCGCACCGATCGCCACGGCGCGCGATCGCCTTCGTAGACGGCAAAGTGGAGGAACGAAACCGTCATCAGCGCGCCGAGCAAAATCAGCGCCGGCGAAGCGCCCAGCAGCACGGCCGTGCGCGGCTGCGCGGCAAACGACTCGCGCACGCGCCGATAGATGGCGCGGGCCGCAGCGCTAGCGAGCAGGATCGCGAGCGGTAGCGCGGCGAGCAGGGCGGCACGCTCGGCGACCGCAAAACCGGTGGCACAGAATGCGGCGCCCAACAGCATCAGCAGCGTCGCGGCAAACGACAGCCGGAACGAACGCTCGTGCACGCGGCCGAGTCCGCAGGCGACCGCCAGCACGACCACCGGGGCTCCCATCAACACGAGCAGCTCGGGCATCAGAAACGCCCCCGACAGCGCAGCCAGCACCGCCACAACGGGCCACCAAAGGCGCCGGTCCTGCCACCATCCCGGCGGCTCGACGAACGCGTCTCGTTCGCCTTGCCCTTCGGATCCGCCCAACGCCGGGTCGCGCGCCACGGCCATGCAGGCAACGCCCAAGCACAAGCCGATCGGGTGCGCCGCACTCGCGGCGAGCACACAAAGCCACGGCAGCAGCCAGGCGACGAATTGCCGCAGGCCCAACGGCGAGTCATCGCTGGCACCACCGCCGCCGGGCCGGCGCGCCGCCACGCCGGCCAGCATGCCGAGCGGCAGCGCCAGCACCAGCGGATCGGCCGTCTGGCTGATGCCAATGTGCGCTGGGTGCACGGCCAGCACCATCGCCGCCAGCCGCGCCGGACCGCGGCCGACCAGGGGCCGCGCGAACAGCGCGAACATCGGAATGGTCAGCGCGCCAACAAACGCGAACGGCAGCCGCAGCCAGCCCTCCGTGACGCCCTGCAGCCAGCCCGCCTCCACCAGCCAGCGCAGCGGCAGGTAGCCGGCTGGAAACCACGCCTGCATGCTGGCAAAGAAGCCGTCGGGCCCCGCTCCCAGCGGCTGG
The DNA here is from genome assembly GCA_045105235.1 of Planctomycetota bacterium. Taxonomy (GTDB): domain Bacteria; phylum Planctomycetota; class UBA1135; order UBA1135; family UBA2386. Next base: position 4,353 of record JBGCDH010000030.1, on the reverse strand, counting down.
GTAAGGGCCCGCCACGTGTCGGCTTCCGTGCCGTCGAACGACCATTGCTCGATGCGGAACAGCCGCAGCGCCGAGGCCACGATGGTGATCGCGCCGAGCAGCAAGAAGTCCGCGCCGCTCCAGCGGGTCGCGCCGGTGCGCACCGGCGAGGGGCGGCGGCCCTCTTCGCCCGGATCGCCAATGCCCCGCGAGGCTTGTCCTGGGCTCGCCTCTTCGGGGCCAGCATCATCGAGATTGCGCGAACCGCCCCCCGCAGCCGCTACCGCATCCGCGGGTGGCTGGGGACCGTCTGCTGCATCGAAAGGGGCATCGTCGGACATCGCGCTCCGGCACCATACGCCGGGAACAGGCGACCACAACGACGACGCCAACGTTCCATCGGCGACGCCCCCCGCAAGCTGCGCCGCCGGCATCCTCCGCGGACCAGTTGCAGGCAGCATGCGGCTGCTGCATCGTCCATGTCGCGGCCCGGCCGCTCCGCACTCCCCATGCCCGATCCTGCCCCAACCTCCGCAACCCCGCTCGCAAAGCCCCCGGGCCAGATCTCTTGGGGGCGTCCGAGCCGGCGCGAGCACGTCCAGGCGCTGCTGCTCGCGATCACCTGCGCCGTGCTGTTCTTGCGCGACGGCCTGCTGCCGGGCCGCGCCCTGGTGCCGCACCCGCCGGAACTGTTCGACGTCCACATGGCCGAAGCGCAGGCCAACGGCAGGTTCGATCCCGACGATGCCTTCCGCGGCAACGTCGGCATGACGGACAAGTATCTGCAGTCGCTGTGCTGGGACCGCGTCATGCAGGATCGTTTGCGCGCTGGCGAGCTGCCGCTGTGGACGCGCGACATCGGCGGCGGCGCGCCCTTCGTGCCGCAGATGGCGCAGCCGTGGCAACCGATCAACACCCTGCTGCTGGTGCTCTCGAGCGCCGAATGGTACGGCGTTTGGTACCTCATCCACCTGGTGCTCTTCGGCTGGTTTGCCTACTTGTTTGTGCGCCGTCTCGGCTGCCGGCACACCGCCGCGCTGCTCGCGCTCGTAGCCGCATCGCTCGGCATGTGGACCCAGTGCAAGCTGCACCACAACGTGATCCTGACCGCGGCGCTGTCGCTGTGGCCCATGCTCAGCGCGGTCCATGAGCTCGTTGTGCAGCCGGGCGTTGCCCAAGGGACGCGCCGCCGACAGACGTTCGCTGCGATCGCGTGGCTCGGCCTGTGGACGGGCCTGTCGTGGTCGACCGGCTTCGTTGTCGTCGCCCTGCAGGCCACTTACCTGACGGTCGCCTTTGCGCTGTTTTGCGCGCTGCGCACCCCGAAGGGCTCGCGCCTCTGGCGCCTGCTGCCGGTCGGCTTCGGACTCGCCTTGGGCGCGCTGATTTCACTGGCGAACATGCTGCCGATCCTGCTCGCGTCGAGCGAGTCGTCGCGCGATCCGACCTTTGACCTGCAGCTGCTGCGCGGGCTGGGACTCGAGTGGGATCACCTGCTGACGATGGTCTGGCCCGATCTGCTCAGCTGGCCCGCCGACGTCTTTTATCCCGAGGCCGCCAACCCCAACGGCTACGCCACCCGCATGCCGTGGACCCAGCTCGCACTGCTGGAAAATCCGCTGCGTCCGGCGGGGGTCGAAGGCGGCGACAACAGCGCCTTCCAAAACTGGGTCGAGACCTCGTTTGCCCTCGGCGCGGTCTCGCTCGGCGCCCTCGCCAGCGCGCTATGCAGCCGCGTGCACCGCGCCACGGCGTGGTTCTTTGCGCTGCTGGCGCTATTCGCGTTTGGCATTGCGACCGCCGACGAACCGTTCTTTTCGATCGCCCGGCTGCTGCCCGGCATCACCGCCGGCGACCTGCGGCGCCTGCTGTTTTCGGTCGCCATGCCGCTGGTCGTGCTGACCGGGCTCGGCGCGGACGCGTGGCTGCAGGAGCGCCGTCTGCTGCCCGCACGCCTGGTGTGGTTCGCGGTCGCGGCGGCCTCGATCGTCGCGCTGTCGTGGCTCTGGCAAAACCGCAGCGACGACGACTTCGTGCGCGCCTACGCCGAAATCTACGCGGCCGACAGCGAGCACCCGACCGTCCAGGCAGCGTCCCAGCACCCGAGGGTCGCGGCGGCGGCGGCGGCCGGCGAAGACCGCGATCGCGCGCTCGTCGAGCTGATCGCAGCCGAAGCCCAGCGCGCCGCCAAGCCCGGCGAAATCGCCGCCAACCACGCGATGCTGAGCCTGACGGCCTGGCGCACGCTCGGCGTCGCCGTGCTCGCGTTTGGCCTGTCGTTCTTGCTGCAAAACGTCGGGCTGTGGATGTGGCTGCTGCTCGCCGCTGCGATCGCGGAGCTGGTCCTTGCCGGACTCGGGCCCGTGCAGACGGTGCCAGCCGAGCGCGTCACGCGGGTGCCGCTGGCGCTGCAGCCCGTCGCCGAGGCCACGGCGACGTGCACCAAGGAGCAGCGCGCACGGCCACGCCTGCAGCGTCTGGTCCTCGCGGGCTCAGGCGAATCCGCGCTGCCCGGCAACATGCCCGGCTTCCTCGGCCTCGAGGACGCCAACGCCTACAATCCGCTGCCGAAGGCCCGCTACGAGGACTTCTTTGAGTTCATCGAACGTGGCTGTTCCCGCGGCGGTTCCGGCGTCGGCGCCTTCCGCAAGCCCGACTCCCTGCAGCACCCGCTGTGCGACTTGTTTGGCATCCGCTACGTGCTGACCCGCGATGCCGTAGCCATCGACGGCGAACGCATCGTCGACCGCACGCCGGCCGGAACCGGCGGCTTCCGTCTGCTGGAGCGAACCACCGTGCTGCCGCGCGCGACCTTCGTGGACCGCGTCGACATCGCGACGACCGCCGACGCACGGCGCGAGCTGCTCGCCGACCCGAGCCGCGATGTCCCCCACCGCATCGTGCTCGAACGCGACGATGCGCCGCAACCAGAAGGCGTCGACCAAGCGGTGCTCGACCTGACCAAGATGGAGCTGGTCTACGACGGCGACGAGCGCGTCGTGGTGCGCATCCGCAACGAAGCCCCTGGCTATCTGCGCCTCGCCGACCCCTACGACGCCGGCTTCTGCGCCAGCATCGACGGCGTCGCCACCGAGGTCTTTGCCGCAGATCACTACCTGCGGGCGGTCTACGTTCCGGAGCCCGGCGAGCACGAGATTGTGTTTCGCTACGACGGTGCGCGCGCCGTGTGGCCGCTGCGGCTGACGCTGTGCGGCTACGCAATCGTCGCCGCCCTGCTGCTGCTCGCAGCCTTCTCTGGACGGAGGCGGGCGTGAACTCCTCGCCCCACAAACGCCGGCTGCCGCAGCTCGGATCGATCGCCGTCATCGCCACGCTGATCCTGCTGCCGCTGGTCTGGCTGTGGCCGCACGTCTTTGGCGACCGGCTGTTTGTCCCGTACGACGTCGACGCCTTTCCGCCGGCGAGTTTTGTGCTGGAGCCGAACGAAGTCCAGGCCGCGCGCAGCGGCGCCAACCTCGACGTCACCGAGGTGCCGATCTGGTTTCTGCCCGAACTGCGCTTTGCCCACGACGAACTGGCGGCAGGCCGGCTGCCGACCTGGAACCCGAACGCGCGTCACGGTGCACCGCTGCACGCGCACGGCCTGATCGGCCTGTGCTACCCGCCCAACTGGCTCGCGCTGGCCGCCGACGATCCGGCCAGCCGCCTCGGGCTGGTCGCATGGTGCAACCTCGTGCTCGGCGGGCTGATGGCGTTTGGGCTGTTTCGCAGCCTGGGCTACGGCCTGTTGGCGGCTTGGTTTGGCGCAGCGGTTTTTCAGCTGTCGCTGCCGATGGCGACCAACGCGTTTTTCTGGATGCGGCTCGGCAGCTTTGTCTGGCTGCCCGGCATCCTCTGGGCGATGCATGCGCTGGCGCGCGCCCCGGCGACGCCGGCCCGCTCAGTGCGCAGCGTCCGCTTGCTGCCGTCGCTGGCGCTTGCGGCCTGCTACGCGATGGTCTGGTTCGCCGGCTTCCCGCCGTTTGCCGCCAGCACGACCGTTTTTGCGGGGGTCTGGTTTATCTGGCTCGTCGCGGCACGAACGTGCAGCAGCGGCCCCAGCCATGCTCTTCGCCTCGCAGCGGCAATCGGCGGCCCGCTGGTGCTCGGCGCACTGTGGTCGCTGCCACAGGTACTGCCGTCGCTGGCGTTCTTTCCCGAAAGCGCGCGGCCCGTCGCGCCCGCGTGGGACGACATCGCCGCGCAGGCGTTTGAGCCCTACGGGCTGTTTGGTTTTCTCGTGCCGGACGCCTTTGGCGATCCGACAACGCAGCAAACCCTGCCGTACAATCGCGCGGTGATGCAGCTGCTGTGGAACGGCCGCATCGGTGCCGACGGCAAGACCGCGCTGCCCAACTACAACTTCACCGAGTA
>JBGCDH010000029.1:0-76780 GCA_045105235.1 Planctomycetota bacterium | reverse complement strand
ATAGAACGTCGTTGGCGTGATGCCACGCAGCTCGGCGAACTCGCGCACGGTCAGGCTGCTCTCTTCTTGCATAGCGATCAGGGCTCGCCATTCCGACTCGGATCTCTTCGTCATGCTGCCGCATTGTGGCGACGAATCATGCGCGTGCCAGATGGGTGGATCGGGTGCTTACGCGGAGTTGCGGGCGACCATGACGCGGTGGGAGCGCAGAATCGCGGGGGCTCAGGCGTAGCGAGTGCAGCGATTGTCCGCGCGCTGCGAACCGAAGCTTGGAGTTCGGAGACGTATGGACGCAGGATTAGCGATTCTGTCGCACCCGCGTATTGACGAATCATGATCCGACTCTTCCTCGCCCTTGTGATGTTCCTGCCGACGATTGGCTGCAAGTCGGCGCCAAAGCAGCAGCCGCTCGCTGTTCCGTTCCGCGTGCTGATCCTCGGCGACTCGATCTCCATTGGCTATACGCCCCATGTGCAAGAGGCGCTTGCCGGACGTGCGATTGTCGAACGGCCAACCATGGCTCACCGAACTGGGGACTCGACGAAGAAGGGCGCGGAAAACTGCGCGGGTACGAACAATGGCGTGCAGCACCTATCGCGGTGGCTTGCGATCGACGGTGGCAATTGGGATCTGATCCACTTCAATTTTGGCCTCCACGATCTGAAGCGAGTGCAGCCTGGCTCAGGGAAAAACTCGAACGACGCAACTCACCCATACCAGGCATCACCCGAGGTCTACGAAGCGCAGCTCCGGGCGATCGCGCAGCAGCTCAAGGATACGGGGGCTCGCGTGATATTTGCGACGACAACGCCGGTGCCGAAAGGGGATCTCCGTCCGTATCGGTCACCAGAGGATCCGCTTCTTTACAACACGATCGCGCGCCGTGTGATGGCGGAGTTGGATGTGCCGGTGAACGATCTTTTTGCGTTCGTCGAGAGCTTCTCGAAGCCGATTCTGAAGCCCGCAAACGTGCACTTCACGAGCGAGGGCTCGCAAGCGCTCGCGGGTCAGGTCGCGAAGAGAATCCTGTCCGTTGCGGGAATCGCAGCGGACAGTTAGCTCCGGGGCGGGGCGGTTCGCGGCGGCCGCGTGCGGTCTACCCGCCACCGGGTTCCAAATGATGTTATTGGCGAGAACGTGGGATCCACAACCGCTGATCAGGAACCCGTAGACATCCGTCCCTAGTGAGTAGGCGCGGCCATAGGCCTGCGTGTTGTTGACGACCTGCGCGCTCCAGTTGCGGAGGGACACACCCCATTCCGCAGTGCTGATGATATTGGTAAGAATGCGTGGGCGCGTACGATTGTCGTTGCCGAGAACTTCGATCCCGACCTCGTTGTCGTGGATGTTGTTGGCGCGCAGTAGCACGCTGGATGCCGCAGGCACGTCACCTTGCTGGAATGCTACTTCGTCGACAATCAGCACACCCTTGCCGAAGCTGTTCGGGTCGCGGTTGAAAGCGATCTCGTTCTCTTCAAAGATGTGCTGGGACTCGTAGTTGGGTCCGGTGCGAACCTCAACTCCGATGTTGATGTTGTGGACGATCTTGCAGCGGTGCACGTAGGCGCGGTCAGGCGTCGAGGCCGGTGGGCCGGACAGGGCCGTGTAGATCGAGATGCCGCGCAGGCCGCCCGTTAGGGTTGGGCCGCGAATGATGGAGTTCGGTGTCTTGCCGCAGCCTCCCATGACTGGGCCAGGCCGGTCAACGAGCAGGACTTCGATGCCGAGCTGTCCACTCACGGTAGCGGTTGGCTCAAACGCCTCGAGTTTGATGCCGCGCGCCGGCAGGCGGATCGGAAAGACCTCGCCGCTGGCGACGTTTTAGGTGCCATTCATCACGTTGATCGTGATCGTGTTTCCTACGGGCGTGATGGCTTGGGCCTGGGTGACCGCGTAGCTGATGGTTTGCCAGGGTGCGAGACGCATTCCAGCGTTGGCGTTGTTGCCGACTTGGTTCGAGACGTAGTAGACGCTGCCACAGCTCCAGCTGGAGGAGAGTGGGATCGACGGCTGGATGGCCGGCTGAGCGACGAGTCGATCGGTAGTGGCGGCGCACGACAGCAGCATGGCCGCTGCTACAAATGGTCGGGTGAGATTTGGATGCACTGCATAGTTCCTCAAATGGGTTGCGAGGGATTTGTCTGCGGGCAGTTGTTTGCTGTGAGTTCTTTTGCCCTTGCGGTGGTTCGTGAAATCCGTGCGGCTGTGATTCGCGGACGTCAGCGTGGTTGCGGCGGCTACGCATTTGGCGGCTCGCAGCTGCTCGTGAGGCACAGAGCGATCAGGCCCGCGCCGTAATCTTCGCACGTAGACGATTTGCGAAGGGCCGGCGCTTCTGGGCAGCGATCCGTGACGCCATGGATCGCGAGCCTTCGTCGCGCTAAGGTCCCCTCGTGCATGCCAACAGCCAGCTGCTGTTCACCCGATACGTGAAGCCACTGCTCCAGCCGGGCATGCGGGTGCTCGAGATCGGACCGGACGGCTTTCCTAGCACGTATCGAAAGCTCGTCGACGTCCGAGACCTGGAGTGGGAGACCGTCGACATTGCCGCGCGCGACGGCATCACCTACACGGCCACGGACGAATACAACTTCCCCATCGACGACGGCCGTTTCGACGTCGTGCTGAGCGGGCAGGTGCTTGAACACGTGCGCAAGGTGTGGCTCTGGATACAGGAGGTCGCACGCGTGACTCGCCCTGGCGGACGCGTCGCGACGATCAGCCCGGTTACGTGGCCCTACCACGAAGCGCCGATCGACTGCTGGCGCATCTATCCGGAGGGTATGCGCGCCCTCTATGACGAGGGCGGTTTGGTGGTCGAGCACTGTGACTGGGAGTCGCTTGAACCGAAGGGTTTGCTGCCGCGTATAACCCGCGGCCCGGACGACCGCAGCCAAGGCCTGCTGTTCAAGCTGGCTCGCTTCAGCCGATACCCGCTTCAGCGCTCGTTCGACACCGTGACCATCGGGCGCAAGCCTGAGCAAGCGTAGCGGTTTCGCCTGTCTCGACAGACGACATACGCTTGCGTGATGCGGCCCCAGTTCGTGAAGCGCGGTTCGGAGCTGAGGCCCGGCGATCGAGTCGGGGCGGGCAAGTGACGGCTCTCCCGGCTGGCTTGGACTCGTTCTGATGCCGCTGGCATTGCAGGCGCTGATGCGAAATCCCGGCATTGCCCTACTTGGGGACTGCGATCAGTTGGACCCAGGCCGTTAGCCACTGTTGCGAAAGATGGACCGAACCGAACGCATTCGCCTTAGCAAGTTCATGAGCCTTGTGCTGCGGCACCGTCCGGAGCTGCTGGGCGTCGAGCTTGACGCGGGAGGCTGGGTCGATGCGGATACTCTGTTGGCCGCCTGTGGGGAGAACGGTCGATCAGCAAGTCGGTCGGATATCGAGCACGTGGTAGCCAACTGCGAGAAACAGCGTTTTGCCTGGAGTGACTGCGGCCAGCGAATCCGTGCCAGTCAGGGCCACTCGACCCAAGTCGAGCTTGGCTACGAAGCGGTCTCACCGCCCGACACCTTGTTCCACGGCACCTCGCGGCAGCGATTGGATTCGATCGTGCGACAGGGCTTGTGCCGCATGAAGCGGCACCATGTGCATCTCTCGGAGGATCAAGAAACAGCCAGGCGAGTTGGTTGCAGGCACGGAGAGGCGGTCGTGCTCACGGTGCGTGCAGCGGAGATGCATGCCGATGGGCATGCGTTCTTCGTGTCGGCGAATCGGGTGTGGCTCGTGGAGCATGTGCCGGCAGCCTTCTTGGTGGTGCCTGATCCGACTAGCAACTGACCTCAATTTGACAGACTCGATAGGGCTGCTAGGCGTTGAATGGGGGGCGTGCTGGCATGCAGGGCGGCGATCGTTGTGGGCTTCGCCGACTCCTTGCCGATGAGAAGTGCGAGGAGGGCGTCATGCGTATTCTACGCGGCGCGCTGTGACGAGACCGGGGTATGGGCACTACGTGCCGGCGGTGCTCCGAGCGCGAATGAGGTCCTTTCAGGCGGTTCGACCGCCTTCGATGCCGCGATACGTAAGTAGAAGGGCCTTGACTAGCTCGGTGCGCATGCATGGCACGCCTGGGATAGAATTCGGCTGTGGAAACACAGAGTAGAGTCAGGCGCGCGGATCGGCTTGCCGGTGGTCTCGAGGGGCTGTTGATCGGCGACGCGCTTGGTGTGCCCTATGAGTTCACGTCTGCGGCGATGATACCGGCGCGAGCCAGGATTGAGTTTGAGCCGCCGGTCGACTTCGAACGAAGCCACGAATCCGTGCTGCCCGGTACATGGTCGGATGATGGGGCGCAGGCGTTATGCGTGCTCGAGACGCTGCTTGACGAGGGCTGTCTGCAACTCGATGGCTTTGCTGCGCGACTCGTCCGCTGGCTGGACGACGGCTACTTCGCAGTCGATTCGAGTGTTTTCGACTGTGGCATTCAGACTGCGCGTGCGATCCGCGCGCTGCGCGGGGGCGCTGCACCGGAGCGGGCCGGTCCGAGTGCGGAGGCCGACAACGGCAACGGCGCGCTCATGCGGGTTCTGCCGCTGGCACTCTGGCATCGCGGCAGTGATGCCTTGCTGGTGCGCGACGCGCAGCGGCAATCGCTGCCAACTCACGGCCATCCGCGCTCACAGCTGTGCTGCGGGCTCTACTGCTTGTGGGTGAGACGCTATCTCGAAGAGCATCCCGCGCCGTGGGACAACGCGGTGGCGACGCTTCGAGCGTTGTGTGCGGACGAAGCGTCGTTGCTCGCCGAACTCGAAGGCCCCATCGGCGTAGACCGTGCTCCGGAGCCGAATGGGCAAGGCTATGTCGTGGATTGCCTTCAGTCTGCGCGCCATTGCCTACAGGAGCCGGACTACGAAGGCGTGGTCAAGGCACGGTAGCGCTGGGCAACGACACGGATACGACTGCTGCCGTCGCCGGCGGCCTAGCGGGCGTGTGCTTTGGAGTTGAGGCGCTCCCGAAGCGCTGGCGTCGCGGCCTCCGTGGTCGGCAGCTGATGCAGCCGTTGCTTGAGCGGCTGCTGGTTTGCTGCGACGGATCAAGCTAGCGCAGGTCTGTCGGGCATGGAGTTGTTGCCGCGGATACTGCAGCCTTCCGAACTGGACGCGATCCCATTCGATTCGGCCGTAGACTTGGCTGCCGTCCGCCATGGCGCCGAGCTGGAACGCAGTCTCGTCACGGTTACGACGAGTGTGGCGAACAGGATCGGCGGTTTCGTGGCGCTGGCGACCGCGGTTTCCCCTAGCACAATGGAGCCAGTACCCATGCCTGAGAACCCGCCCGAATACGCCCAGACCGTTCACCTGCTCGGCCGCGCCCGCAAGGGCGACATGGCGGCTTACGACCAGCTGTTTGAGCAGAGTGCCCCCCGACTTGAGCTTTACCTGCGCGTACGGCTCGGCAAGGAGCTGCACAGCAGAGAGGAGTCACGTGACCTGCTGCAGGAAACCTATCTGGCCGCGCACCAGGATTTTTCCCGGTTTGAGGATCGGGGACAGGGCTCATTTGGCCGCTGGCTGTGTCAGATCGCGGAGAACCAGATCCGCAGCCGTGCCGACTACCACGGTGCCAAGAAGCGCCGTCCGCCGCAGGATCTGGCGCGGGTGTCTCAGGTGATCGACCGTCTCGAGGCCGACGACACCGACGTGCTAACGATTGCCGGGCGCAACGAGCAGCGTGCGAAGCTCGCCGCCGCGATCGCGACGCTGCCCACGGATGAGCGGGATGCGCTGCTGATGCGTCACTTCGAAGGACGCGAAATCGCCGAGATCGCGGCGCGCACCGGCATGAGCCCAACCTCTTGCCGCCGGCTGATCGGCCGCGCGACCGTGCGTCTCGGCGGCCTGATCGACGACTTGGGGGCGATCCAATGAGCGTTGGCGACCTTGAGGATCGCATGGGGCAGCTGTGCGAGGAACTGCAGCTGGCGCTCGAGGCTGGCGAGTCGATCGATGTCGGCAGGATCGCGGGCCGGTTTTCGATCCCGGAACCCGAGGCCCAAAAGGCTCTGCAGGCGCTGTCGGCGATGCACGCCGCGCTCGGTGAAGAGGCGGCCCGCGCGCCGGGCCTTGCTCCGCCGCAGCTGTCCGATGACTACGAGGTGCGCGATGAGCTGGGCCGCGGCGGCATGGGCATCGTCTACCGCGCCCATCAGAAGTCCCTCGACCGCGATCTGGCGGTCAAGGTCTTGCGTCCCGGGGATCTACTGTTTGGCGACGCGATCCACCGCTTCGAGCGCGAAGCCAAGAGTCTCGCCAAGCTCCGCCACCGTCACATCGTCTCCGTTCACGAGGTCGGCAAGGCGGACGGCTTTGTCTATTTCACGATGGACCTGATCGATGGCTGCACGCTTGCCGATCGGCTCAAGAGCGGTGCGATGACGGCAACGCAGGCCGTCAAGCTGCTGGTGCAGATCAGTTCCGCCATGGCCTACGCGCACGGCAGGGGCATCCTGCACCGCGACCTCAAGCCGGGCAACGTGTTGCTCGACGGTCAGGGGGATGCGTTCGTCTGCGACTTTGGTTTGGCCCGCGAGCTTGCGGGCGGCGATGGCGATGGCGGCGGCGGCGGCGGCGGCGCGGCCACGCGGACCGGCCAGATGATGGGGACACCGGCCTACATGAGTCCCGAGCAGGCACTCGGCGATCACGACAAGGTCGGCGAACAGAGCGACGTCTACGCGCTAGGCGCGATCCTCTATGAGTGCCTAAGCGGCCAGCCGCCGTTTGCCGGCCTGCCGCTGGCGCAGCTGATGCACGCGGTGATCGAGAAACAACCGTTGCCGCTTCGCAAGCGCAACGTGCGCGTGCCGCCCGACCTTGAGACCATCTGCGAGAAGGCCATGCAGAAGGACCCGGCGCACCGCTACGCCACGGTGCAGGCGTTTGCCGAGGATCTCGAACGGTTTTCTATTGGCCGAGAGATTCTTGCGCGACGCCGTTCGTCGCTGGAGCGCGCCGTGCGGTTTGCGGGGCGCAACCGCAACGGCATCCTCGGCGCTGTCCTGCCGGTCGCCATGGCGCTACTCGCGGTCTGGTGGTTTGTTGTGCCTTTGATGCGGCATACCCATGCCGTCGAGGTCGGGGCCGCGTTGCTCGCGGCAGGCAATACGCAGGGGGCCACGACGATCTTCACGGAGCTGTTCGGGCAAACCGCTCCGGACGAGATCGGCTTGTCGGACCGTACGCTCTACCTCGACGCTCTGACCGCGGAGGCGGCGCGCAGCTATCTGCTGGACGAAGGGGACGACACGACCGCCGCGGATGCTCTTGTGCGCGAGGCCACTCGCGTTGTGCTGCAGGCGAGCCGCAGCCGATCGAACCTCATCCGCGCGGCGGCGAGCGACGAGCAGCGGGCCGAGTTCGATCGCGCGCGGCGGAACGTGGCGCTGTTTGGCGTCGACATTCAGGCCGCAAAGGTGCCGAGGCTGCAAAAAGGTGCCGCGAAAACGCGTTCGGACGACGGGCCGATGCGCCATCTCGACGCGCTCTCAAAGCTGCAGGCAGATGCGTTCGATCCCTGGAGCAACGAGGATCGAGTCGCCATGCTGGCGCTGTTGCGCGCTTCGCACCGGCTTCCGCACCGCGTTGGGCAGGCCCTGCAAGGGGTGCTCCATGCGTTTTCGCCGACTCCGTATCCGGCATATGGGTTCATCGATGGCGCCTTCCTCGATGGGCTTGCCGAGCTTGTTGGAGACCGCACGCTGCCGCGCGGAAACCGTGAAGACGCTGCCCGGCTGCTGCACCGATGCTGGTGGCTACCGTTTCTGTTCGAGCGCGCCGGCCGTCACGATCTCGTTGTTGCCGAAGAGGACCTCGAATGGCTGACCGAGATTTGGCCGAACGTGAGCCCGAACGGCCGCGCCATCAGCACCGGGGATCGTGTCGACCTTGTTGTCGAAAGGCTTGCGGAGCTGCCGCCAAACCAGAGCGCCAGGCAGCTGCTGAACTGGCTGCAGGCGCACACCGGGCGCGCGGAAGCGCAGCCGGCGGCCGCTGTCGCATGGTGGCGGCGGCAAAGGCGTCAAGGCGTGTCGGTGCAAGAGGTCTTGATGCAGGCTCTTGGTTGGGACCTTGCGACGCCCATCGACGCCGCCGCCGTGCTCGAGCGCATGCGCCAAGCCAGCGGCGGTTCGCGCAGCCTGCTGCATCATCTGCTCACCGAACTGGCGCCTCCCGGCACTCAGCTTCCGTACGGTGCGAATGCTCCCGATGCGACGCTCGTGACCCGCTGGGAGCGCGCGCTTGGGCTCATCCCGAACGCCGAGCGCACGATGCGCGTCGCCGTGATTGGCTGCGTTGATCAGGCGCGGGAGCCGACCATTCTGTGGCAGAGCGCCGTGCCGATGCGTGGTGAGGATCGTGTGGCGTTCGAGGCGCCGATCGCACACGCCTTGACGTTTGGTCGGTTTTATATTGGTGCGCACCGCCCTCCGGAGATTGGCACAAGCGACGGCCCGGCGGCGCTCACTGGATCGATCGAGACGACGTGGCGAGAAGGGCGATTCGAGCTCGCCAGTGAGCTGCGCGTGCAGAACCTGCGCCATCCGCAGGCGGGATTCCCCCTGAGTCGCGAGGAGAGGCCTCAGCCCGCACGCTACGTCTCGGAGCTTGGCCGTGCGTTTTGGGTTGGGCCGGATCGGACCAGCCTCGAGTTCGTCGTGCTTGCGAGCCTGCGCCCCGAAGGCGAGCCGACAACGCGGTGGGGCATCGGCGACTGGCGCGGGGCACTCGGGGCGTCTTTGCAGGCGGTTGCGGCGGAGCCATATCCGGCACAGCTGCACCATTTCCAGCAGATCGGTTCCTCGCTGGTTCTGCCGGTGCCCGAGGCTCGCGATGCGCTGGCGCGAGTCGATGCCGAGCTTGCGGCAAAACTGCCGAACTATCGCGGCGACGTGCGCCGTGCCGCCCGGCTCTTTGCAGGTGACACCGCCGCGCTCGACACACCCTTGGCCAAAGATGCGGATTCGCATGGGACGAGTCCGGCGATGTGGTTGCGTCTGGTTCGCACGACCCGGGAGAAGCGGATCCGAGACTTTGCCTGGAGCCAGCTCTCGGCTTTCGTCGACAGGGTTCCCACGGGCGGCATGGCTCGCGCGTTTGCCGCTGCACGAGCCGAAGGGATTGCGTTGCCGGGGGCACTCGCCGATTGGGACGCCGCGGCGCCCAGTCCCGCCGAGACCTACTTTCAACGTTTCAAGTCCGAGGTGGTGATGTGGGGCCTCGGGATTCTGCTCCTGCTGGTTGGGCTCGCGGGGGTGCTTTTTGGCAAGCCTAGCTGGTTGGCGGATGGCGCTTGCTGGCTCTTGATCTGGGGTGGGCTACTAGCTTCAGGGTCCTACGTTTGGCTCGACGGAATCGACGTGTTTCCGCGGATCGTTCCCCTCGGCCTGGCGACGCTTGGTGTCTGGGCGGCCTGCTTGCGGAGTCCTTGTGGCTTGTGGGGCGTTTTCGCGGCTTGCTTTTGGACCGCGACTGCCGCCGCCGTTGTCTGCGATGTCCTGCCGAACTCGTCCGCAGGCTGGTGGCTCGCGGAGGTCATCCTGCTCCCGGTTTGGTGGCTGCCAAGCAACGCGAGCGCACGGAGGATGCGGCAGATGGCCGACGCCAAACGGGCTGCTGTGCCGGCTGCCTGACCGCTCGTTGCTGGCGTCCCTGTTGCTACGGGGCGATATTTGACTCCATTTGCATACCAATCGACTCGACAAGCTATTGGCAGGATCGAACTCTGCGGTCGGCCCAGCAATGCCCCCGCAACACGGTCCAACAACTTCACGGATTCATGGATATCACCGGCCAGACCTTCATCCGCGGCAACCAGCTCGACAGCGGGCGTTTCCTCGTTAGCACCCAAGACCCGGGGCTCGATATCGAGACGCAGCCCCACCAGGGGTTGTGCTACTGGACCGACGATGATGGCTGGGCCGAGATCGGGCTGGCGGCCAAGATCACCGTCGACGCAGCCGTCAGCGAAGATGGTCTGAGGATGCTGACCATGGACGCGAGTGGTTTCCTACATGAGACGGACGGCGACGAAACCGACAAGGACTTCTTGAAGGACGCCGACGGCAAGATTCCATCCGCGCCTTTTCGCTGCATCCGGCGCGTTGGTTCTCAGCTGTTTGCGGCCGGCGTTGAGCGCCAGGTGCAGCGGCGCGATGGCGGCGATTGGCAGATTGTCTCTGCTGAGAACGATGCAGACAAACCGTGCGCCTTTCAGGGCATCGATGGCTTCGGCCCCGAGGAAATCTACGCGGCCGGGTGGGACGGCGAGATCTGGGCCTTTGACGGCGCGACGTGGGTGCAGCGAGATAGTCCCTCCAGCATTGTGCTCAACGACATCTGCGCGGGGCCAGATGCGTGCGTCGCGGTCGGACTTGCGGGGGAGGTTGTCGTCGGCAGGCACAACGATTGGGCTCTCGTAAAGCACGACGAAACCAGCGAACCGTTTTGGTCGGTTCGCGCGTTTCAGGGCGCGTTCTACCTGTCGGCGCTGAGCGGCATCTACAGGCTAGAAGACGGCGTGCTCTCGCTGTTTCGCGAAACCGATGAAGACATGCGCACAGCCTATGCGCTCTCGGTAGGCCCGAGCGGTCTGTGGTCAGTCGGCGCCCACGACATCGTGCTCTTTGACGGCGAGGGCTGGCGCACGATCGCGCAGGCCTAGCGTTGCCGCGCGGTGGCGGTGGCGGCCGAAGCGGCTGCTAACGAACGAGGCGAGAGAAGCGGTAGTAGGCTTCGAGGGCCAGCGTTCGCAAGGCGGTCGTTGTGGCGCGCGACGTGGCTCCCGCTGGAGCCCACGAACCGCGATTCTCACCGGCAGCTTCTTGGGTGCCAAGCAGCTCTTGTTGCATGCGCGGCTGCCATTGGCGCCAATCGTCACCGCCGCGCTGATAGAGCGCATATGTCGCCCAGTAGGTCTCCTCGGGGTCTTCGGTCCTGGCGTGCTGCAGCACGAACGCGGCTAGTTCGCGCATGCGCGGCTGCTTCTCGGGGTCCGCGCCGAGGTAATACATGGTGAACAGTGCGCTTCCGGCTTCGGCCGCCGTGCTCGTTGCGTTTTCGTCGAACCAAGCGAGCACGGTGTTCGGTTCGAACGCGACTTCCAAGCCGAAGAACCGCGCCGACTGCAGCGCGACGGCGCACCAACCGGTTGTCACAATGTCGGAGTTGCCGCCAGCGTGTTTCGGCCAGCCGCCGTCGTCGTTGCGTAGGCTTGAGGTCGCGGCAACCGCTAGCTCAGCGCTTTCGGCTAGCTGCGTAGGCATCCCGGAGAGTCCCGCTGCCTCCATCATCGCGTAGGTTGCTAGCCCCTGCAGGCGCGCCGAGCGGGCGGCCGAGTTGGCCCCATCCGCGAAGGTGCCGTCTACGCGCTGCTTCTGGCGCAGCCAGCTGATCGCCGCGGCGAGCTGGTTCGCGCGGGGGCCCGTTTGCACTGTGTTGCCTTCACCGAGCAGCGCGAGCGCCATCAGGCTCGTTGCCTCGATGTTGGCCTGCCCGAAGTCGTCTGCGTAGCTGCCGTTGTCGCCCTGATGGCGCACGGCCCAGTCGACGCCGCTGGCTACGACCATGGCGAGGTCGCTGGCTACGTCCTGGACCGGTGTGGTCTCTGCATAGGAGGTTGTCGTCGTGCAGGAGGCCGTCATCATCGCGGTGGTCGCGATGCCCAGGCACAGTAGACGGTGGCGCATCATGGGCGATGTTCAACGGTGCCGTGCAGCGATGGTTCAGAGCGTTTTTCCGCGTCACGTCGTGGGCGGTTGCAGACGAAGCCCATGCGAATCGTTGCGGTGATACCGTGGCATGTGTCCGCAAGCTGCTAGAGGTGCGTCGCTACGGCGGATAGGTTTCGTGTATGGAAGGATAGGTTTCGTGTATGGAAGTTGTTGTCTGCGTGCCTCGTTGGGTCGGCACGGTTTTCGGTTTGCTGCTGTGTGTCGTCACGGCGGCGACTCAGCAGAGGCGTCCTATTGTGGTGCGGGTTGTCGACTCCCTCGAACAACCAGTAAGCGGTTGCCGCGTCACCGTTGCTTGGAGCCCTGGCGAACAGCTGCCTGGAGTCGTCGACGTCGTGCGCGGCCACACGGATGCTCGCGGCCGGTGCGTCGTCAAGGCCGTTCCGGGCAGGCTCTACAGCGCGTGGGCCATTGGGCCCGCGGATGACGGCGGAGTGCACCTCGTTTCTGAGCCGATCGATGCAGTCGCGTCGGGTGGGATGTGTGATCTCGTGCTGCGGCATGAGGCGCGGCCGCGTTCGTTTGCGGTGAGCGGGTTGGACGAGTGCAGCGCGGATCCAGATCGCTCCATTGTCTATCTTCCGTTTCCGGCTGTCGAAGCGGCGGTGACGCTCCGAGTCGCTCGCGCAGAAGGCGATGATGGCGACGAAGGCACGCAGACCGTGCGCGTGCCGGTTGGTCCGCACTGCCGCACGTGGGTTGCGATAATCGATGGCGCTGGCACGCTGCTGCAAGCGGTGCCGCTAGAACCGGACGACGCGGATCGCGAACTCGTATTTTCGGCGCCGGATCGTGAGACGCTTGCGATCCATGACGGTGCCGGAAATGCCATAGCCGGAGGCGTGCACGGTCAGCAGCTTGTGCGGGCGATGTTCCGCGAGGCGAACAACGGCCTGTTGAATGATGTTGGTTTCTATCGATGGCTGCCGCTGCCGACCCGTCGCGTAGCCGACATCGTCGAGGTCGATATTCATCAGCACGAGCATGACAATTGGCTGATGCTCAAGCGCGATGGCTACATGCCACAGCTGCTTTGCGACCGGCTTCTTCTCGCCGATGAATACGAAGTGCCCATGCACCGCGAGCTGGTGCGATGCTGGTCCGTGCTGGGTGTGGCGCCGCGCGAACTCGTGTATGCGCACGTGCGTGGCCAAATGCGCAGCTACGATGACGATTCGGGTCCCTCGTCAACGTGTGTGCTGCCGGTGACGTATGCCGATGGACAGCTGCGTTGCGCGATGCCGAGCCGCTTTCGCCCGTCGCTGCTCGTGCTTCACCTCGTGCCTGGTGCGGGTGAGAGCGGATCGCCGCGCGTGGTCTGCATAGAACTTGCACGTGCACCGCCCGATGGCGAGCGCTTTGACCTGGCTTCGCTTGCTCGCTACCAACTGCAGATTCGCGATGAGCATGGCGGCATCGGCGGCGGCGCCCAGGTCGGGCTTTCACGGCTGTCCGATGAGAGCTCTTTGCTGCGCGTGTTCGAGCTGGCTTGTGCCGCGGGGCTCGACGGACGACTCGAAGTGTTGCTTGGCCCGGAAGAGGTGTCTCGCTACATGATCTACGCAACCGATGGCCGTGCCCACGCTGCCTTCACGACGGTGCGATCGGACCAAGGCTTGATCGCCAAGGATCTAGCGCTCGAGCCCGTCTCGGTGCTCACGTGTCGGGTCGTCGATGTCGATGGCGCGCCGGTTGCCGGGGCCTACTTGGAGCAGGATGGGCCATGGGGCTTTGGCGGGGCGCTGCGCGGAGCGGAGGGATGGACGCGCGAACGCGTCGCCATCGCCGTTGCGTGGCCCATGCTCCGTCGTGCGCGAAGCGACAAGGATGGCGTGCTGCGCGGGCCGGTGCAGTCGTGGGTGCCGTGGTCCGGCAAGGTGCGCGTACGGGCCGGGGCACTGCGGTCGACGGCGCTCAGGGTCGAAGCGATCGAATATGGCGACGTGGTCGTGCGGTAGTGCCGCAGACGAGGTCCGCCATGCGGTTGCCGGGGCAGCTAGCGGCTGCGGTCGAGTACCTGGATTTCGCGTTGTGCCATGTCTTCGATGCTCGCATTGCCACAGCCGGTCATCTCGAGCAGCGCCGCGCGAGCCTGTTTCGGCAGCTCGGCGTGCGCGGTGCGCAATACGCGCAGTAGGCGAGCCTGCATTTGCCAACGATCCGCAAGCAGGAGCTCCTTCTTGGCGCGATCCAAGAAATGGGCGCTGGCGCCGGCGGAGATGGTGATGCCGCTCCAGAGCTGCAGCTTTGCTTCGCTGCTGCCGTCGCTGGCGTCGAGCTGTCGCGTGACTTCCTCGGTCGCTGCTTGGTGGTGGCCGTCAATGCGCAGCAGGCCGAATGCGGCGCTGGTGCGCACGGCGCGTTCTGCGTGCTTGAGGTTCTGCTCGAGCGTGCGAACTGCCGTGGCATTGCCGAGTCTGCCGAGCGCGTAGAGGCTTTGCAGCAGCTCGTCTTCGGCGAGTGTCTCGCACTGACGGGCCAACAGGTCGGTGATGTCGTCCTGGCGCTCTTGCACGCAGGCGGCGGCGAGTCGTCCATGTCGACGCAGCGACTCGTGGGGCGAAGAAAGTGCGGCGAGCACAAACTCGGGGTCGGGCGGGAAGCGCCGCGACGGCGGTGCACTCTTGGCCAGCCCGTCGCGGAGATCGGGATCCGTGCGGTTGTCGAGCAGGACGCGTTCGACCGCGCGCGTCGTCGCCTCGCTGAAGCGCAGCAGCGGCAGGATTTGGCTGCGAACGGCGCCTGGACGGGCCGCCGCCAGTTCGAGCAGTCGATCGAGGTGCTGCTCGACGAGATCGGTCCAGCCGCGAGTGCGACGCAGCGCGTGGAGAAGGCTCACGGCACGTTCGCATCGCGCCGGGTCCGCAAGCGCGCGCGAGACGGACGGAGCACATGCAATCGGCAGCGGGTGGCGAGGGCCAGGTCTGTGCTTGGCAACGTGGACCGGGGCGTGCTCGAAGGCCCAGTCGTGCAGTGCCTCAGGCAGTTCGGCTTGTTGGAACACGATCGCTACCAGCTTGCGATGCTCGGTGGGCGTCAGGCGTTGGTCGGCGACCAGGGCAGGCGCGCGAAGCACCAGGGTCTTGACGAACCTCTTGTTTATGCTGACGCGCATCGCGTTGCGCAGTGCGGCTCGAGCAGCGCCCTGCAGGATGCGGCCGGGGACGTCGTTGGCTGCTGGATTCGCGTCGCCAAAGCCCTCGGGGTCGGGGAGGTCTGCGAGTGCCTCGCGCAGGCGCAGCACGCCGAACTTCGCGAGCGTTGCAGGCGAAGCTTGTTCGGCGCGCTGCAGCGCACGTTGGTCCAGGTGCGCGGCCGGCTGCGCAAACCACTCATGGTTGCGGTCGGAGTTGATGCGTAGCGCGGCTTGGGCCATCCGCGCGATGCGTCGGTCGTCGTCGGCAGCGAGCTCGGTGAGGCGCGCAACGTCTTGCGTGCTGGCTTCCACCTGTGCGCGATGCATCGCTCCCGCCAAGGCTGTGGCGAGCCGGTGCACGGGCCGCTCGGAGACTGCGATCTTTCGCGGCAGAGCAGGATATCGAGTGGCTGCGACCCGTTCGGTCTTCGGCGGCACCCGCGGCGAGAGCGCGAGCACCGAGCGCAGCAGCTCGTCGTCGAGGTCGGCAGGCAGTCGTTCGAGCAGCTCGGTCGACATGCTGGCGGTCGCTGCGTGGTAGCAAGAGATCGCGTGCAGTAGCTCTTCGCTTCGTCGCTGCACCGCGACGTCCAATGCCATCCGGCGGGCAAGCAGGATGTCGCAAGCGTCTAGCCTGGCTTCGAGGCTGGCTTCAAAGTCGATGGCGAGCAGCGCCTGCAGCGCCGGCCACCATTGCTCTGGATTGCTGTCGTCGCGCAGCAGCTGCAGCAAAGCCGCGCGATGTTTCGGATCGACGCGCGCGGCGTGGAGCGGCCGCGGGTCCACCTCCTCGTCGGGTAGTTGCAGCAGCTGTTGTCGCAAGCGCTTCATGGACGGGTTGGTCAGGGCGGCGGCCAGCGGCTTTGCCGTCGCGCCGAGTCGCTTCGCGAGCCCCTGCATTGTGCCGAGCATCGTGGAGTGACGCGTGGCTTCGAGAAGCGCGGGCATGGCCCAGTCGCAGTCCGGCCCAAATTCGGCGAACGCGTCGGAGAAGTCGCGGTGCGTGTAGATCAGCGGCTGGCGCGCCTTGCCGAGCAAGAACACATGGATGTGCGGTCCTAGTGCCTTGAGTCCGCGCACGGCCCGATCGTGGTTTGGGCCGTGCAGGTCGAGCATGAGCTGGGGCAGGTTGTCGTTGGCAAACCGCGCCAGCATTTCGGCGCACTCGTGGGTCGCTACCTTTTGCTGGGCCTGAGTCGGCGGTTGGGGCCCTGCAGGTGGCCGGGACTGCGCATGCAGAAAGCCGGCGAACGTCGCGCAGGCTGCGACTCTTGACAGCAAGAAAAGCATCGTCCGCTATCCTACGACGATGGGGTCGACTCTGCTTCGCTGGTTCGTGCTTGTGCTGGTTTCAGCCTCTGTCGTGGCGCAGCAGGGCTCCGGCCGTAGGGAGACCGAGATTGCCGCACGGGTTGTCGCCGCGGGCGAACTGACGCCCGAAGAGATCGAGGCGGGGGCTGGCGTGATCGTCGACCTGCTCCGCGATGATCGCGCGGCTGTGCGGCACCGGGCTCTCGCACTGGTGCTCGCGCACGCACCCGTGTTCGGTCCGCAGTGGCCGCGGTTGGCGGACATGTTGCGCACCGATCCCAGCACGACCCTGCGAACGGCGGCCTCGGCTCTCGCACCGTTCGCTCCGTCCGGCATCGATTCGCTGCTCGCAACGCTGTCGCGAGGTCGGCGGGATCGCGAACGAGTGGCAAAGGCATTGGGTGCGCGTCCACGGGAAGCGGTGGCGGCACTCGATCGCATTCTTGAGAGCTTTCGTGACTGGACGTCGCAGCCGAACGACCCGATCTACAGCCTCGTGGTGAAGCTCGCGGAGACCGATCGGCCGGCGGTGCTCGCAGCTTTGGGGCGTCGGAAGCCGGGCCCATACGGCGATGTCGGCAAGGCACTCTTGCTTGACGCGGTGGGCGCGCCGCAAGCGATGATCGTCGACACCGTCGTGGGCTGTATGAGCGCGGCGAGAGGTGGGCCTCGAGGGCTGAAAGAACTGCGGGCTCGGTTGCTGACCGAGTCCCCCGAATACCGTCAGAAGATCGCCGAGATTGTTGCGTCGAAAAACCGCACCGCGGCGCGGCTTGCGCTAGACGAACTCGCCGAGCAGCCCGTGCTCGCGGCCGCGCAGTGGTCGCAGCTTCGTGAGGGACTCGGCAAGTCACCGCTGACGTTGCCACTCGTTCGGTTTGCCATCGCGGTGCGGGAAGTGCGTCCTGATGCCATCGAGGACGTGATGCGTTTCGTTCGTGATGCGAGTGCGGCGCAGCTAGGCGCGGTCGTGCAGATCGTCCCGCTGCTACGTGATCGGTTCGATGCCGTTCGCAAGGCCCTGGCTCCGCATCTGCAGCTTGAGGATCATGTTGACCTGCCGCTGCTGGATGCACTTGTGGACGTGGAGGCGTTTGCCGAACTGCGCGCGGCGATGCCGATGTTGCTCGAGCATTCGCAGCCGCGGGTGCGCTCGTTCGCCGTGCAGCTCGTCGGCTTGCTCGGAGGAAAGGACCCGCTGCTCGCCTCGGTGGCGGCGCTGCAGGAGGACGCGTCTGCCGTCGTGCGGGTGGAGGTCGAGGCTCTGCTGCCGCTGCTGCGCGGCGAACTCGACGAGGCAGGCCTTCGGGCGATGGTCGCCGACCGGGACGAACGCCGCGTGCTGGCCGTCTACGGGAGTCTGCGGCGCAAGCGAGCGCGCATAACGACCACCGAAGAAGCCGCGTTTGTGCAGCTGGCACACTCGAATCGATGGAGCGGCTGGCTGCCGCGATCGCTGCGTGCGGACTTCTCCGAGGGGCGTGCCGGTGTCGATACGTGTCGCCGGATGATGAATGGCGCCTGGCAGCATTCGCTGTGGACGAGCACCGGTCTATGGCGAGATACGCCGCTGGCGGCCGCGCCAGCCTCTCCCGCCGAGACCGGCAAGCCGGGGGCTCAACCAAATCTTCTCAGGCGCGCGGCGCGCGATCCGCGCTTGCGCGATCGCTTGATCCAACGCGGGATGATCGATGCGCGGGATGTGCCGACCGCCGCAGCGCTCGAAGCCTGGGAACGAGCGGTCGCGGAGTGCGCGGGGCGTCACCTGCAGCGACTCGGCAGCGACACCGCGGGAAAGCGTTCCGACGCGTTCACCGAACTACAGAGGCTTCCGCGTGAACTCTGGCAGACGATGGCCGGCAAGCTCCGCCGCGGCGGCAACCGGCACCAGCGCCGACTGCTCGCGGTTCTCGAAGCGGGTGCGAGCCGCGATGCTGCGTGGCGCCTGCTGGATGCGCCCGAGGTCGGGGTCGCGACGCTGGCCTTGCAGCGGCTCCTGCCGCGCGACGGCCGTGTGATGCCTGCTGAGGAGGCCGCTCGATGCGCGCAGCAGCTCGTGGCAAACCCAGGCGCATGGTGCAACTTGCTCGCGACGCCCCGATCCGGCGGTGCGCTCGCGCTCACTGCGGCCGGCGCGCCCGCAGTCGAATTGGTGGGGATCGCGCTTGGCGATGCACGCTGTCATCGCTGGGCGATCCAGGCAGCTGGCTTGCTTGGGGAACCGGGGCGCGCGTTCTTGCCGGAGCTTGTCGCCGCACTTCGAACTCGTCACGCAGCGTCGGCCGCGGGGTCGATCTTTGCCCTCGGGATCGATCCGTCGCATCCTGAGTTTGCGGCCATGCGGGATGCCATCGAAGCAGAATGGGCAATCAAGGCACGTCGGACGGAGCTGGTGCCGGCGGTGGCAGCACTCGGCGACGAGCACGATGACTTTGCCGAAGAGGACTGCATCGAAGTGATGCGGATGTTCCGGAGCAGGTTCGGTGCGAGCGACGCCGGACTCGATGCATGGGTCGCCCTCGGCTTGCGAACAGAGGGCATCGCGCGACGAAGAATCGCCATGCTCGTGCTGGCAGCGCAGGCATGGACGGGAGGTTGGGCTAGCGGTTCACAGGCAAGTGCCGGGCTACGCGCGTGGCGGGCTGCGGCGAAGTCGCCGGCGCTGGAGCTAGCTATTGGTCGTGCGTTCCGCTCGGTGCCGGAGGCGGATGTTCGTTCGCTAGTTGCATCCGTACTCGAAGGGGCGGCTCGGGATCGTGCTCTGCCGGCCACGGCGGCGATTGTCCGTCAACGATGCGACCTGGTTTTCGACTTGGTCCGCGACCCGAGCAGTGCGTCGCTGCGCCGGGGGCCGCTGCTTGCGCTGCTGATCGACGTGGTGCCCGGTCGAATGGTGCGCGAACTGCTAGAGAACGGCGAGATGATCGATGGGCACGCCAAGCAGCTCGCGCAGATGCCGCCGACGGCCGCTGCGCGCAAAGAGCTTGGCCTGTGGCTGCGAAGAGCGGAAACCTCGGACGCGCAGCGAGCACGTGCCGCCGCTTTGTTGGCTCGTCAGGGCGAGGGCGCACGCGCGACAATCGTGGGCGAACTGCGCGCCGGTGGCGTGCGTCGCAAGGCGATGCTGACGGCTTTGCAGGAGGCCGGCTCCCGCGTCGCGTTCGCGGCGGGCGACGTCGTGCCGTTCTTGCGCGTCGACCGCGATCGCGCGCTCGATGTGCTCGGACGCATGGGAGGGCGCGGACTGAGTCTTGCTATGCGCGAGATCGAGTCGGAGCAGCGGGCGGACTGGCTCGAGGCACGGATTCCGCGGCTCGACCCACGCACTGCCGGTGCTGGATTGCGGCTGTTGCAGCAGCTGTCGCAGCCTCACGCCGTGCGTGTCGCCGAGCGGTTGACCTCTTCGGATCCGGGGGTGCGTCGATGGGTGGGCTTCATTCTGCTGGACGCGGACCATGCGGGCGCTGGCGCGCGGATTCTGGATCTTGGCCGCGATGAGGTTGCGATCGTGCGCGCCCGAGCGGCCAAAGCACTCGCGTCGATCTCGCCCTGGACCGACGCGATTGGGGTGTTGGCAACCGACCTGTTGATGGACGACAACCTGTCGGTTCGACGTGCCGCCGTCGCCGCGTTCCGAAGCCATCCTGACCAGGTCGCGGCCAGCGTGGTGGCTCTTGAGGAGGTGCGCGATGCGGACCCGGATCCCTCCCTGCGGGCGGAGGTCGATGCATTGCTGGCCAACCGTCCGGGATAGTGGGTTTTGATCCAGGGAATGCCCCTCATATCAGATGCACTACACTAGGGGCCCAAGACGACTTCGAGCCCCGCCGTAGCCGACAGGAATCCGAGCAGCGGCCCGTTGGCATCGACGGCGAAGCCTTGGGCAAAGAACTGCGTCCCGAACAGCGCTGGCGCCACGGGTAGTTGCGTGACCGCGCGGCCTTGCGCGTCGGCGGCGGTGGCTACGACGATCGCTGCGGTGCCGCCAAGCCATACGTGGCAACCGGCGGTGGCGGTTGCTGCATCGTCGTCGGCGATCCCGAACAGCACGGTCGCATTCGGGAACGCACCTTCGACGGCGAGGTGGATGGCTGCACTGCTGGCGTAGGCGTCGCCGTCGACCGAAATCTGCGGCGGTCGCGTGCCGCTGCCAGCGCAACCAAAGCCGTATGTCGATGTGGCCGAGTCCTGCAACAGCGTCATGTCAAACGCGTACAGCTCGCTGCCCGTGGTGCCGTTGTCGCCGCGGAACAAGACTGTTTTGCCCGCTCGTATCCAGCTGCTGGGATTCGAACTGCCGGGTGCCAGGTCCAACAGCACTTGCACGCCGGCGGACGAGCCATCGATGACATGCAGCTCGTTGCCACGCTGTGGGTCTTGCTGCGCACGCAGGATGCGGCTTTCGGAGATTCTGCTTGGCGCCTGCTGCCCCGATGACGGCGGTGTCCAAGCGCTGAGGAACTGCGTGCCGACGGCGGTGCCGTCGCTCGTCCAGAGTTCGTGCCCGTTCGAGCCGGCAGACAGCGAAACAATGAGGATCCGGTCGTCGCTCAGCGCCAGCAGGCTCACCGCCGATGTCGGCTGAGGGAGCGCTTGGATGCCCTGCCCGGTGCCGTCCAGCAGCAGCACACGGCCGATGCCAGCGCTCGAGGCGATGGCCGCGAGACGGTCGCCGATGGATTGCAGCTGGCGGGGAGCCACGAAGCCGGCCGAGAGGAGTCCGATGCCGAACGTGCCGCCAGCGCTCCCATCGGTTCGCCAGATTTCGTTCTCGCTCATGGACGCGAAGAAGAGCAGTTCGCCAGCGGCATGCCACTGCAGGCTCGAGGTGCCCGAGGTGCCCGGAGCCGTCTCCAGCAGCTGCGTGGTGCCTGCTGCGGTGCCGTCCGTCATCCATGGCTCCGGACCGCTGCCCGGCTGCGAGCCGACAAAGTAGCTGCGTCCTCGCCAGGTGGCGTATCCGGAGATGGTTCCCGCACCGGTGCCGGGGTTGAGTTCTGCAATGGGCCGGGTGCCGGCGAGCGTTCCGTCGGTGATCCAAGGTTCACGTCCTGTCGCGGCGGTGTGAGCCGTAAAAACGACGGCGTCGCCGAGTGCGGCGGGCACGTCCAGCGTAGCCCGAAACGTCGGGTGCAACGACTCGATGTTGATCGGCTGCATCGCATCGATCGACGGGTTGTAGACCCAGAGTTGCTGGCTGAGGGTGGGGCTGTTGGCGATCGTAACGACGAACGTCGCGCTGGTGCTTGCGAAGCGTGCCGCAGCAAGCGGGATGTTGCCGAACGACGTGATGCGACGTGTTCCGGCGGTTGTGCCGTCGCTGAGCCAGAGGTTCATGCCGCTGTCGTCTTCGACGTGCAGCACGGCCTGGTCGCGGAAGTTGCCTAGAGCTGCGATCTCGGTGCCGATCGGCTCCGGGGTTCTGTTGAGGTCGAGCAAGAGGTGGGTGCCGGCGGCGGTTCCATCGGTAAACCACATCTCGGTCCCGGTGCCGGCGGCGGTTCCTCGAAAGAGCAGGCCGCCCTGAAACGGCTGCAGGGCGGTCGCGTCAACCTCAGCGATCCGGTATGTGCCGGTGAGCGTGCCGTCGCTGCGCCAGAGTCCCGCGCCGGACGTCGGGCTGTTGGCGGCGAAGATCAGCAGGTTGCCAAGTGCTGCTGCCTTTGCCCTGCCGTTTGGTGTGAAGACGAACTCAAGGGACGCAACGCGGCTCGTGCCTGCTGCGGTTCCGTTCGAAAAAAGCAGACTGGGCGTCGTGCCAGCGCCGGCGGCGAGATAGACGCCACCGCTGGCTACGCCGAGAAACATAGGCGGGCTGCCGCCTACCGCCGAGGCCTGCGCGGCGACCTGCAGGCTGCCCGCAATTGTCCCGTCGGTTCGCCATAGGCCGCCGTTGGCGTGAATGAAGTATGCGGTGCTGCCATCGACAGACGGTGCGGTGGTCCGGGCCGGTGCCAGCGCGAAAGTTCCGGCTGAGGTGCCGTCGGTGAGCCACAGTTCGCCGTTGGCGAGAAACAGCGCGCGGCTGCCGAAGGGCCGAAATCCGGTCGGCTCGCTCAAGCTGGTGGCGGCCGCAGGCAAGTCGATCACTTTGACGGTGCCACCTGCGGACAGGTCGGTGCGCCACAGTTGCCACGTGTTGCCTGCATCGCGAAAAGGGAACACTGCTTGCGTGTTGCCCAGGGCGGCTGCGTCAAAGCCCGGCTGCAGCGGATTTGTCGGCGGATGGATGTTGGCGAGGAACGTCGTGCCGGCGCTCGTGCCGTCGGTCCGCCAGAGCCCTCGCTGGACAAGGCCGTTGTTGGCGACAAACAAGCATTCGTTGCCGACCAAGGTAAGCAAGCGCAGATAGCTGCCGCTCTGCCCCGGCTCGACGTCGCGCACCAGGGATGTTCCTTGTGGGGTCCCGTCGGTCCGCCACAGCTCGCCGCCAAACTGTTGTGTATATGCCGCAAACAGAAAGGTTCCGTTCGGCAACCTGACGAAGCCGTACGGTGTCGAACTCAAATAGCCGGGTTGGATGTCTGCAACGAGATGGGTCCCTGCGTAGGTGCCATCGGTGCGCCAGAGTTCGTAGCCAAGGTCAGCGGTGTTTTGCGTAAAGAGTACATCGCCGTTCGGCAGCGTTGCCTTCGGATCGGCAAACGAGGATCCGGGCGTGAGCGAGGACGTGGGGTGAAAGTCGCGGACGAGCTGCTGGGCGGGAGCTGCGGTGAGCAGCAGCGTCCCGGTCGCAGCAAGAGTCCAGCGTTTGGGGCGGCTCATCATGGATTGCTCGGCAAGGGGTTACCTGTAGCTACTCCGTAGTGCCCTCCATGCATGTGGACGATCGGGGGATGTGTCGGGCGCGTAGCCCTTTTTGCATCGGATGGCGGGTGCTAAGGCCCAAACACGATTTCGAGCCCCGCTGTTGCCGACAGGAATCCGAGCAGCGGTCCGTTGGCATCGACGGCGAACCCTTGGGCAAAGAGCTGCAGGCCAAAGAGCGCTGGCGTGACCGGAAGCTGGGTCGTGGCACGTCCTTGCGCATCGGCGGCAGCGGCGATGGCGAAGGCGTTGCCGCCGAGCCACAGGTGGCAGCCGGCCATCGCGAGTGCGGCATGGTCGTCGGCCAGACCAAACAGCACGACGGCGTTAGGTAAAGCACCTTCGACGGCAAGGTCGACGGTGGCACCGCCCGCGCTGGCGCCGCCGTCGACGGAGAGATCTGGCGGCAGCACGCCGCTGCCGGCGCAGCCGAAGCCGAAGGATGCGACGGCGGAGTCCTGCAGCAGCGTGAGATCAAACGCATACAGCTCGTTGCCGGTTGTTCCATCATCGGCGGCGAACAAGATCTTGTTGCCCGCCCGTATCCAGTTGTTCGGATTCGAGTCGCCGGGTGCCAGATCAAACAGGAGCTGCGTGGTGGTGCCGTCGAATGAATACAGTTCGCGACCCGAAGGGCGATCGAGCGAGACCAACACACGTGAATCCGAGACCCGAGTAGCTGTTTGCGCGTTGGGTGTCAGTTGCCAGTTGTCGACAAACTGCGTCCCAGAGACGGTGCCGTCGGTAACCCATATCTCTTGGCTCGGACCGGCAGTGCCCCGCACAAGCAGCTGGCTGTTGCTTAGGCGGGTGATGTCGAGTGCAAACAGCGTTGGCGCGAGATTCTGGAAGCTGAACGTGTTTGTGTCGCACCGGACGATGCCTCTTCCCGTGCCGGTGGACGCGATGAACACAAGATCGTCGCCGCTCGCGTGCAGGTCTTGTGTCGAGATGATCCCCGCGGCAGGCAGGTCGATGAGGACCGCGCTGTTGGGAGTGCCATCGAGCTGCCAAATGTCGTAGGTGACGAGGTCGGCGAGGTAGAGATGGTCGCCGGCGCTTTGCCATTCGACTGCATTGAGATAGCCGGCGCTGGGGGTGGTCTCGACGAGCTGCGTCGTTCCGGCGGTCGTTCCGTCCGTGACCCAAGGTTCATAGCCACCAGCGCCGCTCAAGCCACGGAAGTAGGCGCGGCCACGCCAGGCGTAGTATTCGCCGGTTGTGCCGTTCGCCGGGCCGGGCGCGATGTCGACTAGAGGTCGTGTTCCGGCGAGCGTGCCGTTGGTGACCCATGGTTCGACGCCGGTTGCATCTGTTGCGGCCGCAAAAACGACCGAGTCCCCCAAGGCGCTCAACTTGCTGTTTCCTATGGCAAACGTAGGGTGGACCGAATCGATCGGGATGGGCTGCAGCGAGTCGCTTGCCTCATCGTAGGCCCACAATTGGGCGACGCTTGGCGAGTTGGATTGGATCAGCGTGATCAGCTTCGAGCCCGTCGACGCCGCTGCGGCCTGGAACGCGGCGGTTGTTTGCGTGTTGGTGACGCGTCGCGTGCCGCTTGGTGTCCCGTCGCTCAGCCATAGGTCGGCGCCATCGGCGCCGCGGACCAGCATGAGCGCCTCGTCGCGAAACGTCGCGATGGGGGACAGAGTGCTGCTCGTAGGAACCAGATCACGCTTCAGGTCCACGGCCAGCTTGGTGCCGGCGGGGGTGCCGTCCGTAAACCAGAGTTCACTTCCGGTCGTCGGGTCGGTGCCCTGAAACAGCAGACCGCCTTGGAAGGGAACGAATTCCGCTCCGCTGACGGGCGCGATTTCGAGGGTTCCAGAGATGGTGCCGTCGCAGCTCCAAAGGCTTGCACCGCTGCTGGTGATAGCTGTGAATATTCGCTGATTGCCGAGCAGCGCTACGTTTGGTGTGAAAAGGCTCCCTGTAGAGATTTCGATCGACGTGAGGCGCTGCGTTCCTGCGGCTGTGCCGTCGGTCACGAACAGGTCGGGCACGGCGCCGGTTCCGGCGCGAAAGAGGATCGGTCGGCCAGGGGCCGTGCTGACGAAGCTGCGTGTGTAGCCGAACGGGCCGATTGCGGAGAGGTCATATACCTCGGTCGTGCCCGTCTGCGTGCCGTCGGTCCGCCACAGGTTGCCGTTGGCGTGAAAGAAGTAGGCGGTCGTGCCGTCGACGAATGGGCGCGCGGCGCGCGCGGGCGAGAGGGTGGCCGTACCGGCAGCAGTGCCGTCTGTGATCCAGAGTTCGTTGCCGCTGTGAAACAGCGCGCCGGAGCCGAAGCTGCTGAAGCCGGGAGCGTTGGAGTTCTGGCTAAGCAGATTGCGCACCACCACCGTGCCGGTGGTGGTCAGGTCCGTTCGCCACAATTGCCAGGCGTTGTTGGCTGCGCGGTAGGGGAAGACCGCCTGCGCTCCCGCGATGGCTGCGAAGTTCGCGCGGCTTAGGCCTAGGCTTGATGGACTCGTCGCAGGATGCACATCGGCAACCATCGTGGTGCCGGTCAGTGTGCCATCGGTACGCCATATCTCGGGACCGGTTATCCCGTCGTCGGCGATCATCAGCAGGTCGTTGCCGACGACGTCGAGCAGGCGTAGCCAGTTGCTCACGCTGCCGGGCGTGATGTCTCGAACGAGTGAGGTTCCTTGTGCCGTGCCGTCTGTTCGCCAGAGTTCTTTGCCGAATTGCGAAGTCTGCGCGAGAAACAAAACGGTGCCGCCCGGCAGGACGCGGAAGGACTCCGGCGAGGAACCCGCCAGGCCAGGTTCGATGTCCAGGACGATCTGGCTGCCGGCTTGCGTGCCGTCGGTCGCCCACAGTTCGGTTCCAAACTCGGGCGTCGCGAAGACAAACAGCACGCGGCCGTTTGGGAGGGGCGCTGCTGGCTGGGCGAAGGACGTCGCCGTGTTGGGGAAGCCCCCGGGGCTAAAGTCGCGCACGAGTTTTTGTGCGGTCGTCGAGCCAGTCAGGAAGGCTGTCGCGAAAACGGCACCGTGAACGATGCGGGCCAGTAGGGGCATTGGGGGACTCTCGTCGTCTAGGAGCGAATGGCGGAAGCCGTGTTGTCATTAGTCCGCATGGTCCGTGGGGTATCCGAGGATCTGGGATTCGGACGGGCGGATCTTCGGGATGCTGCGCGCCATGCCTTGTCGGCCAGGCCCCGCGTGGGGAGGGCAGGGCATGCTGACTCGGAACCTATCGGCTGCGGCGGAGCGAGATGAGTTTGCGCGAACGGCATTCGGGTTGACACCACGGGCGCGGGATGACTTCGGTGCCTTTCTCTGGCCAAGTCGAGCGGCTACTTTCTTGCAACAGCCATCTGGACTGCGTCCAGCGGATCGCATCCTCGGCGCGCTCGGGCGGCGCCGCTGCGGCGAGCGCACCACCATGAGCGAACACGAATCGGCACCCTCTCCTGAACCGATGCGCCGCCGCGGGTTCGACACCTTCTTGACTATGATGTCCAAGTTGATGCTGCCGTTTCGCAAGCGGCGCATGGCGCGGTTCGTCCAGGATTTCGGCGTCTCGGGCGACACGCGCATCCTCGATGTCGGCGGCACGGCGTTCAACTGGAGCCTGGTGGGCTATCCCGGTGCGGTGAAGATCGCCAACGTGTCCGCGCTCGAACTCGCGCGCGAAACGCCGGCGCGCTACGCGACCGAAATCGCGGACGCCACGGATCTGCCATACGAAGACAAGTCGTTTGAGATCACGTTCTCCAACTCGGTGATCGAGCACGTTGGCGATTACGAACAGCAAAAGCGATTTGCGGCAGAAGCACGACGCGTTGCCCATGGCCTCTGCATCCAGACGCCGGCGCGCTGCTTCTTTCTCGAGCCGCACTACCTGACGCCGTTCATCCACTGGCTGTCCAGCCGCTGGCAAAAGCGTCTGCTGCGCAACTTCACGGTGTGGGGTCTCATGAGCCGGCCGGACAAGCGGACGGTCGAGCGCTGCGTCGACACAACGCGGTTGCTCAACTATCGCCAGCTGCAGGAGCTGTTCCCCGACTGTGAGATCCGCAGCGAGCGTTTTCTGTTATTGACCAAGTCCTACCTGGTCGTGCGCAAGCCTGCCTAGAGAGCAGCGCATCTGGCTTGAGGACGACATGGAACACCGATATTCGTAGAGCACGATGCCCTTGGACAACAGTGGAGTGAGAATATGAATGCCTGCTGGCACGACCTGGTAGGCCGCGTCCTGACCGTCGCCTGTCTGCTGTTGAGCGCGTGCGCTTCAAACGACGCCGCGACGAAAACGACGGCATCGCTGCGCATGCTGGAAAGACAGATCGGCGGCCGACTCGGGGTCGCGGTTGTCCAGGCTGACGGGCGACCGATCGCTCTACACCGCGGTGACGAGCGCTTCGCGATGTGCTCGACGTTCAAGGTGTTGCTGGCAGCGGCGTTCCTGGAAGAGGTGGCGCAGGGGGCGCTGTCGCTCGACGAGGAAATCCCATTCACGCGCGCCGATCTTGTGCCATACACCCCGGTCGTTGGGCAGCATCTTGACCGGGGGCGTCTGCCGATCGAACGGCTCTGTCGTGCCGCGGTGCAAGTGAGCGACAACGTCGCTGCAAACTTGTTGCTGAGGCGGCTCGGTGGCCCGGTTGCTTTGACGTCCTTCTGCCGCCGGCACGGAGATGCCGTGACCCGCCTGGACCGCTACGAGTGTGATCTCAACGAAAACGTCGCTGGGGATCTGCGTGACACGACGACGCCGTTGGGCATCGCGAATTCGTTAGCCCTTCATCTGTATTCCGAACGAGAGTCGAAGCTGTCGGGTCTACTACGCCGTTGGATGGCCGGAACGCGAACGGGCAAAGACCGGCTGCGCGCTGGCGTGCCGTCCGGGTGGGCTGTTGGCAACAAAACGGGCACCGCGACGCATGGCTCGCCGATCTACAGCGATATCGCCTTTGTCGAGCCTCCGGGGCGTCTGCCGCTCGTGCTGGCCGTCTACTGCGACCGCCCAACGGCTGATCGGCAAACGGTCGAAGCGGCGATCGCTGAAGTTGCTCGCATCTGTGTCGCGGCGGATCTTCTGCCACGTTGAAGGATTCGACGCGGTTCGTTTCTTCGCCAAGTCCTAGTTGAGTGTAAGCAAGCCCGTGCCTGTCGCAGCGCGCTGGCACGCATTGCGCTACGAGTCGTTGTCGACGATCGCGGCGGTTGCTTCGATTTCTAGCAGACAGCCGAAGTGGAGTGCGCCGCACGGAACGATTGCACGCGCTGGCTTGTGGTTACCGAACCATTCGGCGTAGGTCGCGTTGATCAGGTCCCAGTGCTCGATGTCGCTGACGTAGATGCGCACCTGCAAGACGTGGTCGCGTCGGCTGCCGCTGGCCTGCAGCAGGTTGTCCATGTTGTCGAGCGCCAAGATCGTCTGCGCTTCGATCGTTTCGGGAACCGCCTTGCTGGTTGGGTCAATCGGCAGTTGCCCGGAGATGTAGAGGGTGCCGTTGTGGCCGATAACCGGCGAGTAGTGGCCGGCTGGTTCAGGGATGCTCTTGTGCTTGGGGGTATGCATGGGAGCGCGGATCGTAGTCGGCGTGTCTCAAAAGGCTGTTCAGCGTTCTGCTTCTGGCGGTCGCCACGAATTGGGCCTGACGCCGTATCCCGCCAGCCGCACTTACCAGTCAGACAGTGGGCGAAGCTCGGGTGGGGGTGCGCTGCCCTCGGGCCAGGCGGGAGTCAGCTGCACAGCGATGCGGATCTCGCCGGCGCGGGCGTTGACGACCAACTCCAGGCGCGTCACTCCTTGGTTGCGCTTCTCGGGAGGATCGCGCTCGGCGGAGCGGGTGCGCCAGACCGCTCCCTTTGGTGCTAGGGCGCGAACCAGCAGTTCTTTGCCGTCTTGGCGAAGGCGCACGGTGTTGCCTGCGTCGATCACAGTCGCGCCGGCACGCGTGGTCATTCCCCAAATGAGTTCGCTTGCCGCCTCAAGCAAAAACTCATCCTGCACCAAGACCGAGCGATCGACCATCTGCACGCCGCGGCGCGCACGGTTGGCCGCTGGCCAGGCCGAATGCAAATCCATGACGACGTGCGAACGCTCGGCCGAGAACGCAGTGACCTTGGCGCGCCCGAGTGGATCCTGTTGCTGACTATCTAGCGTGACCACGTTGTGGCTGTGGGAGCCGAGGCGGTAGTAGCTCCAGCGCTTGCCGTTGCGGCCGCCGCGCCAATATCCCGGCAGGTTGTAGTCGTCGGAGCCGAGGTCGACCGCCCAGCGCACGCCCAACGCATCAAGCACGAAGCTGCCGAGGTCGAGGTGGCCGTGGTTGACGTTGTTGTAGCCGCCCTTGATCGCTAGGAAGAGAGCGTCCGGCTGATCCCATTCGCTGCGAAACACGATGACGGGTACATCGCCGTCAAATTTGCGAGCGAGCTCCGCGGTTCTACGTCTCGGCTTCTGTGTTGACGTCTGCTTCGGTGACTTCGGCGCGGCGGTAGGCGGCTCATACCATGCGAGGTGCATTGGCCGGACCTTGCCGCTCATCAATAGATCGTGCTCCGCGGCGGCAAACGCGTTTTCGTCGTAGGTGCGCGCGAGCCAAAAGACGCACGGCATGGGGCTCCGTTTGGACTTCTCGCGGGAGTCGGCGAAGTTGAAGAACATGCCCGTCGGCCCTGCAGTGTAAATTGGAAACCAGGCCGCGCGTTGCAGGCCCTGCCGCTTGCTCAGGCCAAAGTCGGTGCCAAGCGCGGTGCGCAGTGCGTCCAACCCGTAGGCCGTGTAGTGCGTCGCGTAGCCCCAGTAGGCGGGGCCCTCCATCCACGCGCCGTCCGGTTCATACGAAGCCAGCGCGATCGGCAGTGAGGCCACGGCTGACGCGACGATTTGTTCGGCGAGCTTCGGCTCGTGTTCGGCAATCGCGAGCGCGCCGATCAGCAGGCCCGAATTGCACACCTGATTCCAGTTGAACGCGGACTTTGTCCACCAGGCGCGCTTGCCTCGGTAGCAATCGAGGCCGGGATGTAGTCCCTTGGCAACGATTGCATCCCGCAGCGCGACACGTTCGGCGTCGGGCAGAATTGGCAATAGCCAGTCGTAGCCGAGTGCGACCGCATGGGTCATTTCGGCAACATCGAGAAAGTGCGATGGGTTCCAGTCGGCAAACCCGCAGACGCTCATCAGGTCGCGCCGGCATCGTGTGGCAAAGCGCTCCTCGCCGCTCCAGCGCCACGCTATGCCGAGCGTCTGCACGCGCAGCAGGCATTCGCGACTGACGTGCAGCAGGCGCGGGCCGCGCTTTTGGTAGCGCAGCTCGTTTGCATCGAGCAGCTCTTCGGCGTTGCGAACAATCTGGTCGGCGAAGCGTTGCAGCGTCTCGTCCTTGCGGCTGTCGCTGCGCAGCTGCTGTAGGCTGGCTTCCGCCAGGAACAGCCGTGGGTGGGGCGCAAGGGATGTCAGCGCGTCGCGCACGCGCTCATGCTGCTGAGCTGCCGCGCTGCATGCGCATGCTATGAGGCATACCGCGGAAATCAGGGCGCGGGTATGCAAGGTTGCGTGTGCCGACTCGAAAAGGCTGCGCTTCGTATCCGCTGGCGTGGGCATCTCTCCATAGGACAAGTCGTGCCTTCGAGAGGCCAGTCGTACGAGAAGAAGGCAGATGCTGGCGCCGGAGAGTCTTAAGCAGGGTGGCGGGGTGAGGTCGTTTCCAGGGCACCGATCGTCGCGAGGACGCGTTGCGCGGCGCGTGCGCAGCGCGCAGCCACGGAGCTTGCGCGCTCGCGACGTTCTCAAGAAGAAGTCGTGGAGCTGTCATCGAGACCCGTCGACGGACTCGGCGGTGCAAACACGTCGAGCAGAATCGCGTCTTCGACGGCAATCGCGCCATGCGGTGCGAACGGCGGTAGGTGCAAGACCTCGCCGGCGCCGAGTTCTCTCGTGTCGCCATCGCCGAGCAGGAAACGCACCCTGCCGCTGAGGATGCACGTGAACTGTTCGTTGGCGTGATCGTGCATCGCGACGTCACAGCCCTGGCGCAGCTCAAGGCGCGAGATCATGGCGTTGCGTCCAATGATGCGATGGCGCTTGAGAAGGGCGACGGGCGTGTCTTGTGGCAAATCGCGCCACGGGGAAGAGGTCGCCTGATCATGTGCGCGGTCCTCGATGGCCGACTCTGCGAGCGCGTCGATGCGCGTCAGATGGTGGTCATCGTGCTCGGCGCAGAAGCACGCTACATCGATGGCGCGCATGGGCACGTCGAGCCGCGGGTGCCGTGCGGCACGCTGCAGGGCGTCTTCGTCGAGCTTCTGCAGTGTGGCCACGAGCTTGTGGCGGCGATCCGCGAAGGCCGCGTAGACAGCTTCGAACGTTTGCTCGTGGTAGTTCGCGTCCCAGGTGGCGCGGTTGCTCATGTCCGCTGCGGACAGCGCGTCGCTGCCGTTGGCTAGCTCGTCGAGTCGAGTCAGGTGCAGCGTGTCGAGGTCGTGGAGGTGGCCGACGTGGTCCTGCACGGACCAGGCTATCGGTGCCGGTCGTTCGCTTAGCCGCTGTGTCGCAACGGCGCGCGTTGCCGCTGCGATTCTGGCCGGTGCACCTCGCAGCCGGGACAGCAGGCTGCTGATGCGGGCGGTTGGTACGTCGAACGCGAAGCGACGGTCGATCCAGGCTTCCATTGTCGACGATACTACATGGCACCGCAGTTTGGCGTGGCGTCAGCCGTCTACGGCATGCGGCTCGGCGCGGTGATCGGCGCCACCGAGTGCTGCCTTATCGCCCGGCGACCAGCTGGGCGGCGCCGCCGGCGAGGCGCGAGGTCGGTTCGTCGTCGGCGTCGCGCGCGGTCAGCACCGCGACCATCACTTCATCCTCGGGGATCATCACCAGCATCGCGCGCCAGCCGTAGATGCCGCCGGCGTGGAAGGCCACCTGCTTGCCCCGCATCTCGCGAACCGTGATGCCAAGCGCGTACGAACTCTGTTTGCCGTCGGCCAGCGTTGGCGCCTCGAGCATGCGTGCGATGGTCGCAGGCTTCAGGATCCGCCCTTTGCGCCACGCGTCGTGCCAGCGTCCGAGGTCCTCGACGGACGTCGTCAGGCCACCGAGTCCATAGCCTCGCGTGTAGCTGAGGGCTTGGGCACGGCGCCATTTGGCGCCTTCGTCGCGTGAGTAGCTGCTGACAAGTCCCGGCACGATGCGGTCGTGTCGGCCGTAGGTGCTGCGCGTCATGCCCGCGGGCTCGAAGATGCGTGCCTGCAAAAACTCTTCCCAGCTCGTGCCCGACGTGCGCGCAACGATTTCGGCGAGCAGGGCATAGTGCAGATTGCTGTAGCGGTGCTCGGCGCCGGGGTCGTGCGTCAGCGCAGCGCCTTTTGCGGCGAGGCACAGCTGCTGTGGCGAGATCTCACGGTGCATGTGCTCTTCGCCATACGCCGGCAGGTCGAAGAAATCTGGCAGCCCGGCCGTGTGCGCGAGCAGCTGCTCCAGCGTGATGCGCGCGTCGAGTTCGAGTTCGGGCAGGTGTGTAGCGGCCACATCCGTCAGCGCCAGCTTGCCGTCTTCGATGAGCGCCATCACCGCCATCGCGGTAAAGGGCTTGGTCACTGAGGCAATGCAAAACACATTGTTGGTGGTGGCCGGCGTGCCGAGTTCGAGGCTGGCCTGCCCGAATGCGCGTAGGTAGACGGTCTCGTCGCCGCGCTTCACGATCACGGCTGCCGCTGGTCCCTCCTTGGGAAAGGCTTTTTCAAAGGGGCCGTCGAGCTTGGCCTTGAGGGCGCTGGCCGCAGCAACTTGTTGGGCCGGTTCGACCGTCTGGGCCGGCACGGCGCGATGCGACAGCGCGATGCAGGCTGCTGTTGCGGCAGCGGCGGCGATGTGGGGGAAAAGCAGCCGGCAGCGGGGCGCGGGCATATTCACATGTGGCCGGGGCAGGCGCAGATGGGTCGCGCTGGGCTCTCGATTTGTTGTTCGGTAGCCGCTGTGGGAGCGGGCGCTGTGGGAGCGGGCGCTGTGGGGGCGGGCGCTGTGGCTTGGCCCGTCGCGAAGCAGCGAGCGGCGGCGTCGCTCAGTGTCGCTGGATGTGGACGACCCACGGCACGCTTTTGTTCCATAGCCGCTTGCCGTTGCCATCCAGCTCGCGCACAAAGCCCTCTCCACCCACCAGCAAGTGACCGTTCGGCAGATACTCAGCAAAGCTTGGGATCCCGACGTCCTGGAAGAGCTTCAGGGTCTTGCCCTTCTTATTCACGATTTGAACGCGGCCGGGAACGTGGCTGACAAGCAGCGTGCGTTCTCCGGACAATCGTTGCGCCATCGCGGGTTGCTTCCACGGGAGCTCCCAGATCACGTTCTTGTCGCGGTCGATTTCGATCACGCTCCCGGCCAGCAGGTCTTCGACCGGGTAGTTCACGATCAGGGTGTTGCCGTTGCGTAGGCGCTGACACGACACCGGGCGAAACTCGCGATCCTCGTCCGTGTAGCTCCAGGTGACCTTTCCGGTTGAATCGACTTCGAATACACGATGGCTGTCGGCCGCCGCGATGAGGGTGCGGTTGTTGTCAATGCGCACAGCATCGGACGGGATCGCGTGAGAGACCGACCAAACAGTGGCCCCCGCTGGAGTTATTTCTCGAACGCCTTCTTTCATCGCGACGAGGTAGTTGCCGCTCGCCAAGCGTCGAGCCGACCGAAGCTGCGGCAGGCCGTCGCAAATGAGCCGTTCGTTGCCGAGGCCATCGAGCTTAAGCAGTTTCCCGCCCTGGAAATCAGCGACCAACAGCAGACCGCGGCCGCCGCGGATGGCGTCGACGGCACTTGCGATGGCAAGGGACTCGTTGGCGTCCTTGCCCGAATCCAAGGCCAGGAGTGCCGCAAGGGCGGGCTCGCCAGCCTCGCCCAGAAAACCAAGCGCACGAACCGCGCGCAGGCGAATCTGGGGCCGCGGATCAGCCAAACAGCCGGCCAGACCTGCAGCCGCTTTGGTGCCAAATCCGACCAGGCGCTCCGCGGCAACTTCGTGCCTCCCGGGCAGCTCAAGCTGTTTGATCCAATAGGATGGCGTAGACGCTTGTTGAGGCTTTTGCGCCGGCCCCAAGCCTGCGAGGAAGGCGATCGCTGCGGTGCCATAGGAGTGACGCATGCGCGAGCCAATGTATCACTACCGGCGCTTCGTCGCCGGGATGTGCATCTCGCGCGCGCAGGCTAGGGTTGGCCTCCGCCGCCGCCGCTTCGCCGGCGGCGGCGGCGTTCTTCGCCTCGGGTGGGAGCGCCTTTGCGGTTTGGGTCCGTCGGCTTCGTTTCGGACGTCCACCGGATGCCCTGGCGGCGGCCGTTTGCGACGTGCTGCTCGTGGTGTTTGTCTGCTACGTCGTGCGCGGTGAAGCCGCGGATGAGCTGCTTCTGCATCAGTGCCGTCGTCGCATCTGCGTCGATTTCGGCCAGCACCTTGCCGCCGCGCCCATAGGTTTCCGGCTGCACGACCGTGATGCCGAGACCGGGAGTCAGGCCTTCGTGCGTCACTTCCTCGGTGAGGACGACGTAGTGGCAGCGCCCGATTCCGATGCTGGACCATGCCACCGATGCCGCGAGCTCGGAAAGCGTGTTGACCTCATCCTCGGTCCGTCCCCGCAGGATGACCAGCGGCCGAAGGTCGGCAGCGGCGACGTTGAGGGCGAGCCGCAAATTCTTGATGACTGGCAGGGCCTGGATCGTCTTGGCGCGATCGGCGTAGCGAGAGGAAATCTCGTCAAGGGCGGCGACGAACCGCGTGACGCTGCCGTAGGTCATTTTTGGCGATCGCGATCCACGGGTCAGCTTCTTGCCCTGTGGATCCAGTAGGGCGAACACCGTGTTCGGAAGTCCATTTCGCCCGTTCAGGACAGAGGCCAGCACTTGGGACTCGCCTGCGTCTTCGTAGGTCTGTGGCCGCACGCAAACGAACTCGCGGCTGGCGGCGACAACGTCGGGGTGGGACAGGTAACTCCTGTCCGCTTTGGTGTAGCCCGGTCACCACACTCCTGGAACCTGACTGCAGGCTGGCGCCGCGGACATCAGCAAGATCGGCCGGTTGACCCGCTTCGCTTCGGCGAGCGCTCCCTCCCAGGTGCCAAACCAGCTGACGCCGGCGGCGGTGGGTTCGGTCCGAACGCCGATGCCACCGCCCTTTGCCGCGCGCCGCTGGGCAGTCGCGGGTGGCGAAAAGGCGATCAGGAGTGCTCCCATGACGGACGCGAGGCGAAACGTGGTTTTCATGAGCTTGGCTCTCAGGTGAATCTGTGCGGCATCTTGAGCAGGTGCTCCTTGCCGCGGCAGGCCACGAAAACGCGCCTCGACCAGCTTGCCCACAGGCATTTCCATTCGGATACGGGGGGCATGCATTCGTCGCCGCGCCTTGCGACGAACGCCCTCGCATCTCGGATCATGCCCCGTCTTCCCGATGCTCGACTACCCGATGCCCGACTACCCGATGCCCGACTACCAGATGCACGCCACTATAGGGCGGTGATCTGGTAGGCGCTGTGCGCCATCAGAATCGGGTCTACGGGCGTGTTCCCGACAGAGAATGCCTGGGCGTAGAACGTGATCGGCCGAACGAGTGCGGGAATGGCGATGTTCAATACGGACTGTACCCGAGACACGTCGAGGGTTGGCACCAGCACGAAACCTTGTGACAGCAAGGGGGGCTGCAATTGCTGTGTGCCCCATCCGATGACCTGAACCGGCACCGTAGTGAAGACTCCGTCGGTCACTCGTAGCTGCACTCCGCCGGGCCCCGAAGCGAACGGTGTGCTTGCTTTATACTCAGGGACGAGCGTGGACAGCGGGCCGCTGGCTCTGAACTTCGGTGATGTCGATGCTGGCGGTAGCGGTCGAGCCGGTGATGACGCTTGCAGCAATGTTCACCGTGAATTGGACATTCGTGGTCGGGCCGCTCGCCGCGAAAATCGACAGGAACTCCATGGGGCCAAGGCCGGCAGATCCGCCGGCGGCGAAGACCTTTGCCTCCTGCTCGCGTCGGAACTCGGAGGCACCGTTTAGGAACGAGCTATGCCACACGCCAGTTGCGGTTGCGAGCACGACGCCGTGTTGGCTTGTGCGGTGATCAGGCAGGCTTGCGGCAGGAGGCCGATAGCTTGTTGGTCGACCGTAGGGGTCGCGCCGGCGCTGGCTCTTGCTTCTAGGATGGTCAGGGCTTGCGCCCCGCCTTGCTGTGCGGAAAGGGAGAGTGACGCCGCGAGAACGGCTGTCGTGATGGGAAGGATGCTTTTCATGGCAGGTTCACCAGCACATACGTTCCCGTTCCGTGTTGATAACTCGTTGAGCGAAAGCGCGCGCTACTTGCCCGCTACCGCGCTGCGGATGGTGTCGAACATCGCGGGAACGATGGTCTGCCAGCTCTCTTGCTGGCTGTTCGTCATGGCGACGACGCCGACTTCGTGGCCATTGATTGTTGCCATGCGCGAGTCACACAGAAAGCCGAGGTTGCCACCACTGTGGCCAAACATCCATCGCGTGCCTTGTCGGCGGACCATCCAACCGATGCCGAATCGCTCCGCGTTGTTTTGCACGGTCAGCATTTCCTTGGCTAGCTTGGCCGGCAGTAGCGAGCCTGCTTTGCCCTCTTCGGATGCGCGCATTGCGAGGAGCGCGCGCAGCAGGTCCGTTGGCGTGGTCCACAGTCCGGCAGCGGCCATCTCAGGGTAGACGTTCCAGCGTTGAGCGAGCGGCTCGCCGTCTTCGTTGTGTGCGCAGGCGACGGTATCCCATTGGGCTTTCGGGAGCGGCTGCGCGTAGGCGCTGTTGCTCATCCCGATCGGCGCGAGAACGAGTTCGCGCATCAGCTGCGGAAAGGGCTTCTGCTGCGTTGCAACCAGAATCTGTTGAACCAGGCACGTGCCGCCGCCGGAATAACGAAAATGCTTGCCGACGGGCGAGTCGATCGCCACGGCATCGGTGTTGCCTTTGCCCGCGATCACATCTGCCAGCGTTGGCACGGTTGCCGTGGGGGAGTAGCCAGGAAAGCCGTGCACGGTCGTGCCGCCGGTATGCGAGAGCAGGTGCCGCAGAGTCAGCGGTGTGTCCCCGACGCCGTCGGCCCGGGGCAGCGTCACGCCGCCCGGCAGTTCGGCAATCGGCTTGTCGAGATCGAGGGATCCGGCGGCCACCAGCTTGATGACGGCCATCGCCGTGATGGGCTTGCTGATGGAGGCTGCTTGGAAGCGCGTGCTGGTCGTGACTGGACCCGCGTCTCCTGCGTCGCTGCGGCGCCGGGTGCCAAGCGCCGAGGCCCAGATGATGTTTCCGTCTAGGCTGACGGCCGCGGTGACGGCGGGGAGCTTGCTGCGCGCAAAGGCCTTCTGCAGGACTTCGTCGAGCTGTGGCCGGAGGGAGCGCGCGAGCGGCCGTTCGGCTGCGGGCGTCGTGTGCTGGGCCGCAGGTGCGACAGGATCCTGTGTTTTGGGCTCTTGTGCTGCGGGGCTGCTGGCGAAAGATGCCGCGAATGCGGTGGTCAACAGAACCGTTCTTGCGAGGGTTTGGAGCATGCCGCCGTGGGTGGACGAAGCACCGCCGACTTTGTCGCGATCGGCCGACGAACTCGGAAATTCACGTTGGTCGGGCCGTGCATCATTCCTCATCCAAGAAGAAATTGAGTCGCTCGACCGCGGCGTCCCACTGCGCATCTATGCGAGCGAGATAGCCTTGGCCCGTGGCGAGCCGCTTGGGCTTCAGTTCCCAAATGTGTTCGCGTCCGCTGCGCGATCCGCGCACGAGTCCTACGTCCGCGAGCAGCTCGAGGTGCTTGGCTACAGCTTGCCGCGAGACGTCAACGTGCGCCGCTAGCGCTCCGATCGAAGTCGGCCCGCCATTGGAAAGCAGTGCCACGAGCGCGAGTCGGGTCGGGTCTCCAAGCGCTGCGAACAGCGGCGCCGCTTCGCGGGCCCGCGCGATCGAAAACGGCCTAGCCATCGACGTGATGCTGGACGTTGTGGATTTGCACGGCCCATCCGTCTTCGTTCCGCAAAAAGCACTCGGATCGGTGCTCGGCGGGAAGCGCGTCAAAGCCGGACTCGGTGATTGTCAGGTGTGTACCGCTGCCTGCGGGTTCGACACGGAACTCGACCAGGGTCGTGGGGGACTCCGAGTCGAACGTGGCGGGTTCAACCGCATAGGGGGACCAGCGAAACGCCAGGAGGCATTCGGGCTCCATGCGCGTCACTGTGACATGAAACGTAAGGTGCTCACAACCGGTGTGCGTGATCATGCCGCCTGTGGTCTCGCCAACGCGAAACGTGCCCTGGAGGTTGACGCCAAAGCACTGGCCAAACTCGTCTGAGTTGGCGATGGCTTTCCGTATGCGGGTTGGGCTTGCGGCAAGCGTGACGTGCTTGACGATGCTGTCGGTGTTGGGTGTTTCCATGTGCAACCATATGGCTGCATGAAATTCGCTCCGCTTGGCGAGAGCGCGGATTGCATGCCGCGGCGTCGGGTGGTGAGTCTGGCCCAACTCCGTCCCTTGCGCTCCCCCGATTGGGCCTTCCTCTGAGTTGGCATTCGTTCGAGTTTTCTAGGTCTAGGCACCGAGGGATCGATCTGCGAAGCTGGATCGAGTCGAGGGAAGCCCTATGCAGATGAACCTACGTCGTTGTTTCGAGCCCCTCGCGCTGGCTGCAGCGTGCGCGATTTCGGCTATGGGCCAGGCGCCTGCTGTTCGCCAAGAGGCGTCTTCGCCGCAGGCAACGGATGTTCTCGGCGCTGCCAATTGGGTGCCGTCGACAAGTGCGGGCTTTTGGAGCGCGATGCGATTGGCGGAGCAGGTGGAAGCGATCGCGACAAGTCGCGCCTGGAGGCAGGTTGCCAGCACGCCGCTGTGGCTTGCCGCTGAGGCAGCCTGGAGCCGTTCTCCGTTCGCGCAGAACCTCGAGCAAGTTCGCGACGACCTCGTTCTGGTCGACGACGGCGTCGAGTTGCTGCTGCAGATGGCTTCAGAAGAAGTCTTTCTCTGCCTCGATGGGCGATGGCGGAACTTCATCGCCCAGCTAAGCAGCCTCTACGCCGATGCCTTCTTGCTCGGTGCGCAGGAGGGCTTGCGGGGGCCGGGGCCGTCGCGGGGAGATCGGGATCGAGAGGCTCAGCAACTGGCCGTGAAGCGTATGATGCAGCTTTCTCTGCCGGGCGCTCTGTTCGGCGGCCGAGTGGCCGAGCCGGAGCAGGCGGGCAAGTGGCTGGCCGAATTTGTCGGCTCCGTGCGCGACGTGCTACCCGCTTCCGTTGTGGAGCGAAGCATCGCCGGCGGTCGTTTCTACGTGCTGCAACTGCGCTTTGATAGCTTTGTCGATCCGCAGCTCCTTCGCAGCTTGCGAGCGACGAGCAAAGAGCAAGGAGGCGACCTTGCGAAGCGGCTCGAGGCATTTGGGGCGAAGCCGTTCGCCGTTGCGCTCGGCATTCGCGGCGACTATCTGCTGGCCTCGGTTGGCCCAGACACTCGGCAGCTCGAGCAGCTGGGTGTCGAAAAATGCTTGGCGCAGTCGAGCGCTTTCGCCTCGGTGCGCGAGGTCTGCCGCCCGGGCGTTGCCTCGCTCAGCTACATCTGCTCCGAGCTGAGTGAGCGGCAGCCGATCGATCCAGACAGTGCGGAGTTCCTCGTTGACTCGGTGGAAACGGCGAGCATGCAGAATGGCGAGCCGCTGCCCGAAGGCTTCACAAAACGTCTGCGCGACGACCTACGGGCGCTTTGGCAAGACCTTGGTGCTGC
The DNA here is from genome assembly GCA_045105235.1 of Planctomycetota bacterium. GTDB lineage: Bacteria > Planctomycetota > UBA1135 > UBA1135 > UBA2386. Next base: position 37,078 of record JBGCDH010000029.1, on the reverse strand, counting down.
CTACGGGCCGGCTCGCGCGGAGACGTCTATTGCCTTCTTGGATCATGGAATCGAGTCCTACTCGTTTCGCGCGGCGCTCGTCGGGCATCTCGATTCGTCCGCGCCGCTGGACGTGATCGCCAGTGCGGGCGACGCGCCTTTGCTTTTTTATGCCTCGCGCTCGAAGTCGCTGCTGTCGGACTACAGGCGACTCGCCAAATGGTGCCGGACCGCCTACTCCTACTTTGAGGACTACAAGGTTCCGATGCTGGCCGGCGGTGATCGAGACGAATACGAGCAGTTTGAACAGCTCTTCCTGCCGTTGATCCGGGATCTGCACGATGCGACGTCCAATCGACTGCTGCCTGCCGTTGGCAGTTCCGGCCTGGTGGCTCTCCACGCGCCGTCGGGCGACGCGCAAGCTGCGATGATCGCCGGGCAGTCCTGGCAAATCCCATCGCCTTCGGTGGTGCACGAACTTCGCGACAAGAAGCAATTTCGGTCGGCCTGTGCCGAGGTTCGGCGGACGTTCGAACAGGCCGTTCGAGCGCAAGGCGTAGACGTGGCCGCGCTCTACGACGGTTCCGCGTTGGCAAGCCTGGGCATGCGGTCGACGGTCGCTACGTCGGACTCACGGCTTGTGTGGAGCCTCTCGGAGCGAGTGCTGCTCAACCAGTTGGTCGCGCGCTACCAAGCGCCATCGGGCAAGGTGGATCTCCGCAAGAGTGCGGGGGCTGCGATGTATGTCGATGTGGCTCGTGTTAGCGAGCTATTGGCGACAAATCTCAATAGCGCGATGGCGATGCTCGGCGCTTCCGGAGGCCTCGATCGGCGTACTGAGCAGTTTGTTCGCCTGAGTTTGCCCCGTATCGCCACAGCACTCGCCGCGATGCGGACCTATACAAGCCGGACCTGGATTTCGGATGGGATCGAAATCACCCACGCGTGGCTGCAAGTGAAGGACCTGTAGCCGTGATCGTGTGGGTGCTCGTTCCGACCGCTTGCGTGGTGACGCTGTTCGCCGTGGTCGGCGCCGGCCAAGGCGGTCGGGCGCTGGGGCGCTCGCTCGCGTTGCTGGCGTGTTCGGCCGTGATCGCATGTGCCGTCGGCTGGGCTGCCTGGCGGGCGCAGCTGTTTCAGCCGTTCGGTCTGCTGACGCCGCTGGTGGGTGCTCTGGTGGCTCTTGTGGTCTGCAGAGTTGTGCTTGTCCGCGTCTGGTCCGCCCCCGCGGTGGATGCCAGCATGACCAATCGCGTTGCTGGCGGCCTGCTTGGCGGTGCGCTGGGCCTGTACGTTGCTGCCTGGGGCTGGACGCTCGTGGATGTGGCGGTTGGTGCGTGTGCTCAGGCAGTTGCACCCGTCGCAGCAAAAGCCAGAGATCAGGCCAGGACTCCGGAAGGGGCTGCTGCAGCGCGCATGGTTGGTTCGGGGGGCGCGAAGAGCGAGAAGCCTGCGGCCAAGAGCGCGGTAGGTCTGCAAGACCTCTTGCGTATCGCCCAGCGCGGGTTCGTGCGCCACCTGCCAATCGTTGGATCTGTCTCCGAAGAGTGCCAGGCGACAATCGATTTGCTCAATACTCCGCCTGAGCTGTGCCAGCAGCTGGTGGCGAAGCAAGCTTGGTTGGAATGGTCGCGTTTGCCAGGCTATCAAGAGCTCTGCTGTGACCCCGGTTTTCGGTGTGATCTACGCGCTCTGCGCAACGGCGATGTGACGGCCCTTTACCGGCTGCAGCGCAACCGACTGCTGGTGTCGTTGGTGGCGAGGGGGGAAGCGCGGGGGCTGCTTGCTGGATGGCGTCCGACGGCGTTGGCGGCGCAGCTTCGCGCCTGTGTGGATGAGATGAGCGCAGCGAACATGCTCGATCGGGATCGGTAGCGTCGGTAGGACGGCGGGCCGCGGCGACGCTCGCGGCGTTGGTTCGTCGCGGCGTTTCAAGAGACAGGCCTGTAGCGACCCGCCGGGCCGGCCCCGCCGCGGACTCACGCATGACCCTGCATCTGTCTGCGTCACACAGCGACTGCTAGTGTCGTGCATCTGAGGTGTCGTTGCTGTGGCGGTGTTCTGGCTGTGGCGGTGTTGGGAAAAGCAGCAGCCGGAAGCGCTTCATTTGGGCGCGGGCATATCCCGATGACCCCTTTTCTCGCACGGTGCGGACGCTGCCGGATCGAGCTTATATGGAGCATTCCGAACTCGATACGCTGTGGCTGCTGATCGCAACGGCCCTGGTTCTGCTGATGCAGGGCGGGTTCTTGTGTCTCGAAGCTGGGCTGACCCGGACGAAGAACTCCATCAACGTTGCGGTCAAAAACTTGGCCGACTTTGCCGTCTGCATCCTCGCCTTTTGGGGGGTGGGCTTTGGCTTGATGTTTGGCGAGAGTGCGTCGGGATGGATCGGCGCGTCCGCGTTCTTGCCGGACATCTCGGCAATCGGTGCGAACCAGGCGTCATTCTTTGTGTTTCAGGCGGTGTTCTGCGGCACGGCGGTGACGATCCTCTCCGGTGCCGTGGCGGAGCGACTTCGCTTCTCGGCCTACCTCCTTGCGGCGCTGTTCATCTCGGTCGCCGTCTATCCGGTCTTTGGGCACTGGGCGTGGGGTGGGGTGCTGGGCGGCCAGCCGGGTTGGCTTGCCACGCTTGGCTTTGTCGACTTCGCGGGGAGCACGGTCGTGCACGGCGTAGGGGGCTGGGCGGCCTTGGCAGCAGTCCTTGTCGTCGGGCCCAGGCTGGGGCGCTTCGCGAGCGCCGGTGCCCCGAACCGAGAGGTCTGCGGCAGCAGTTTGCCGCAGGCGATGCTCGGCGTCATCCTGCTTTGGTTCGGGTGGATTGGCTTCAACGGTGGCAGCACCCTGGGCCTCACTGCGGCGGTTCCGGGCATTGTTGGCAACACGATCCTCGGTGGTTGTGGGGGGCTGATCGCGCACCTCGCGATCGGGCGGTTGGTGCAGGGTTTCGTGCACCCTACGTCGGTCATCAACGGCGTGTTGGGCGGCCTCGTTGCGGTCACGGCCGGCTGCCATGCATTTGACACGGCATCGGCCGTATTCGTGGGGGCCGTTGGCGCGCTGGTCGCATTCGCAGCCGCCGCGGCGATGGTTCGCTTGCGTTGGGACGATGCGGTAGCTGCTGTGCCGGTGCACTTGGCCGCTGGGGTTTGGGGGACGTTGGCGGTGGCGCTTTTTGCCGATCCGCTGCGCCTGGGGACCGGGTTGGGCACGCTGGAACAGCTCGGAGTCCAGGCGCTCGGCGTCGTCGCATGCGGCGCCGTTGCGTTTCTGCCAACTGCGGTGGGACTGCTGCTCTTGAACCGCATTCATGCTCTTCGCGTGTCGTCTGCCGACGAATCAGCAGGGCTCAATGTCAGCGAGCACCGTGCGCGAACGGAGCTCGTGGACTTTGTGGACCACCTCGAAACGCAAGCCGCCACACGAGACCTGTCTCTGCGCGCGCCGGTCGAGCCATTCACGGAAGTGGGGCAGATTGCGGAGTGGCACAACCGCTTGATCTCGGCGCTGGAAGCCTCGGTAACGGACGTTTCAAGTCTCCGCGAGACGCAGGCGAAACTGGAAGCGGCCAAGGTGGCGGCAGAGTCTGCGAGCGTTGCGAAGAGCGATTTTCTGGCCAACATGAGCCACGAGATTCGCACGCCGATGACGGCGATTCTCGGCTACACGGATTTGCTCATGGATGCGGGAGTCGCGGCCGAGGATCAGGCGAGCTATCTCGAGATCATCCGGGGCAACGGCAAGCACCTGCTGGCTTTGATCAACGATGTTTTGGACTTGTCCAAGATTGAATCCGGGAAGATGACCATCGAACGCGTCGAGGTGGCGCTCGGCGGGCTGTTGCAGGAAGTGACGTCGATTCTGCGTGTGCGTGCCGACGAGAAAGGGCTACGGCTCGAAACGGAGAGCATCGGATCGGTGCCGGAGACGGTCTTGGTCGACCCGCTTCGGCTCCGTCAGATCCTGATGAATTTGGTCGGCAATGCGATCAAGTTCACAGCCGAAGGCGAAGTGCGCGTGCGGATGAGCTGTGACCAATCCCAGAGTCCACCGATGATCCGCATCGCTGTGATGGACACGGGAATCGGCATCACGTCCGAAGTGAAGGCCGGCCTCTTTCGTCCATTCGTGCAGGCAGACACTTCGACGACGCGACGCTTTGGCGGCACGGGACTTGGCCTGACGATTTCGAAGTACTTTGCCGAGGCGCTTGGCGGCGGCATTGAGGTGCAGTCTCGAGAGGGGCGTGGCAGCACGTTCACCTTGACGTTTGATCCCGTGGCCGTGTCGTTTGCGGATCCGAAGCACGACGCTGCTCCCGATGTCGTCCGGCGATCCAGCGTGCCGAGCGTCGAAGGCGGGAGTTCGCGGCAGGAAGCCTTGGCCGGACGAGTGCTGCTAGCGGATGATGTGAACACCAACCGCAGACTCATTGGAGTGATCCTCAAGCGCCTGGGCTTTGATGTGGAGACGGTTGAGGATGGGAAGCGTGCCGTGGATGCCGTGATCGAACGCGAGGCGGAAGGCCAGCCCTTCGATCTGATCTTCTTGGATATGCAGATGCCGGTTCTCGACGGCTATGCGGCGGCTAGGCAGCTGCGCTCTGAGGGCGTGCGCGTTCCGATCGTGGCGCTTACAGCCAATGCGATGAGTGGCGATCGAGAACAGTGCATCGAGGCCGGCTGCGACGACTACGCGACCAAGCCCATCGATCGAGCCGCGTTCGAGGGCGTGATTCGAAGCGTGTTGCGAGCGCCGCAGCGATAGAAGCTCGGTCGGCGGCCCAGATGATCGCGCGGTCGCTGACTGCAGCGCTCACTTGATGGTTGGGCGCCAGCGGACCTCGACGTGTTCCGCGACTTTGCGCACCTCGAAGCGTCCGCCTTCCATGTCGACGCCCACGACGCCGGCGTCTAGGTGGGATGCCTTGCGGACTTCGCGATGTCGTCCGCCGGACCCGATGCGAAGACCTTGTTCCTCGGCATTCGTGTCGATCCGCTCAATGTGCAGCAGCGTTGGTTGGCCCTTCTGGTCGATGACGACGAAGCGGCGCATGGGCGGGGCTTGGCTGCCGGCGTTCGAATGTTGAAGTGCCAGGTAGGGAATCTGACGCCATTCGTCGGTCAGAATCGGAATCCCGCCACGCTCGATCATGTCCATGGGCGGGACTTGTTTTGGTCCGAGAGGCGCGATCTTGTTCGAGGTGGCCGCGGACTGGATCATCTTGCGCAGCTCTGCTTCGGCGAGGCTCGTCTGAGGGCTTTGCGACGCGACCCATGATGCCATCTTGATCAGTGCCTGCCCCGATTCGAGGCGCTCACGCTTGTTGTCGTTGCGGGCTACGCAAAGCAGGTTTTGGACCCCCACGTCGCCGGCGAGAACCTGCGTGCGCCATTCCTCGTAGCGCGCGTCCGGCACACTCTTGCCGAGCAGGCGCAGCATGAAATCGTCCTCTCTCGAATCGAGGTACCGTTCGACCAGCGCGCCGAGCCGATCGTCGCCGAATCGGTCGTGAAACCAAACGATATAGCCCGACTGCATCGGCAAGTCGGGCTCTGGGGGAGATCCGTCCTTGCCGTCGAAAACGGCGCGTGCGGGGCTCTGTTGCGGCGTTTCGTCGATGGCGGGCATGACGCGCAGGTAGTGTCGATCGCCGTCCACGTCGCGACGTGCGTGCAGGCGCCATACGTTGGCGCGGCCCGAGTCGCCGACGGTGACCTGTTGCCAAGCTTCGGCTCGCAGTTGCTTGGCCATCGCGAGCAGCGCGTCGCGTGGTGAATCGCCAAGGTCGACCTTCCAAACGGCCTGAGCATCGCGGAGAAAGCCGGCGCCGCGAACCAGCAGCCGAGGCGAATAGGGGGCCAGTAGCGCATCGAGCCCGGGCTCTTGCCAGGTTCCGTCTACGCCCTCGCCGCGTATTTCGATGCGGCCGCCGGGGCGGGCTTCGCCGATCATTCCGCGAATCGATGGCGCGAGATCGGTGAGCTGCGAGACCGCGTGTTCGTAGCGTGCCGCGCCCAGGACGGGGCCCACACGCGTTGACGAAATGCGCCAGCTGCCGCCAAGCCTGCCGCCGCCGGCGTCGGTGAAGCCGTCATACGCGCTCACCCAGTTGTCGTCGGAGAATGGCCGGTAGCCCATCGAGACGCGAACGACTCCGCTCCAGTGGGCGACCGCCAGCACGTCGACTGCAAAAACGTCTTGAACAGAAACCGAGACCAGCAGGTCGGCAGCGGGTGCCGGCTGCGCATCTTCTGACTGCACGAAATGAACGCTGCGCACGCCGAGCGACAGCAGCGTATTGGCCACTTGATCGACGCATGCTGCCGACACCGGGTGGCCATCGCCGACGATGGCAGCAGTTCGGATGACCCAGCCGTTGCCGCGTCCAAGGGAGCTTGAGGTCGAGCCGTTGGTGCTGCCGATCTGGGCCGCCAGCGAGATGTCCAATCCTGGCGGCAACGCCGATGGATGGGCCGAGTCTCTCGGGTAGACGCCATCCGGCGGAACCGACAGCGGCCACAGGCGCAGCATCAGCGACAGCGCGCACGCGCTGTAGACCAGCCAGCGCCGCCACGACGCATGCCGCGCCACGCCGGCGACCCCGAACACGGCGTAGGCTGCTGCGACCAGCGGGTCCAACGCGAGCAGCGCGACCATCCACAGCAGCTTTGGAACGCCGGACACCGGGGTCCCCTTGCCCATTGCCGCGTGGATGAAGAGTGCCGCGAACATCGCGAGCAGAGCGACCATCAACAACTCAAGCCAGATCATCACGGTCACGCTAGCGGGTCGGCGCAGCGATTCCGCAAGGATCGCTGGCAGTGGGGGTGGGGCGGCGGACCGTTCGGCGAGTGCGATCCAAGTGGGCCAATGCGAGCACCGCAGGCTCAGGAGCCTACGGTCACAACCAGACCCTCGGTGTGGGCAACGCTGCATGGCGTGTTGTCGGCCCAGAAGTATTGGAAGCCGAATACTTGGCCGAACAGCAGCGGGTTGTTGGGCACGTCGAGCGAGTATTGACCACCGCCGTCGGCGACCGTCGTGATGATCACGGCGGCGCCGGCAAAGTTGTCGACTTCGATGCCGAGCGTGCTTGCGCCCAAGTTGAGCGGGATCGTTGCTGCGGCCGGATCCCCCATGATTCCGTTCAAGCGCAGCACCCGGGTCGTCACGCTCTGGCCCGCTGTTTCCGTCAAAGCCACGACGCCACGTCCGCTGTAGTCCCTTGAGAAGGACCAATCCGAAAAGGCAGCGCCGCTGGCTGCGACCTCATACCCGAGCGAAACAACGTCTGCGTCGGGCCGCGAGCGAATCAGCTCGAGCTGTGACGGATTGCTCGCGCGACGCATCGATCACGGTGCGGACCTTGAACGGTGTCGAGGCGTGCAAGATCTCGTGGTGTTCGCCTACCAAATCGCCTGTCGCAAAGAGCGATAGCCGCATGCTGCCTGCGCCAACCCTGTAGGACAGGCCTGACGAAAGCGGAGTCCATTGGCTGATGTATACGAAAACAACGGGGAGGTCACACCTTCGCGCCTGGATGCCACGCATGCGTCAAGATAGGTGGCCGTCTCGGCACTTCGCCGGCGACCCTGAAGCCGAGTGGTACTGCTCGAGCATATTGACGCACTGGCCTGGAGGGCGCACGCCAGACCATGATAGCGAGAGCGGAGACAGCAGCGTGGCGGATCGACAACGGATATGGACTCGGCGTTGAGCCGCCCTGGGCTTGGCTCGGCTCGCCCCTGGGGTTGGCTCGGCCGGGGCGAAGCCGCTACGGGGCGCCTAGCTCTGGCACGCGTCCGAGCGCTGTGTCTTTGCGTGTTCGATCGCCGTGAGGACAGCGTCCGGGGTGTAGGGCTTCGCCAAGAAGGCGTCATAGTCGAGCGACTTGTTGCCGGTGGTGACGTCGAGTTCGGAGAGTCCGCTGGTCAACACGATGGGCAGACGCTTGTCGCAGCTGCGAATCGAGTTGGCGAGTTCGCGCCCGTCTAGACCTGGCATGAGGACGTCGAGGATGGCGAGGTCGAAACCGTTGCTGTCGGCGGTGAACGCGCGGCTTCCTTCTTGCCCGTTGTGTTTCCAGACGACGTCGTAGCCGGCTCGGTCCAGGATGCGATGCAGGGCGCGGCCGACGGTTTGTTCGTCTTCTACCACCAGCACGCGGCCGCGCTGGACTGTCGCTCTGGGCTGCTGCCGCCGCGCATGTCGGTGTGAATCCTCCGCCTCCACCGGCAGCCAAACACGAAACGTGGTGCCCTCGCCGGGCTTGGAAGCAACTTCCATGCAGCCTCCGTGAGCGCTGACAATGCCGAGAACCGAGGCGAGCCCGAGTCCTCGGCCATGTGACTTGGTCGAGAAGAACGGATCAAAGATGCGGTCGCAGGTCGCTGCGTCCATACCGGCGCCTTGGTCTGCGACTTCGATCTCGATCCAGTCGTGAGGGCAATCTTGGCTGCTTGGGTGCGCCGTGTCAGCAGCGAAGCGTTGCAGGGCGTTGGGAATCGTCCGCGAAGTCCCCGGGACCGATTGGCCCTGCGGTCGGAACGCGCGCCGCGTCTGTGCGCGGATCCGAACTTGGCCGTCGCGGCCTTCGTATGCATCGGACGCGTTGACGAGAAGGTTCATCAAGACCTGTCGTAGCTGCACCGGGTCGGCGTGCAGAGGGGGCAGGTCCGAGTCGAACTGCGTGATCAGCGCAACGCGTTTGGACAGTGAGCTTCCGAGCAGGTGGCGTAGCTCCTCAAACGTGTCGGCGACGTCGAGCTGCACGCGCTCGGGTGTGCGCTTGCCGGCGTATTGCAGCAGCTGGTTGGTCAGTTCCGCCGCGCGTGTGGCCGCCAGCTGGATGTCGCGAATGCTATCGGCGGTCTCGGGGGATGCTGTCGAGAGATCTTCTTTTAGGATCGTGACGTTCGCGATGATCCCGACCAGCAGGTTGTTGAAGTCGTGTGCAATGCCGCCGGCCAACACCCCGAGACTCTCGAGCTTTTGCGCCTGCTGCATCGCGCGCTCGGACTGGCGCCGGTCGGTCAGGTCGCGTGCAATGCCGACGATGCCGCGCACATTGCCCTCGGCATCGCGGAGGGGGTCCTTGCGGACGAGATACTGTCGGGTGTTTCCGTCGACGCGTGAGACGACTTCGATCTCATGTTGAATGGACTCCCCGGTCGCCATGACGCGTCGATCCGCCTCGATGCCGGCCTCGAATTCTTCGGATGCGTAGAGCTCATTGTCGGTTCTGCCGATGATCTTGGCTTGCGGCAAGCCGCGATGTCGCGCTTCGGCTTCGTTGACGAGCTGGTAGCGGCCGGCCTCGTCCTTGACGAAAATGGGGTCCTCGGATCCGGTGACAATGGCGTTCAGCAAAGAGCGCTGCTCATCGGCATCTTGCTCCGCGCGTTCGACGCGCAAGACAACGCCACCGAGGTAGGCGAGCAATTCCAGCAGGTCTCGTTGCTCCTCGCTCGGCGGCCCTAGAATCGACCGCGAGATCGCAAACGTGCCACCGATTTCATTTTCGTCGATCCATATCGGGATGGACCAGCATGCGCGAATATTGAACCGCCGCGCCGTCTCACGGAGTGTTGCCCAGCGCGGATCCGAGTCGGTGTCTTCGATTACCACCAGGCGGCGTTCGTAGACTGCCGTGCCGCATGCGCCTGACAAGGGGCCTGGAATCAGTCGGCCGAGGGCATCCAATGCTTCGGGCGGCGCGCACGGGGCATTGCGAAAGACTAGCACCCCGTCGACGGGGTCGAGTCGCATAACTGTCGCCAAGCCGTGCGGAACGATCTCCTGCACGAGCTCACATAGAGCGTCGAATATGGTCTTGCTGGGCTTGCGGGCAGCGACCATTTCATAGGCGAGTCGCTGCAATCGGGATCGAGCTTCGGCCATACGTTCTCCTGGCGTGAGGGTGGCTGAAACCTAAGTAGACCCAAGATCATGCGACTTGAGATCTGCCGTCGTTACGGTGATCTAGTCATAACTCTGCACCGTCCGGAGGGGATACCGTCCGGAGGGGATATCGCCCGGGCGGATGCTGCGCGTGGGTGTGTCGGATGAAACGACCTACCGCTGCGCTGATTCGAGCAGGCCATAGTCGGCCACGTTCGCGCGTAGATGTTGGGTCCAAAGGCGATGCAGGGATGGGCCCTCGCCTGTGTCGAGGTCCACAAAAACGACTTCGAACTGTGCCGCCCGTGCGCCGCTGTCCAGCGTGGCGAAGGGCGTCATCGCGAGGGGGATACTGGCCTCGATGGAGTAGCCGCCGTCTCGCTTCGTTACGCGGTAGGGCAGGTCGCGATTCGAGCGACCCGATGCGCCGAACGCGATCACGGTCGGCGACTTCGCTTGCGGCTGGCCTTCGGGGGCTCGCAAGACCAGGTTGCACGAGTCGTTGAGGAAGTAGGATCCGGTGCCGTCGTCGACGATGTCCGGGTCAAGTACGTTGACGAAGACGTGCAGCGTGGTGCCGTCGATGGCCAACTGTAGGTCTGCTTCGAAATCCTCCGCGCCCGCATAGTGCTTCTTGCCACGCGGCACCGGCTGCTTCTCGCCGATGCGCATCGCAGGGACCTCTTGCCATTCGGTGGCGACTCCGTCGATCTGCACGTTGTCGATCGTCCGCAGTCGATACCTTGGCACGGACAAGACGATGCGGCGCGAGAAGCTGAAGCGGATCGGTAGAGCTTCTTCTTGGCCGGCAACGTCGACCTTCAACGAGCCCGTTCGGTAGTGCTGCCAGGGGTCTGTTGGCGGCTGCGGCTGCGGCGCGAGCGGGACGTCCACGGTGATGCTCGCGCCCGGCAACAGATCGGCCGTCACGAGGTCGGATTGCCACTCATCCTCCTGCATGGAGATCTGCAGCTTCATCGCGTGGCCGAGCGGGTTGGTGAAGGTGCACGGTAGAGTCTTCTGTGCAAGGTCCGGTGTGCCCGCTTGGCAATGATCCTGCACGCGCGCGGCGATGTGATGCGCTCGGCGCGTCAGGTTCTCCTTGCGCGGTGGGAATCGCGCCGCGTCGAAGACGTCGCCGGCCGTGTCGACGGCGCTGAGTTCGATGGCGTCGCTTGTGATTGCCAAGCGCACGTAGTGGTTGGTGGACTTGGCCACAACTTGGTAGGGATTGGCGACCGTGTTTACCTTGTAGAGAGGGGCGCCGCCGCCTCCGGAAACGACGTAGGGAATGCCGCCCTTTGCCGATCGTTCGTAGAGATGGTCGTGGCCGTTGAGCACCACGTCGACGCCATACATTTCGAACAGCGGCACCAAAAAGCGCCGCGCTTCGTCGAGCGGCCACTCCTTTGGCGTGGCGTCGGGTTCTAGCCGGCCGTGCGGCCCAGAGGTGTAGGGGGCGTGGTGGAACGCGACCATCGTGTAGCGCTTGCGTTCGGTCCTGAGCTGCTCGCGTAGCCAGTTGTATTGCTCGTGGTCCGGCGACATGCGCGAGTTGCTGTCGACCACCAGCAGCGTCATGAGGTGGTATTCGACCCGGTACCAGCGTTCGTTGCCGGGAAGCTCAAACAAGCTGAAGTACTTCGAGGGTTCGGGGCGCGTCAGGTCGTCGTGGCGACGCGTCATCTCGTGGTTGCCGATCGCGGGCCACATCGGTTTGTTCGCCAGCAGATTGCGAGCGGGCTCGAAGAACTGTTTGCGCCACTGCTCGTATTTGCTCCCGTTTGACGGGTAGTCGCCCGTGCCAATGACGAACAGGGCATTCTGTTCGTGTTGAAAGACGCGCTCGGACACGGCGTGCCAGCGCTGTGGCAGCGAGCGGACATCGCCGAGCACGATCACTTCGTAGCGATCTGGCGTTTGCGGCAGCGTTCGAAAGCTGCGCTTGCCCGACGAGCGTTCCGTGCCGGTGCGCACCTGATACCAGTATTCCGTCTTGGGCTTGAGGCCTGTGAGTGCAAAGACGTGGTGACGCTGCGGCGAGGCGTGCGGCACTCGCTGCTCGTCTTGCCCGCCCTCGGTCCCGTAGATGAGTTCGGCGACAACCGGTTGCGGGTGGTCGACAACCACCGTCATCTGGTCGCAGCCGGGCTGCAGCAAAAACGGGCCGCAGGCGTAGGGAGCCGGCTCTTGGGCGAGCAGCAGCTGGGCGAAAAGCAGAAGCGTGAGGAGTGCGATCATCGGGTGGCCGGGGGTGCCATGTGCTCAGCCGGGAGCAAAAGGCCGCCGGCGAGGAACGTGACGATACTTGGCCACCGGCGCGAACGTCGATTTCGCGCGAGACTTCTGCGGAGCACCTCTCAGCTATCGAAAGGTCGGCGCTCTCTTTCAGCGCGAGTGTCGTGCATCTGGTAGACGGGGTGCGCATCGCCAGCGGCCCCGGCTTGCCGGCTAGCCGCCGATGGTCAGCGTGATGCCGTTGGAGGTCGCGAGGTTGCCGGGCGCAACGTCGAGCTCGGCTGCCTGCAGGTTGAGCTGGAAGCCCGTCAGGGCTGGGTCCGCAGGGATCGCGAGCGAAACCGTGAAGCTCGTTGCCGCGGCAACGGTTGCCTGGATCGTTCCTGCCGTGTTGAGCAGGGTGCAGCCGGGCCCTGCGCCCAAAACACCGGTGATCGGCGTCGCGGCCGTGCCGAGGCCCCAGACGGCGAGCTTGATCGGCGCCGCCGCGCTCATGTTGGTGCACGTGGCGCCAAAGGTGACTCCGACCCATGGGTCATTGTCCGCTGCGAGCGTCAGTGTCGTGCCGGCCAGGCCGCTGCAGCCGGAACCGTAGGAACTGACCATCGCCAGCGTTTGGGGGCCGTGGGTGCGGGTGCGGTTTCTCGCGCCGTTGGTCTCGTTGCACGGGCCGTATACGGCCGCATTGAGCGCGCTGATCCAGTGCATGCCGCCGTTGCGGCAGCCGACGCCGTTGGTCGTGATCTCGGTCCAGTCCGTGCCGTCAAACTGCCACGTCGTGGTGCTGCTGCTGCCGCCGTTGCCGCCGTGCACGATTACATTGCTCGTGAGCGGGTTGTAGTACGACATCGAGGCGAACAGGCCCTGTGTCGCGTTGGCGCTGTTGAAGGGCGTCGTTCCACCGGTGGTCAGCTGTGCCCAGGTGCCGGTCGCGAAGTCGTAGCGCCAGGTGTCACCATTGAACTCGTTGGCTCCCGTGGTTGGGTTTTCGGTCACGCCGCCGTGCAGGATCAGGTCGTCCTGCATGGTGCGGTATTCCATCATCGCGTTTTGAACGGCAGGGCCGCTACTCGCTAGCAGAACCCAAGCGCCCCCGACCCATGCCCAGGTCTCGTTGCTCTTGTAGGTCGTCCCGCTGGCGTCCGCGGCGTTGCCGCCATGGAACACCAAGCCAAAGCCTGGCACGTAGACGCCGTTGTTTGTCAGCCAGCGTCCGTCCGGCGAACCTGCGGCCGGCGTTACGTTGACCCAGCCGTTGGTCGCGTCCCACTCCCAGGTGTCGTTGAGGCGGACGCTGGTCGTGAAGCTCTCGAGGCCGCCGAAGACCACGAGCTTGCCGCGCGCAAGGTCGTAGCCGGCAGTGGCGCCGGTGCGCGTGCCGGGGCCAGTGCCTGTCCCCGTCAACAGCGTCCAGTTGGTTCCGTCGAACGACCAGAGTTCGTCGAGGCCCGTGACGTTGGTGCCGTTTTGGCCACCGTACATGTAGTAGCTGACGCCGTCAGTGCCACTCGCCGCGCGTTCGCGGGCTGAGGGTAGCGTCGCGGGCGTCGCCAACGTCCAGCTGAAGGATTGCGCGCTGGCGGTGGCAGCGAGGCTAGTGAGAGCGGCGAGCTTGAGAAGTGTTGTCATGGTGCGCATGGGGGTGCGGTGTGTTGCAGAGCCATCAGCGTATGTCGAAAAGGTGCGAGAACGCGAGCGCCTGTTGCCTCGGCGGCGGGGATCCTCAGCTCGCTGCGTGGTGGATGCCACGTCGCTGGCTTGACCGCTGGGGGGTAGGTGGCTGCTTACGCTGTGGCGCCAGCGACGCACCGTGCCGCCGCCGAAGGCGGCCCTAGCCTTCTGCCTCACGCCATTAGGGCGTGGTGACCACCGCAGGCGTCGTCAAGGCAAAGGCGCCGTTGCCGTCAAGCACGGCAGTCTGCAGCCAAAGGCTCGTGCCTGTCGGGACCCCCGCAGGCAGTGTCGTCTGCCATGTGCCCACGCCGTGGCCGTCGAGCAGCGTTGTGGCAAAGACCGTGACGGTGGGTGCCGATAGAAAGTAGGTTGCGCCCCACAGAGGAACCGGCGTTTGGGTCGGGGTGCCAAACGAAAGGATCCCGATGCCGTTGGCCGCGCCGTGAACGTCGATCTCGAGCAGCTGGTTGCCATCGATTTCGGCGCTCATGCCGGTTAGCGCCTCATAGACAACGGTGCCGCCCGTCGCGCCCATATTCGCGTTGGGACCTATCCGAAACAGGTTGCTGCCGTGGGTCCTGGTGGCCTCTGGTTCACCCACGACCGAACTGGCTCCGATGAGGTCCAGTTTTGAATCGTTCAATTCGATCGCGTGAACGCCGGGCCCCCACGGGCCGTTCAGCATGCCGAAAAGATGGCTGTCTACGAGCGTGAGGTGTGTTCGCGTCGCTCTGACCGCCAGAGTCTGTGGGGTCAGCTTTGCGGTCGTTGTGTTTTGCATCACGACGAGTTCGCAATCCCGCAATCTGATGCTGTGCCACCAGCTGGCGGATCGGTAGGAGCATCCCGACAGCGTCACGAGGTCGCATTCGGTAAACATCCAGAAGGCGAGACCGTTGGTGAAACCTTCGCCGTGCTGCAGGTCCTGCAGGTGCACGCTCGCGCAGTTGACAACGTACAGTTGAAACAGGGTGCCTGTTGGGCCGTTGCCGTTGCCGGTGACGTTGGGATACGGGCCGGTGTGGAGGCTGCGCAGGATCAAGTGTTCGCTGGGGCCGAGATCGATCGCGTCCATTCGTCCTTGCAAAGCGGCGCGGCCACCGACTCCGACGATCGTCAGGCCGTGCGGCACGGCCGCGGCTTGGTAGATCGCGACCGTTGGCGGGTAGCTGCGCAGCTGGATCACGTCGCCGGGGGCGGATGCGGCAATCGCGCTTGGCAGGTCCGCGAAGTTCGAGCCGGGGCCATTCATCGCATCGACGGTCCAGGTTGTCTGGGCGGAGATCGGCACGAGGCACGAAAACAACGCTAGGAGTCTACGCATCGACGATGTTTCCTTCTGGGTCCCCTTGAAGCGCGAAGCATACGCCGAATGCGTCGGGCGTGCCATCTACTGCTCCGACTGGGCTTGCCGTAGCGTCTACGGACGCGATTACCTGCAACGTTGGGGCCGATTCATCTGTCCGTCGAAGCTTGTCGAGCCGAGGGGTGCTGCGGCAGTTCCCGCATGGATGACTTGGGCTCGTGGTTGCACCGGCAGAGCCAAATCTGTGAATGTTCGGGGACGCGGCCCGCCGCCGTGGGGTTGGAGGAGTGATGACGATTCCGATTTCTAGTGATCCGTCCGGCCTGCTGTTGGACCTCGATTTCGTGCCTCGCATGGCGCGCTAACTTTGCGCCGATTCGCATACGGCCGAAGGCGTGACGCAGCAAACTCTGGCTGCTGCCGTGGAGCGGCCCCCGCGCGCGGGCAATCACCGTGGTTGGCTCGCAGAGCAGTCGTCGATCTGCAGATCCACCGGCTGCCATGCCAACGAATCCATGCGGTAGGGCTGACGGCGAGGGGGCGCCAGTGCGTGTGCAGATGCCGGTGCGTGTGCAGATGGTAGCGCGGCCGTAGCGCGCCGCTGTTCGCGGCGGCGCAAGCCCTCGCGGTCCCGCGGCGCTCGATTAGAGGCGGACGAACGATTCGACCGTGACGCCGACGTCGTGATCGAGGTCGCCGGTCAGCGTGATGCCGCTTGCCAGCGTTACGGTCACGATCATGCCGCCCATGTCTGCGCCCGCGATGCCGGCGCCGCCGTCGGTGTCGATGTCAAACTCTAGCACAACACCGGACGTGAACTGGCCGCCGGCAAAGTGCCACTTGAGCGTCTTGTAGTTCGGCGTCGTGCCGACCTGATTCGACGCCTCGACGTGCGCGATGGAGCCGGCACAGACTGCCGTGTCGGCAAGGTTGTTGGCGGGGTTGGTGTAGTCGAGGCCGGCGACGACATCGGAGCCGTTGCGGTAGGTGCCGCCGCAGCCGCCGCCGTTGCCTTCGGCAAACGTATTGAGCATGCCGGTTTGGTCGCAGTCGAAGACCATCGTTGCTTGGGAAGGGAAAGCCACGTTCTGCCAGTCGAACTCAACCGATACGATCGGGTCGCTGGCGGTCAATGGACCGGCTTCGATTTGGAAGAAGCCGGAAGTCGGGTCCACGTTGAACGAGTTGCCGCCGGTCGCGCGCACTTCCACGGTGTAAGGGGCCGTGTAGATGTGCTTCGTTACGTTGGTCGCAACCAGCGGTAGCTGTAGGCCGCATGCTGGCACGGGCACGTTGCCGTCGAGCGCGAGGCCCTGCCAGGTGATTTCCTGGCCGATCGGGGCGGACGTCAGGACGTTGGCAGGCAGGGAGATGGCCGAGCCGCTTGTGAATCCGCCAACAAAGACGGAGTTGGGGCGAGGGAACGTCATCTCCCAGGGCGAGCGGAGGCCGGCGACGGCGCCGCGCGCGCGTTCGGGTTCGCCCAAGACGTCTGCGAACAGCAGGTAGGGTAGGCCGGCAGGCCCGGTGCAGTCGACTTCGATCGAGTTTGCAGTCGCGAACACTTCCACAGAAGTTTCGCTGAGCGGCCCGCCATCCATGCCGATCGCGAGCGCCGGTTCGCCGGCGGGATCGTAGCCGTCCCATAGCTCGAGACGGTGCCCGATGAGCGTGTCGGCGGTTTGGTCGCAAGCGAGCAGGTCGGAGCCACAGCCGCGACCATCGACGCCGTTGTCGACCCAGTCGAGGCCGCCTTCAAGCGCGCCGTTGCGTTCGATTCTGATGCCCGTTGGCGTCAGCATGTTGTTGCTACGGTCGATTGCGTATTCGGCCAGTGACCCGTAGCTCGGTGCGGAGTTGATCCAAAGAGTGCCCTTGTTGACGTCCAGGGCGAGGCCGTAGGCGGACCAACTGCTCGTGTTGGCGTAGGTGTGAAGCACGTTTCCCGCGAGGTCGATTTCGACGACGTCGTCGGCGAAGTTGCCTACGAAGATCGAGCCGTCGCCGCTGTTGCCGTCGGCGTCGAATGCGATGGCGCGGTGCGTTGTGAAGATCCCGCCCTGGACCACAATCGGCTGGCTGATCGGCTGCAGGCCGTTGGTGGTCAGCAGCGTCGTCGCTGGCGTCAACGCGGTCGGCGCCGCAGAGTTCGAGTCGAAGACCTCGATGCCGCCCTCAAAGCCAAACATCAGCTGCCCGATCGCGTTCGAGGCGCCGTCGCGATACCCCCAGACCGTTGCGTTGGCAGCGGCCGATTGCGGAATCGTGCTGACGAGATTGCCGCTCTGGTCGAGCACGTAGACGGAGTGCGGTGCTGCGAAGGTTGCCGCCGTGCCGCGTGCCGTGCAGAAGAACTGCTGGTGGATCGGGTCATGGGCAACGCCGAGTAGCAGCGCGTTGCCGGTTTGTGCCGGAATGTCGACGTCGATCGCGCGGCTGGCGAACTGTGCTGCGAGCGATGGTGCAAAGCTGGCCGCTGCGAGGAGTAGGGGCGCCGACTTTGCGGTGGAGAGACTGGGAAAAGGAATGCGGATCATCGTGGTCGGAAGCGAATGGGTTGCGTTGTGCCAACCGGGGTGCTTGGTCAAGAGACTGCGGGGGGTGCGCCCATCAGGTCACCGGGGCGACGCCTGCGTTCCCGCATTTGTGCTCCGGCTCGTCCTCTGGCGGAATCCGTGCGCAGATCGGAAGTGCAATTTCTTGGCCGGCCGTGTGCGGCCGAGCGGCCGCGCGGAGGGGCACGCGCTCGGCGTCGAGGCAGCACGCTCGAAGGCGCAGCTGCCGCCTCGCGCAGGGGAGCTTCGGAGCTCCGAGCGGTCGCCGCGAAGGCTGTTGCCGCGAGCCGTCGCCCGACGTCACGGCACCTCTTGCCTGTTCTGCTACAGGGGGATGAAGAACGAGGACTCGGAGAAGCCGAGCGTTCCGAATGGATCCAGCACGCTCCACTGCAGGAAGGCCATCGTGCCGATCATGGTTGCGCTCAATGGCACCGGTACGTGCGCCGTCGCGAATCCCTGAGACGTTGTTGGCAGATTGACCAGTGCCGACGCCCCGGTCAGATAGAACGGCCCGGCGGCGGTGTCGGAGTTGCCCATCCAAAGGGTCGCGACGCTGCCTGGCGGGATGATCGGCGCGCCGAAGCTTGCGTTTTGGCTGCCGACGCCGACCTTCCACCAGCTTGGTCCACCGACCTTCTCAACCAGCGGTGGCACGTCGCTGATCATGCGCGGTCGCCAGAGGCCGCCAGCAGTCGACGGCCGGGTGATGTTCGAGCGGAACGGGAAGGCGTCCGTGTAGAGCTTGGGGCGGTCAAAGGGCGGGGTGGCGCCTGCTACGCGTGGGTCGGTCAGCGCGTTCCGCAAGAACGCGATGACGGCGTTGCGTTCGCCGGGCGTCAGCGTCGGCGATGGCGTCAGCAGGCTGCGCAGTTCGAAGGGGCCGCCAGGGCCGCCGGCTGCAGGATCCTGGTCGAGATCGTAGAAGTCGACGATGTCCGGCAGGGTGTTGTTGGGTGCCCCGGCGATGACCCGGCCGAGGCCGTCGTGGAAGAACCGCGTGCGCAGGCCGACGTTGCGTAGCGTCGGGGTTTTGATCGGACCGATGTCTCGCGATGGGTCTGCAAAGAAGATGTTGTGCGGCTGCCCATCGGAAAACGGGTTGTCCCACGGGTCCGCGAGGATCCCGCTGGGGCCGCCGGTCATGACGAGCGTCGGGTTGCCGGAAACGGAGTGGCAGGCCGCGCAGCCGCTGCTGACAAAGATGTCAAAGCCGAGCTCTTCCTGCGGCGTCATGGTGCCGGTGTCAATCGGCGCTTGGTCGGGGATCAGCGTGCGCATGTAGCTGGCCAGCGCCATCGCGAAGCGCTCGCGCGTCACCCCTTGGGGGGCGGCAATCGCTGGATTGGCCGACGCCGAAAACACGATGTCGAACACCTTGTGGTAGCTGGTCAACATCCACCAGCCGGGGATGCTGCTGGGGATCGTGCCCGGGACCGCGAGCGCCAGCGGCTGTTCCTGATTGAGCTTTCTCTCTAGCACGCCAGTGGCCCACGCAAGGTTCTGGTGGCCCATTTCAATTTCATTGGTCGGTGGACCAACGGCCTGATTCTCGAGCGCCGACCAGTCGGGGAACAGAACCCCGCCGCCGCTGAAGTTGAACTGTGGTCCCGCCGTCAGTCCCCAGAACTGTCGGCGGAACATGTAGGCGCCAATCATCGTCGGCACGTGAATGGGCGTGATGCCGCGGGTCGCCTGATTCGAGGGCGGCGCCGTGAAGCCGTAGTCAATCGGGGTGCCTGGGCCGCCCGGCTGCGACTGAGGGATCGTTCCGAAGGAGCCGAGAACCAGCTGGCCGAAGGCGTTGAACGTCTTGCCGGGGCGGCGTGGATCGATTCCTCCTGACTCGGGCTTGTGGCATGTGCCACACGCCATCGTATTGCTGGTCGAGACCTGTTCGTCCCAGAACAGCGCCTTGCCCAGGTTGATGCGATCCTTGAGGTAGGGCGTCGCGGGGTTCGGCTGAGGGTTGCCGGGGTCTGCTGCGGGCCACAGCCAGCCCCCCGGCGTCGTCATCGAAATATCGGCCTGCAGGCCGGAGTTGACGGTGTTCTGCGCGTGCAGAGGCGCCGTAGCGAACAGGATAGCGGAGAGCGCTGGGCATAAAGATAGCCCAAGCCGTTTATTGGCTCGCATGGTGAGTCCTTTGTGTTACCGGGCGCGATCTTCACAGTCGGCCCGCATGAGATGAGGTGGATGACGATCCGAGGATTGTCATCAGTTTATCACTCTAGCGGTCAATTCTTAACCCGTCGATTACTCTCAGTGAATTCGATGACAATCGTGCAGGGTGCGTGTGCGCCGTCGACTTAAGGATTGCCGTATTTACCTGTAATTGCGAAATTGGACGAAAAATCGAGACGCATGGGAGGGTGTCCACGGTTCCGCACTCGCCCGTCGACGCGCATCCTGCGAGCGTTGCGAAGCAGAAGACGCTGGTCGTCAGGGTTTTCATGCGGGCTCCGGAATGCGCTCGTACTGCATGGCTGCAACAGAGTCCCCTTCGGTGTCGCGAAACTTGATCATGGTGCCAACGGTCTCGATGCGAACCGGTGGCATGATGACTTCGCCGCCATGTTCAACCACTGTCGCTGCGGTTGCTTCGATGTCGCCAGCCGCAATGGTGCATTCGAAGCCCGTCATCGCGTCGCTTGCCACCGGGACGATGCGCTGCTGAAGAGCGGGCGGCATGGGTGCCAGCGGACATGATGCATCGACTCCGGACGTCGGGGCATGTCGACCTTCGCACGCTCTACCTGCGGCCAGAAATCACCGAGTCGCTCCCGGGGTCGGGCTTTGTGCTCAGCGTCTCTCCGCTTTTGCGCGAGTTGATTCTGCGTGCCGTTCAGCACGAATATCTGGTCGAGGCTGATGAACGTTCCTTGAGGCTGGTGCAGCTGCTTGTGCACGAAATGGACCCACTGTGTGAGGAGCCGCTTTCTCGTCCCATGCCGCTGGACCCGCGCGCTCGCAGAGTGGCTGAGCGTCTGCTTGCTGAACCAAGCTGCGAGTCGAGTCTCGAGGAGCTTGTCGTTGGCGTTGGGGCAAGCGCACGCACAATCGCCCGCTTGTTCCGCCGCGAAACGGGCATGACGTTCTTGGCCTGGCGTCAGCGCGTACGCGTTCTGCGCGGCATGGAACTGCTTGCCGGCGGGCGCACTGTGAGCGAAGCCGCATTCGCACTCGACTACGGCAGCGCGAGCGCGTTCATCGCGATGTTCCGCCGCGAACTTGGGGTGACGCCGGGTGCCTATTTCGATGCGTGACGCGTCCTGCTGTGTTCTAGTGCGGGCCCAGGCCGCCGCTGAGGCGGCGGTAGAGGGATTGCCAATGGCGGATGCTGTCATCGGCGAACGCGGCTGCCCGGGAGCGATTGGCTTGTGACATGCGGCGCCGCTGTGCCGCGGGTAGGCGCGCAAGTTCGATCAGTGCGTCGGCGCAGGCTTGCGGAGTGTGGGCGACGCGTCCGTTTCTGCCGTCTTGCACTTGGTGCTGCATGGCGCCATGGCCTGCTACGACGCACGGAATGCCGTGCGACATCGCTTCGGTCACGGTGCGGCACCACGTCTCTTCGAGCCGCGGATGGGGGAAGTGCCAAAACACGTCGGCGGTGGTCCACGCAGCTTCCAGGTCGGGTGCGGGGCAGGGAGTGCACGTGATCCGCGGATCTGCGGGAAGGCGCACCAGGTTGCTCGTGCCGACGAAGTGAAAACGCAAACTCGGCTCGGCGGCAAGTGCTTGTTCGACGATCGCGGCAAGGTCCGGATGAAACTTGGCGTCCTCATTGCGCGACACCCAAAGCACCACACACGTCTCGCCTTGCTTCGTTCGCCTCGGCCCAGTCGACGGTGCAGCCGATGATCCAGTCGAAGGTGCGACAAGGCTTGGGCAAACGCTGCGGCGCTCGCTGGGGATCAGATCGCGAAAGCGCGACGACAGTTCATGCGTGTGAAACACATAGTGAATATCGGGGGCGATCGGTACGTTTACGGCAGCGTGAACGGTGAAGACCGCCGGGAGAGGCGGTAGGCGCAGAAGCTCTAGGACCGAGTCGTGTCCGACCGGTTGCGCAACAAGCAAGAACGGGAACTGTAGATGCACGATGTCGGTGCGGAGATCGTCGAGAAAGGCCTGCAGGTCGGGCACGGCTGCGACGGGCACGTCGAACTGCTCGCGGATCGATGGCTGCCATGACTCAAAGCGCGAAGGGAACACGACCCGGTGATCGAAGCCAGGCACATTCGACGTGATCGCGAGCGTTTCCAGCTCGGAGCCTCCAACGATCGGGGCGCGCAGCACGTGTGTGATCGTCGGCTGGCTCATCTGGCTGCTCCGAGGGTCCATCTGCCAAAGGCGCGTGCCAGCGCCGCTGTGGTGCGCGCTTCGTCGAAGGTCGCAGCCGTGCGCCGCGCTCGATACAGCATCGCGTTGAGCGTCTCGCAGGGCTGCCGCAGTGCATGGGCCAACGCGTCGATCGTGGCCGGGACGTTGCCGTCCGCGACGATGAAGCAATTGTCGCCATCGACCATGAACTCAAGGCCGCCGATTCCCGCGAACCCGATTACGAGGCAGCCGGCGCCAAAGGCCTCAAGGATCGAAATGGGCAGACCTTCTGGATGGCTTAGATGCAGGTAGAAGTCATGGTTTCGAAACAGGGCCGTGAACGCATCCCGCGGCAACGACTGGTCGACATAGGTCACTTCCACATCGAGCCGGCAGCGATCGTGCAGGTGTGACTGGACCTCTCTGGGCTCGCCTGCATGCTTGTTGGGACGATCGATGAGGAGCACGCGCGGCCGCCGCTGTGTAAACGCGCGGCTCGGAAAGAGGAACTCGCTGTGCAGGAAGCTGGGGACGACGTGGACGTCGCCCTGGTATCGGCTCGCTTGGCGAAGCGTTGGCTCGATGGCGGCGGACGGGACCAAGACCGATTCGTAGCCTGCAAGAGGGCTGGTCAGCAGCGAGGTGTTTTGCACAAAGGCGATGCGACGCCCCGGAACGTCTGCGAGTTCCGGGGCGCCAATGCAGAGCTCCGGTACGACCAGCACGTCTTGTGCTGTGAGCTTTGCCAAGCAGTCGTCGATAGCTGGGGTCGACACAGGGTCATTTCGGAACCAGGTACAGCGGCGAAAAGGCCCGTGGGCGCCAAGTCGCGCGTCGATGCCGAGGCCTCGCAGGATGCGCACGTGCTCGTAGATGACCTGTATGCCGCCGCTGGTCCCCGTCCACATGCATAGGTAGATCACGCGTCCCCGAGATCGTGACACTGTCTGGCTCGGTGGTTTGAATTGTGTGGGTGATCTTCGCATCCGTAATCAGAGCTGCCATCCGAGGTGCCTTAGAACCTGTTGCGCGATGTAGGCATGCCCCGGAAACGCGGGGTGGTTGAAGTTCTGATACCAACCCTCGGCGTTGCCGGCCTCCATGATGGACGCCAGCCCAGCGCGCACCGGCACAAGGTCGCAGTCCATGCGCGACGCAAGGTCGGCCAGTCGCCCGCAAAGTCGTTCTAGCTCGCAGTTCGCGTCCGCGGGGTAGTCGGGCGGAATATCGAAAGGCATCGGCTCGATCAGGGTGATCGTTGCCGGGGTCTGTTCCCTTGTCTGCGTGATGAGCCTGCTGAGGGTGTCGATATAGGTGTCGTCAGAAACCTGACGGTGGCCATCGTCGGGGGTGTGTCGGAACGCAACGTCGTTGGTGCCGATCAGGACGAATAGGTGCTGCGGCTGCGGAGCGATTGCGTCTTGCTCCCAACGGCGCGCAAGATCTTCGATGGTGTCGCCGTCGTTGCCGCGATTGAGGATGTCGAGGCGAAGCTGCGGTCGACTCGCAGCCAGCATCGTCGCGACGAACATGACGTAGCCATACCCGTGTGGTGGAAACCGAGTTCGGTACTCCGTGTCTGTGTTGCTGTCACCGATGAAGACGATCCGTTCGCCCGGTTGGATTTGTATTCGCGGCATTGCCTTCCCACGTCCAGTGTCATCAGCGAGCACGTTGTTTGCTCGCCGCCGTCCGCGGAAGTGTATGTCGCAATAACCGGCGTGTCTCGGGGGGGGGGCGTGAGTCTGCGGGCCACGCTGTGCGGAGCATTCGTCTGGGGCCGCTGCCGATGGCAGATACCGTCTGCTACAACCGAGGTATGGTCTTCGCCGAAGCTCGTGCGCTGGGACGCCGCCGCGCTCTGATTCCAGAATGGTCTGTCCCAGTGGATCCGGGCGCTTTTGGTGACGGAGACGGCGGCTTGACCCTGCGTGAGTTGATCGAGCGGATCGTTCGCAGTGAAGTGGCGTCGTTCGAGCGGCGGCAGGAGGTGCGCAAGTTCGTGCGCGCCCTGTCCGCACGTGAACGCCAAGCGATTCCAGGGCGCGTGTTCAGCGAGACGGTGCGGGACATGGACCTCGTGGTCAGCGTTGCGCACCAGGGTGGTGTCGATGCGGAGGCAACGGCTTCGACGTTGTGATGCGCGCGGACCTGGTCCGCGAGACATGCCAATTGCTTGGCATTGGCAACGTCGAGGTTCTCGAGCACCACGCGATGATCCAGGGCAAACGCTGCTCGCGCGGGATCATGAAATCCAGGACCCCGGCATCCTCGAGCAGATTCGGCGCGCGAATGGCTAAGGGAGGGGGGCAGCCGAGAAGGGCTGAGAAGCGGCTCAGCCGCGCTTCTTGCCGGGGAGTTCGTCCGCCGGGATATCGGCGTAGCGACGCGGTCGCTGCGCACCGACGTGCTCTAGCCATGCCTCAAGTTTGCGTCGCAGCGCCGCAGCCTCCTCTGGCTGCCCCTCGAACAGATTCTCTTGTTCGCCAATGTCCGTGGCGAGGTTGTAGAGCTCGTGCTCCTCGTCATCGTAGTGATGGATGTACTTCAGATCGCCGCGCCGGATCACCGAGCCGAGGTGGTTCTTGCCGTGATACGCATAGTGCGGGAAGTGCACGCAGATCGAGTCGCGAGCGGGTGCTTCGCCGCGCATCGCCAGAGGCAACAGGCTGACGCCGTCAAAGTCGGCCTCTTCGAACGAGATGCCGGCTGCCTCGAGGAACGTCGGCGCAAAGTCCATCGAGATCCCGGGCGTCGCCTCGATCACACCGGCGCGTACGTGATCCGGCCATCGCGCGATCATCGGCACGCGGATGCCGCCTTCGTAGAGGTAGCCCTTGGCCGCGCGCAGTGGATCGGCGACGGAGGCGCCCGGCATCTGCCCATTGTCGGATGTGAATAGGACCAGCGTGTTGTCGGCGATCCCCTGGCGCTCGAGTTCGGCGAGCACCCTGCCGACGGCGGCGTCCATGCCTTCGACCATGGCCCGGTAGCGCGTCGGCATGTCGGGCTCGGCTTCGTCGGAGTACTTCGCAATCAGCTCGGGCGTAGCCTCGATGGGGTAGTGCACCGTGTAGTGCCAAAGGCACAGAAAGAACGGCTCGTTGTCGGCGCGCGGTGTGGCGAGGAAGTCGACGGCTTCTTGAGCGAGCAGATCCGGCAGGTAGTCGCCGGCTTCGCCCTTTTGATAGTTGGGCATTTTGATGGGGGCGTGAAACGTCCCCGGCCCACCTTGCGCGTTGCCGGCAACGTTCACATCAAAGCCGTAGCTCTCGGGAAATAGGCTCGTGTCGGTCGTATTCCAGTCGGCTCCCGCGAGGTGCCACTTGCCGATAAATCCTGTGCGGTAGCCGGCGTCCTTGAGCCGCTGCGCAAGAGTCGGGCGCGACTTGTCGAGCACGTTCTTGGATGTCGCGGGGCCCCATTCGCGGCCGCGCCGTGGCTCATCGCCGCGCTTGGGCTCGTCGTAGAAACTCCAGCGGTCCGGGATGTGGTTGGTCACCTGCAGCCGCGCCGGAGCAAGGCCGGTGATGCACGCGGCGCGGGTCGGCGAGCACACCGGAGCCGCGGCGTAAAAGTCTGTGAAGCGCGTTCCCTCGCGGGCCAACCGGTCGATGTTAGGGGTGACGAACGCCTCGTTGCCCTGCACGTGCAGGTCCATCCAGCCAAGGTCATCGATCATGATGAACAAGATGTTGGGGCGCTCTGTCGGTGGCGGAGCCGCGTCCGTACAGGCTGGGATCAGCGTGAGCAGCGAGAGCCGCAGGAGTAGGAGGCTTGTGCGCATGCCGGCAAGCATAGGGCCCACGGGAGTCGCCCACCTGGTTAGGCCGCGCTGCGTGCCCGATCAGGCGTCTGCGGAGCCCTGCGCTTGGTTCGCGTGTTTGGCGGCTGCTTGGGCGCGCTCATGCGGCTGCTGGCGCTCTTGGATGCACACCTGGTAGGGCAGCACGCGTCGGACCGGCGCTTGCTTGCCGTTCCGGTCGCGATAGTGGAAGTCGAGCCGATAGTCGTGATAGCCCGGAACGTCGGCGCGGTGGGTCGCTTGGATCGCGGAAAAGCTGCCCGCGCTGCTGGGCGCATCGGCCCAATCCTGGCCGGTCGTGGGCGGTGGTGCCGACGGCGGCGCGCTCGCGAGCGCGAGCGTGTGCTGGTTGGCGCGGCGCACTTCGTCGGAAATCTGAGCGGTCATCTTGATCTCGTGCCCGTCATCGACGGGGTGCTTTGCGCGGATCCACACGTTGGGGTTGTCGATGAGGCTCAGGATGGACACGGGCGTGGCGTCGTCACCGGACCCGTTGCCGCCGGCGACGGTCATCGACCAGACTCCAGGCTTGGGCGCGGCAACCGTGCTGACCTGGATGCTGCCGTCGTCTGCGTGCTCCAGCGGGTAGGAGTAACCGTCCGGATCGTGAATCGTCAGTGTTTCAGGATGACTTGGCACGGATGGGGCGAGTCCGCTCGGCTCGTGTGTGGCGGGGCGTATCAACACAAATGCGGCTGCCGCAGCTCCTGGCTCAACGTGAATGCCAAAGGAAACGGGCGGCGTGCCATGTCCACGGAGCAGTCGATGCTGGCAATTGACGCCCCAGCCGTCTGTGGAACAACCGAGGCGCGTGAGCACTCTCGTGCGTAGATCCACCTCGGCACGCACGCCCGTATGGGTCACGACCTCGGCGACGCCTGAACTCTTGGACGCGAACTCGCGCAGCTCTTTGTGGATCGGTGTGGGCGACAGGATGCTTGCCATCGCACCAAAGCCGCGCACCAGTCGATTGACGAGTTCCGGCGCGTAGCGGTGATCGCCGCCGTTTGGATCGCCGATCAAGACGACGCTCGCGGAGCTGAGGGCGCGTGGCTCGCCGAGCCAGGCAACCCCGCCGCTGATCGCGAAGAGAGGCTCCTCGCCGGATCCTGGCGCCGGGTGTCGCACCTCGACCTGATGGTTCTTGCCGATGAATCGCCACGCCTGCGCGGTCGCGTTGGCGGCGCGGTGCGAAAGGCTGCATTCGTGATTGTGGGTGGCGAAGACGATTCTAGATTCCGGTGCGACGTCGCACCACTCGATCGCGGCGCAGTCGCCGGGGGCCGAGTCAAAACCGGACTGCGATGGCCGCAGCAACCCGTAGTGCTCGGCGATCATGTCCCAGCAGGACTGCGGACGATGGGCGCCGTGGATCACCGTTTCGTGGTCGACGTCGCAGAACGCCAGGATTCCTTTGCATGCCATGATGCATCGGCAAGCGCCGTATTCGTCAAGCAGGCCAAACGCGTAGTGCCCGAACTCGTGTAGGAGTCGCGCGACAGCGCGCGGTTGTGGCGTTTGTTGGTCGGGATCGGACCAGTTGTCGAACTTGCAGCAGTCCTCCGGATCTCCTAGCACGTCGTCGCCGAGCGGCAGGCTCGCGCTCTGCCACGGGAATCCGATGCCAGAGGCATCGGAATTGGCGGAGATTTTCTTGCCGGGATCTGCGCCGAGGTCGGCGTCAAATCGTAGGTCCGCGCCCGCCATGCCATGCGGATGCACCGACAAGAAGATCTTGCCAAAGCTCGCTTGGCCACCGGTCATTTCGAAAAGCCGCTGCGATGCTGCAGCCAGCAGTTCTTTGATCGTCCGTCTCGTAGCAGCTGACGGGTCCGGAAGCATCGCCGTGAGTGTGAACGTGCCGTTGTTGAAGTAGCCGGTTCCCATTGTTCTTCTTGCTCGCCACGCTTCGGATTCGCCTTCTGCGGATGTGTCGCTAGGCGGATGTGTTGCTAGACGGATGTGTCGGGGTGGTTCTCGCTGCTGCGCCCGCGGGCGTTAGGAGCAGGCGGTGCCTGGGTCGTGTGCTGGTTCACACGTCTTGTCGATCGGCACCCACGTGCCGTCCTGGCACTCCATGCACACTCCTTCGCCGTTGTCGTTTTCTTGGCAGATGATCTTGCCGGATTTGTAGGATGCTCCGTTGTAGGTGCAGCTCTTGCTTGCGTCGGACATGAGGGTTTCCTTCTAGGTTTCTGGGGGAATCACGTATCGTTCGGTTCCGTTCGCAGTGTGCGACGCGGCACGATATGTGTCAGGCATGCATTGCAGCGCTTGGCCTGGCAAGGCGCAACCGAGGATCGAGCAATGACCTGCATATCCGCGTGCAATGAACGGTAGCCGTCCGCTACTGGAGGCCGGCAGCGTCTTCGCCCGCTTCCGAATCGAGTCCGAAATCGGCAGCGGCGGCCAGGGGACGGTGTATCGCGCCATCGATCCCGTTCTGGGACGGCCGGTGGCGCTCAAGATCCTGCACGGTCACAGCTCTGGGGGCGATACGGGGATGTTACGCCTGCAGCGCGAGGCGCAGCTGGCGGCGCGGATCGATCACCCAAGCGCCTGCGATGTCTACGAATGTGGCTCGTGGCATGGCCAGGCGTTTTTGGCCATGCGCTTTGTGGACGGTCGGGCACTGTCCGACTGGCTCGACGAGCAGTCGGGCGGAGACACCCTGACGCGCCCGGCTTTGGATCAGCGTTTGCTGTGGGTCGAGCAGGTTGCCACGGCGCTCCATCACGCCCACTCGCTCGGCATCCTGCATCGAGATATCAAACCGGCGAATATCATGATCGCTTGGGACGAGACGGCCGTGCTGCTCGACTTTGGGATTGCCAAGGATACGGCTCGACCTGACAGCACGTTGACCCAGCAGGGAGCTGTCTTCGGCACCCCGGCCTACATGTCGCCTGAGCAGTTGACGCCGTCGGGGCCGGCTCTCGATGGCCGCAGCGATGTCTACGCGATGGGGCTTGTGCTCTATGAAATGCTTGCCGGCGAGCCGGCTTTCGATGGCGGTGCAGAGCTTTTTCCAACGGTGGCTTCGCGCTTCGTGATTCCGACACTGCCGGCGGGGGTCGGTGCGCGCCGTCGGGACCTGCAGTCGGTTGTCGAGCGCGCGCTCGCGGTCGATCGCTCAGAGCGCTACGACTCTGCGCAGGCGTTCGCGCAGGACGTTCGGCGGGCGCGCACCGACTTGCCGGTGCAAGCGAGGCCTGCCCGCGTGGGCACTCGCTTGCGACGATGGGCCCGGCGAAACCGCTCGCTGGCGGCGGCGCTGTCCGCACTCCTGGTGGCGCTCGTCGTCGGAGCAGGGCTGTCGCTCATGTTTGCCCTTGAGGCGATTCGAGCGCGAGACACCAGCGAATTGCGCCGCTACGCGAACGTGCTGGTTCTTGCGAGCCAGCACCTCTCCGACGGCAAGCCTGCGCAGGCGCGAAGCGTGCTTGCCGATGCGCCCGAGCAGCTGCGCGGCTACGAATGGCGTCTGCTGAGTTCCTTCGCCGATGCGCCGATTGCGACCTATCGCCTTGGTGCGGATCCACTGACTCAGATCTGGCGAGATGATGCGGCCGGTTGGCTTGGCGCGATCGACGCCGCCGGCTCGGTGTATCGCTTTGCAGTGACGGGCGGCAATGGAAGGTCTGCGAATGCTGGGCCGAGTGCCGCTGCGAGCCCCCGGGTCGATGCACGTTTTCAAGTGCGGCGGCCAGGCGATTCCGAACGGGCGCTGGCGGGCGCTGTTCATGGTTCGATGCGGCTCCACGCCCTTGAGCGCGATGGCAACATTCTGCTGCGCTTGTCGGATGCGCAGGGCGTCAGCTGGGAGATTCCATGGCTGGGGCCGCGGCCTCGCCAGGTGCGATTCGCCAAGCGGCAAGAACGCGCCGTCATTGCGTGCTCCGGTTCGCTTGCCGTGCTGTCGCTGGAGAATCGGCGCGTGGAGCGCCGCATCCAGGTGTCTCGATATGAGCACCTGCTGTTTGCTGGCTTTGGGGACCAGCAGCAGCTGGTCGTAGTTCGCGAGCCCACTAGCGAGCAGGTTACCGAGGTGGAAGTGTTGTCGTGGCCGGGGCTCGACCGGGCGGACCACTTCACACTGTCGGCCTTGGGGGACTGCGATGCTTGTTGCGTCTCGGCCGATGGCATGCGCCTCGCGGTCGCCACGCATGACCCCAACACCGACAGTCGTTCGGGCGTGGTCGCCATCTACGAGCTGGCCAATGGCCGCGAAATTGCGCGCTTTGAGGGGCCCATCGGGCTTGTGAAGAAACTCGTCATGAGCCCGGATGATTCATGGCTTGCGCTTGGCGAAGACTCTGGTGTCGTGCGGATCCTAGACGGCGGACTGACGACAACGCGTGAGCTGCTGTTTGGTCACCGCGGTCCTCTCGCCTGCCTCACGGCGCTCGATGCTCGTCATTTGGCAACGGGCACGGACGACGGGCGCGCGTTCGTGTTTGCGTTGCGCGACGACAGCATGCGCGCCCTCATTCGCTACCCCGCGCGCTTTGGCGGTGGTTTGCGTTTTTGCCGCGACGGCACGGCGCTGCTGGCGTACGGAACCCTTGGTGTGCGCCGCTTTCCGGTGGCCACGTGGGCGCAGCCAGCCACCGGCGGCATGCAGCAGAGCTTTGGCGCGGCGCGTGTTCTTGGTGAGCACCAGGGAGAGGTGTGGACGCACTCACTGGTCGCGAGCGAACCGGTGATGCAGCACGATCTGGGCACGGGTGCGAGTCAGGCGACGCTTGCGGTTGACGATCGTTGGATGCGGGCCGCCTGCCTCGACCCCGAACGGCATCAGCTGTTCGGGGTGCGCGCTGTGGACAACGGCCATGAGCTCGTGCGCATACGCCGCGCTTCCGCCGATGCCGAGCCTCGCGCTCAGCTTCTGCTGGCGTTGCCGTCCGGTCGGCCAGCGCTCGCCCTCGATGCCGAGCAGGGACTTCTTGTCGCAGCCGTCGATTCGCAGGTGTACGTTTGGGATCTACGCGCCGGCCGTCAGCGTGCCGCGAGCGCAATCGATGGTCGCGTCCGTCGAATCGAAATTGGTCCGAACGGGCGCTTGGCGCTCGGGCTTGCGTCCGACCGACTGCTGTTGATGAGTGCGGATCTCGAACCGTTGGCGGCGATCGACTTGCCTAGCCCTCCGGTCGACGTCGACTTCCATCCGACGGAGCAACGCTTGGTCGTTGCGTGCAAGTCGGATGCTGTCGCCTTGTGCAGTTTGGCGCCCGCTCGCTACCTGGTGGCTCTGCCTCGCTTGGAGCGCGCGGTGGCCGTGGAATTTGACGCGACGGGGCAGCGACTTGCTGTCGGCTTTGAGGATGGCACGATCGCTTTGCACAGCGTGCTGCCGGTTTCGATGGGCTCTGCACCGCTTCTGCAGCCCGCGTCGGGACAGGCTCCAGCGGACGAAGTCGGCGAAGTCCATGGCTTGCGGGATCGGCTTGCGAGCAGGCTGGCGTCGCGGCAGAAGGTCTATGGCTATGACTATGGTGCGCCGCGAACGTTGTCGGGGTTGGCCCTGCAGCCGCACTTGCCGCGCTTGGTCTATGAAGTTGCCGAGCGTTTGACGCGCAGTGACTCCTTTGGTGCGTCTCGTTGGCACCGCATGTTGCACGGTGCGCACGGCATGGCACGTCAGTGGCATCTCGACCGAGCTCTAGCAGCAGTAGAAGAGATGGAGTCGATGGTGCGCGACGATTCGACGCGTGCCCGGCGCCTGTTGGCTTTGCGGGGATTGGTCGCGGCCTTCGGCGGGCGCGACAGCCGTGCCCGAGCGTGCTATCAGACGGTCGTCAACCGCTGGCTCGATGGCGACGAGTCGGTTGCTGCCAAGTATCACGCGGAGCTACGCGACCTGGCTTCGCAGGCCGGGCGCTCGGACGCCGCTCGTTGGCTGTATCAGCAGCTCTGTACGGGCGACGATCTTCGCGATGCCCTCGCCAGCCTGCAGGATCGAGAACTCGCGGACGAAGTGTTCCGTTCGTGGCAGACGTTGCAGCCGACGGCGGGCCCGCTGCGGCTGTTTGCGTGGCTGCTCGCTTCGGAGTCTGGCTTGCCAAGGCATCGCTATCTGAGCGCGCTGCGCTGGCTGCGTCTGGCAGAGCGACTGGACCCGAGCCACATGCGCCCAGAGCTGCGGGCGGCGCTGTTGGTGCGATTGGGCAATCCAGCGCAGGCGCTGCAGCAGGTCGCGCCTGGGCTTGAGCTTGGACCCTATCGCAATGTCGTTCGCACGGCGTTCTCCGCTCTTGCACATGCGGCGCTTGGCCAACGCGAGGATGCGCGCCAGCACTACAGCGAGCTCGTGGTTCAGCTCAGCGCAAAGCGTGTCGCAGACTGCGAACGTCGGGCTGAACTCCGGGCCGAAGTTCGGCGCGCGCTCCTCCGCTGAGCCGGCCTGGACCTACTTCAACGCGTGCACGAGGGCGTCGGCGGAGCCGAGCGTGAGCAGCCGTTCGCCGTGGGCGTCCAGGGCTAGGCGATAGGTGATGCCGTCGAAGGCGCGCATGCGGATGCCTTGGGGGCAATCGCAGACGTAGAGTCGGCCCTCCGTGTCGGCCACTGCTAGCCAGCGCTCATCGCCCGAGAACGCGGCAGTACGAAGCTCGGCGCTCGGGAGTCCGAGGCGCAGCGGCAGCTCTTCGTTGTCTATCCAGAGCACATCGGGCTCGCGAAAGTAGAGCCGCATTCGCTGAGACGCGCTCACAACGCTGTCGAGGTCGCTCGCTCGTCGGTTGCCAAGGCGCTCGACGGTGCCCGTGACGATGTTCATCTCAAATGCCGCCTGGTCGGTGCGCCACATCAAGACGTTGGCGCGGCCGTCAAACTGAAGCGGAACGACCTCATCGATCGCGACATCGTGCGCAATCAGCAGGCTGCCGGTCGCCAGATCCCATTGCGCCAAGGCGGCCGTTCCTTGGTTCGGCGCCGCGATCCACGCCGCCAGGCTTCGGCCGTCCGGTGCGATGCGCGGCCATCGGACGAGTGCACGTGCTGTCAGGACCGCGCGCGTGCTGCCGCTGTCGAGATCGAGCAACACTACCTGGTTATCGTGCGGGACGGCGAGGCAGGGGAACTGCCTTGGCTCCGACGCTTGTCCTTCGCGCAGTGATGTGTCTGCATCTCGCCGATCACGAAGAAACGCGACGTCGCCTTCGTGCCAGCGGTGGGCGAGCGCGTCGCGGACCCATCCGGAAGCGCCGGGCAGAGTGCGGCCTGGAGCCTGTGCGGTCTTCGGCGTTGCCTGCCATGGTCGGTGGTCCTGCCACAGGCTCCAGACGATGAAAGCGAGCGCCAAAGAGGTCGCGAGCACGACGAATCGCTGCCAAGAGCGTTGCGGGCGTGCGATGACGGTTGGGCTGGGGATCGCTGGCGAATCCTCGTGCTCGCCATTCGACACGATCCGCGGATGGCTCGACGTGAGGATCGCAGCGTCCGGCGCGTCGTGATGGTGCAAGAGCTCTGCGACCTGACGAAGAACCTCGTCGTTGCCCTGGCAGCGCTGCCGTATCGTCGCCTCTCGCTCGGAGTGTGGCAGGTCAAAGACGTCCAGAAACACGTCCATGGCCGCGCGTGTTGCTGCTGCGGAGTCTGGTCCGCTGGGTTCTTTGCTCTCCATGACAGCTTGGCTTGCATGCTCATGCGTAGCCCGATGGATACTGCGTCGGCTCGAGCTGTCGAAGCCGGTGAATTCTACTTCTCGGCCTGAACCCTACGGCTCAGATAGGCGCGAGCGAGCGCCCACTCCGCTTTGGCTGTGGTCAGCGAAGCGGCAACGACCCGACCCGCTTCGGCTGTGGTCAGGCCTGCGTAGATCCGTAGCTCGGCGATCTTGGCGGCGCGCGGCTTGATGGCCGCAAAGTCCGTCAGCGCGCTGTCCAGGTCCAAGGTGCTGACCGGATCCTCGACGTTGAGGAACATCGAGTCGCTGAACGACTGCTTTTGGGCGCCGCCGCCGCGCTTGGCGCGCAGCCGGCTGCGTGCGTGGTCGATCAAGATTCGTCGCATGGCTTGCGACGCGTGCGCCAAGAAGCGTCCCCGCGCGGCTTCGTCCGAACCATGTAGATCCGATTCTGTTGCGAGGCGGAGCCACGCTTCGTGCACCAAAGCCGTCGGCTGAAGCGTGTGGCTCTTGCGCTCGCTGGCGAGTAGGCGGTTCGCAACGTTGCGGAGGTCATCGTAGACCAGCGCCAAGAGGTCGCGATCGGCGTCGGCGTTGGCGTCCACGGCGGCTCGTGGGGCGACGGTCGTGCGATGCTTCGGATCGTCTGGGTCAGATGTCTCGGGGTCGTTGGGTGAGCTCATCGCCCCAATAGCGTAGCGCGTCTCGCTCGTCGTCCGGGAAGATCAAACGACCTTGGCGTGCGGAAATCGTGTCCGCACAAGCGCGACGTTCGTCGCCGCGCCACGCGTCAACCGTGCGCGAGTAACCGCGCATCTGGTAGACGGGGCATGATCCGGGATGCGAGGGCATTCGTCGCAAGGCGCTGCGACGAATGCACGTTCCCGACGTTTGCCGAGGAGCCTTCCTGCCGAGGAGCAGCAGCGCCGTGACGGGCGTCTTCGCGCCGGCAGAATGCCCTCTATATCAGATGCACGAAACTAGACGTCGCCGAGCGTAGCCAGGACACCGTTGCTGGTGACCAGGTTGAGCGCGTTGATGCCGGAAGCAAACACGGCGCCCTGTGCATAGACGACGCCGCCGATCAGCGAGGCCGTGTTCGGGATCGACAGGCTGTAGGACGGTGACGGCGACGGCAGCGTCACCGTGTTGAGCGAGACCTGGTTTTGGTAGGCGAAGCAGCCCGGTGCACCGAGGACGTCGAGCGGGAAGCTTGGGTTGATGAAGCCGAGCGACACCAGGCCGACGACCGACGTGGCCGGCAAATCGGCGAGCGACATGTCCCAGTCGGTGCCGAGCACCGGGCGCGTTTCGGCGACGAGCACGAGCCCGTTGCAGCCCGTGCCGATGGTTGTGTTGGTTGCGGGCGCGCCGGCGGGATAGTTGGTCAGGTAGTTGAGATCGAAGCGCGAGTCGGTTGGAGTGCCCGCGACGTCGTAGGTGTTGACGCGGACGCGGGTCCCGCTGCCGCTCGGGAGCCAGAGGCCGATCGACGCGTAGATCGGGGTGCCAGTGCCGTAGGCCGTGACCATCGCGTTGGAGCTGTCGACCGCCTGGACGTTCGGGAGGAAGACGTCGTAGACGCCGTCGCTGATGCGGGTGATGTTCTCGCTGTCAGCTGGGCCAAACGTACCGTTGCTGTCCGTCCAGAATGGGTTCGGCATGTAGTTGACGGTCGCAGTGGGTTGATCCGCCCAGACGTGTGCGCCCGAGCCGAGGTGGGCCGGGATCGAAGCCGCGTTTTGGTGGTAGCTCAACACGAACCGTGCGTCGGCGGGGGCGCCGGCTGCATCAAATGTCAGCACGTTGATGACCATGTCCGTGGCACTGCCGCTCCAGATCGCGACCTTGGCGCGGCTCAGCGTCGTGCCGCCGAAGCCGCTATAAGCGCTGACCTGAACATGGCCGCCCTCGGGCTGACCGCTGTTTGTGATGCCCGGCAGGGTGACCTGGTAGACGCCAGGGCCTGAGCGAGCGATCGTGGGATCGGCGCGGTTGCCGTTCCACGAGTAGGTCGTGCTCGGCGTGTAGCTAGGCGACGCTGCGTCGTTGGCCCAGAGGTAGGCTGCGCGTTCGTCGTCGGCACCGCCCTCGCGGTAGCTGATGGAGAAGTTGCCGTCCGTTAGAGCGCCACTCGGGTCGACCACGCTGACAAAGATCTTCATCTTGCCGCCGATGTAGCCCCAGGCTTCGACCAGTGCCGTGTGGTTGCCGCCGTACGCGCATGCGTGAGCGGCTCCGGTTTGGGCCATCGAGAGCGGCAGGTCGACCTCGTAGCGACCGGTCGAGACCCAGTCGACGGTGATCAGCTCGCCGGACGGCGTGTGCTGGTAGGACAGGCTCGGCGTGAAGGTCGTCGGGGCCGTTCCTTGCAGGTTGCACCAGGCCCAGGCAACGCTCGCTTCTTGCGGCGTGTCGGGCGAGGCAAACGATGCACCGGTCAGCGTCAGGGTGTAAGCGCCCGCAGTGGCGCTGAGTCCGCTCCACTGCGTGAAGGCGCTGAAGGCGCCGGCATCGTCCGGCTGGCGCTCGACGTCAAAGGGCTGGTCGAGCCAGAGCTGCTGGCCGAGGTCGTCCTGGCAGTCGACGTCATACTCCGAGATGCCGACGATCACCGGGCCCGGGCCGCTCAGGAACTGGCCGGACAGCGTCGAACGCAGGTTGCCGGTGTCGTCGTCGCGGAAGCTGATGCCGTTGCCTTGCAGGTCCCACATCCAGAGCTGCGTATCCCAGGTCGCGCCGCCAACGGAGCTGCATGAGAAGCTGGCAACGTCGTCGACGTGGATCAGGAAGATGTCGGCCGCCTCGGTCGCGCCTAGGTCGCCGACGATGCGCGTCAGCGGGCCGTTGCCGACCGTGCCTTCGAGTGTGGCGACGGTTTCGCCGGCGGAAGTCTCGTTCCAGGTCTGGGCCGAGAGGGAGGCCGCGGTCAGGGCGGCGAGAGTGAGGGACGTATAGCGGAGGATCATCAGTCGGTTCGTGTGTCGGAGAAGCATGCCGGGGGACAGGTGGTCCTTGCCGGCTGCTCGCTACTGCGACAAACGCCCCGCAGATGGTCGAGAGTTTGTGAGCGAAGTGGTGCGATAGGCCTATTCGCGGCTCTTTTCCGACCGCTTAGACTCGCGACTCGCCGGTTGGTCCCCTGCGATGCGTTCGGTGGGGGCGCGGCCGACCGAACGCGCCTTTCTATGCAGCGATTCGATGCACGCCATGAGGCGCTTCACGAAAACCCGTTCGGCGCCGCTGGCCTGCTACCGCTCGGTGGGGTCCGCGACGTGATGTTCGCGTGCCGGTTCGTCCGCTGGCTCGTTCGCTGGGCCATCCGCGGAGTCCCCGCTCGCTGCGCCCTCCCCGCCTCTCTTGTCAAAGTGCACATAGGCACTGCTGCTCGCGATGGTCGCGATCAGCGTCCACGCGAGCACGTTGGCGAACGGAACGCCGACGGCGATCTGCAGGCCGAAGCCCGTGCCGAGCGCGCGCCAAGGGTTCTTCTGCAGCAGCCGCAGCCGCGCGGCGAGGGGCAAGCCGCGCACGGCCATGGGCGGCTGCATCCAGACCACGGCCGTGATGGCCGCGCCGATCATCGCGGCGAGCGGCAGCCCCACGTAGGGGACGCCGACAAGCGCCATCGTGATCGGGGTGGCGATGCCGGCCAGCAGCAGCATC
>JBGCDH010000028.1:0-69400 GCA_045105235.1 Planctomycetota bacterium | reverse complement strand
GATGAGCTCGACTTCCCAGTATCCGAGCGACATCGGAGTGGGACGGCCAAAGAAGTTCACGCTGACGTCCAGCGTGCCCTTGTCGGCGTGCACCTCTTCGACGATGGCGTCGGTGTTCTCAAAGGCGCCGGTCTTGATCTTGACGCGGTCGCCCTTCTTGAACTGCACGGCGACCTTGGGCTGCTCCTTGCTGGAGTCCATGGTCGCGAGCACCTTTTCGACGTCGTCGGGGTTGGCCGGCGTCGGCTGGGCCTGGCCACCGACAAAGTCCCCGAAGCCCGGCGTCTCGCGGAGGATAAACCAGACATCGTCCGTCAGCTCCATCTCGACCATCAGGTAGCCGGGATACAGCTTCTTGCGCTTGACGACCTTCTTGCCACCCCGGTGATCCTGGATGGTCTCGGTCGGCACGACGATCTGCGGCACCTTGTCCTCGATGCCCGCCTGCTTGAGGCGGCGCATCATCGCCTGGCGAATCGTGTCTTCACGACCGACCTGGATGCGTAGGAAGTACCACTCAAGCTTCATCAGGCTTCTCCACGGACAAGCAGCATCTCCATGACCTGGGCGAGGCCGAGGTCGACGAGGACGAGGAAGATCAACAGCACGACCACCATGACCGCAACGGCCAGCGTGCCGTGCCAGGTCTCGGTCCACGTCGGCCAGGAGACCTTGGTCATCTCCGCCTCGGTATCGATCAGCGTGTCGGCGATCACCTTGCGGTTGAGCACCCACGAGATCGCGATGCCGACCACGGCCCACACGCCGAGCGCGATGCACGTCGACAGCTTCAGCGTGCCCAGAATCGGGAACGGGTCGATGTAGGTCTGGTTGGAGTCCCCCATCCAGACGTTGAGGTTGTCGGCGAGGCCGCCGCCGTGGAAACAGCCATAGCCCACGAGGAGCCAGATGCTCCAAAACGCGATCATGCGGGCGTAGCGACCTTCTTTCTTGCGATAGCTCACGGGTCTGTCTCCCCCTCGGCCGGCACTCAGCCGGATGGCCGGTTGGCCGCAGGGTGCTGCTCAATCCAAACGAAAACCGCACCCCGAATGAAGCGCGGCCAAAAACCGTAGCGGCCGCAGCGCCGAAACGCCACGGCCGTCGTAGTGGCAGGGCAGGTAGGACTCGAACCCACAACCTGTTGATTTGGAATCAACTGCACTACCAATTGTGCTACTGCCCTTTGCCGAAAGACCGCGCTTTCACGCGGGCTTCCATGGTGCTCGACAGTATCGGCAGTCGCCTGCCGGCAAAGTCGGGCGAATCCTCGCTCTTACGCGAGGATCTCGGTGATGCGGCCAGCACCGACGGTGCGGCCACCTTCGCGGAGCGCGAAGCGCATGTGCTCGTCCATCGCGATCGGCATGCCGAGCTCGACTTCGATCTCGACGTTGTCGCCAGGCATGCACATCTCTGCGCCGACCAGGTTGGCCGTGCCGGTGACGTCCGTCGTGCGGAAGTAGAACTGCGGGCGGTAGCCGCTCATGAACGGCGTGTGACGGCCGCCTTCTTCCTTGTTGAGGGCGTAAACCTGCGCCTTGAACTTGGTGTGCGGGTTGACCGACTTCGGCACCGCCAGCACCATGCCGCGCTCGATCTCTTCCTTCTTCATGCCGCGAAGCAGCAAGCCGACGTTGTCGCCTGCCTGACCTTCGTCGAGCGTCTTCTGGAACATCTCGACACCCGTGACCGTGGTCGGACGGGTTTCCTTGATGCCGACAACTTCGATGGCCTCACCGACCTTGATGATGCCGCGCTCGATACGACCGGTTGCGACCGTGCCGCGACCTTCGATCGAGAACACGTCCTCGACGGGCATCAGGAACGGCTTGTCGATCTCACGCTCCGGCTCCGGGATCGCCTCATCGATGGCGTCCATGAGTTCGAAGATGCACTTGCTGTCCGGGTTCTCCGGGCCAGGGTTTTCCGTCTGCAAGGCCTTGAACGAGGCGCCGCGGATGACCTTGGCGTCATCGCCCGGGTACTCATACTTGCTCAGCAGCTCACGAACTTCCATCTCGACCA
This sequence comes from Planctomycetota bacterium, assembly GCA_045105235.1. Classification (GTDB taxonomy): domain Bacteria; phylum Planctomycetota; class UBA1135; order UBA1135; family UBA2386. Next base: position 67,372 of record JBGCDH010000028.1, on the reverse strand, counting down.
GGTCGAGCAGCTCGTCGTCGTCGACAAGGTCACACTTGTTGAGGTAGCAGACGATCGCCGGCACACCGACCTGACGCGCCAGAAGCACGTGCTCCTTCGTCTGGGGCATCGGGCCGTCGTCCGCCGCCACGACCAGGATCGCACCGTCCATTTGGGCGGCACCGGTGATCATGTTCTTGACGTAGTCCGCGTGGCCGGGGCAGTCGACGTGGGCGTAGTGACGGTTCTTCGTCTCATACTCCACGTGTGCCGACGAGATCGTCACAACACGGCTCGGGTCACGAACGGTGCCACCCTTGGCAACCGAAGCGTATTCCTTGTACTTGGCCATACCAACAGCGGCGAGCGTGTAGGTGATGGCAGCCGTGGTCGTGGTCTTGCCGTGGGCAACGTGCCCGATCGTCCCCACGTTCACGTGGGGCTTGGTCCTGGTGAAAGTTTCCTTGGCCATGAGTGTGGACTGGGGAGATATCGAACAGAAAAACTAGCAGACGTCTCCGCCGGCCTTGGATTGGCCAACAAACGGAACGTCAAGTGGAGCTGCTAGTGGGACTTGAACCCACGACCTCCTCCTTACCAAGGAGGTGCTCTACCACTGAGCTATAGCAGCAAACAAAGATGGCCAGAGGTCTCTGACCAGCAAACGAAAGAAAGAGCGTGCGGACGAAGAGAGCGTGACTTGCGGGCCCGCCGCCGGCGAATCGACGACGACAAACGGAGCAAGAACGGCAAACCAGAGCAAACAGTGGAGCGGGTGAAGGGAATCGAACCCTCACAACCAGATTGGAAGTCTGGGGCTCTACCGTTGAGCTACACCCGCGCCATCGCGCCCATACCAACTGGCCCACGTGCAGCGAGGAGATCTTGCGTGGCAAAATCTCAGCGGCACAGCCCAGCAGGCATCGTCACTTTGTCAGCCGCGTGCGCAGCTACCACTCCCCCATCGGGAAGCAGCTTGTGGTGGGCGAAGCAGGATTCGAACCTGCGAAGGCATAGCCATCAGATTTACAGTCTGACCCAGTTGGCCGCTTTGGTATTCGCCCGTGCTTGCAGCGCACGCGTCCTTTCGTTGAAAGCAGTCGGAGAACGCCTCAAGAGGACGACCCGATTCATCTGGAGCTAGCGATGGGACTTGAACCCATAACCTCCAGATTACAAATCAGGTGCTCTACCAATTGAGCTACGCTAGCAGAGGAGCTATCGCGGAAAGGACGGAGGACGATACCGACGCCCTAAGCTGGATCAAGCGTAGCAAGCCGCATTTTTCGCGCGCCCCGGCCATCCGCGCCCGCAGGCCCGGCGGGAAACCAGTCTTTCGGCCGCGGCAGTGCGGGTCGGGCCGGGCCTCTGCGAGGGAGAACGACCCGGCGAAGCCCCGCCCCCGCCACGTCTGGCCAGAATCCCGACCGACCAAACCCCGGCTACCCTGTGACCACCCCGCGGAACTGCCACCCGGCAGGCTAGGACTCCGATGCCGGCGAGATGTCGTCGCCCGCGCCGGCGGACTTGGACAGCCGTTGCACGAGCGCCGAAAAAAGGCGCAGATCGAACGGCTTGCGCAGCACTTCGCGGACAAACGGAAGCCCGCGGAGCCGCTTTTCGATGCCGCGGTCGACGAAACCCGAGGCCACGACGGTCGGCGGGGGCGCCGGTAGATCGACCAACTTTTCGAGCACTTCGACGCCGGTGGCACCGGGCATGTCGAGATCGCAAACGAAGGCATCGACATCCGGCTCTCGTGCCATGCGCTCGGCTTCGTTGCCGTCATACGCAAAGCGTACCGACAGGCCCGCCTGCTTAAGAATCTCCCCGAGGAGGCCGCTGACGGCCCGGTCGTTGTCTGCGATCAGCACGGGCATGACTGACCGAGATTAACGGCAGAGCAAAGCGCGAGGCAAGGAATCGCCGCCAGCGAAAGGCCTGTGGCGCGGCGAGCCACCCGTTCCCGCAGGCGCCCGGCGGCGGCGGCGAGCGCCCGTCATCGATTCGGGTCGAGAGGCTGCAGCCACGAGACATCCTCAAAGGGCACGTCCATGCGAACCTTGCCATACTCCACGACGACGAGCTCACGCACCTTGTCGACCTTGCGAACGGGACAGAGCCGCCCCCACCGCGGCAAGAACACCAGGTCCCCCTTTTTGAGCGCATGGCAAAATGCCATCCGCCGGCGGTGCAGGGTCGCGTCGCGGGTCATCCCGTTGACGATTTCCACCAGCTCGCGGGCCCGCTCCCCGTGCTTGCCCGGCGCCTGCGTCAGCGCCGTCAGCGAATCCTGCATCGCCGCGTGGGCCTTGCGCAAACGCGCCTCGACCAGCCCGTCGGCCTCTTCCTGCATCCAGTTCTCTTTCTTGATCGCCGCCGCCAAGCGCTCTTCGAGCTCTTCCTTTTTCTGGCTGACCTGACGCGAGCGATCGGCGGTTTCCTGCCGATCTTGTTCGGCGTCGCGGCGTGCGACCTGGACGCGCTCGATCAGGTTGTCGAGCGTTTTGTCGCGCTTGCCAAGCAGCGTCCTGGCGCGCGTGACGATGCCTTCGGGCATGCCAACCCGCGAGGCAATGTCGAGCGCGTGGCTGTTGCCCGGAATGCCAAGATCGAGTCGGTAGAGCGGCTGCAGCGAGACCCCATCAAAGGCCATCGAGCCGTTTTCGGCCCCCTGGTGCTGGTAGGCAAAGTCCTTGAGCCGGCCGAGGTGCGTCGTAACCACCGCAAACACGCCAGCCTCCACGAGCGCCTCGAGCACGGCATAGCCAAGCACGCTGCCTTCTTCCGGATCGGTGCCAGCGCCTAGCTCATCGAGCAGAACCAGCGCGTCCGACGCGGCATGCTCCACGCATCGCGCAATCCGCTGCACGTGCGAACTGAACGTCGACAGATTTTGCGCGATGGCCTGCTCGTCCCCGATGTCCGCCTGGATCGCCCGCAGAAACGGCAGCGTCGCGCCAACGTCCGCCGGAATCGGCACGCCGCAGTTGGCCATCAACGCCAGCAGGCCGATCGTCTTGAGCACCACGGTCTTGCCGCCCGTATTCGGACCGGTCACCACCAACAAATGGTGCGGATCGCCGAGCGCGATGTTGAGCGGCTCGATCTCCTCCTTGGCCATCGTCTGCAGCAGCAGCGGATGGCGCGCACCGCGCAGCCGCAGCGGCGTGCCGGCGGCGACCTCCGGCACGGTGTAGCCGTCTTCGACGACCAGGCGCGCCTTGGCCTGCAGCAGGTCGGCGCGCGCAACAAACGCGACCGCGGCTTCGATATCGGGGCCGTAGCGACGCAGGCCACGGGCGGCGTCCGCGAGCACCACGCTGATCTCGTGGTTTTCAGCCGCCTCCGCGTCCGACAGCCGATTGGCGATTTCGACGACGGCTTCGGGCTCCACAAACAGCGTCGCCCCCGAGCTGCTGCGATCGTGCAGCACGCCGCGCACACGCTGGCGATAGTCCGCCTTCACCTGCAGCACCGGCCGCCCGTGCCGCCACGAAGGCTCAGGCGCCTGCAGGCAGCGCCGCACGTCGGCGCTCTGCAGCACCCGCCCGATCGCGGCATCTACCGCACGCTTGTGCTGCTCGATTTGCCGGCGGGTTTCGGCGAGCTTGGCCGAGGCCGAATCGAGAACTTCGCCGCGGTCATCGACGATTTGCTCGAGCTCTTCGACCAGATCTTCGAGGTCCGGCGCCTTTCGCGCAAAGCGCAGCAGCGCATCGCCGCTGGCCCGACACCAGCGCCGGCAGCGGTCGGAGCAGCGCAGCACCCGCTTGAGGTCGGCGGCATCCCGAGCCTGGAAGGCGTGCTCCCCTTGGAAAAACCGGCCGAGCCACGAGCGCACCTCAACGGCCCCGCTGAAGGGCAGCGAGCTTTCGTCGCGGATACGCGCCGCCATCAGGGCGGTAGCCGCAAGCTGAGCCCCCGCCTGCTCGACCGTGGCGCTCGGCCCCAGGTCTTCTACGGCGGTGCGGCCGAGCGGCGTCATGAGACGCGCGGTCAAGAGAGCGCGGACGGCGTCGAACTCGAGCGCGTCTATATCGAAGGCTTCTGCGGAAACGGACATCGGCCGAGCATGTTGCCCGATCTGCGACGCTTGTAAACTCGCCCCTGCCGGTAAACTGTTCGGCCCATGAAGAGCGACCGCACCCTCGGCTTCGGCACCAAGGCCATCCACGCCGGCCAATCCCCCGACCCCTCGACCGGGGCCATCATGACCCCGGTCTATATGACCAGCACCTACGTGCAGCCCGAGCCGGCCGTCACCAAGGGCTACGACTACTCGCGTTCGGGCAACCCGACGCGCACCGCACTCGAGGGCAACCTAGCCGGACTCGAAGGCGGCAAGCACTGCCTGGGCTTTGCCAGCGGCATGGCCGCGATCCACTGCGTGCTCAACCTGCTGCAGTCCGGCGACCACGTGATCGCCGGCAACGACCTCTACGGCGGCACCTACCGGCTGCTTACGACCTTCTACGAGAAGTTCGGCGTGACGACGACGTTCGTCGATCTCACCGACATCAAGCAGCTTGAGGCGGCGTTTCAGGACAATACGAAGCTGGTCATGATGGAGACGCCGACCAACCCGCTGCTGCGCTGCTGCGATTTGGAAGCCATCGCCAGCATGTGCAAGCAGAAGGGCGTGCGCACGATGGCCGACAACACGTTCGCGACGCCGTATCTTCAGCAGCCGCTCAAGCTGGGCTGCGACATCGTCATCCACTCGACGACGAAGTACCTCGGCGGCCACAGCGACGTCGTTGGCGGCGCGGCCATCTGCAACGACGATGAGCTGCACCAGCACCTCCAGCACTTCCAAAACAGCTGTGGCGGCACGCCAGGCCCCATGGACGCGTTCTTGACGCTGCGCGGCACCAAGACGCTGCACGTGCGCATGGACCGCCACTGCGACAACGCCGAGAAGGTTGTCGATTGGCTGACACGTCACGACAAGGTGGCGCGCGTGCACTACCCCGGGCTCAGCGAGCACCCGCAGCACGCCGTGGCCAAAAAGCAGATGTCCCGCTTTGGCGGCATGGTGTCGGTCGAGCTGGACGCCAGCCTCGAGCAGGCGCGCCGCATGATGAGCTCGTTCGAGGTCTTCTCGCTGGCCGAAAGCCTGGGCGGCGTCGAGTCGCTGGTCGACCACCCGGCGTCGATGACGCACGCTTCGATCCCGAAAGCGGAACGACAAAAGGTCGGCCTCGAAGACGGCTTGATCCGCCTTTCGGTCGGCATCGAAGACGCCGACGACCTGATCGCGGACCTGGACCAGGCGATCCAACGCGCCCTGAGCTAGGTCGCTTGAAGCCTGGAAAGCTACAGGCGTAAGCGCGGCGAACGCCGGTTCGAATCGAGCAGGTCGTGCCGGGCTGTCGGGTCGAGCGAGACTGCCGAGTCAAGGCAGACGGACAGGGCCGTAACTCTGCGTCAGCCGTGATCTGCGTCAGCCGTGACTCTGCGTCAGCCGTGACTCTGCGCCTCTCCGCCTTCGCCGGCAGCGCGCGGCGGCGGCGCCTCCGCGGCACGACCCTCGGGCGCCGAGCCGTCCGAATCGCCGTCGTCGAGCGTCAGATCGCCGACGTCTTCGCCGGAGACCTTCTTTCGCATCAGTCGCCCGACTTTGAACTTCACAATACGCTTTGCGGGCACCGGCACCTTTTCCAGGGTGCGCGGATTCTGCGCCGTGCGCGCCGCGCGTTCGCGCGACTCAAAAACACCGAACTCACGGAACTCCAGGCGGTTGCCTTCTGAGAGTTCATCGATGATCGCATTCAGGAAAGACTGGATCACGTCCTTCGCAACGACCTTTGTGACGCCGGTTTTCTCGGCGATTCGGTGTACCAGCTCCTTCTTGGTGACAGTCTTCACCTTGCCTCCTGGGGGATCGGAAGCGCAACACCGGACGGTCGCGCGTGCATGCAACAAGTCGAGGCATAGTATACCTTTGCGAGCCGATAGGTGACAAGAATCCACGGTCCTTCCCGAATCACTTCCGCCACTACGAATTGGCCGGACTTTTTGGGCCTGCTGCCGCCGCTCGATATCTTAACTGCCCGTGGCACGGGCGTTCCGGTGACGAACGCCCGCAGCTCGTGGGTTCGCCGAGTCCAGGCCGCGGACGGCGGCGGTGAGTTCTTCGTCAAAGTGTATGAGTTTCCACGATGGCGCGATCGGCTGCGGAACTTTGCACGCTGGACCGCACCGTGGCGCGCGCCCCGGGCCCGCCGCGAAGCGCAGGCCCTGACCTGGCTCCGCACACACGGCTTTGGCGCACCAGCAGCCGCAGCCTGCTACGAATGGCGTCGGGCCGGCTTCGTTTGTCAGGCGGCCCTGATCACGTCGGCTGTGCCGGGGCGTACCGCCGAATGCCTTCTGGGCGGGCCCCCGCGCCGCGCGCCCGGAGCGCCCGCACCACTGCCCGCGGCCTCCCGGCAGGACCTCGCCCGCGACATCCTCGCTTGGGTGGCAAAACTCCACCGGTCGGGGTTTCGAGACGGCAACTTGGACCTGCGCAACCTCATCATCACCCCGGCGCAGCCGCCGGCAGGCCGCGACGCCGACGCCGCATGGACGATCACCAAGATCGACTCGCCGCGCTACCGCATCGTGCCAGCCGGCACCGCAACCGACTCGTGGGCCCGTGCCGACTGGCAGCGGCTGCTGCCGCAGCTACGCGCACTTGGGCTCGCCGCCGCGATGTCACCGTCTGACCGCACGCCGAACGGAAGCACCTGACAAACGGTCGCGGCTGCCCCCTCGCGTCGTGCATCTGAAAGACACGAGACCGCCGCCGCCGAGGCGCCACACGTCCTACGAACCGCTCGGCCAACGCAGCATCTCGAGCTGCGGCGTCTCGGTCGGCGCCGGTCCGAGCCGGCGCGCGATGCGCTCCAACCGATACGGCACAGCCCACGTGCGCTCGAACTGCTCGTGGCCGTCGCTCGGCTCACTCATCGACAAGAACATACGGAAGGCCGCGCGCGCCTTCGGCCAAAAGCGCTGCCGGCCGCCTTCGTCCTGCGGCACGATCTCGTAGTAGAGCATGCCGAGGTTCAAGGCGGCCCGCGCCGTTGTCGGCGCTTCTTCCAAGATTTCGAAGTAGAGCTCGGCGGCAGCCTGGGACTGCTTACCCTGCCACATCGCTGCGGCCCGATCCATGCGCAGCGCGATCGAACGGTCGCCCTGCGCCTCGAGCTTGTCGAGCCAGCCGATCGCCTCCTGGATCCGACCGAGCCGGTAGAGCAGCAAGGTCGCGTAGTCGTGCATCGCGACCAGATCCGCGGGCCGCTCGCGCAGGTAGCTCGCATAGGCGACGGCAGCCTCTTCGTCGCGGCCCAGATCGACCAGGACCTGCGCGCGCTCCAAGCGCGCCTCGACGATGCCCCCATCGCTCCGGATCGCCCGCTCGAAGTCGAGCAACGCCTCGGTCAGCCGCCCCTGGCCGCGGTTGATCCGACCGCGCGACAGGTGCGCCCACGCAAAGTCGTCTTGCTCCGCGAGGATCGCGTCGACGGCGTTGGCCTGCGCGTAGGCGGTATCAGCAAGTCGCGCCCTGAGGTAGGCCGGCACCGGCGTGCCTTGGCTCGGCTGCTGCGCAACGTAGAAGTCGATCATGGCTTGCTCCTCGTCGCCGCCGAGCCGCCTCGCGACATCCTGATAGGCAAGGTGCGCACGCACCAGCACCGGACATCGCCGAACGGCGCGCTGCAGCAGCGGCAACGCAGCCCGGTCATCACCCTGCGCCAAAGCCGAGCGTGCCTCCTGCCAAGCCAGCCGCCCCTCCGCGTCCTCGCAGGTATCGTAGTCGACGGTCGGCGTGCCGCCCGGCACCTCGACCTCACCGAACATCGAGCAGGCGCCCATCGGAGCCACTGCGACCGCGAGCAGCCAAATCGGCGCCGGCGACAACCTGCGCAAGCGGTCCCACAGCCAGTAGCCCAGGGCCGAGGGCGCCGTTGCGCGGCACCGTCCACCGACCGCCTCGCGCCCCGTCCTGCCGTCACGCCTGCCTGCGCTCATCGCTCGAGAACACCGTCGACGATGGCGAACGAACGCACTTCACGCGCTTCGGCGTTGGCTTCCTGCACCGCCACGAAGGGCCCCTCGGCACGCGCCGAGAGCTGCATTTGGGCGCGCTCGTGCACCACGATACGCAGCTGGCTCATGACCTTGAACGTCGTGTGCGGCCCCCGCTTGGCGGCGACGTCAATCGGGTCGAGCGGCTCGGAGATGGTCACGCTGAACCAACCGGATTCCCCGCCCGTCAGATTGCTCCAGACCTTCTCGACTTGGGCAACCCCTTCGATGCGTTCAAAGCGCTGCTTGCGCTCGTCAACGCCAGGGTTGCTGACGTTCAGGTGGAAGTTGGGCGTGATGTCGATCGTCAGCTCGCTGCAGACGACAAGCCGGTCTTGCAGGTAGGGCATCAGCAGCTGCCGCTCGGCGAGCTGCGTCTGCTCGTTGGTCGCCGGCTTCGCCGCGCAGGAGCCCAACGAAAGGAGCAGCAGCGCCCAGGTCGCGCAAATGCTCCACCGTGCGAAAAAACCACGGCGCCGTGCGGCAAGAACACCACGCAGCGCGCCTACACGCTGGCCGGCCGCAGCATGGCCGGCCGCCGGATACGTGGAAATCGTACGAACGTTCGCCCTCGTCTGCGCCATGCCGCCGTTTTAGCGCCAAATGCCGCGAGCAGAAACGGAAACGTCGCTGGCGAACAGCTGCGTTGGCAACATCAGGCGCGCAGTCGCCCCGCACGGCGCAGTTCACGGCCGCCTAATTCACGGCCGCGCAATATCACCGCCGCCCAATTCACCGCCGCCCAATTCACGGCCGCCCAGTTCACGGCCGCCCAGTTCACGGCCGCCCAGTTCACCGCCGCGCTAGACGCCGGGTCGGCGCACGAGGCCGAGCGCATCGTAGACCTTGGCCAACGTCACGCTGGCGCGCTGCCTGGCACGCTCGGCACCGGAAGCCATCACGCGGTCGAGTTCGGCGGTGTCCTGACGAAGTTCCTGGTAGCGCACGCGCACCGGCTCGAGCAGCGCGCAAACCGCTTCGGCGACGTCGGTCTTGAGATGGCCATACATCTTGCCCGCGTATTCGCTCTCGAGCTCGGCAAAGCTCGCTCCGCGGATCGCGCCCAGGATGCTCAGCAGGTTGGCAATCCCGGGCTTGTTTTCCGGGTCGTGCACGATGCGCGGCGGATCTTCGGGATCGGTCACGGCGCGCTTGAACTTCTTGCTGATCTTCTTCGCGTCTTCCAGCAGATCGACGAAGTTGTTCGGATTGCCGTCCGACTTGCTCATCTTGGCGGTCGGCTCCTGCAGCGACATCACGCGCGCCGCAACTTTGGGGATGAACGGCTCCGGCACCCGAAACGTCTCGCCGTGCTGGGTATTGAAGCGATGCGCGACGTCGCGCGTCAGCTCCAGATGCTGCTTCTGATCTTGCCCTACCGGCACCTGATGAGCCTGGTAGAGCAAGATGTCGGCCGCCATCAGCACCGGATACGAAAACAGCCCGACGTTGATGTTCTCCGCATGGCGCTTGGACTTGTCCTTGAACTGCGTCATCCGATTGAGCTCCCCCATCTGCGAGTAGCAGCTCAGCACCCACGACAGCTCGGCGTGCTCCGGCACGTGCGACTGCACAAAGACGGTGCTCCGGTCGGGATCGATGCCGCAAGCCAGGTAGAGCGCCAACGTGTCGAGCGTCGCGGTGCGCAGGGCCTCTGGCTCCTGCCGCACCGTGATGGCATGCAGATCGACAATGCAATACAGGCACTCGTAGTCGTCCTGCATCTCGACCCACTGACGCAAAGCGCCAAGGTAGTTGCCGAGAGTCAGGACGCCGGACGGCTGGCAGCCGCTGAGGACAATGGGCTTGCTCATGTTGCGGCTGTAGTGTGCCGGGGACCTCCGACGAGTCCTAGCGGGCCGTTGAGAAACACCGCCGCAAACGGTCGCACGCTACGCTGCGTTCCGCATGAGCAACTGGAAACTGCGCCGCCGGCGACACCGACAGCGGCGAGCCCTGACCTATCTAGCCCTTTCGCTTGCCGCCTTGAGCTGCCGCGCAACATCTGACAGGCCCAACTCCTGGACGGCGTTCCGCGGCAGCCCCACCCACCGCGGCAGCGCGCCCACAGCCAAGCAGGTCGACAACCCGCAGCTGCTGTGGTCATTCGAGACCGGCGGCACCGTCGAGTCCTCGCCGACCGTCGTCGACGGCACGCTCTACTGCGGCACGTTCGCCAACAACCTGTTTGCGCTCGATGCGCAGACCGGCGAAGAGCGTTGGCGCTTTCCCGTCGCCGGCCTGGTTCGCGCATCGCCGGCGGTCGCCCGCGGCCTCGTCTACTTCGGCGCCGACGACAACCGCTTCTACGCCGTTGAAACCAGCAGCGGCAAGGCGCGCTTTGCCGTAGCGCTCGGCGACGGCGGCCAGCAGTCGTCGCCCACGATCCTGGACGGCGTTTGCTACTTCGGCGGCTTCGACCACAAGGTCTACGCCCTGGACGCAAAGACGGGCGCAGAGCGCTGGACGTTTGCGACGGGCGGCGAGATCTTGTCCTCACCGGCTGTGCACAATGGGCTGCTCGCGATCGGTTCGCGGGACGGCAACGTCTACGGCATCGAAGCGGACTCCGGCCAAGAGCGCTTCCGCTTCGCCACCGAGGCGGGAGTTTGGTGCTCGCCTGCGATCGTCGGCGAGCTCGTCGTGGTCGGCTCCGACGACGGCAACGTCTACGCGCTCGACGTCCACAGCGGCCAGGAGCAGTGGCGCTTCCCGACCGGCGGCGCCGTGTTTTCTTCGCCTGTCATCGATGCCGATGGCGGCACCGTCTACATCGGTTCCGACGACCACAACCTCTACGCCGTCGAGCTGCAGACGGGCCAAGAACGCTGGCGCTGCGATCTGCGCGGCCGCGTCCTCGGAACGCCGGCATGGGTCGGCAACCACCTGTATGTCGGCGGCGAAGGTGCGGGCGGCGACCAGCCCGGCGCCCTGTTTGCCGTCGACCGCCACACCGGACTCGTGGCCTGGCGATTCGAAGTCGGCAGCACCGTCTGGAGCTCGCCCGCCGCCGTCGGACAATCGCTGTGGTTCGGCGCGCACGACGGCAAGATTCGGTGTGTGACCGAAGCCGCACGGTAGCGGGAACGAACGCCGGCATCTTTCGACGAATCGGCGCGGGTCGAGCCGCAAACCATGCGGCCCAAACCCGCCCGATCGAACGCGGCTACGGGTTCGCCGCAGCTTTGTCCAGCCAGTCGGAACACGCCTGCAGCAAAACAGCATGACGGATGGGCTTTGTCAGGTAGTCACTGCAACCGGCTTCCAGGCAGCGTTCGCGGTCGCCCGCCATCGCATGCGCGGTCAAGGCGATCACCGGAATCGCGGGGTCTTCCTTGCGGATCCACCCGGTAGCTTCGTAGCCATCCATGTGCGGCATCTGCATGTCCATCAGGACGAGGTCAAACGGCGAGCCCGAGTCGCGGTGGTCGCGATAGGCCTCGACGGCGAGGACGCCGTTGGCGACGACGCTGACGTTGACGCCACTCTTGCGCAGCATGTGCGACAGCAGGCGCTGGTTGTCGGCGCCGTCCTCGGCCAACAAAATGTAGGAACCGGCAAGCCGGTTGCCAGCCCTGGGCGGTACGGAGGCCGCGGCGCCCTTTGACGCAGGATCCCTCGCTGCCTGGCCTGGATCATCTGGGCGCGCGACTTGGTCTGGCCGCCACAGCGACGAGCCGCCAACGGCCGGCGCGGCAAAGCGGAACCGGAAGCTGCTGCCGCGTCCCTGGCTCGAACTGGCCGTGATTTCTCCGCCGAGGAGTTCGGCGAGGCGCTGGCAGATGGTCAGCCCAAGGCCCGTTCCGCCGTATTGGCGCGTCGTCGACAGATCAGCCTGCTCAAACGGATCAAAGACCCGCTTGAGCTGCTCGTTGCTCATGCCAATGCCGGTGTCTTCCACCGAAAGCTGCACGGCACCGCCGCTGCCGGTCGCTTCGTAGCGAACACGGATTGTGACACCGCCGCACTCCGTGAACTTCAGTGCATTGCTAACGAGGTTGACCAGCACCTGGCGCATGCGGGTGCCATCGGTGCGAATCAGGCGCGGGATGCTCGTTTCGTAGACGACCTCGAGCGCGAGGGTCTTCGCCTGCGCCTGTGACCACAGGAGCTGCACGACGTCGGCCAGAATTTGATCGAGCGCGATCGACTGCTGCTCGCAGCGGAACTTGCCGGCCTCCACTTTGGCGAGGTCCAGGATGTCGTTCATCAGAGACAGCAGGTTGTCGCCGTTGCGCTGGATCGTCCGGAGCGCCCGCAGACTCGCGGGCGCCGACGTCTCCGCAATCAGCATTTCCGTGAACCCGAGGATCGCGGTCATCGGCGTCCGGATCTCGTGACTCATGTTCGCCAAAAACTCCGTCTTGGCGCGGCTCGCCTGCTCGGCGAGCTCTTTGGCCTGGCGCAGCTCCGTCTCGATCTTTTTCAGGTCGGAGATGTCCGTACGCAAACTGACGGTGCCGCCATCCTTGGTGCGGCGGTCGCTAACTCGGATGACGCGGTCGGGCAGCTCCTGGATCCAGTCCGTCTCACATTTGCGGTGCTGCTCCAGTCGTTGCTGCGCCCAGTCTTCCGCACCTTCTTGCGGCAGATCCAAAGCCCTGCTGGCGAAACAGCGCAAGACGTCCTGGTACGAAACGCCCGGCTCGAGGATCGAACGGCACTCCTTGTAGATGTCCCGATAGGGTTCGTTGCAGAACACCATGCGCTCGTTCTCGTCATAGAGAACCAGGCCAGATCCGATGGCATCGATCGCGGCGCCCAGGTGCTCGCGGACACGACGCAGCTCGATCTCCGATTCCTTCTGTTCGGTAATGTCCGCATAGATGCCCACAACTCCGATCACGCGCCCATCGCGATCGCGCAGCGGCACCTTGCTGGTGTCGACCCAGGTTTCGCCGCCGGCGTCGGTCGTCTGGCGTTCGACAATGTGGATCTTGGCCTCTCCCGACCTCATCACGGCGGCGTCATCCGCGCGGTAGGCTTCGGACTCCTCCTTGGACCACGGCAGATCGAAGTCGTCTTTGCCGATGATCTGGCGAGGGTCCGACAGGCCACCGAGCTCAGCGAACGTGCGGTTGCAGCCCAGGTAGCGACTCTCGGTGTCCTTCCAGAACACCGCATACGGGATCAACTCGAGGATGAGCCCAAGCAGGCCGTGCTCAACCTCCGTGCTGCTCGCTCCAAGCTGGGCGCAGTCGTTTGATTCCATAGGCGCAATCGCGGGCGCTGCCGCGCGAAATCATCTCCCGAGCGACCTATCGTCCGCCGCGCGCCGCGACCCAAGCCCACCGCATGCGCTTGCCGGCAAAGGCGCGACGACGTGGGGGAATCCCCCAACGCCGTCGCTTCTCGCCGGCGTTCGTTCTCGCCAGCGTTCGTTCTCGCCAGCGTTACCGCGGCAGGAATGTCTTGCCGTTCGGCAGCACAACCGTTGCCTGCTGCCATGTCTTGGTGAGTTTGCGCACATCGTCATCCGACAGCTTGGTGCCGGCAAGGTGTAGGTACTCGAGCGACAGCGGCTCCAGCGCGCGCACGGCGTCGAGCGTCATCGTCTCGTTGCCGTAGAGAATCAGTCGCTTCAACGACGGGCTGCGGGCGAGCGCGGTGCAGGCGGCAGCATCGACGGGGTTGCCCGGGGCCTCCAGCCGCACCAGCTTGGGCAGCTTGGCGAGCTGCATCGCGCAGTCCGCATCGAGCCACCCGCCAAACGCCGCATGCAGCGTGTGCAGCTCACGCTGCTTCGCGAGCGCCGCGCCGATCGCCGAACTCAGCCGCGGGCTGGTTTCGGCTGCGGACGCCGGCACCAAAGCCATGGTGCTGATGCCGTCGAGCCGCAGGCTCTGCAGCTGCATGCCGGTGAGCACGTGCGTCAGCACGTCGTCATCCACCTTGGGCAGGCCGCTCAGATCGAGCGTCAACAGCTTCGGAAACCGTGCCAGCTGCTTCAGGCCCTCGCGATCGAACTGGCGATTGCCGGAGACGCTCAGCGCCAGCAGCCCCGTGGGCAGTTGCTCGAGCAGCGCCGCCGAAGTCTTCGGTAGCGATCCGAGGCCAAGCGCCTCAAGCTTCGACATGCGCTGCAGACCCGCGCCGACGCCATTCGTCAACGCCCTGCAGCCGCCGAGCTTCAGTTCACGCAAAGGCAGATCAGACAGCATCGCGACAGCAGCATCCGTGATGCCCACGCCGTCCCCCACCGGAGCGGCCGCCTCGTCTTGCTCGTTGGTCACATCGGTCAAAACCAACCTCTGTCGATCGAGGCTTCCGCGGCAGTCGCGAAGATCCAGGAGCTGCAGTTCGCGCAGTTTTGCAAGCTGCATGACGTCGTCGGCAGTCACGGTAGGACAGCCCTGCAAGTGAAGTTCGCGGAGTCCCCGGATCGTTGCGATGTCGGCGAGCGAGCTGCCGTCGAAGTCTTTGCAGCCGACGAGTTCCAGCGTGCGCAGCTTGTCCAGCTTTGGCAGCTGCGAAATCCCCTTCGAAACCACGCCGGTGCCGCTCAGGTCCAGCGACTCCAGCTGCGGAATCTGACCTAGTTTTCCGAGCGTCAAGCCGGTGACGTCAAGGCAGCCACGCAGCGACAGCCACCGCAACGACGTCAGCCCACAAAGATGAGCGACGCCCGCATCGGTGATCGGCGGCTCAAGAAAGAGCCCGCTGGCGGCGTCGAAAGACGTGCCGCTGAGATCGAGGCGTTCGAGCTTCGCGAAGCGAGCGAGACGCGCCAACGCTTCGTCATCAAAGCCATAGCACTTCAGGCTTGTGACCCCGGCAGGCACGTCGCCGAGCTGGTCGGAGCCACGGCAATGATGCCACGGTTCCTCGCTTGGCGGATCGGAGTTTGGCAGATCGACTCTGGGCAGATCGACCGCCCCGCGAGAGCGGCCGGCTTCGGCGGCGTTGCGGTCTTCCCCGCCGCGGCGATCGCGCAGCGCAAAGACGCCGAACGCGACCCCAACAGCCAAGACGACGAGGGCGGCAGCAAGCCAGACCGGCATGCTGGTCGAAGCACGTGCTCGCACGGGACGCGAACCAGCCACTTCACCGGCGCCATCGAGAGCTTCTTCGAGCAGCCAGTCGAGCTGGCGCTCGCGGGCAATACGCTTGGGATCGTGGCTCATGCTGTCCTCCGTTCGATGCAGTCACGCAGCGCCTTGCGGCTACGTTGCGCAAGCGTCTTGATGCCGTTTGCGTTGAGTTCGGTTTGCGCGGCGACTTCGGACCAGGCAAGGCCGTCGCGGTAGTGCAGTTCGAGCGCGCGGCGCGCCCGCGGCTGCAGCCGCTCGAGGCACGTCCGCAGGCGATCGACCAGCTCTTCGCCGCCGTCGTGCTCCGCGGACTCGAGCCAGAGCTCGTCGACCGCCGCCGCGATTTCACGCTCCCGGCGGCGCAGCCACCAGCGGCGAGACTGCAGCCACAGGTTGCGGGCGACACCGCGCAGGAAGGCCCCGGCATCGCCCTGCACTGCGGTCGCCCGTCCGTCGAGCAACCGAAGCATCGTCTCTTGCGTCAGATCGTCTGCCTCGTCGGCAGTCGCTCCGAGCGCACGCGCATAGCGCTGCACGTGTCGCCGCAGGCTTGCGTGGTCAGGCGACTCCGAGCCAGCCGCGAAGGCGGCGGCGTGGAGTTCCGGGGCATCGGGCGGATTCGGTGAAGCCATGCGTGGCAGATGCGCAGAAAAGTAGGGCTGGCTGGTGGTCACGTGACAGAGTCGCTGGAACCCGCCGCGAGCTATTCAACTCTCTGCGGAAAATCCCGGACAGCCCCTGCGTGGCGGGCCTGGCTTTCGCTCGCAGCAGATGTCGATACGTTACGGAGGCCATGCCGCGCCATATCCCCAGCCTCGACGGACTGCGCGCCATTGCCGTTCTGCTGGTGCTTTGGAGCCATGCCCCGCATGGAGTCGATGGCTATCCAGACTGGCTCAAGACCGCCCACTGGCTGGCGTCACCCGGCGGCCTCGGGGTCGAGCTGTTCTTTGCGCTGAGCGGGTTCCTGATCACGCGCATCCTGCTGGTAGAGCGCCAGCGCGGCCAAGCCGTCCGGTGGTTCTTGCTGAGGCGGCTGCTGCGGATCTTCCCGATCTACTACCTGCTGATCGTCGTCGTCGCGCTCGTCGAGCCGACCGACCGGCTCGCGTGGTATCTGCTCTACCTCAACAACTTCACCGACGTCATCTGGCCGCCGCAGAACGGCATCGGGCTCGGCCACACCTGGTCGCTATGCGTCGAAGAACACTTCTACCTGCTGTGGCCGCTCGTCGTCGCCTGGACAGCGCCGCGCACGAGCCGTCGCGTGCTGCTATGGGGCGTCATCCCAACGGCGATCCTGTCGGCCCTGGCGCTGTGCTGGTTTTTGCCGGCGCCAAGGTCGGCACTGATCGTGCAGAGCGTCTCGCCGGTGCGCTTTGGCACGCTCGCCGCCGGTGCCTTGGTCGCCTTCGCCGAGCCTTGGCTGCGCCAACAGCCAAACCGTCTCCTGCGCCTCGGCGCGCTGTTGATCGTGCTCGGGCTCGCGCTGCACCCGCACATCTGGTTTCTCTACGTCCCGTTCTTTGTGCTGCAAGCACCTTGGTGGCCGCTCGACTTTGCCCCTGCCGGCTTGCGCATCCAGTCGGCCATTTTCGCCACCGGCATCCTGCTGGTGTGCCTGCAGCCGCGCCGTTCTTGGCTCTCGCCAGCACGCCTCCTTTCGAATGCACCGCTGCGCGCCATCGGGCGCATCAGCTACGCCGTCTATCTCTACCACATGCCGATCTACCGCTGGGTGATCCTGCCGCAGCCTACTGTGCTGCGCACATGCCTCGCCGTCGCGCTCACTCTGGCCGTCGCCGCAGTCTCGTATTGGCTCATCGAGCGCCCCATCCTGCGCTACGCAGCGCGCTTTCGCAGCAAGCCGTCAGGCAACGAGACCACCTAGTGTCGTGCATCTGGTAGACGAGGCCTGATCCGCGATGGGAGGGCGTTTGTCGCAAGGCGCTGCGACGAATGCATGTTGCCTACTGTCTGCCTAGGAGCCTGTCTGCCGAGGAGCCTTCCTGCCGAGGAGCAGCAACACAGCGACGGGCGGCTTTTCGCGCCCGCAGAATGCCCCCGACATCGGATGCACGACACGAGCTCAGAGCATCGCGCGCACGTCGACCGCCACGCAGCCGTGCTCGTAGGCGAACAGCGGGTTGACCTCGAGTTCGACCACTTCGGAATTGCTGCGCGCGCATTCGGCGAGCGCCATGATGGCGTCGACGACGGCGTCACGATCGACGGGCCGGGAGCCGCGGTGGCCGCGCAGCAGGCGCGCGGTCTTGATCTCCGACAGCATCTGCCGGGCGTCTTCGCGCGTGATCGGCAGCAGCCGCATCGAAACGTCCTTGAGCACTTCGACGGCGACGCCGCCCATGCCGACGACCAACACACCGCCGTACTGCGGGTCGCGCTTGTAGCCGAGAATGAGCTCGACCACGGGTTTGGGCAGCATTGGCGCCACCAGCACGCCGCGAAGATCGGGCTGCTGGCCGCGCGTCGCGCAGTAGCCGCGCACGCTCGCTTCGATCTCGGCAAACTTGGCGCGCGCCTGCGTCGTCGTGACGTTGAGCTGCACGCCGCCGGCATCGGTCTTGTGCGAAACAGCGCCCGCCACGACCTTGAGCACGGCCGTGCCGCCGCATTCGGCAACAGCGCTTTCGGCTTCTTCCGCGGTCTTGCAGAGCGTGCCTGGCACAACTTTGATGCCGTAGCCAGAAACCAGGTCGCGCGCTTCGGTCTCGAGCAGCACCGAACGCTCTTGGTCGCGCACCACCGTCATACCCGACCACTTGGCGCGCAGTGGCGGCGGTGCGGCACCGCGGTGTTCGCTAAGCAGCTTGCCGCGTTGGAAGCACGCCGCAGCACAGCGGCACGCGACCTCGAGCGAACGCACCACGGGCACGCCGGCTAGCCGAAGCACATCGAGCGGTTCGCTCGGCGTATCGGCATAGAGAGACTGCACGACCAATGCGCGATGGTGCTTGCGGGCGCATTCGACCATCGCCTGGGCCGCGGCCACTTCGCGCGCCAGCAGGTCCGCGGAGAAGCGCCGATGGTAGCCGCCAAACAGGCCGACGACCAGCACGGTGCCGACCATGTCGTCTTCCATGATCGCTTCGGCGCAGCGCGCAAACGTCAGCGGGTCGCTGTCAGCCCGCCCCGCGAGATCGACCGGATTGTCGACAGTCTCGCCGAGTTCGGCCTTGAGGCGCGCCGTGGTGGTCGCGGCCAGCTCGACGATGTCGGCCTGCTGCACCTGCAGCGCATCGGCGGCGAGCGTGCCGTGGCCACCGCCGTCGGTGAGCACCGCGATGCCGCGGAAGCCGCCGCGCGCCGGCTGGGCCGCCAGCGTCTCCGCGACGTGGAACAGCTCATCCGATCGCCGCACGTGCACGACGCCGGCATGCCGCAAACCGGCTCGAAACACCGGATAGCTGCCGGCCAAAGCCCCCGTATGCGAGCGGGCCGCAGCCTTGCCGCGCACCGTGGCGCCGCCCTTCAGCAGGATGACCGGCTTCTTGCGCGTCACCCGCTCAGCGGCATCCAGAAAGCGCCGCCCCTTGCGGAAGCCTTCGACATACATCGCAATCGCCGTCGTGTTCGGCTCGTCGCCGAGGTAGTCGAGGTACTCATCGAAGCGCAGGTCGCTTTCGTTGCCGACGCCGATCACCTGTGAGAAGCCGATCCGCGAACGCCGCATCGACTCGATCATGACCTGCAGCGACACGTTGCCGGACTGCGACAAGAACGCGACCCGACCCGCCGGCACGTCCGGAACGCCAATCAGGTTGAGGCCGATGTGCGGATTGAGGATGCCCGAGGTGTTGGGGCCGACCACGCGGATGCCGGTTTCGGCGACAACCTCCTGCAGCTGGCGCTCGAGTTCTTCGCCCGCTTCGCCCGTTTCGCGAAAGCCCATCGCGACGACGACTGCGCCCGAGATGCCGCGGTCGGCGCACTCGCGCAGGACGCCCGGCACGGTTGCCGCGGGCGTCGCCACAAACGCCAAATCGCAGTCGCCCTCGATCTCGGCGAGCGCGCGGTGCACGGACAGGCCGCGCACTTCGCCGCCCTTGGGGTTGACCGGGTAGATGCCGCCAGCAAACGAGGCCTGCTGCAGCGATGAGATCGCCTGGTAGCCGCGCTTGGTGGTGTCCTGCGACGCGCCGATCACGGCTACGCCACGCGGATGGAAGATGCGGTGCAGAGCGTGGCTCGCGCCTTTCACTTCGGCACCAGCCGGGTCCAGAGGTGCATCACTCACCTGTGAATCGTGGGGTTCGTCGCTCTCGGAATGCATCGATGCCCTCGTGCCAGTCCTTGGTGCCAATGCAATCGGCAAGCGCTTCCGCCTCCGCCTTCATTGCGCCGTCGATGGTGTGCTCACGCGCCTCGCGCAAGAGCCGTTTGGCGTAGGAGACCGAACGCGGCGCCTTGCTGGCTACTTCATCGGCCCATTCGGCAGAAAGCTTGCGTACCTCTTCGGCCGTTGCCATCGAAGCGTTGCAAAGCCCCCAGCGGGCCGCATCCGCGCCCGAAAAAAAGCGTCCGAGCAGCACCAACTCGCGCGCCCGGGTGATGCCAACGCGCTCGACCAGGGTAAACGTGGTGCCGCCGCCAACAAACGTACCCAGCCCCAGCTCTGGCAGGCGCAGCTTGGCGTCGTCGAGCGCAACGGCCAAATCGCAGCACAGCATCAGCTCAAGGCCGGCGCCGATCGCGTGGCCGTTGACGGCCGCCACAACCGGCTTGGTGCAGCGCATGATCGCCAGGGCCGCGTCCTGCCCCCACTGGGCGTAGCGGCGCTTTTCGTCTCGCGACATCGAGTCCGTGCCGGCCTGGTCCTCGCCGCCGTGGCTCTTGAGGTCGGCGCCGACGCAAAACGCGCGGCCGGCCCCGGTCAGCACGATCGCCCGGATCGCGGCATCCGCGCCGGCCTCGGCCAGCGCCGCCACCAGTTCGCGGTAGAGCCCCTCGGTCACGGCGTTGAGCCGGTCGGGCCGGTTCATCGTCAGCGTCAGGATCGCGCCGCTTCGCGCGGCGAGCAGTTCGGCCATCGCCGCATCATGCTGGCAGTGCCGAGCCAGCACAACCGAGCCCCGGGATCGCCGGGTTTGTGGGAACGCCCGCCCCCGACTTTCGAACGAATGCTGCGACACCCTGAGAGCAGCTGCGCTCTGCGGCGCTTATCCGCTCCGCCACGCACGTTTCCTACGTGCGGCCAGCTCGCCCGTCTGGCATCCTCCCCACAGCAGCATGCCGCGTTCGCTCCGCCTACCCATCGCCGTCGCCCTTCTCTTGCTGCTGCAGGGCTGCGCGCTGATGCCGCGAGAGCTCAACCTGACGCCGATCTGGTTCCACCGGCTGGACGCCAAAGGCAACTTCCTCGAATGGGATGCCGCTTGGCCGATCCTGCACTACGAGCGCACCGCCGACGGCGGCGACGACTTTCGTATCCGGCCGTTCTATCGCCGGCTGACCGAGCCCTCCCCGGAGCTGCCCGAGGACGAAGCGGTCGAGCACCAGTTTTTGTGGCCGCTTGGCCGCGTGCGAAGCTACCCCGATGAGACGTCGGCGCGGCTCTTCCCCTTGTTCTCGTGGCGTTCGCGGATCAACCAGGACGGCTTCCGCGACGTCGATTGGTATGCGCTCTTCCCGTTCCTCTGGGGCGGCGGCAGCGAAGACGGTGAGGACTACTTTGCGTTCCTGCCGTTCTACGCGGACATCCCGCAGTTCCTGACCTACACCAGGTTCCAGACGATCCTGTTTCCGCTGTGGGTCGGGCTCGAGAAAAACGACCACTACCACCAGCTGGCGCTGTGGCCGTTTATTGCCTGGAGCGACTGCGCGCCGGGCACGCACAGCTGGTTTCGCGTGCTGCCGTTTTACATGCACGACATCGAAGAGGGACGGCACGAGCGCTATGCGGCGCTGTGGCCCTTCTTCACGTGGGGAACCGAAAACAAGGACGCCCGCTCCGGACCCGTCGACCGCTTTTGGTTCTGGCCGTTTTTCGGCTGGCAGAGCGGCGCCGAGGTTTCCGGCTGGAGTGCCCTGTGGCCGTTCTTTAGCGCCGTCAACAAGCGCGACCATCTGACGCGGCTGGTCTTGCTGTGGCCGTTCTTCCAGTACTATTGGAACCGCGTCGAGGACAACATCACGCGCTGGTGGTTCTGGCCGTTCTACAGCGAGGTCAAGAGCGACGACCAGGATGGCTGGACGGCACTCTGGCCGCTGATCTGGTGGCGCACCTACCGCGGCCCCGATGACGTCAACTCACAGCAGTGGGTGCTGCCGTTTTTCTGGCGGGTCGCGATCGACCGCGAAAACGGCCACAAGGAGCGCCACCTCAAGCTGTGGCCGCTCGCCCACCACAGCTACGAAGAAGACGAAACCGGCCGCGTTGTGAAAAGCGACTGGAGCCTGCTGTCGCCGCTTTGGGGTCGGGGTTCCCTGACCCGTGGCCTGCAGGAGGCCTACGGATTCTTGTGGGAGATCGCTCGCTCGGTGCAGCGCGGCCCCAACGACAAGGCGCTCGACGTCGCTGGTCGCCTCTACACGCAGCGCAGCCGCGAAGACGGCACAACGGCCAGCGTGCCGTTCTTGTTCAACTACGAAGAAGACGAGCATGGCGACCGCACGCTGCGGCTGTTCCAGTTCTTGCCGATCCCGTTTGGCAGCAGCAGCAGCAGCAGCAAGTCGACCGAGACGAACAACGGAGCCAAGACGCCGTGAACCCGCTGGCTGGAACGATCCGCGCGCTGCAGGCGCGCGCCCAAGGTGCAGGCTACGTCGTCGATCTCTTGGTCGGCAGCTTCCTGGCCTTGCCGCGGCTGCCGCGACGGCTGCGCTTCTTGCTCGACAACGCCTTCAATGCCGGCGTGCGCGCGCTGCCGGTGACGATGATCGTCGCCGCTTTCGCCGGCGCGATCCTGGCCATGCAGACCGGCATCGAGCTGCGTCGCTTCGGCGACACCGGCGTGCTCGGCACGATCACGGCGCTGTCGATGTGCCGCGAGATGGGGCCATTCATCACCGGCGTGATCATGGCCGCAACCGTCGGCTCCGCGATCGCCGCCGAGCTCGGCACGATGAAGGTCTCCGACGAAATCGACGCGCTCGAAGTGATGTCGGTCGACCCGATTGACTACCTGGTGCTGCCGCGCGTCGTCGCCATGGCGCTGATGTGCCCGCTGCTGACGGTGCTGTCGAACATGATCGGCATCTTCGGCGGCAGCGTCATCGCCGAGCAAAACCTCGGCGTCAGCCAGCCGCTCTACTGGGCCAGCGCGATCGAAGCGCTGACGTCGTCGGGCACGTTCTTGCCGAAGGAAGTCTACGTCGGGCTGCTCAAGGCGTTTGTCTTTGGCATCGCCATCGCGGGCGTCAGCTGCGCGGCCGGCCTCAAAGCGCGTGGCGGTGCACTCGGCGTCGGCCTCGCCGTGCAGACCGCCGTGCGCAACTCTGTCATCCTGATCATCGTGCTTGGCTTCGTCATCACGTGGTTCTTCTACTTCCTAGCCTGATGGCGCTGCTGCGACTCAAACCCGCGGGACCGTCATTTCACGGCCTGATCGAACGGACGTGATCGAATGGGCATGATCGAATTGCGTGATGTGCACAAGCGGCTTGGCGGCCGCGACATCCTCAAGGGCTTGACCCTGACCATTCCGGCGGGCGTCAACTATGTGTTGATGGGTCCGTCGGGCACCGGCAAGAGCGTCACCCTCAAACACGTCATCGGCATCTTTCAGCCCGACAGCGGCTCCGTGCACGTCGACGGCCAGGACGTCGCCGACATGGATCGGCGGCAGCTGATGGCGCTGCGCAAGCGCATGGGCTACCTGTTTCAAAACGGCGCCCTGATCAACTGGCTGACGGTTGCCGACAACGTCGCGCTGCCGCTCAAAGAGCACAGCCGCCTGCCCAAAGCGGAAGTGCACGACCGCGTCATGGAAGTGCTCGAGATGGTCGGCATGGCGCGCGCCGAAAAGCAGTACCCGCCGGACATCTCCGGCGGCATGAAACTGCGCGCCGGCCTCGCCCGCGCCCTCGTCACCAACCCCGAGTATGTGCTCTACGACGAGCCCAACGCGGGCCTGGACCCCATCATCAGCAAGCAGATCCACGAGCTGATCGCCGAAGTCCGCGATCGCCTGTCGGTGACCGGCTTGATCGTCACGCACTCGCGCGCCTGCGCGACCCAGTGCGGCGACCGCATCGGCATCCTGCAGGACGGCAAGATCGGCATCGAAGGCACCGTCGATGAAATCGCCAACAGCGACCACGAGCTGGCGCGCGCCTTCATGGGTGGCGGCACCGATTGAGCCCTGAAGCCGATTGCGCCCCGTGAACGGGGCCGATGACTGCAAGCACGTACCACGAAGAGATCCGAACATGAACCGCATCACCCGCGACACCCTGCTGGGCATTGTCTTCTTCGGCACGCTCGCCTTCTTGCTGTGGGCGACGGTCAACCTGACGGATCTATCGCTGTCGCGCGAGATCACCGTGCGCCTGCCGCAGGCCGGCAGCGTCGACGTCGGCACCAACGTCATGGTGCTCGGCAAGAAGATCGGCAAGGTCGGCGCCATCGACATCGACTACGACCGCGAAGACGCCCCCATCCAGCTGACGCTGCTGCTGCGCGAAGACGTGCCGCTGCGGACGGGCCATCTGATCGAAGTTCGCGACGCGGGCGTGCTCGGTGGCAAGCAGGTCTACATCGACCCCGGCAAGGGCGACCCCATCAACGCGGACAGCGAGCTGATCGGACGGGTTGCCGGCAGCGCCTTCGACAAGCTCGGCGACATCGCCGACGGCAAAGGAGCAGTGGGCATCCAGCTGGAGTCGTCGCTGCGCGAGATCGGCGATTTCTTCCGCAACATGAACGACGAGGAAACTTCGATCGGTCGCCTCGTGCGCCGACGCGAGCTCTACGACAGCGTGCTCAGCGCCAGCGAAAACCTCAACCGCATCCTCGAAGCGGTCGTCAACGCCGAAGGCGCGGTCGGCGCGCTGATCATGAACCGGCAGACCGCCGAGGATACGACGACGCTGCTCGCCAACCTGCGCGCCGTCAGCGACACACTGCGCACCACCGACGGCCCGCTCGGCGTACTGCTCAACGACCGCGAAACGGCGCGGGACCTGCAGGGCATCTTCGACAACCTCGACCAGATCGCGGCCGACGCGCGCGCCGGCAAGGGCATCCTGGGGCGCATCCTGCAGGACGAGCAGCTTGCCGGTCAGTTCGGCAACGTCGTGCACAACCTCAACGAGCTGCTGCGCAAGGCCAACGATCCCACCGCGGGTGCGCTCGGCGCCATCACCAGCGATCCGGCGATCGCCGAGGACCTGCGCATGACGATCGGCAACCTGCGCATGGCCACCGACCAGCTCACCCAAAGCAAGGGCTTGCTCGGCGTGCTGATCAACGACCAAGACGCCGCGCTGCGCTTCCGCCGGATCCTGACGCAGGTTTCGCGCGCCATCGAGGACGCGCGCGAAGCGGCGCCGATCGCAAACTTCGTCGCGGTGCTGCTCGGCACGTTCTAGCGGTCTGCCGCGACGGCGAGCGCTCCTGCTCCACGAACAGTGCCACGCGGTCCCGGTCCGCTAGACGGTCTCGGTCGAAACCGGCCGCTCGCCCGCATCCAGGAAGCGCTTGCGCAGCTCCGGCGTCGGCACCCAGCACTCTTCGCGCTTGCCAAACCACCGGTAGCGATTGCGCGCGATCCAGTCGTAGATGAAATCGCGCAGCGGGTAGGGCACGAACCAAAAGACCGACAGCAGCGGCCACGGCAGCTTGAGACCGCGCGCGATGGCCAGTGCCGCCGCCGACTTCACCCGCACGCGGCCATCGATCAACACGATGCTGTCCGGCAGCTCGCCAACGCCCGCTTGCTCAAGCGCCAATCGGCCGGCATCCGACTGCAGCGAGGCGAACCGAAAGCGCGCCTTGCGATCCCGTCGCAGCACAAACTGCACCGCGCCGTTGCACATGTTGCAGTCGCCGTCGAACAGGATCAGGGGCGCATCGACGGCCGGGTTCGTCATCGCACGTCATGATACGCCATTCCGCGGGCGACCCAAGCCATCAAGCCGCGCCTCGCCCAGGAAGCGTGCCCGGCCCATAGGCGACAAGCCCGACCGTCCGCTACCGTAGGGCGATGGCATGGTCGCTTCGTCGGATCCGCGCAGGCTGCGCTTCGATCATCTGGTTCTTCACGGTGTGCGGGCCGCTCGTCTGCCAAGGACAAGCACAGCAGGCACAAGAGCCGACAGCCGTCATCGACGCCCGCGGTCTGCCCGGCAGCCGCATCTTTGCCGGCGGCGGCAAGCTGCCGGCACGCGTCTACGAACGCTTCCTCGAACTCGCTGGCGGCAGCGAGGCGCGCATCCTGCTGATCCCGACCGCAAGTGCGCGCGCCGACAGCGAGGCCGGCCGCAAGCAAACCCTCGAGCGGTGGCAGAAAGCGCACCCGGCGATTGGCTTCGAGATTCTGCACACGCGCGATCGCGAGACCGCCAATTCGGCGGAGTTCTGCCGGCCGTTCGAACGCGCAACCGGCGTTTGGATCGGCGGCGGCGCCCAGGCAAAGCTGGCCGAAGCCTATGTCGGCACCCGCGTCGAGCGAGAGCTGCAGGCGCTGCTGCAGCGCGGCGGCGCGATCGGCGGATCCTCGGCCGGCTGCGCGATCCAGACGCGCACGATGATCGTGCGCGGCGGCAAAGACGGGCAGCCGCCGGAAATCGGCACCGGCCTCGACCACCTGCCGCGCGCGATCCTCGACCAGCACTTCCTGAAGCGCCAGCGCGAGCCGCGGCTGGCCATGGCGCTGGCGCAGAGCAAAGGGCACTTCGGCCTCGGCATCGACGAAGGCACGGCCGTGCTGGTGCGCGGCCGCTCGCTACGCGTCCTCGGCAGCAGCAAGGCGGTGCTGATGCTGCCGGCGGCCCACGGCAAGCCCGCGCGGCGGCAAGAGCTCGCCGAAGGCGACGAGGTTGATCTCGTGGCGTGGCAGCGACGCGCTCGCCAACGCGGCCAAGGGCCGTGGCCAACGGCCGCACTCGGCAACCCAACCGTCGCAAACGGCGCACTCGTGATCGTCGGCGGCGGCCGCTTGCCGGCAGCGATCCTGGAACGCTTCGTCGCGCTTGCCGGCGGCGCCGACAACGCCCGCGTGGTCCTGATTCCAACCGCCACGCCGGCACGCGCCCGCCGCGGCGGCCCGCAGGATTTCGGCTACATCGGCCGTCGCCTCCGAGAGCTCGGCGTGCGCGATCTCTACAGCGTCGCGGCCGAGCACCCCGGCGAGGTGCGCGCCGAGGATGTGCAAGCCATCGACCGCGCTACCGCCGTCTGGTTTGGCGGCGGCCGCCAGTGGCGCATCGTCGACGCATTGGAAGGCACGGCCGTTGAGCCGGCGCTGCACCGCGTGCTGGCGCGCGGCGGCGTCGTTGGCGGCTCGTCCGCCGGCGCAACGATCCAAGGCGAGTTCTTGGTGCGCGGTAGCCCGCGCGGCAATCGGGAGATGTGGTGCGAGGGCTACGACCGCGGTTTTGCGTTCTTGCCGGGCTGCGCGATCGACCAGCACTTTGTCGCGCGCAATCGGCTGGAGGATCTGCGCGGCGTCATCGCGCAGATCCCGCAGGTGATCGGACTCGGCATCGATGAGGGCACGGCCGCCATTGTTGTCGGCAGCACTCTCGAAGTGCTCGGCAACAGCAAGATCGCGGTCTTGGACAGCCGCGCCCAAACAGCTGGCAAGGCGCAAGCAACGGACCCGCCGACGCGCTCCCTCACACCGACGTGGCTGCAGCCGGGCGACCGCTGGGATCTGGTTTCCGGCAAGCGAACGCGCTGACGAGTGGCGCCGGCCCGGGCGCTTGCGCACGATGGCGTCATGCGTGCTGCCGATGCCGTCAAGATCCCCAACCTCGCGCTTGCCGCGTTACCTTCGCTGCTGCTTTGGCTGTGGCTGCCACAGGCTTTCCTGCGCGCCCAGGACGCTTCGCAGCCAGCCGCACACGCCGCGGCGCCGAACGCCAAGCGCTGGGTGTCGCAACACACGACAACGATTGCCGGCCAAGAACTGTCGTACCAGGCCCGCGTCGATCACATCGTGTTGCGCAGCGAAGACCACGACGACGCGCCCACCGCCGAGCTCTGGTACACCGCATACTTTCGCACCTACAACGGCCAGCCCAAAGCCGATCGCCCGCTGATCTTTGCCTACAACGGCGGCCCCGGCTCGGCCAGCTTCTGGCTGCACATGGGCGTGCTTGGCCCGCGCCGCGTGGTGACGCCGAACGTGGGCCAGCAGGCACCGCCCCCGTATCCGATCGAAGACAACGCCGCCTGCTTGCTCGACATCGCCGACATCGTCATGGTCGACCCGGTAGGCACCGGCTTCAGCCGTGCGATCGGCAAGGCGACCGGCAAAGACTTTTGGGGCGTCGACGAAGACGCGCGCTCGCTGGCGCAGTTCGTTCGTCGCTTTCTCGGGCGCCACCAGCGCTGGAACTCGCCGCGCTACCTGCTCGGGGAAAGCTACGGCACCACCCGTTCGGCCGTGTTGGCGCGCCAGCTGCAGCGCAGCAACGTCGACCTCAACGGCATCGTGCTGGTCTCCGCGGTGCTCGACTTCCAGACGATCCGCTTTGCAGAAGGCGTCATCGTGCCGTTTGTGCTGCACGTTCCCTCCTACGCGATCACGTCGGCCTACCACGACGCGCTGCCCGACGGCCGGCCAGCGGACCTCGCAGATTTTCAGCGCGAGGTCGAGCAGTGGGCGCTGACCGAATACGCACCCGCCATCCTCGCCGGCAGCACCTTGCCAGCCGCACGGCGCCGCCAGGTGCTCGAGCAGATGCACCGCTACACGGGGCTTTCGAAGACCTTTTTGGACCGCGCCAACCTGCGCGTCACGGCGGCACAATACGAGCAGGAGCTGCTGCGCGACCAGGGCCTCGTGGTCGGCCGCCTCGACGCGCGCTTCACCGGCCCGACCGGCAGCGCACTCGCTCCACAGCCATCGCACGACCCGCAATCCACGGCGATCAAGAGCGCCTACACGTCGGCGTTTCAGTCCTACCTGCGCCAAGAGCTGGGCTACAACGGCGAACGCGAATACGTGCCGAGCGGCCGGGCCCGGCCGTGGAATTGGCGCAGCGGTCAGGCTTCGTTCGGCGGCGGCCACGTCAACGTTGCGACCGACCTGGCCGCCGCGCTGCGCGACAACCCCAAGCTCGAGGTGCTGCTCGTCAACGGCATCTACGATCTGGCTACCCCTTACTTCGCCGCCGTCTGGACGATGGACAACCTCCATCTGCCCAGCAACCTGCGCGACAACATCCAGCGCGCGGACTTCGCCGCCGGCCACATGATGTATGTCGAGCAGAGCCTGCTCAAGCAGTGGCGCACCACGCTTGCCGACTTCGTCGGCCGCACGCACTAGCGGCGACGCAGCACGAACAGCGAGCGCTCGACCCCGTCAATGCAGCGCACCCGCGGCCCCTCATGCACGACTTCGAAGGTCGTCTCGATGCCCTTGCTGCGCAGGTCGACAAGGTCCGTGGCGACGTTGGCGATCCACTCGATGTTGGCCGCACGCAGATAGGTATCGATGGGCTCGCCGCGGTGACGCGCTTCGTAGAACGCGCGGCTCTGCACCAGCCCATCCAGGTTGGTAACCGGCTGCGGCGCGAAATAGCCGATCACTCCGGCGTCGAACGAACCGACGCGCGCCTCGGGTGGCGCGTTGGCGGCGAGCCAGGTCGCGGCATCGAACGACAGCATTTCCCAGTCGGGCGTGGTCCGGCGCACCAGCGCGACGTGCTTGGCCATGCCTCGCGCCGCCTGCCAAATCGCGACGCCGGCGACCAGCCACAGTGCGGCTAGGTGCCATCGGCGGCGGCCAGCGAACCAGCGCACGCCGAGCAACGCGTCGGCCAGCAAGGCGAGGGCCAGCGCTTTGGTCAGCGCCCCCACCGTGAAATACCACGAGTAGCTGGCGAGCTCAGGCTCGACGGTTGCGGCGTAGTAGCAGGTCTTGGCGGCAGCCAAGGCGAGCAGCGAGACGAGAACGCCGAGCAGCGCGCGGCCGCCATACCATTCGCCGCTGCCGTCATGGTGTTCATCCCCGCCGCCTGTTCGCATGCCGCGGCAACGAAGCCAGGCAAGCAGCACGGCGGCGACGCCAAAGAGCAGTCCATCGCGGACGTCGCGGTGCCCGAGCAGCGCAAGCGCGCGGCGCAGCCAGCGCGCAAAGCCCTCATCGCCGACAGCGTTTGCGGACCACATCTGCTTGACCAGGCCGCTGATCGGAAGAGCCGATTCGAAGCACCACCAGTTGCCGACAAAATAGAGGCCGAGCAAAAGCACCTGCGGCGCGACGAGCGCGATGCGCAGTCGACGCAGATGGCCGGCATCCCGGTCCACGGGCACCAGCCAGCCAAACCAAAGCGTCGCCACGGCCGCAAACGCCGCGTTGTCGAGTCGTGCGAACGTCGCACCGGCAAGCAAGACGCCGAGCAACAGCGCCCAGCGAACGCGCACTTCCGTACTACTGCCGACGGGCCGCGGACCGACTAGCGCCACCGCCGCGCGGGCCGCCAGCCCGAGCATCAAGACGCTAGCCGACGCATCCATGCCCACGAACAGCACGCGCGTTGCGACGAAGTAGCTGGCGAGCAGCAGCGATGCCGCCGCAAAAATGTGGCCGCCGCCGCGCCGCAACACGGACAGCCACGCCAAGGCCGCCGCACACACCATGCACACTTCCAGCGAACGCGTCGCCCGCAGCGCCGCCTCGGGATCTTGCCACAGCCAGTGCACCGGCATCTGCAGCCAGCACCACAGCGGGTGGTAGCCGTTGGTTGCGACGATGCCGTCAAAGCTGCTCCGGCCGCTGACAGCGAGTTCGCGCGCAATCGCGCCGTAGTAAAACGAGTCGTCGCACGACAGATCCCGCAGCAACGCGTCGAGCGGCAGTTGCCAAACGGCCACGATCGCACCCGCTGCGAGCAACAGCAGCGCGCCGCCTACAAGCCATCGACCTCGCGGACCGTCGCTCACCCGCCAAACCCGCGCTGCGCGAGCATGTTCTCTACGTATTTGGCGAGCACGTCGACTTCGACATGCACCGGACTGCCAAGCAGAGCGCCGCCGAGCGTCGTCCACTGGGCGGTGTGCGGGATGACCGCGATACGCACGCAGCCGTCCTTCTGCTCGGCGATCGTCAGCGAGACACCGTCGATCGTGATCGAGCCCTTTTCGACGCAGTACTTTCGCAGTTCGTCCGGCACCCGAACCCATAGTTCGCCGCCGTGCTCCGCATCGATCGCGCCCGTCAGTTCGCCGACACCATCGACGTGACCCTGCACCAGGTGGCCGCCCAGCGGCTCGCCGGCACGCAGCGCACCTTCGAGGTTGAGCCGGTTGCCAACCTCCGCCTTGCCGAGCCACGTGCGGTCCAGGGTTTCCTGCGTCAGCTCAAAGTCGGCCTGGCCAGCGGCGAGCTTGACGACCGTGCAGCAAGCACCAGACAGCGCAATCGAATCGCCAATGCGGAACTCGCCAGGAAGCTTGGCGATATCCACCGTGAGCCGAAGCCCGTCGGGCTGCGCCGTCGTAGCGACCAGCGATCCAACGGCCTGCACGAGTCCTGTAAACATGCCACAGGAGTATGGTGCGGACGCCGGCAGTTCCAGAGTGCGAACGAGACATGCGGATCGCCGCGGCCGCGGCCGCTGGCGCCCCCGCTAGCGGCGACGACGATCTCGTCGCAGCCACCATTCCGCGAACAGCAAATTGGGCACCCAGCAGGAGAAGCTGACGATCTGGAACGCAGCTGCCGACGACCCGGTCATCATCACGAGTGGCCCAAGCTGGATACGCAGGGTGATGGCAGCGCAGCTGAGAGCGTAGCTGCGCACCATCCAGCGGCGGTGCGCGGCGATCTTGCGATGATGGATGCGCTGCCAACCGAGCGCGGTCGTGCCGAGCCAGCCAATCGCGAGCATCGCAAAGCCGATATGACCGGCGAGCCCTCCGAGCGAATAGCAGGCCATCGCGAGCCCAGCGGTGCCGCTGGCCAGAACAGCGAGCACGTAGAGTTGCCCCACGCGGCGGTGCAGGCCGGGCCAGCGCGCCAATACATCGCGGCGAAAGCCCCAGATGCCGATCGTCAGCGCCAGGCCGCCGGCAACAAAATGCACTGCGTCCAGCCATGGCATTCCGGGCACCATGCCGCCGTTGGCGCGCGCGTCCTGCATCAACATGCCGTAGATTCCGACGGCCGTGGCCGCGGCTGCGAGCAGCCACCACAAGATGCCGGGGCGGGCACCGGGAGGAGAAGACTTCGCGGCGGTCATATGGTGTTGCTGCAGTGGCGGCCCGGGGACCTCCACGGAGCTGCGATTCTCGATGGTAGGCGTCCGCGGCGGCGGAGGGAACGCTCACGACAGCATGCGCTGCGTTCTGCTGTCGTTCCTATTGCGAAACAGCACGACGGTTGATCAGGCCAAGGAGACCCGCCGCAAGCCGGTTCGGTAAGGGTCGAGCCTCGCTCCAGACAACGGCATGCCCCTTGCATTCGAGTGACTGTCCTGCGCATCCGCGACGCCGAACGCGCATCCAATCCGACCGAATCCAACGCCCATCGACCTATGTCCACTGCCGCCGCCGCCATCTCGCTGCTCCGCAAGCTCGCAGTCCTTGTGCCCCTCAGCATCGCCGCCCACGGCCAGTGCCCCAACGCCGGCACGTGGCAGCCCGCCGGCACCAGCCCATCGCCGCTTGGACTGGTGTGGAGCCTCGCCCGCTGGGATCCCGATGGCGCAGGCCCGCGCCGCGCCCAGATCGTCTGCGGCGGAAACTTCGCGTCTGCCGGTCCGCTTGCAGCACCGTCCGTCGCCGCACTCGATCCAGCGACGAAGACCTGGGCCCCTCTGGGACAGGGCTTCGAGGGGACTGTCAGAACCCTGCTCGTGACGTCGAGCGGCGACCTGATTGCCGGCGGCTTGCTCGTGCGCAGCGGCAACCTGCCCCTGTCGGGCATGGCGCGCTGGAACGGTTTCGACTGGGAGAACCTCGGGGG
This sequence comes from Planctomycetota bacterium, assembly GCA_045105235.1. Taxonomy (GTDB): domain Bacteria; phylum Planctomycetota; class UBA1135; order UBA1135; family UBA2386. The sequence continues at coordinate 35,184 of JBGCDH010000028.1, read as the reverse complement.
CTGGATCAACGGCCCCGTCAGCGCCATTCTCGAAGAGCCGAACGGCGATCTGGTGGTCGCCGGCAGCTTCCGAGCGGCCGGCGGCACCCCGTTCAACAGCATCGCCCGCTGGAACGGCACGACGTGGTCGGGATTCGGCACGGGCCTGCAGGGGCTGTCCTTCCCCGGCTTTCCGCCGGGACCTGGCTTGGTCAGCGACGTCGTCCAGCGCAGCAACGGCGATCTGATTGTCTGCGGCTCGTTTGACGACGCCGGCGGCGTATCGGTGCAGAACTCCGCGCATTGGGACGGCACCGCCTGGAACAGCATCAACGTTGGCTACCGCATTAGCACCCTTTGCCGCCTCGCGAACGACGACGTTTTGTTGGGAGGTGTCGAGACCGGAGTCGGCTACCGAGTCACCCGCTGGGACGGATCCACGTTCTCTTTGCTCGGCGCCCCGCTGCCGGATTCGGCGAGCCGGCTGTTCGAACTCGACAACGGCACCATCCTGATGGCCTCTTCGCGCTCGGGCAGCAGCCAGCTGCTTACGTTTGACGGCAGCAACTGGGTGCCGTTTCACCCTGCGACGTTTGGCGGCATGCTGACCGCCATCGTGGACTACGCGCCAGACGATCTGTTTGTGGCACAGATCGGCCCCCGACCCGTGCAGCGGCTGCAGGCTGGCAGCTTGACTCCCGTCGCCGACGGCATCGACGGCAACATCCTCGACGCCTGCGTGCGCGGCCAAGAGACCTGGGTCGGCGGGACCTTTCGCCAGCTTGGCGACCTCGCGGTCGAAGGACTCGCCGTGCGAAGCAACGGCTCTTGGCAGATGCCGCCGGGTGGCGACGTCGACGGTACCGTCGACAGGGTGCTGTGTATGCGCAACGGCGACATCGTCATCCTCGGCCAATTCGCTCAGGTCGGCGGCGGCACACAAGCCCCCGGCTTCGCCCGCTGGCGGCCGAACGGCGGCTGGCTCGCGATTCCGCTACCGCCCTTGAGCTCCGTATTGCGCACGATCACAGAGCTGGCGAACGGCGACCTCCTGGTCGGCGGGGACTTCGCCGAGTTCGCACGCTGGGACGGCCAAAGCTGGACCGTGCTGCCGCCGCTGCCGGCGCCGGCTCTAGAGATCCGAGACATCGTCGGCCTCCCCAACGGCAACGTTGCCGCGGCCGGTCGCTACATCGTCGGCCACCCCCTATCCGGCAGCACCGTCTGGCAGTGGGACGGCCTAAGCTGGAGCCCGATCGGCGGCGGCCTGCCGCTTTCCTTCGAATACGGAACCAACTCGATGCTGCTGCACAGCAACGGCAATCTGCTGGTCGGCGGCAGGTATCCGCGCGCCAACAGCAACACGTTCGACAGCCTGATGGTCTGGGACGGCATCAGCTGGTCCCCGGCAATCGGCGGGCCGCCGGAGACGGCCGTCGATCTCGACGAACTGCCCAACGGCGACGTGCTGGTCACCCAGGTCGGGAACTCGTTCTTTGGGCAGCAGCTGCAAACGCCGCTGCGGTGGGATCCGGCTGGCGTCTGGTCGGCGCAGGCCAACTTCCCGGTCAACACTACGGAGTACGCCAGCGGCCTGACGGTGGAAGCGGACGGCACCCTGTTGGCCTACGGCAACTTTGGCCAGGTCTCCGGCCTGCCAGCCGCCGGCTTGGCCGAGCTGCCACCGCCGTGCCCGGCGGACGCGTCCGCGCTCGGCACCGGATGCAGCGGGTCCGCCGGACAGCTAAGCATGCGCATCGAACAGCTGCCGTGGCTCGGTGGCGAACTGGCGACCCAAACGAGCGGTATGACCACCGCCGTCGCGAGCCTGGTCGTGACGGTCTACGGCCTCGGCGCACCGCTGTCCGTGCCGCTGACGGCCGCGGTGCCGCAAGCCGGTCCAACCTGCAGCATCTACACCGCTCCCGACTTCACGACCCTTTCGTTTCCAACCGGGCCCGAGATCCGCTCGTCCCTGCAGATCCCGCAGTCGCAGGCGCTGCTGGGGCTGAACCTGAGCACGCAGGTGGTCTCGGTCGAGTTCGACAGCTTTGGGGCCATCACCACCGCTGCCTCCTCCAACGCGCTGCAGGTGAGAGTGGGCGCGCTGTGAGCCGTTCGCGCGGATCTGGGATGCGACAACCCTAGGCATAAATACTGCGAAGCGGAATACGGGAGGCGCGCGGCCAAGATCCGGCCGGATTCCCCTGCCAGCTGGAACTTGCCAATCTTGACCACCCCCACGCCCGCCCGTATGGTTCCCGCCCCTTCTTTCGCGGCAGGGGCACTTTGCACTGCGCTATTCTGACACTCTTTCCGGAGGCCATCCGGCCCTACCTGGATGAGAGCATCCTCGGGATTGCACAGGCCCAGGGCCATCTCCGGCTCGACTTGGTCGATTTCCGGAATTGGACCTCGGATCCTCATCGCACGGTCGACGATCGACCGTTCGGTGGTGGACCAGGCATGGTGCTGAAGCCCGAACCGATCTTTTCAGCTATAGAACACGTGGAGCAGGCCGACGGCCCGTTCCACAAGATCCTGCTCTGCCCACGCGGTCGCACCTTTGACCAGCAGCATGCACGGAGGCTCAGCGGCAAGGACCGTCTGCTCTTCCTGTGCGGCCGCTACGAAGGCTTCGACGAGCGCATTCGGGACGGCCTGCGGCAAAGTCCCGGTGGCTACGAAGAGATCTCGCTCGGCAACTTTGTGCTGGCCGGCGGCGAACTTGCCGCCGCGGTCATGCTAGAGGCGGCCGTTCGCTTGATCCCCGGCGTGCTCGGCTGTGCGCAATCGGCCGAACTCGAGTCGTTTGAAGGCGATCTGCTCGATTACCCGCAATACACACGTCCCAGAAAATACACCCCTCCAAGCAGCTTCACCAACCCAAGTAGCCTCACCAACCGGCATACTTCCAGCTCAGATTCGCAGGCGCATCCAGAGATGGATCGTCAGATCATGGAAGTGCCAGAAGTACTGTTCTCCGGAGACCATGCGCGGGTCGCGCGATGGCGGCACGAACAGGCGGAGCGGCTGACGGAGCAAAAGCGACTGGCGGAAGAGCAAAAACTGGACTGACTCGCACACCGACCGAACCACCCACTGACTTGCCAGTCACCGAAGATTCGGCGACTGGCATACGGCGCCGGCAAACCCGGCGCTACGAACGAAGACAGCCTCAGAACTAAAGACAAACCTATGAACATCATGCGACAGCTCGATATCGAGCACATGAAGAGCTCGATCCCGGACTTCGGCGTCGGCGACACTGTGGACGTGCACTACCTGATCAAGGAAGGCGATAAGGAGCGCGTGCAGCTGTTCACGGGCACTGTGATCAAGTTCCAGGGCGTCGGCATCAGCCGCACGTGCACCGTGCGACGCATCGTCGCCGGCGAAGGCGTCGAGCGCACGTTCGCGCTGCACAGCTCGCGCGTCTCGGACGTCAAGGTGCAGGGCCGCGGCATCATCCGCCGCGCCAAGCTCTACTACCTGCGCGAGCGCGAAGGCAAGAAGACCCGCTTGACCCGCAACCTCGGCAAGCTGAAGGCACCCCGCAGCAACCAGACGGGCGGCGCCGGCGGCGAAAAGGCCGGCGAATAGCGCAAGCCCCTTCGCCAGTAGCTTCCATACGCAGTTCATTTTATACGCCTCGCGGTCCTAGGCGCCTCGCCCCCACGAGGTCGGATATGCATCCGACCGGGTCGAGTCCTAGTCTGCGAGCAGGCCCCTGACCGACCCGATTTTCTCGGCCTCGCACGTCATGCTCGAGAACGCCAGAAACCAGTTCTTCCTCGTCATCTTGGCGATCCTCTTGGGCGCGGTCTGCATCTTCACGATGAAGCCGACGCTGGGCCCTGACCTCAAGGGCGGAACCCAGCTGCTCTACGACGTCCCGAAGGACGTGCTGCAGATCATCCAGCAGAAGGAGAACGTCTCGGTCGACCAGGTCATGGGCCAGACGATCGGCGTCATGCGCGAGCGCATCGACCCGAACGGCACGCTCGACCCGCTGATCACCCGCAGCGGTGAAACCGGCATCCTGATCGAGCTGGCGGAGATGCCGCCGCAGACCCTCAAGCGCGTGTTGGAGCGCATCGGCAACCTCGGCAAGCTCGAGATGCGGATGGTCGCCTACGGCGACTACAAGGTTGGCAACGTCAGCTTCAACCTGCAGATGGAGCGCCAAAAGCTCGAGGGCTGGCTGCGCAACCCCGACAACCTCAAGAAGGTCAACGACGAGCCGCGCAACATCCGGATCTTCAACGAGGATCCCTTTGCCGGCCCGAACGCAGCCGGCAGCCTGGCGTGGTATCCGCGCCTGGTGCGCCCGGAGCCGAACGAGCCGACGCGGTGGGGCTCCAGCTTCACCATGGGTGCTCTGCGCGAGGCCACCGTCAAGGCCTGGAGCGACGCCGAGTTCAACAAGGGCCTGGTGCCGGAGAGCTTCCTGGAGAAGCCCGAGCGCGACCGCTACTTGCTCGAGTATGTCGCCGTCAACATGGTCGACACGAGCTTTACGGGTGAGGACCTCAACCCGTCGGGCGTGGGCGTTGGCATCGGCCGCAACGGCGGCAACGCCGTCAACTATGAGCTGATCAACGCGCGCAAGGGCGACTACCTGAAGTGGTCGGGCGACAACAAGGACAAGTCCAGCGCCATCATCCTCAACGGCGTCATCAAGTCGGCGCCGTACTTCCGGGGCAAGATCCCGGGCCGTGGCATCATCGAAGGCGACTTCACGGAGCAAGAGGTCAAGGAGCTGGTCAAGGTGCTGCGCACGGGCTCGCTCCGCGTCGAACCGGAGCTGCTGAGCCAGCAGACGATCGGCGCCCAGCTCGGGGAACGAGCCATCAGCAACGGCCTGATCTCGATCATCGGCGGTGGCCTGCTGGTGTTCCTGTTCATGCTGGCCTACTACCGGACGGCCGGCACGATCGCCTGCATCTCGCTGCTGATCAACATGCTGCTGCTCTACGCCGGCATGCTGTTCATGCAGGCGACGATTACGCTGCCAGGCCTCGGCGGCATCGTGCTGACGCTCGGCATGGCGGTTGACGCCAACGTGCTGATCTACGAGCGCATCCGCGAGGAGCTGCAGAAGGGCAAGGAGATGCTGCAGGCCGTGCGTTCGGGCTTCGAACGCGCCATGTCGGCCATCCTCGACTCCAACATCACGACCTTCCTGGTCGGCTTGGTGCTGTTCAACGTCGGCGTCGGCCCGGTGCGCGGCTTCGCCGTGACGCTGATGGTCGGCATCATCACGACGGTCTTCACGCAGTTCTTCGTCTCGCGCCTGCTGTTCCACTACGCGCTCAGCAAGAACAAGCTCGATGGGTGGCAGCCGCGCACGCTGTTCGAAAACCGCAACGTCGACTTCGTCGGCAAGATCAAGGTCTGCGTCGTGCTCAGCGCGCTGCTGATCATCGGCGGCATCGGCTACGCAACGACGGTGCCGGCCGAGAAGATGCTCGGCATCGACTTCACCGGTGGCGCCAACCTGCGCATGGTGCTCAGCAGCGAGAGCAGCGACGAAGATGTGCGCGCGACGCTCGCCGCCGACGAGGCCTTCGTCGCCAAGTATCCGACGACCTCCGTCAACACGGTTGGCGAGAGCGGCAACGAGTTCAACGTCCGCCTCAAGCTCAACGAGACGCAGCGCGGCGAGATCGCCAAGGGACGCGCGGCATGGCGCGACGCCAAGAAGCAGGCGCTCGCCGCCAACGAAGATCCACCGGCTGCCTACCAGCCGCCGTACATCGGCGAGCTTGAGCGCATGTTCGGCGCCGAGCTCGTCCAGCCGGCCTTCAGCGACCCGCTGTTGACCAAGCACGACCGCCGCCCGGAGACGCTGCTCTATGCGCAGATCAACGTGCACTTCACGTCGCCGGTTTCGGTCGCCGAGTTCAAGCAGAAGCTGACGCTCGCTCAGGGCGACGTCTTTGCCGTCGACAAGCAGGGCGCAGACCAGGCGGGCGCAACCGAAGCGACCGACTTCCGCGTCGAGTGGACCACGCCGGCGACCACCAAGCAGTGGGAGCTCAAGGGCATCGTCAGCAACGTCGTCTCCCCCGCCGACGGGGATGACAACGCGGAAACGAGTTCGATGCTGAAGGACACCGACGGCGAGCTGATCACGCTGTCCGACCCCTTCCCCGAAGCTCAGGAAATCCAGGGCCGCCTGGTCAACGACCTGCGCAACGCCGCCATCGGCGCGCTGCTGCTGGCGTGGGCCTTGATCGTGTTCTACCTGCGCGTGCGCTTCCACGAATACAAGTATGGCCTCGCCGCCGTGGTCGCCCTGATCCACGACGTGCTGGTCACCTTTGGCGTCGTGGTGCTGTGCAACAACCTCGGCCTGGTCAACGCGGAGATCAGCCTGTCGATGATTGCCTGCTTCTTGACGATCATCGGTTACTCGGTCAACGACACGATCGTCGTCTTTGACCGGATTCGCGAGAACCGCATCGACAACGCGCGCCACGGCAAGGACGAGTCCTTCCGTTCGCTGATCAATCGCTCGCTGAACCAGACGCTCTCTCGCACGGTGCTGACGACGGTGCTGACGCTGTTCGTCGTCATCGCGCAATTGCTCGTCAACTACGGCAGCGGTTCGGATCTCGAAGGCTTTGCCTTTGCGATGACGATCGGTATGTGCTGTGGCGTCTACTCGACGATGTTCATCGCAGCTCCGATCCTGATCTGGATGGACCGCGGCGACCCGGTCGAAGTGCCGGACGACCCGCGCGACGCCGACCGCGAAGGCGACTTCGACAACGAAGCCGAGATCGCAGCCCAGCAGGAAGCGGCCGAAGCCGCTGCCGCCGCCGCCGAGAAGAACGCCTGATCGGCCGCGCCCGCGCGAGCGGGCCCGCGCGCGCCGCGCCATGAACATCCGTAACGCGACGCCGCACTTCTCGAGCCTGCTCGCCCCGTTCGATCTGCGCAGCACCGCGCTGCTGCGCACGGACGTGCTGGTCATCGGCGGCGGCATCGCTGGCGCTGCGGCCGCTCTCAAAGCGGCCGACGACGGCGCCGAGGTGCTGCTCGTCACCAAGGATGCGCTCGACGAGACCAACACGTCGTGGGCCCAAGGCGGCATCGCCGCCGTGCACCTGGCCGAGGACAGCGTCGAGCAGCACGTGGCCGACACGCTGAGCGTCGGCGCCGGCATCGCCGAAGAAGACGTGGTGCGCACCGTGATCGAAAGCGGCCGCGGTGCGATCGACTGGCTCGAACAGCTCGGAACGACGTTCGACACCGATCCTTCGGGCAGCTTTCAGCTGTCGCGCGAAGGTGGCCACACCCACCCCCGCGTCGTGCACAGCAACGGGGCCGCAACGGGCCGCGAGATCCAGCGCGCGCTGCTCGAAGCGCTGCACAAGCACCCGCGCATCACCCTGCGCCCGCACGTGTTTGTGCGCGACCTGATCCTGCGGGAAGGCCGCTGTGTTGGCGCCGTCGGCCTGCAGAACGGCCGGCAGAAGTCGTTCGAGATCGCCATCGAAGCGCCCGCAGTCGTGGTCGCCACCGGCGGCACCGGGCAGATCTTCCGCGAGACGACCAACCCGACCGGCGCCAGCGGCGACGGCCAGGCGCTGTGCTTTCGCGCCGGGGCGCGCATGGCCGACTGCGAGTTCGTGCAGTTCCACCCCACCACGCTCTACATCGCCGGGGCCTCGCGCTTCTTGATCAGCGAAGTGGTCCGCGGTGCCGGCGCCGTGCTGCGCGATCGCAACGGCGAACGCTTCATGGTGGGCGCGCATCCGATGGCCGACCTCGCCCCCCGCGACGTCGTCAGCCGCGCGATCCTGGAGCGCATGGTCGCAACCAACGACACGCACGTATACCTCGACCTCAGCTCGGTCGACGGCGATCCGCACCAGCTGTTCCCGTCGATCGCGCACATCTGCGCGACGTTCGACATGGACCTGGCCAAGGACTCGATCCCGGTTCGCCCGGGCGCGCACTACTGCCTCGGCGGCGCCGCAACCGACGCGACGGGTCGCACGTCCGTGCCCGGCCTGTTCGCCGTTGGCGAAGCGGCCTCGTCGGGCCTGCACGGCGCCAACCGCCTCGCGTCCAATTCGCTGCTCGAAGGAGCCGTCCTGGGACAGACCTGCGGGGCACTCGCGGCGGCAGAATCACGCGATGGCGAAGCCGGCAAGAGCGGCCGTATCGGCCTGCCCCGGCGCGCCGAAGGCCCACAGCTTGCGTCGGATCCACCGATGCTGCTCCACGACGACCTGCTCTACTCGCTGAAGTCGCTGATGTGGCGCCAGGTGGGCCTACGCCGCGAGCAAAACGGCCTCGACGACGCCCGTGCACGCATTGCGTTTTGGCATCGCTACCTGCTGCGCGGGCCTCTGGCGAGCCGTGCCGCCTGCGAACTCGCCAACATGCTGACCGTGGCCGCCCTGGTCGCCGAAGCCGGCCTGGCGCGCAAAGAGTCGCGCGGCACGCATTTCCGAAGCGACGCAGCCGAGCGCGATGACCAACGGTTCTGCCGCAGGATCTTCCTGCAGCGCACCGAAGATGGCACGATTGAGCATCAGCTTGGCGAGCAAATGGCTCCGAGCGACCGCTCCTAGCTACAGCTGGGCCGCAGACCGCCTGGCTGCTAACAGCTGGGCCGAGAGCTAGCAACAAACGAACACCTTGGGCGAAACCAACCTCGATACCCGTCAGGGGCACAGCACCGAAGCGATCCTGTTTGGCATCGTCGAGACCGGCGACCCGCGCACGGCCGCCGAAGTCCTGGCCGAGCTGCAGCAGCTGGCCGAGACCGCCGACTTCGTGCCGGCTGGCTGCATGGTGCAGCACCGCCGCCATCCGGACCCGACGACCTACCTTGGCAGCGGCAAACTGCAGGAGCTGGCCGACGTCGTCAAGCTCGCCCACAGCGGCTGCGTCATCTGCGATGACTCGCTGACGCCGAACCAGGTGCGCAACATCGAGCAGGCCGTATCGGTTCCAGTCATGGATCGCAGCGAGTTGATCCTGCAGATCTTTGGCATGCACGCGCGCACGCCGCAGGCGCGCATGCAGGTCGAACTCGCTTCGCTGCAGTATGAACTGCCGCGCCTGCGCCGCCGCTGGACCCACCTCGAGCGTCAGCGCGGCGGCATCGGCATCCGCGGTGGTGCCGGCGAAAAGCAGATCGACGTCGACCGCAACCTCGTGCGCACGCGCATCGCGGCGGTCAACCGCGACCTCAAGCGCGTCGAACAGCACAAGGTGCGCGAAGTCAAAGCGCGGCCCGACCTGTTTACGATTGCGCTGGTTGGCTACACCAACGCCGGCAAGTCCTCGCTGATGAACCGACTGACCGAGGCCGGCGTGCTCGCCGAGAACAAGCTGTTCTCGACGCTCGACACGCGCACGCGCCCGTGGCGCCTGCACGGCGGCCGCACGGTGCTGCTGACCGACACGGTCGGGTTCTTGCGCAAGCTGCCCCACCAATTGGTCGCCTCGTTCCACGCAACGCTCGAAGAAGCGCTGCACGCCGACCTGTTGCTGGTGCTGGTGGACGGCAGCTCGCCCGAGGCGCATGAGCAGCTGCACACCGTCGACGAAGTCCTTGAGACCCTCGAGGTCGCCGACCTGCCGCGACTGACCGTGCTCAACAAGACGGACCAGCTCGAAGACCGCGCCGAACTCGCGCCGCTGTGGCAGATCGTGCCCAACGCGATCCCGGTCTCTGTGCACACCGGCGACGGTTTGCCGGATCTGTTCACGGCCATCCAGGACCATTTGGGACAGGTCGAAAACCGCGTCGAGCTGCTGCTGCCGCACACCGCCGGTTCGCTTCACGCCGAGATCCGTGCCAAGGCCACCGTGCTGTCGGAGTTCTACACCGACGACGGCTGCCTGATGGAGATCCAGGCGTCCGCCGCGGTACTCGGCCGCTTGATGGCCGGCGGCGCGCAGCCGATCCACCGCGATACGGATCGGCGCCGGCCCGATTCTGGTTCGGCCGATTCTGGATCGACCGGCCCCCAGCCTGACGCGGCGGATCCAGGCGTCGGCAGCCCGGACGACCACGACTCCAGCAAGCCGACGAGCTAATCCGCGGCTGCGATATTGGCGCGCGACGGAGCCGCCGCAGCCGCACCGCAACGAGCGCAGCGAGCAATTTCGCGAATCGGGCCCTTGCCCCGGAGCGCCGCGCCGACAGCCCGGCGCCAGCGGCCCTTGCCGTTCAGCAATGCGCTTGGGCGTAGCTTGCACGGCAAAGCCTCGACGGCCCTTCGGTGTTTTCATGAAGAAACCGCGTTATGCGCTGCCACGCGCTTCGCTGGAACCTGTTGTCAGGGGCGTTGTCGCCTTCCGACATATCCGTCGGGCTGGCGCCCGCAACAATCTTCGTTTTCCTCCGACTGACCCTCTATGCAATTTGCTCTTCCCGTGCTCGCCGCGAGCATCGTCGCTGCATTCGCACCAGCTCAAAGCCCCGGCGACGACAGTCGCCAAAACGCCCAAGACCCGCGCGTCATGCTCGAATACGCGCAATTTGACCCGCTGGTGGGCATGCCGACGTTGCCGGAAGGCATTCGTGCCGGCGCCGATGTAAACCTGCACATCGTGCAGTTCCGCGCGACCCCGACCGACGCCGATCGCGACGCGGTCCAAAGTCTCGGAGGCAAGATCGTTGGCTACCTCCCCCACGACTGCCACATCGTTGCGATCGAAAACGGCGGCATGGGCCTCTACCAGCTCGAAGCCGTGCGCTGGGTTGGCGCCTACGAGCCGGCCTACCGCCTCGAGCCGTTCTTGCTCAACGAGATCGTCAGCGGCAAGGCCATTCCGTCGCGTCGCTACAACATGGTGATGGCCGACAAGCACAAGGACAAGCAAGCGCTTGCCGCAAAGCTTGCCGGCATCGGCGGCGAAGTCTTCAGCAGCCACGATGGCGGCCTACTGTTCACCGCCGACCTCAACCACGCGCAGCTCCTGCAGGCTGCACGCCTTGACGAGGTTCTGTGGATCGATCGCTGGACGACCACCGGCGAAGACATGGACAACGTCCGCATCCAGGGCGGAGCAAACTACGTGGAGTCGATCGCTGGCTACACCGGCTCCGGCATCCGCGGCCACGTCTACGAAGGCGTCGAAGGCACCCACAACGACTTCACCACCACGATCCAGCAGCGCGGCCCCGCGGCGTGCGCAGGCGCGGCCAGCCACGGCCACTGCACCGCCGGCATCGTCTTCGGCAACGGCAACAGCAACAGTGCTGGCCGCGGCATGGCGCCGAACGCGGTCGGGTTCTACACCAATTACGTGTCGTCGCTGAACACGACCTGCGCGACCTCACCGTCCCGCAACACGATCATCGACGATCTGGTGAACAATGACTCGGTCATGTTCACGACGGCGTCGTGGGGCAACTCCCGCACGTTCTTCTACACGTCGGTTTCGGCCGATGCCGACGACATCGTCTTTGACCATCGCATCCCATGGACGCAGTCGCAGTCGAACGCCGGCAACCAAGACTCCCGCCCGCAGGCATGGGGCAAGAACATCATTTCGGTTGGCGGTGTCTACCACTTCGGTGACAGCAACCCGGCCAACGACAGCTGGAACAACGGCGGCTCGACCGGACCGGCCCAAGACGGCCGCAGCAAGCCGGACCTGTGCGCCTACTACGATGGCGTCGGCACGTCGGACCGCACCGGCAACGCCGGCTACACGTCGGGCAGCTACTTCAGCGGCTTCAACGGCACCTCGGCTGCTACGCCGATCGTCGCCGGCCACAACGCGCTGGCGATCCAGATGTACACGGACGGCATCTTCAGCAACCCACCGCGCGTCCCGAACGGCAGCCGCTTCCAGAACCGCCCCTACGCGCAGACGCTGAAGGCGCTGCAGATGGCCTGTGCGAACATGTACACGCCTACCGCGACCGACAACCGTCGCGAGCACGTTGGCTACGGCTTCCCAAGCCTGCGCAACATGTATGACCGCCGGGACAAGATCTCGATCATCCCGGAAGACGTCACGATCACGCAAGGCGCCACGCGCACCTACCGGTTCGAAGTCGAGCCGGGCGAGTCGATCGTCAAGTTTGTCATGTCCTACCTCGACCCCGCCGGCAACCCCGCCGCCGCGTTCGACCGGGTCAACAACTTGGACATGCGCGTCACCCAGCCAAACGGCCTGTCCTACTGGGGCAACAACGGCCTCGACGGCGCTGGCCAAAGCAACCAGTCGGCTCTGTTCGGCTTTGCCGACTCCCGCGACACCGTCGAAGTGGTCGTGCGCAACAACCCGCAGCCAGGCATCTGGACCGTGCGGATCACGGCTCCGACGATCGCCCAAGACGGCCACGTCGCGACGGCGTCGACCGACTCCACGTTTGCGCTCGTCGTCAACGGCGGCCGCCGCGTCTACGGTTCGGGCTGCGCTCGCTACCTGCCCGACGTCAGCCCAACCGGCGCATCGGCGAACTTCTTCCCGTTCGGTGGCTACGTGCCAAGTTCGGCAGACACCGAATACACGTCGAACAACGGCGGCAACCCCGGCGGTATTGTCTACTTTGACGTGACCGTGACCGAGCCGGTCTGGATCCACAGCTTGATGGTCAACACCAGCGTCGCGGCTGGCGAGGCGATCAACCTCGACCTCTACACGAAGTCGGGCACGTATGCCGGCAACGAGTCCTCGGCAGGCGCATGGACCGCACGCAGTGCCGGACGTGGCTCCTCGTCAGGCCTAGATGTCGCCAGCCAGGTCGATCTGTCGCAACCCTTCCGCCTGAGCACCGGCACGCACGGCTTTGCAATCAGCGCCAACAACTTCAACCACCGCTACACGAACGGTGCGAACAGCTACACGTCCGGCGTGATGACCATCAACACGGGCTCGGCCAGCAACACCCCGTTTGGCTCCAGCCTGTTCACGCCGCGGTCGGCCAACGTCACGGTCAAATACCGTTCGGCAGACGCCACGGCGCAGAACATGCGTTACCAGCTCGTGCTTCGCAGTGAGGAGCTCGGCGGTGCTGGCCTGATTACCGGTCTGGCTTTCCCGCCCGCCGCAGCAGACGGCAGCCACTACAACTCGAACCTGCAGATCCGCATGCGACAGCGCCCGGCGGGCTACCAGCTGACGACCAACCTGGCCAACAACATCTCCGGCAGCACGCTGGTCATGAACGCCAACACCTACACGTGGGCCTATGAAGAAGACGAGTGGTCGAACCTCGGCCTGAAGAGCCCCTTCAGCTACGACGGCACCTCGGACATCGTGGTCGAGGTTCGCGCTCGCGGCAACGTGCAGACGACGAGCGGCGGTTTCTGGCGCGAGTCCGATCGCCAGCGTGCCTACGCTCAAAACTGGGACCTGTTCGTGCCGAGCACGGGCAGCATCGACAGCAACGGCTGCCGCCTGCGGGTTGAGTTTGGCTGCGCCAACAGCAACGAGTTCGGCGCCTCGTGTGGCTCGCTCGACGCGGACCACTTTGGCTCGAGCACCCTCGGCTCGACGTTCACCTTCCGCGTCCGCAACGCTGCGCCGAACTTCGTCGCCTTTGTCGGCCTCGGGGAGAACAGCTCGTTCCCGTATCCGCTCGACCTGACGGCGGCCGGCTTCACGAACTGTCAGGCCTTCGGCCAGTCGATCGTGACCCTGTCGGCGCCGACCAACGGCTCGGGCACGGCCACCTACGCCCTGCCGGTGCCAAACAACACCGCGCTGGTTGGCTACAAGGTCTACGGCCAGTGGCTGACGATCGACACCAGCGAGCCAGGCGACCTGTCGTTCTCGAACGCGACGTGCATGACGGTCGGCACGGCGCAGTAAGCGGCGAGGCATGAAGTCCTGAGACGGCCTGCGCGGCATCGCGCCGCGGGGGCCACGCCCAGCGGGCCGCGTCGACAGTGTCGGCGCGGCCTGCTTCTGTTTTCGGCTGCCCTAGGAGGCGGCTCGAGGCGGCGGCCGCAGATCGCCGCGGCGACGCCCTACGCCTGCGGATCGAGCACGATCAGCAGGTCGTCGGCGACCACCATCGCGCCCACGTCCTGGCACAGTTCGCGCACCGCGCCGGCAACCGGCGCGCGCACGACCGTCTCCATCTTCATCGCTTCGAGCGTCAGCAGCGGATCGCCTTCGGCAACCGCTTCGCCTTCGCCGACGTGCAGCTGAATCAGGCGACCCGGCATCGGCGAACCGACTTCGCCGGGCTTGCTCTGGTCGGCGCGCCGACGCGTCTCGACTTCGCCCTCGAGCGAACGGTCCGCGACGCTGACCTGACGATTCTGGCCGTTGAGCTTGAAGTAGACGGTCACGTGGCCCTGCTCGTCGGGCTCGCTGCGCGCTTCCAGCGAGACCAGCAGCGTCTTGCCCTTTTCGAGTTCGACCCAGACCTCCTGGCCTTCTTCGAGGCCGTAGAAGTAGACCGGCGTCGGCAGCAGCGAGACATCGCTGCAGTGCAGCCGGAACGCAAAGTAGTCGTCGAGCACGCGCGGGTAGAGCGCGTAGCTGACGACGTCGCGCCGATCCACCGGGCGCTTCATGCGTTCGTTGCAGTGCTTTTCACCCGCCTCAAAGTCAAACGGCTCAAAGCCATCGCTCGGCCGCCCCGTCAGGATCGGTTCGCCCTTGAGGACCGCGCGCCGCAGCTCATCTGGAAAGCCACCCGGCGGCTGGCCCAGATGCCCCTGGAAGTAGGTCACGACGCTCTGCGGGAAGTCGAGCTCTTTGGCGCGCACCAGCACCTTCTTCTGGGTTGCCTCGGTCGACGCTTCGAGCGTGCCGTGCATCTCGAGCAGATCGTTCTGCACCAGAAAGATCGCGAAGTCGCCGACCATCTTGGAGCTCGGCGTGACCTTTGGAATGTCGCCGACCAGCTGGTTGACGACGGCGAACGCGTGGCGCACGTCGGCCCAGCGGTCGAGCAGCCCCAGCGATGCGACCTGCGGCCGCAGGTTGCTGTATTGGCCGCCCGGAATCTCGTGGTAGTAGACCTCGCTGGTGCTGCTCTTGAGGCCGCACTCAAACGGGGCATACCACTCCCGCACCCCTTCCCAGTAGTCACACAGCGGCTGCAGCTCGCGGTTGGTCAGACCGGTTTCCTGTGGATGCCCACGAAGCGCCGCGATCAGCGCGTTCATGCTCGGCTGCGACGTCAGACCCGCCATCGGCGACAGCGCCGTGTCGACCACGTGCACGCCGCTTTCGATCGCCGCGATGTAGGTAGCAATGCCGTTGCCCGACGTGTCGTGCGTGTGCAGGTGGATCGGCAGCGAAGTCACCTCACGCAGCTTGCTGATCAGCATGCGCGCCGCCTGCGGACGCAGCAGACCGGCCATGTCCTTGACGCACAGGATGTGCGCGCCGAGGTCCTCGATTCGCTTCGCGAGATCGACGTAGTAGTCGAGGCCGTATTTGGTGCGCGCCGGATTGTCGACGTCGCCCGTGTAGCACATCGCGACCTCGGCGAGCTTGCCGGTTTGGAGCACGCGCTGCACCGAGACCTGCATCGAATCGAGGTCGTTGAGGCTGTCGAACACGCGGAAGACGTCGATGCCGTTTTCCGCGGCTTCGTCGATGAACGTCTCGACCACGTTCTGCGGATAGCTGGTGTAGCCGACCGCGTTGGCGCCGCGCAGCAGCATCTGATGCAGCACGTTCGGGATCGCGCTCTTCAGCTTGCGCAGGCGGTTCCACGGATCTTCGTTGAGGAAGCGGTAGGCGACATCAAAGGTCGCTCCCCCCCAGGTCTCGAACGAAAACAGGCGGTGCCCGATGTGCGCGCTGGCATGCGCGATCGCGAGCATGTCCTTGGTGCGCACGCGCGTCGCCAGCAGCGATTGGTGCGCGTCGCGCATCGTCGTGTCGGTGACCAGCGGCTTCTTTTGCGCCTTCAGCCACTCCACGACTTTTTGCGGGCCACCCTCCGCGAGGATCTGCGCGCTGCCCGGAGGCGGCATGCCGTCGGGGACCTCGGGCAGCGGCGGCGCGGTGCGCATCAGCGTCGCCGGCGACAGCCGCTGTTCGGGCCGAACCGTCGGGTGGCCATTGACGACGACGTCGCCGAGATACGTCAGGATCTTGGTCGCGCGGTCGCGACCGAGCTCGATCTCAAACAGCTCCGGCGTCTCATCGAGGTAGCGCGTCCACGTCTGCCCCGCCAAAAACGCCTGGTGCTGCAGCACGTTGCGCAGGAAGGCCAGGTTGGTCTTGACGCCGCGGATGCGGAACTCGCGCAGCGCGCGAACCCCCTTGGGAGCGGCCTGCTCAAGCGTGCCGGCAAACGTGATGCACTTGACCAGCAGCGAATCGTAGTGACCGGACACCACCGTGCCGGCGAGCCCGTCGCCCCCGTCGAGCCGCAGCCCAAAGCCGCCCGGCGAGCGGTAGGCCAAGATCGTGCCCGTGTCCGGCAAGAAGTCGTTCTGCGGATCCTCGGTCGTGATCCGGCACTGGATCGCATAGCCGCGCGGCTCGATCGCGTCCTGGTCGGCAAGCCCGACCTCGTCGCTGGCCAGCGGGTAGCCCTGCTCGACCTTGATCTGCGTCTGCACGAGATCGATGCCGGTGATCTGTTCGGTCACCGTGTGCTCCACCTGAAGACGCGGATTGACCTCGATGAAGTAGTGCTGACTGTCCGCCACCAGGTATTCGAACGTGCCCGCGTTGTGGTAGCCGGCGTGGCGCGCCAGCTTCAGCGAGTCTGCGAACAAGGCCGCGCGCGTCGCCTCCGGCAGGTTCGGCGCCGGCGCGATCTCGACGACCTTCTGGTGGCGGCGCTGCACCGAGCAGTCGCGCTCGCACAGGTGCACGACGTTGCCGTGCCGGTCGCCCATGACCTGCACTTCGATGTGACGCACCTTGGGCAGAAACTTCTCCAAAAACACGACCGAGCTGCCAAACGCCGCCAGCGACTCGCTGCGCGCCTGGCGCAGGAGCGGCACGATGTCCTTGCGCTTGTCGACGACGCGCATGCCGCGGCCACCGCCGCCGTGCGCCGCTTTGAAGATCGTCGTGCCGTTTTCGACGAAGAACTTCTCGGCCAACTCAAACGCCTGCTGCTCGTCTTCGGGTAGCTCGAGCCCGGGCACGCACGGAATCTCGAGCGACTCCGCCGTGTGCCGAGCCTGGACCTTGTCGCCGAGCTTCTCGATGACGTCGGCCTCCGGACCGATGAAGGCGATCCCGGCCGCGCGCACGCGACGGGCAAACTCCTGGTTCTCTGACAGGAAGCCGTAGCCGGGGTGGATGGCATCCACCTGGGCCTTCAACGCCACCTCGAGGATTTCGTCGCCGCCGAGGTAGGCCTCGACGGCGCCCTTGCCCTTGCCGATCAGATAGCTCTCATCGGCTTTGTAGCGGTGCTGGTTGGTGGCGTCCTCATCACTGAAAACGGCGACGGTGCGCATCCCGAGTTCGGTGCAGGCGCGGAAGACGCGGATCGCGATCTCTCCGCGATTGGCGCAAAGGACCTTACGGAAGGGGCGAACTTGCATGGCGTAATCCACGGTAGGGCGACCAATCCGAGTGCCGCAGCTACCAATCCCTCTTTTTCGGCACGGCCGCGACCGAGACTGAACCCGTCGCAAATCGCAGCGCTGGCACGCGGCATGCCGAGAACGCGGGACGCTACGGCACGACCGGCCTGCAGACTCAGTGGAGAGAGTGTGAATAACCACCGAGCTGGCAACGGGTGGAAGGGCAGGATCCAACACACATGCGCCGAGACTGCAGAGCGCTATTTCTTCGCGACGACGACGCGATAACCTAGGGTCCCGAAATGGTCGCTCAGGTGTTGGTTCGTTCGCTGCTCCTGCTCGTTGCGACGGGTCTCGCCGGATGCGCCGCCTCAGGCCCGGCCAAACCGACCGTGAGCCGCCCCGTGGTCGTGCGTGAGGGAGAGCCGTGCACCCTCGCGATGGTCGCCAGCGGCGGCCTCACCCTGACGCTGCAAAACGAGAGCTACGTGCCGCCTGCCGAAGCCTACAGCCGCTCGGACGATACCGGCCGCAAGGTCGTGCCAGACGCCGAGCTGCAGGCGCTGTGCGACGTGCTGAGCCTCGAGGAGCTGTGGCAGCATGCGCTGCCGCGCACCCCCAACGACGCCCGCGAAGTCGTGCAGCTGCAGAACGCAGGCCGCACGTGGACCTGGGCCCGCCGGGGCAGCTTCACCGACCCGCGCGAGGCCGCGTTCCGCGACGTTCGCAACTACTTCATGGCCCTGTACAACGGCAACACCGCCTTCCACAGCGACCGGCGCCAGGGCTGGGACAGCGATGCCATCGAGGCGTCCCGCAAGGCGCGCAAGGCGCGCGACCGGCTCGACCAACTCCCGAAAAACGACCGCGGCACGGCCGGCGGCGCCAAGAACGACGGCGGAGAACGACGATGAGCGGCAAGGTCGCGGCACTCGCCATCATCCCGGTGCGGGTCGGCAGCCAGCGCCTGCCGGGCAAAGCCCTGCTCGAGGAAAGCGGCCAGCCACTCTTTTTGCACACCTGCGATCAGGCCAAGAAGGCGGCCAACATCGACCTGGTTTGCGTTGCGACTGACGACGACCGCGTCGAGGCGGCCGCCAGGCAGCGAGGCTACGAAGTCGTGCGCACAAGCCCGGCCTGCCGCACCGGTAGCGAGCGCTGTGCCGAAGCGGCGCGCAGCCTGGACTGCGAGGCCGTGCTCGACATCCAGGGCGACTGGCCCGAAGTGGCGCCGCAGGATCTCGAGGCGCTGATCGCCCAGCTGCTCGACGGCGAGGCCGTCTGCAACACGCTGTCCGCCGAGCTATCCGACGCCGCGACCATCGCCGACGAAAACGTCGTCAAGGTCGTGCGTGGCGGCAACGGCAAGGCCCTCTACTTTAGCCGCAGCGCGATCCCGTTCGTCAAGAACGCCGAGTCGCCGTATCCGATCCATCGACATATCGGCGTCTACGGCTTCGCGCGCGACACCCTGCTGCGCGTGCCAGGCTTGCCGAGCAGCGGCCTCGCCGAAGCCGAGAGCCTCGAGCAGCTGCGCTTCCTCGAAAACGACATCGCCATGCACGTTCTCGACGCCCACGGCAGCCCGTGGGGCATCGAGACCCGCAGCGACTACAACGCGTTCTTGCAGCGCCTCGCCGCCAACTAGCCCCTCCCAACGCCGACCGCATCCTGACGATGACCCAAAGCCCAAAACAACTGCTTCGCTCCCTATGACCAAGTATCTGTTCGTGACCGGAGGCGTCGTTTCGTCGCTCGGCAAGGGCCTGACGTCGGCGGCCATCGGCTGGATCCTCGAACGCCACGGCCTGCGCGTGTCGATGCAAAAGCTCGACCCCTACATCAACGTCGATCCAGGCACGATGTCGCCGTTTCAGCACGGCGAGGTCTACGTCACCGACGACGGCACCGAAGCGGACCTCGACCTCGGCCACTACGAACGATTCACCGAAGCGCCGGTAACCAAGGACTCCAATTACACCACCGGCAAGATCTACAAGTCGGTGATCCAAAAGGAGCGTCGCGGCGACTACCTCGGCAAGACCGTGCAGGTGATCCCGCACATCACCGATGAGATCAAGATGGGCATCCGTGCCGGCGCCGCGCCGCGCGATGGCCAAAAGGCTCCGGACGTCGCCATCACCGAAATTGGCGGCACCGTCGGCGACATCGAGAGCCTGCCGTTCCTCGAAGCGATCCGCCAGTTCAGCCTCGAAGTCGGTCCGAACGACTGCATGTTCATCCACCTGACGCTGCTGCCCTACCTGCGCGCGTCCGGCGAACTGAAGACCAAGCCGACCCAGCAGTCGGTCGGCAAGCTGCGCGAGATCGGCATCCAGCCGCACGTTCTCGTCTGCCGGACCGAGGTCGCGATGGATGAGGACATGCCGCGCAAGATCTCGCTGTTCTGCAACGTGCGGCAAGAGAACGTCATCGAGGAGAAGGACGTCGACTTCTCGATCTACGAGGTGCCGCTGATGCTGATCGACAGCGGCCTCGACCGCCGCATCCTCGACCACCTCCAGGTCGAGCCGCGCCAGGCCGTCAACGTCGACGACTGGCACGAGCTGCTCGAGACGGTCAAGAACCCCAAGCACGAAGTCACGATCGCCGTCGCCGGCAAGTACATCGAGCTGCACGACGCCTACAAGTCGATCTACGAATCGCTCAGCCACGCCGGCATCGCCAACAGCTGCAAGGTCCACCTCAAGAAGGTCTCGGCCGAACAGGTTGCCGACGAAGGCGCCGACAAGCACCTCGCCGGCGTCGACGGCATCCTGGTGCCGGGCGGCTTCGGCGAACGCGGCTTCGAGGGCAAGATCGCGAGCATCCGCTACGCGCGTGAGCAGAAGATCCCGTTCTTTGGCATCTGCTACGGCATGCAGGCGGCCGTCGTGGAATACGCGCGCAGCGAACTCGGGCTCGCGGATGCGACCACGACCGAATACGAGAGCGACGCCGCCCACCCGGTCATCTCGCTGATGGAGGAGCAGAAGCGCACCAACGACAAGGGCGGCACGATGCGTCTCGGCGCCTTTGACTGCTCGCTCACGCCCGGCACCAAGGCCCACGCGGCCTACGGCCGAGAAGAGATTTCGGAGCGCCACCGCCACCGCTTTGAGCTCAACAACGACTACCGCAACCAGCTCGCCGAGAAGGGGCTGGTGATGGCTGGCGTCAACCCGAAGCTCGACCTGGTCGAGATAATCGAGATCCCCGACCACCCGTGGTTTGTCGGCGTGCAGTATCACCCCGAATACAAAACGCGCCCGCTCCAGCCGCACCCGCTCTTCCGCGACTTCATTGCCGCGGCCATTGCGCGCAAGGGCTAGCCCCCGGCGGGCAGCAGAGATGCGCAGCGGAGGGCGGGCTGGTGGCTGGCCGCCGGCCGGAGTCTGGCTGGCCGCCGGCTGGAGTCTGGCTGGCCGCCGGCTGGAGTCTGGCTAGCCGCCGGCTGGCATCTGGCTAGCCGAAATTCGTCCGGCATGACCGGACATGGGGCCGAGCGCGCGGCGCTTCTCGCGCTACCACGGCCGGAAGCCGGACCGCAATCGGAGAATATCGCCCGAACTGATGCGTTCTCGTTGCAAAGCCCGCGGGAACTCGCCCGGTTTGTGAGACGTCCATGCGTGCCACGACATGTCCCACATGTCATGCGCCAGACACCATGGCCTCCCGCAACCAACATGCGCCACGCCCCATCGCACTCCTCGCACCCACCGACGCTGCTGCTTGCTGCAGTGCCCGTGTGGGTAGACCGACTGCCATTTGGCGCGCGCCAGCGTTAGGCTCGCTACGGGAAAAGGAAGATCTCCAGGAGAGTTGAATGATGCCCCACCAAAGAACACCACTGCACACCACCAGACTGCTTGCCGCATCCTGCGCGGCGTTTGCGATCACGCTGCTGCCCGCCCAAGAACTCAAGGGCCGCAAATGGTCCCACGAGAAGTTCGGCATCGCGCTGACCATCCCGCCGGGGTTTAGCGAAGTGCCGCTGCAGATCGACGAGAAGTGGATCGCAGCCAAGTTCCTCAGCGACAAGTCCTACCTATCCAAGGACCGCGACTGGAACCGCGAGCACAAGCCGCTGATGCGCGTGATCGTGTTTTCCGAAAAGGCCAAGAAGAGCAGCGGCCAGGAAGTTCACGAGAGCGAAGACGGCAAGACCACTTTCGTTGGCATCGGCTCGACGCCCTACCAGGGCTACCGCGACTACGTCAAACGTCACCGCACGGGCTTCTTCTTCAGCAAGGAAGACGAAGACACGATCGGCGGCAGCGACTGCTTGATGTGCGAAATCGACGTGCACAAGAGCGAGCCGAAGCTGCACCTCTACAGCGTCGTCTTCCGCCGCCCCACGTTCGAACTCGCCGTCGAATTTGAAGCGCTCGAAGACCGTAAGGACAAGGTCGAGAAGCACATCCGCCGCTGCCTCGACAGCATCCGCTTTGTCGAGCCCGTCGGCGCGACCGAAGCCTCGATCACCGGCAAGAAGGGCGGTCGCCGCACCTCCACCCGGCTGTGGACGGCGTTCCGCAGCGAATGGGACAAGCGCCCGATCGAAGAGCGCACCGAAATCCGCAAGGACATGGAGGCGGACCACCACCGCCGCGTGCGCAAGCTGACCCCAGACGGCTGGGCAATGAGCGAGTCCAAGCACTTCTTCGTCGTCAGCCACGCCGACAAGAAGTTCTCCGAGAAGATGGTCAAGGGCGCGGAGCTGTTCTACACGTGGTGCGAGAAGCGCTTCGGCGAACTCGGCGAAGACTACGTGCGGCGCCCGGTGCTGCGCCTGTGCAAGGACTTTGATGAATACAAAGCCTTCCACTTCGACTCGTCGAACTCGACCGGCTGGGCGCTATCCGGCGCGGACCAAGAGATCGGCACCTACTTCGACACGTCCAACGGCAACAGCGGCCGCGACGTCAGCATCCTGTTCGGCGGCATCCTGCGGCACTTCCTGCAGGAGAAAGATTCGCACATCATCAGCTACACGCCCTACTGGCTGACCTGGGCGGTCGACAACTACGTCAGCGAAGTCTACGTCAAGGGACGCAAGCTCGACTTCAAGGTCGACGGCTGGGCCCGCGACGAAGCGCGCCAGATGCACCGCGACGGCAAGCTGCCCAAGCTGCAGGATCTGCTAACGATGAGCGAGGCGCAGTTCACCAAGATGCGCAACAAGGACAACCGCGCCAACTACGCAGCGTCGCAGGCGCTGCGCTACGTGCTCGGCCCCGGCAAGAACGAGAAGGCGTTCAAGGACTTCCTCTACACCTACTTCGAAGCCACGATTGCGGTCGCCGAAGGCCACGGCAAGGACTGGCTCAAACTCGATCACAAGTCGGCCGAGACCGAAGAGGAAGAGGAAGCGCAGCAAAAGGAATATTCGAAGCGCACCAAGGAGCGCGCCAAGCAGCTGCAGAAGGAAATCAACGAAATGGTGTTTGCTTCGATGACCGACAAGAAATGGGAGAAGCACGAAAAGGCCTACGCCAAGTTCGTCAAGAAGGGCAAGTGATGACGATGCGCAACCGATTGTTTCTCTCGCTGGCCGCGCTCGCGGCCACAGCACCGCTCGCCTTCGCCCAGGACAGCCTGCAGCTGACCGACGGCCGCTTCGTGATCGACAAGAAGATCGAGAAGCACGAGCAAGGCGCGGTGATCCACTACCAGCACGGCGACGTCATCGTGCCCAAGGCCATGATCCGCGAGTGCTCTGCCTTTGAAATGGACGCAGCCGAGCAGGGCTGGAGCGACGCCGATTTGGTGCGCATCGAAAAGGGCGAAGTGTTCTTCGAAGGCAAATGGATACCGGAGAAGAAGCGCGCCAAGGAGCTCGCCAAACGCCGCTCGACGCGTCAAAAGCGCATCGCGGAGGCCAAGGAGCACCGCATCTGGCGCAACCACCACGTGCTCAAGAGCAAGAACTTCGAGTTCCATTACACCATCGACCCGGTCGTGATGGAGCGCTACGCCGAGATGATGGAGGTCTACTTCAAGACCTTCACCAAGCAGTGGGGCATCAAGAAGCCGCGCGGCATGAAGCGACTGAAGGTCTGCTTCTACCACGACTCGGAGTACTACCAGCAGGTCTCGGGAGCGCCGCCCGGCGTCATCGGCTACTTCCGCTTCGTCAAACCCATCGAGCTGAACTTCTACTACGAACGACTCGACGAGGGGCTGACGCAGGACGTCATGTTCCATGAGGCGAACCACTACCTGACCCACCTGATCGACCCGAAGTTCCACTACCCAAGCTGGATCAACGAGTCGCTGGCCGAGTACTACGGCGCCAGCGAGTGGGACCCGGTCAAAAAGAAGATGATCGTCGGCAACCTGCAGGAAGGCCGACTGGCGATGATCCAGGACTCGATCCGCCGCGACGAGTGGCAGGGTTTGCAGGACCTGATCGAGCTACCGCAGCAGCAGTTCAACGCCGTGCACTACGCCTGGGGCTGGAGCTTTGTGCACTACCTGATGTCGAACAAGAAGACCGAGAAGGCCTTCAAGAAGTTCTATCTGGCGCTTGGGCGCGACTCGAAGATCGAGCGCATCCCGCACTTCTACGACATCAAGAAGTGTGAGCCCGAAGTCGTCATCGAGGTGTTCAAGAAGTTCCTCAAAGTCTCCGACCTTGCGGAGCTCGAAAAGCCGTGGCACGAATACGTCAAGGGCCTGAAGGCCGCGAGCGGCCCGGGCTTCCGCAATGCCGGCGACATCGCGCTCGGCCGCGGCATGCCGATCAAGGCGCAGCGCTACTACAAGACGGCGCTCGAGATGGGCGACAACAACGCGCTGACGCACTTCGGCTATGGCCGCGCGCTGTCCCGCAAGGGCAAGCACGCCGAGGCCAAGGTGCAGTTTGAAAAGGCGCTCGAGCTGGATCCGCTGCAGGGCCGCCTGTGGATGTATCTCGCCGATACGATGGAAAGCCTGCACGACAACAAGGACGAGATCGCGCGCATGCGTGAGCTGGCTTTGGAGATCGAGCCCGACAACCACGACCTGATGATCCGGCTGGTGCGGGACAAAGAGCGCGGCAAGGGCTCGACCCGGCGAAACGGCCGCTAGTGGCGTGATTCCGACGAATGCACGCTGATGCGTGACTGCGCGGCGAGGCTTGCAATTGCCGAAGCAACCGCGCGAGCGTCGTCACGGGCCGCGAAAAGGCCGGTCGATTTCTGCTCCACACCACGAGCGACTCGTTCTGACAATCTCGACAGCCGCCACTCGCAGTGGCACAACCATAGCCATGAGTCTTTTCGACTGGTTCTTCCCCGAGCAGGCGCAAGCCTCTCACCTGCGCAAGCTAACCGAACAGCAGCGCGGCAGCCGCAGAAGCACGCAGCGCCAAAACGCGACCGTCAACGCGCTGGAGAAGCGCATCGAGAGCCTCGAACAGGACCTCGGCTTTGCGTCTTTGGTGCTGGCAAGCGTCATGGCGAAGCTCGACGAGAAGGGCACCGTGTCGCGCGCCGACATCAAGGCCGCGATGGCCGAGATCGATGAAATCGATGGCGTCGCCGACGGCCGACTCGATGTCAACGTGCTCAAGGGCATGCAGTCCTAGCCTCAGCGAGTCCCTACCCCAGCGACCGTCATGACACTACCCACGTGGTTCTTCGGGTCTCAAACGCATCACGCAAACCGCGTCGACGACATGCAGCGCGGTCGTCGACGGGCGCGGCGGCGCGCCAGCCAGCGCCGCAACGCTCTGATCCAAGACCTCGCGAATGACGTCACCGATCTGCGCGAGGACTTGGGCTACGTGACTCTTGTCCTCGGCAGCGTCCTGGCCAAACTCGACGAGAAAGGCACCCTGTCGCGCGCCGATGTGCAGGCGACCATGGCCGAGCTCGACGTGCTCGATGGCGTCGCCGACGGCAAGCTGGATATTGACGTGCTCAAGTCGGTGGACGAAGCCGATCCCGACGACGTCGCGGACCGCGACGCTGCAGGCACAGACGGTGGCCCGCCCAACGACACCGCCTAGCCGGAGCCGCTACGCCAGCGTCGCCGCGCGACCTTCGCCGAGCACCAGCGGCCCGGCTCCGTCTAGACTCGTGGAATGCCCGACGTGCGGCCCGCCGCTTCTCCACCTGACCTGCCGCCGCAGTCTTCCGCACCGCCGCCGGCGCAGCCACGCCCCTGGCGCTTCCGCGCATGGTTTTGGCTGAGCCTCTCGGGCCTGTCGCTGCTGGCCGGCATCCTCGCCAACGTCGAGCCTGACGGGGCCACCTGGTTCGGCCTGCGCGGCCCGCGCTGCCCCGTCGGCACGGGCCTGGGCGAGCACGCCTGCCCGGGCTGCGGCCTCGTGCGCGCAACCTCCGCCACCCTGCAGGGTCGGCCTGCCGACGCCTGGGAGTTCCACCCCGCCGGCCTGGCCGTGGCTGCCCTGCTGGTCGGCACCTTTTCCGTCCATCTAGACATAATTCGCCGCGGGCTCGAAGCCCCTTTCCACCGGCGCCTGCAGCGGCTTGGCTACCTGAGCTTCGCGTTCGCCGTATTGGCCGGCTATGCCCTTCGCTGGCTTCGCCACCTGTAGGATTTGCCCACCGACGACGCCCGCTTGCTCCACCATGCTGCTCGACGCCAACATCCAGATCAACGAAACCAGCGCGGTCCTCTTCGCTGCGATCAGCGGGATCATCGCCTACCACCGTGGCCGGAACGTCATCGCCTGGGTCCTACTCGGCCTGATCATCCAGTGCTTTGCGCTGGTCCTGCTGCTGGTGCTGCCGGACCTCAAGGCCGAAGAGGCGAAGGACCGCCGCCGCAGCACCGAGGCACGCCGCCTGCGCGAGCAGTTGCGCAAGGAGCGTCAGGTCGCAGACCAGCGGCACAGCCACGTTGAAGCCCGCTTGACGACCCACGACAAGCAGCTCGGCGTCGACACCTCACAGCCGCCCGAACTCGGCAACCGGGCGCAGACGCTGGTGACCGCGGGTTCGGACTCGATCTGGTTCTACGCCATCGGCGACGAACAAAAGGGACCGGTATCGCTCGAGACGGTGCACCACCTGATCCAGGCAGGCGTCGTCAAGGAAGAGACACTGGTGTGGACCGAAGGCATGAAAGACTGGCTCGAAGCCCTCGATGTCGACACGTTCCGCGGAGAGTTCACGTGAGCGGCCAGACCCCACCACCACTCGGCGGCGGCCCCCGGCGGCCAAATGAACCACGGCCAAACGAATCACGGCCGCATGAATCACGGCCGCATGAATCACAGCAGAACGACGAATCGGCGATGGGCCCGCCACAAGGCCCCGCGCGCGCCGTCTTCGTCGACGGCATTCTCGATGGCCGCACCGCCGACGAGGCCGCGCTGCACGAAGCCGTTGACGCTGCCGGCACCGCCGGCGTCGGCGCGTTCCAGCTCGACCTCCAAGGCGGACGCTTCAGCGTGCTGCCGGCAACGACACGCCGAACCGGCCGTGCAGCCCAGAGCTTCGACGTCGCTGCGCAGGCCAACCTGCTGGACCGTTTGCAGGGCATTGTCGAAGCCGCCGAAGCGGGATCGGTCGAAACAACGCTCCACTGCAAGCTGATCTACGACGCCGAGGTCACCGAGACGCTGTTCGTCTTGCGCGACGGCCAGCTCGAAGCGGTGACGCGACGACGCCCCAGCAGCGAGCGCGACGAGGCCGACGTGCGCGCCGCCGCCGCACCGGTGGCCACAAGCAACCGGCGCATGTGGCTGATCGCGCCGCTGCTGCTGGTGAGCGCCGTGATCTTGCTGTGGCAGCTGGGCGTTGTCGATCAGCTGTTCTCGCCTGCCGCCGAGAACCTGCACCTCGAAGCCGGCCCATTTGAGGCACTGGTAGAGATCGAAGCCGTCGAACGCACGGCGCTCGGCGGCTATCTGCTCAAGCTGCAGCGCGGCGCTTCGTATCCGGCCACCCCGGCGGCACTCGAACAGGGCCGTGCCAGCGCCAGCACGACGGCCGAACGCGTTGCCTGGGACGTGCTCGACGGTCGCGGCCCGCTGTATGTGCAGCTTCGCGACATCGACGGCCAGACCATCTACGAATCACGGATCAGCCTGCGCAACCTGCTGCTCGACCCAGATCACAGCCAAGCGATTCGGTTGCCCGGCCACCGCTCCGCGGCTGTCATCGCGCTGGCGCTGGCATCTGGCTACAGGCTGCCGGGGTTGCCTCGCTAACACGATCGCTGCGGCCGGGCTGCGCTGGCTGGCGGGCTGGCGGGCTGGCGGGCTGGCTGTCTGGCTGGCCAGAGGGCTAGGCGGATCCGGCCGCATCTGGGCGCAAGCGCCCGGCGAAGCCCTGCGCGATGACTGACGAACGAGGACCCGCGTGGGCGCGCACGACGCTCTGGATCGCCGCCGTCTACAACCTGGCGTTTGGCGCCTTCGCCGTGCTGTGGCCCAGCGGCTGGTTTGAGCTCGGTGGCATGGACGTTCCCGATCAGCTCTACCTGTGGCAGTGCATCGGCATGATTGTCGGCGTCTATGGCATTGGCTACGCCTGCGCGGCCGTGCGCCCGCTGCGCCACTGGCCGATCGTATTGGTCGGCCTGCTCGGCAAAGTGCTCGGCCCGATCGGCTTTCTCGACTCGGCCATGCGCGGCGTGCTGCCGTGGAGCTCTGGCTGGCTGATCGTCAGCAACGACCTGATCTGGTGGATCCCGTTCACCGCCATTCTGGTCGCAACCTGGCGCCTGCACCGCGCGCCGGCAGCAGGCGCAACCTCGACGCCGGCAGCCGCAGCCTGAGACCGGGCCGTGTCCTTCGATCAACTCTGCCTGCTGCACCTGCTGGCGACGGGCTACATGACCGGCCTGATCTGGTTTGTCCAGGTCGTGCACTACCCGCTGTTCGCCCGCGTCGGCGAAGCGGGCTACCGCCGCTACCAGGACCAGCACATGGCCCGCACGACGCCGGTCGTTCTGCCCCCCATGATGGCCGAACTTGTCCTGAGCGGCTGGCTGGTCGCGGTCGCTCCGCCCGATGCGGGCATGCTGGCGTGGACCGGCGCCGTGCTGCTGGCGATTGTCTGGGCCTCGACGTTCTTCGTTCAGGTGCCGCGGCATGCCAAGCTGCAATCGGGCTTTGAAGAAGCCGCCTGGCGCCAGCTCGTGCAGAGCAACTGGCTGCGCACCGCCGCGTGGTCGGCACGGGCCGCGATCGCCGTGCTGTTGCTCTGGTAGTCGCGCTTGGACAACCGCCGCGACCCGTCAGCGCTCGACGCGAGAACGCCGGCGCTTCTTCCACTTGGGCCACAGCCACATGACGTAGCCGCTGAGCGACAGGTAGAGCAAGATCAGCGCAGCCACCGGCATGACGCGGTCATGGGCAAAATCGCCAAACCAGGAGCCGTCGTGCAGCTGCTCGAGCCAGTCGCTGCGCCGCTCTCGCGGTGCACTCGTCTTGAGCGTGATCGCGCAGACCTGGACTTCGAGATCATCGTGACGACTGACGACTTTGTGCAGCCGCTTCTTCGGCCGAAAGTCGATGCGCGCGATGTCCGCCTCCGATCGAAACTGCGGCAGCCCGAGCGCAAACACCGCCTCATAGACTTTGGGCAGCGGCTGCAGCTCGGCGACCGCGCCGTCGGCGCACTTCATGACCGGCGGCTGGATCCACTCGTAGTCCTTCTTGACGAGTAGCAGCAGGCCCGTGGCGGCCGACAGCAGCAGCACCAGGCCGGCGGCAACGCCCAGCCACCGGTGCAGCAGCCAGATGGTTCGAAAGACGCGCACGACTCAGTCTTCGGCGTAGCTCGCCATCAGGTAGCGCGGCTCCAGGTCCGCGATCTCGGCCGGAGTCGCCAGCAAGCCATGGCGCAGCAGATCCAGCGCGTCGACGGCGTGCACCGCGCGGCAATGCGCGCCCCGCCCTTCCAGCGACTCTCGGAGCACGCCAAAAAGCCCGGTCGGCATGATGACCGTGTCGCCAGATTCGATCGCCGCCAACGCGGACTCCGTTCGTTCGGCCGCGGCCGGCGCGAGCTCCTGGAGCGCGCCATCTTGCCAGCGAAAGTGACCGACGTGGTAGCGGCCGCGCCGCGCGTCGAGCAGCACACGAACCGAGGAAAGCACCACGTCTCTCGATGGTTGGCTCGACGATGGATCAGCGGACAGCGAGCGATGCGCCAACATCGCAAGACTGTCGACGGCGCGCACCTTTACGTCCGCAAACTGCATCAAGACGCGGACAAAGGTCACGACCACCCGCAGGCCGGTGTACGAGCCAGGGCCAACGTCCACGATCACATCGGTGATCGCGTCGAGTTCGACCGCGGCCTCGCGGCACAGATCGCGGCTCAACACCGCCGGGTCGCCGCGCTCCCGCTGCTGCAGAGACCGAACGTGCGTGCCGTCGGGAGTGACCAGAGCCACCGAATACGGGGCATTGCCACACAGGTTGCTGCCGGTGACCGCGAGTGTGCAGCTCACGTGCCAGGCTCCTGCTCACCAAGCTCGCGCTGGATGCAGTCGGCCAGCTCTTGGCACAGCCGCTCGCACACAGCCGCATCCTTGGCCTCGATCATCACGCGGCACTTCGGTTCCGTGCCCGAATAGCGCAACAGCAGTCGACCTTCCGAGCCGAGTTCGTGCTCGATGCGCTTGGCCATCTCGGCGACCGCCGGAACGGTGCTGAGGTCGGGCTTGTCGCGCACCATCACGTTGATCAGCTGCTGCGGGTAGCTCTCGAACGCGGCAAAAGCCTCCGAAGCCGGGGTCCGGCCGAGCGCCTGCAGAATCGCGAGTCCCGTGTAGAGGCCATCGCCGACCAGTTCGTGCTCGGCAAACAGCGTGTGCCCCGACTGCTCCCCGCCGAGCGCATAGCCGTGCTCGCGCATGGCGGCGACCACGTGCCGATCGCCGACCGGGGTCGTGTGCACGCCGACACCGGCACGCTCCAGCGCGCGATGCATGCCGAGGTTGCTCATCACGGTCGCGGCGACCTTGCCGCTCGGCAGGCTGCCGGCCTGCAGCATGCGACTGCCAAAGAACGTCAGCACGTGGTCGCCATCGAGCACGTCGCCGCGCTCGTCAACGAAGATGCCGCGGTCGCCGTCGCCGTCGAGGCAGATGCCGAGGCACGCGCCGTGCTCGATCACCAGCGGCGCCAAGTTTTTCGGGTGCAGGGCACCGACGCCATCGTTGATGTTGAAGCCGTCCGACTCGCAGCCAACCTCGACAACCTCGGCGCCGAACGCGCGCAGGATGCCCGGCGCGAGCTCCGAGCCGCCACCGTTGGCCGCGTCGATGCAGACCGTTCGGCCCGACAGGTCGAGATCCGGAAAACGGACGGCCAGCAGGTCTTGATAGCTGCGGAGGAGTTCGGCCTCACGCCGCACGCGCGGCTGCTTGGTCTTTTCCGGACGCAGCTCGGCGGCGAGCAGCTCAATCTGCCGTTCGTCGTCGTCGGGCAGCTTGCTGCCATCGCCCGAGAAGATCTTGATGCCGTTGTCGTGCGCGGGGTTGTGCGACGCACTGATCATGATGCCCGCGGCATAGGTGCCGTGCCGAACCAACAGCGCCAGCGCGGGCGTGGTGACAAGACCAACGTCCGCAGCGCTGACTTCCGCGCCCATGAGCCCCTGCACCAAGCAGTCGAGGATCCACGGCGCCGACTCGCGGCCGTCATTGCCGATCAGCACGCGCTGCTGCGAGCCCTTGCCCTGCCGCGCCTGCAGGAGCACGCCAAGCGCAGCGCCGACACGCCGCAGGGTTTCGGGATCGATCGGGGCTTCGCCGGCGCGCCCGCGCAAGCCGTCGGTGCCGAACGAGAAAGGTTCGAAAGTCGTCATCCAGTTGTTCTCTTGCCCGTTCGGTGGCCGCCTCGCAGGCGACCACGCTCAACGCTTGTTCAGCTTTACCGTGCGGGAGTCTTCGAGCGAGTAGTCACTGCTCAAGTAGCGATGGAGCTTGGGACCGACCAGCGCCAGGTGCGGCCGCCGGTCGAGTTCGTTCTGCAGAGTGGTGCCTGGCTCAAGCCGCGGCAGGTAGACGACCAGGCGCAGGTTGGCTTCGGCCCAAGCCTGTCGGGCCCGCGCGCTCGGCAGCACCTTGACGTCGCGGCCGAGCGCGCCAGAAAAGCTGACCCGCACCGCGAGGCTCGACTGTTCGGGACGGTAGCGACCGCGCTCGACCGCAGCCAGGCTCAGGTCGTCCACAAAAACGGGCAGCGTCAAGTCGTAGACGTCCCGCTTGGGGAACAGCTCGACCTGCACGGCCGTCGGCACTTCGAGCCGCACGCCGAGCGCATCGCCCTCGACGATTTCGAGCATGCCGGTGACGCGGTCTTCATTGCCCGTGCCGCGGAACTCAACGCGGAACAGCGAGTCGCGCTGTTCGAGCGTTTCGATCGCGACCGCCGGCCCTTGGATGGTCACCGTCGCCGGCGAATACGTCGCCGTGCTGCGCCGCATGCGCTCCGGAGCGAAGCCGTTGGCGACAAACTCCGCGGCCTCATCGGGCCGCGGCACCACGATGCTCGCGAAACGCTCATACTCGACCCGTACGCGCGTCGGCTGCATCTCGATCTCGATCCCCTGCAGCTCGCGGAGGTTGCGGAAGATGTCCGCTGCCGTGAATTCCAAGGACTCGATCGCCTGCGCCTGGCCATCGCCGCGGCTGCGGGCGAACTCGCGGGACTGGAAGGTTCGGATGCCGAGGTTGAGCGGCTGCCCAGAGAGCGCATCGACGCGAAAACGCGGCCCGCGCAGCACCAGCTGCACGCTGTCGATCTCACGCTCGCCATCGAGAAAACGCCGCGCGACGATGTCCGACGGCAGCACCAGGGCCAGCTGGTCGAACTCACCGCGCTCCGCGCCACCGCGCTCCGTCGACGCAACGGCCGTCAGCTGCAGCCGGCGATCGACGGTGTTCATGATGCGGCTATCGATGAAGAACCACAGCAGCACCGCCAGCCCAATGGCGACGAGCTTGCGGTACGGGTCATCGACCAGCAGGTGCCAGATCCGGCGCAGGACACGACGATCGCGGATCACGCTCCCCCTCCGCGGCCAAAGATCGCGTCGAGCTGGGCTTCGAGCTGCTCCAGCGTCAGGTCGTGGTCGAGCTTGCCGCCGCTCGCCGTCGAGATACGGCCGGTCTCTTCGCTGACCACAACGACGAGCGCGTCGGTCTCTTCGCTGAGGCCAAGAGCCGCCCGGTGGCGCGTGCCAAGGCGCTTGTCGACGTCCGGGTTCTGGCTCAGCGGGAACAGGCACGAGGCGGCGACGATGCGGTCGTCCTGCACCACAACACCGCCGTCGTGCAGCGCGCTCTTCGGAAAGAAGATCGACTCGATCAGGTAGCTGTTGAGCTCCGCGTCGATCGTGATGCCGTTTTCGCTGAGTTCGGACAGCGAGGCCTCGCGCTCGATCGCAATCAGCGCACCGATGCGTTCCTTGCTCAGGCGCGCCACCGCGCGCAGCAGGCGCGGCACGATCTTGCTGTCACGCCGCATGAAGCGGCCAAAGATCGGCGCGTCCCCCAGGTGCACAATGGCGCGGCGGATTTCGGGGTGGAAGACCACCACGAGCCCCAGAACCACCGACGGAGCGATCTGCTCCACGAGCCACGACAGCCGATCCAGCGCGAAGTAGTCCGCCAACACGAAGAACGCGATCGCGAACGAAATCAGGATCAGCGCTAGGCCGCGGATGATCCCGGAGCCGCGCGTGGCCCGCAGAAAGCGCAGCACCAGGTAGATCAAGATCGCGAAGATCGCGACCTCGACCACCACCTTGCTCGCCTCGAAGAATCCCTGCAGGCCTTCCTGACCGGGTTCTTGCTGAGCGAGCATCGGCAGCATTAGGCGGGCTTGGACTCTGGCGGGTTTGCGGGATGGAAAGAAGAACAGCCGTCGGCAGAACTAGGCGCCGGACAGGCCCATGCCGGGCTTCTCGTCGGAGGCGTCGTCGCCGCCGTCTCCTTCGCCGCCGGCCCCTTCCGCGGCCTCGCTGGCTGCCGCCTTGCGCGCCGCAGCCTCTTCGGCCTCCGTAGCCCGACGCGCCTCGCGCTCGACTTCGTCCTGGCGACGCTCCTGCGCGGCCCGGAACTCGTCGAGGTCGTCGCCACGCAGCGCGGCACCGATTTCGTCGCCGCTCAGCGTCTCATACTTGAGCAGCGCCGCAGCCACCGTATCCAGCGCGTCGCGACGCTCCTTGAGCATCTTCGTTGCGGCCTGATACTGCTCGTCCACGATCCGCCGGACCTCATCGTCGATCGCTTCGAGCGTGCGCTCGGAGACGCCCCCGCTGAGCCGGAACTCGCGGCCGAGGAACGGATTCTCGTCGTCGGCCGTGTACTTGATCGGGCCGATCTTTTCGCTCATGCCGAGCTCGCACACCATGACCCGGGCGAGGTTGGTCGCCTGCTCGATGTCGTTTTGCGCGCCGGCAGAGACGTCGCCGAAGACGATGTCCTCGGCGATCCGGCCGCCGAAGCAGACCGCAATGCGCCCGAGCAGCTTCTTCTTCCAGTGGTTGTAGTCGTCCTTTTCGGGCAGCGACATCGTCGCGCCGAGGGCGCGGCCGCGGCTGACGATCGTCACCTTGTGCACCGGATCCTGGTCCGGGGTCAGCACCGAGACGATCGCATGCCCCGCTTCGTGGTAGGCCGTGACCTTCTTGTCTTCTTCCTCGATGGCGCGCGACCGCTTCTCGCGCCCCCAGCGCACGCGGTCGCGCGCTTCTTCGAGGTCGGACATGCCGACCGCGTCCTTGTTTTTCATCGCGGCGAGAATGGCCGCCTCGTTGATCACCGCGGCCAGCTCGGCGCCGGAGAAGCCGGCCGTAGCCTTGGCGATCTTGACCAGATCGACGTAGCCCGCGAGCTTTACCTTGCGCGCGTGCACGTTGAGGATCGCCTCGCGCCCCTTGACGTCGGGGCGGTCGATGACGACCTGACGATCGAAGCGACCCGGGCGCAGCAGCGCCGGATCGAGCACGTCGGGACGGTTGGTCGCGCCGACCAGGATGATGCCCTTGTCGGAGTCGAAGCCGTCCATCTCGACGAGGATCGCGTTGAGCGTTTGCTCACGCTCGTCGTGGCCACCGCCCATGCCGGTGCCGCGCTTGCGGCCGACGGCGTCGATCTCGTCCAGGAAGACAATGCACGGACTTGCTTCGCGGGCCTGCTTGAACAGGTCGCGCACGCGGCTGGCACCGACGCCGACAAACATCTCGACGAAGTCGCTGCCGCTGATCGAGAAGAACGGCACTTCGGCCTCACCCGCAATTGCCTTGGCGAGCAGCGTCTTGCCCGTGCCCGGCGAACCGACCAGCAGCACGCCGCGCGGGATCGAGCCGCCGAGCCGCGCGAACTTGCCCGGGTTCTTGAGGAACTCGATGATCTCGCGGACCTCGGCCTTGGCTTCTTCCATGCCGGCCACGTCATCGAACGTGATGTTGGTGCGGTTCTCCTTGGTGTAGAGCGAGGCGCGGCTGCGACCAAAGCTGAGCACGCCGCCCGAGCCGCCCGGAGGGCGCATCTGACGCAGGAGGAAGACCCAGACGATCGCCAGCACCAGCAGCCACGGGCCAACCGTGCCGAGGATGTAGATCAGCGCGGTGTTGGGCTCGGTGACGCGGAAGTCGCCGCCGCCGAGTGACAGCGTGCGCGACTGCATCGGCACGTCTTTCTCGGCGAGCTTGGTCGAGATCTCCTGCAGCGAGGGCGCGCCGGATGAATCCGTCGGCGCCTCGAGTCGCACGTAGTGAACCGCGGAGCCACGCTGGAGGAGCGCGGTCACGTAGGCACCCGGCTTGCGCAG
>JBGCDH010000027.1:0-32070 GCA_045105235.1 Planctomycetota bacterium | reverse complement strand
TGCTGCTGGTCGGCCTTGCGATCGTTGGCGGCGCGGCGGGGGTGCCAAAGCGCGTGTCGCACGTCGCGGCCCTTGGGCTGTTGGCGAGCACGGTGGTGCGCGCGGCGGAGGTGATCTGCAGGTTGGGATTCGGCAAGAAGTTCGAGATCGAAGACTTCGGACATATGTGGGGCCTGTTCCACGCGTGGGCGAACACAGCAGAGGTCTGGCATCGTTGGCTCTACGGCGCTCTCCTTGTCCTCTCGGTCGCGCTGATCTATTGGCTAACGGCGCGCGCGTTTCGCTGTGTCTCGCAGACTGCTAGGTCGACGGCGACGGCCGGTGCCTGGCTGGTGGTTCTGCAGGCGCTGGTACTGTTCGGCCTTGTGCATCCGAATCAGCCGTTTGCAGCGTCGCCGCTGCGCCTGCTCAGCGCGGAGCTGGTGCGAACCGTGCAGTACCTGTTTGACCCGGATGCTGCCATGCGACGTATCCGCAAGCACGTCGAAGAAGGTCGAGAACGCATGGCAAGCGCACCGGGTCATCTCGAAGGTCTCCGCGGCGCCGACGTGCACCTGCTTGTCTTGGAGTCCTACGGCCGACTCGCATTTCGCCATCCGGCGCTGGCTGCTGACATGCGCCGTACTCTTGCGGGGCTAGAGTCAGAACTTCGAACCGACGGGCTTTCTGTGTGCACATCGGCGTGTGCGCCGGCTGTCAAGGGAGGACGCTCCGGGTTGGCGCACGCCGAATTGCTGACGGGGACACGCGTGCCGAATCAGCGCACGCGCGACCTGCTGATGACGACCGATCTCGTGGCGTTGCCCAAGCGCTTTCAGGCGGCGGGATACCGAACGCACGAGCTGATGCCGGCGATGCCGATCCATTGGCCCGAGGGATATGCCTTCTACGGCATCGATGAGGCCACCATTCAGAGCGATCTCAGCTACAACGGCTTCAAATACGGATTTGGGCACATGCCGGATCAATACGCGCTCCTGCATTTGCTGGACCATGTGATCAAGCCGGCAAAGAAGCCGCTATTTTCCATGTTCGTAGGCGTCAGCAGCCATGCGCCATGGGCCTCGATCCCGCCCTATATCGCCGATTGGCGTATCGATGCAGATGCCTACCGCGAGGCCCCTGCGCGGGCGCGCGACATACAGTATCGAACGATGTTTCGGCATCCTGAAGTGATGCCTGCCTATGGCGAGGCGCTTGCGTATGTGTTGCGTGCAAGCGTGGACTTTGCACGCCGGTTGACGCGCCCCTCGATTGTCGTGGTGCTTGGAGACCACCAGGCGCCGATCGCTGGTGCCGTGGTGCCACCAGATCTCAGCTTCGACGTGCCCGTCCATGTCCTCTCGAACCGTCCCGAGTTGTTGGAGCCCCTGCGAGAGATGGGGTTCCACGATGGGCTCGATTTGCCCGATGCAACCGTGGCCTGGCCCATGGCTGAGTTTGGACCGCGCCTTTTGCGGGCTTACTCACGCTGAGGAGGCTCTTGCTAGCGGGCGCCTCTGGCCGAGGAGGAGCAGCCACAGGAGCAGAAAGACGAGAGCCAACTTCTGGGCGGTTGGCACCACGGGCGTGAGTTCGCCGCCGGCTTGCACCATCGCGTAGCTCACAAAGTTTGTGCCGACCGCGGCGAGCACCAGAAGCGAGACGACGCGGCGAAGACGCGAGCCGCCAAATCGCCAGTCGTGTTGCATGACGACGGCTGTTGGTGCAAGGCCCGCCATGCCTGCCGCGAGCGTGGCTGTGCCGTGAGGTAGGGGCAGCGCCCATGCCTGCTCGACAGCAATCAGGGTAGCTAGCAAAACCGCGAGGCCTACAAGCGAGCGGTAGAGCGTGCGGCGAGGACCACTCCGCGGGGCGTAGCGAAGCCAGATGGGTAGTAGAGAACCGAAGACAAGCGCCAGGGTCGCGCCTGTCATAGCCAAGCTCGCCAACGCGTTGTCGCGCCCATCCGGGGTTTGTGCAGACAGCAAGTCGCAAAGGAAGTTCTGCCACCAGCTATGGCCGATGCTCGCCGAATCAAACGCATTCCATCCTGGATAGGCAGCCATTGCTGCAGCCCAGAGTGCGGTGAACGCTGCG
This sequence comes from Planctomycetota bacterium, assembly GCA_045105235.1. GTDB lineage: Bacteria > Planctomycetota > UBA1135 > UBA1135 > UBA2386. The sequence continues at coordinate 29,991 of JBGCDH010000027.1, read as the reverse complement.
ATGGAAACGGTCGAGGTGGCTGGCATGTTCGCCACCAAACATAGCCGCGCTGCGCGTGTTGCTGAGTCCGCCAGTCTTGTGCACCGTCCGCAGAGGCGCATTGGTTCGCAAAACTAATCCGTGACGCGGGCGTGACGTAGGTGGCCGTCCCAGTTTCGGCGGCCTGCGCCAAAACGGCGCACGCCGAGCCCGCGATCGCGGGCCCATCTCCGTCTCAAGGTATCACCACATGTCACCCTTCTCTCTGCGCCACCTGTCGGCGTCGGCTACGGTCCTTTGCGCTTCGCTCAGCGTTGGGGCTTCGTTCTTTTGTGTTGGCGAGCTCGCAGCACAAGGCGAGTTCGTCAATTATGAGGTTGGAGGAGTCCGGCCGATCGCAACCACGATTCTGACGGCGGGCGGCTTCACGCGCGAAGTTCTCTTCGTCTGCAACACGGCGGACGACGCACTGGAAATCTACGACGCGGCGACGCGAGCCGTGCTCGGCCGCGTGCCGACGGGCCTGGCGCCCGTGACGGTGCGCTATGACGCGCTGACACAGCGTGCCTACACGTGCAATTCGCTCGGTGACTCGGTCACCGTCGTCGACATCGCGGCGACAGCTTCAGGTGACAGTGTCAAGGTGAGCGCTCGGCTTGCGGCGACTTGGCGCGTCGGCGATGAGCCCAACGACCTGACTTTCGTGCCGGGAACACTGGCGGGCAGCCGGGAAGCCGTAGTCAGTCTGCGGAGTCGTTCGGGGTTGGCGCACATAAACCTGGATACCGGTGCAGTTCTCGACGGCCGGATCTCGCCGATTGTGGACCTGCCAGTCGGAGAGTCTTGGACCGTCAAGAACCCGCGCAATGTGCAGTTCGTGGGAGACCGCGTCTACATTCTCGATCACCAGAGTGGTGTGTCGGATCAAGATATCGATCTCTACACCGCGGAGAACGCGCTTGGCGGCATCGACGTTCTGACCAACCCGAGCAGCGTTGAGTTTGCGCTGCACGACATGGGGACGACGCATGCGAACTTCAAGGTCAACGCCGCCGGCGATCGTATGTATGTCGTTGGCATGCGTTCGACGCCAGAGCTGGCGACGGTGGAGACAGCCGTTGGCGACCTGCCGACCGGTTTCACGCAAAGCTGGCTGTGGGTGGTGGAGCTCAACCCCACGACTGGGGCGCCGACGACGCGTCCGGAGTCGGCAGGCGTGCTTAGCTTCCAGCCGAGCATCAACCTGAATCGCAACTACAGCAACATTCAGCAGTCGAATCCGCCTCTGCTGGAAGTTGTGCCGGGTCAAGCGCTCGCCCAGCCGACGGGCTTGGCGCTGGTCGAGCAGAGCGGTGGTCAGTCGACCGTCGTGCTGACGGCTTTTAGCTCGGACAAGGTGGCGGTATTGACGCCCGATATGTCTTCGAAGAGCGGTTGGTCCATCGAGCAATTGACGCTCACGCCGCTGGCCGGCTACAGCATGGCGGGGCCGCGCGACGTCGTTGTGGATGCTGCTGGCACGACGGCGTATGTGCTGTGTGCCCTGGACAACAGCATTCGTGTTGTCGACATCACGAGCGGTGTTCCGGCGTTGACCGCAACGATGCCGCTGCTTGCAGATGATACGCCTGTCGTCGTTCGTCAGGGACGAGAGTTTCTCTACGGCGCGATCCACTCTGGCAACCAGATGGTCTCGTGTAGCTCGTGTCACATTGACGGCCACACGGACGCGTTGGCCTGGACGCTCAATCAGGGGCATCAAGGCAATCTGCCGGTAGGCTTCATCAACGGCTCAGTGCCGCTGGACTGGCCGGGGGAAAAAGGGCCCATGATCACGCAGACGCTCCGCGGTCTCGTCAATCAAGACATTGAAGGCGACGCGCAGGTTCTTGCGACCAACGCGCCGTATCACTGGCGCGGAGATCGCGCAGACTTTGCTGCGTTCAACGGCGCCTTCCATGAACTGCTTTCGCGGCCGGGCGGCGAGATCAGTGAAACGCAAATGGACAGCTTCACGACGTTTGTCGAGAGCATCCCGCACCAGCCGAATCCAGAGCAGGCGCTGACGCGCCGTCTTGGCGGTTCCATGGGCGACGCGGCCGTTCCCGAATCGGCCTACGACCCTACGCTCGGATCCGGTTCGAAGCGGGGCCTGAAGATCTACCACGCCAACCGCATTGACGTCTCGTGTGCGCACTGCCATGCATTGCCTGAGGGGTCTGGCAACCGTGCGACGCAGACGTTCACGCACAGCGGAATTGTGAGTCCGGTTGAGCCGGCCGCATTGCGTCATGGCTTCGACCGGGAAGCCGCGCTCGTATTCGGGCCGGAAACGCCGCCGGCAACGACGATCTGGCGCTCGGCGGAGGGGCTGCTGCATGATGGCGACGTCGATCCGTTTTCGCGATCGTTCACGCACTTCATCCACAATCGCTTCGGCGGCAATATGCCGACGCTGACGCCCGCTGCGGAGCGAGAGGCACAGGTGATCGATCTGACGGCTTTCGTCCGTGAGCTCGACTCAGGGACTGCGCCGATCATCGGCTTTGTCTACACCTGCGACGGATCGACGACGGATGCACGCGCCATGGCGCTGTTTCTTGATCAAGTGCAGGAAGCCAACGCCGGCATCGTTGCACATACGGAGGTCGGCGGCACGTCTGCGAGCTACTGGTATGACTTGATCCAAGACCGCTTCCGCAACGACTCGACGAGTTCGGCGATCACGCGCGCGTCGCTGCTTGCATTCGCGGCGAACGCCAGTGACGTCGTGGTGCTGCAGGCGGTCCCTGTAGGGAGTGCCCGCCGGATCGCGGACTACGCTGGCGTCAATGCTCAGGATTCTGGGCCAGCGCCGCTCAACGTCACGCTCGAGCCGATGGCACTGCCAACGCACTGGGAAGAGGGCGGGGATCTGCGTGCCCGTTGGGCACCGGGGATCAGCCCCGACATGGGACTGAATGCGATCGGGCAGCGAGAGAGCCACTCGCGTCAGGTGTTCATGCAGATTCAGCTCGTGCGAGCTGCGTTGGCGCCGACGTTTGTCAACTTTGGCCTGAGTGGTTTGGAACACATCAAACACGAGTTGCCGCGACGGTTCCGTATTGCAGGGGACAACATTCGTGAGGGCGCCACTCTGGAGCTGACGCTGCCGGAAACGATGGGGAGTGGCAAACTGCTTGCGATGCCGCTGTTCCCGACCCATCGCGTCAACGAGGCGGGTCATCGCATTTGGGAAACGACCGTCGAAGTCGACGGCGAGCTGACGCTGGCGCTCCTGTGCGGCGGGCCGTTTCTTACCAATGTGAAGAGCCTGCTTGATTTTACTGCGCCTCCAGCAGTCAACCCGATTGCGGACAACAACTACCCGTGGGTGGTGCGCAACGTGGACAACACCGCGTTCTCGGGCACGTCGCGTTTGACGATCCAGCATTCCCGCTGAGGCCAGAGCTCTCGCTTAGCTAGTCGAGATTGCTGCTGTCGGCGAGGGAGACGAATCAGGTCTCCCATCGTCGATGCGCTGCCATAGGATCGCTCGCATGATCCGTCTCGCGATAGCGGTGCTACTTGCTAGCGGCGCGCTGGTTTCCCAGAGTTCGCAGCCGCTGACGGCAGAAGGCCTGCAAGGCCTGTCGTTCCGCAGCCTCGGTCCGTGTTTGACGACCGGTCGAATCGCGGACCTTGAGGTAAGCCCACAGGACCCAGATGTGTGGTTCTTGGCGTCTGCTTCGGGCGGTCTGTTTCGGACCAAGGATCGCGGCAATCACTGGACACCGATCTTTGATGGCTGCGAGGGCTATTCGCTGGGCTGCGTGACGGTGGATCCGCGCGATGCCAACGTTGTCTGGCTCGGCACGGGCGAGAACACCCACAATCGCAGCGCCTCCTACGGCACCGGCGTCTACAAGTCTCTGGATGGCGGCGATTCGTGGCGCTGCGTGGGCTTGCGCGACACGCAGAAGATCCAAGAGATCCTGATCGATCCGAGGCCGAGCGCGGAGGATGGCGGTGGCGCTGTCTATGTGGTGGCTCCAGGGCCGCTGTGGAGTTCCGGTGGCGAGCGTGGGATCTACAAGACGACCGATGGCGGCGAGACATGGCGTCGCATACTTCACGTGAGCGACGACACCGGCATCACCGATGCAGCCTTCCGTCCGGGCAACCCCGATGTGATCTATGCCGCTGCCTACCAGCGTCGTCGCCACAACGCGATGTGCGTTGCAGGTGGGCCAGAAGCGGGCATCTTGCGAAGCGTGGATGGCGGCGCAAGCTGGCAGCGCATCGAAAACGGGTTGCCGAGCGTTGACATGGGGCGCATCGCGATTGCCGTGGATCCGCGCGTGCCGCTGCGGGTTTGCGCCACCGTCGTTGCGCGCGGCAAGGCCGGTGGGACCTTTGTCAGTGAGGACGGCGGCAATAGCTGGTCAAAGCACAGCAACTATGCTGGCGGCGACCCGCAGTACTACGGCGAGCTGTTCGTCGATCCGCACCGTGCATCGACTCTTTGGAACGTCGATGTGCGCGTTATGCGCAGTACGGATCTCGGCCGCACGTGGCAGCCGATGCCTTTTCCGATGCACGTCGACAATCACGAGATCGTGTTCGACCGGAGCGATCCAGGTCATCTATGGATCGGCAATGATGGGGGGCTCTACGAGACGTATGGATATGACCCAGAACGGCCGGAAGCGGCGCGCTGGCGGCACTTCACGAACCTGCCACTTTCGCAATTCTATCGCGTGTCATGCGATCGCTCGCGGCCCTTCTACCGAGTGACGGGCGGTGCGCAGGACAATGGAACGATTGCCGGTCCTTCACGCAGCGAGAACCGAACGGGAGTGCGCACCAGCGATTGGTTCAAGGTGGGCGGCGGAGACGGCTTTCAGTCATTCTTTGATCCATCCCGCGCGGACACGGTCTACGGACAGTCGCAGAATGGTGCTCTCTACCGCCTCGATCTAGCGACGGGAGAGCGAACGGGTATTCGCCCAACGCGCGACCAGAAAGAACGCGGCCGGTGGCATTGGGACAGTCCGCTGCTGGTCAGCAGGCACGCGGAGGGGCGACTCTACTATGCCGGCGAGCGCCTTTTCCGCAGCGACGATCGCGGCGATCGCTGGCGCGCGATCAGCGGCGACCTCACCCGGAATCTCAATCGTCAAGCCTTGCCGATCATGGGCAAGGTCCAGGACGCGGATGCGGTCGGTCTGCATCTCTACACGACGACGATGAGCGTGTTGACGGCGCTCGATGAGTCGCCGCTGCAACCGGATTTGCTCTACGTCGGTAGTGACGATGGGCTCTTCCATGTCACCGAAGATGCTGGCAGGTCATGGGTGCGTGTCGAGCGGCTGGGCCCGGCGCCGGCCGGCTCCTACATCACGGATGTGTTCGCATCAGCCTCCGAAAAAGACGTTGTTTTCGCGACCGTCAACAATTGGCAGCTTGGTGACTTTCGACCCTGGGTGCTTCGCAGCGAGGATCGTGGTCGTTCTTGGACCGACATCACCGCCAACTTGCCGGTGCGTTCGGGTGCATGGTCCATTGTGCAGGACGCAGAAGCAGATCAACTTCTGTTTGTAGGCACAGAGTTCGGTGTCTACCTATCGGTCGACGGCGGCAAGCACTGGGCTCTTCTCGACGCGGGCATGCCGCGCATGCAGGCGCGAGACCTGCACATTCAGCCGCAGTGGGACGACCTTGTCGTGGGCACGTTTGGCAGAGGCATCTTTGTGCTCGACGACATTTCCGCTCTGCGCGACGTTACCAATGTATCGCTGCGTGCAAATGCAGCACTGTTTCGGTGTCGCCCGGTTCCGCTGTACAAGGAGCGTCGCGAAGTGCCGGCCGTTTGGGGAGACGAGCGTTCGCCAAATCCTCCGTTCGGCGCTGTTTTCACCTACCACGTAGGCGCAGGGCTAGACTCTGGACGCCTTGTGTTGACGATCCGCAACGAGACGGGCGAGCCGGTTCGCACGCTTGGGTTGGACCGGCAACCAGGTTTCCATCGAGTGACTTGGGCACTGCGAAGCGATGGCGCGCAGATTGTCGAGGGCGAATACACGGCGACACTGGGGCTGGTTGCAGGTGCGGGAAGTAAGGGCGCGGCGCCTATCGCGCTCGACGCTGCGCGCTCTTTCCACGTCGTGCCGCTCGAGCGGTGACGAATTCCGCGCGCAGCGACTACTCTGAAGGAGTGAGCTCTTTGCTATCCGCCGTCTCCGTTCTGAGGGTGCTCGCGGCCAATCTCGCGGTTTCTATGTCGATTGCGTCGGCACAGCAGCCGACGCAAGCATCCTCGCCCAGTGATCGGGAAGCCGCCTGGCGTATGCACCAACAGCTGTTGGACAGCTCCCCGTTGGCGAAACAGGCTTGGCGTGCGGTGGGGCCTCGTCAGCAGGGAGGCCGGATCGAAGCGATTGCCGTGCACCCGCAGCGTTCGTCGACGATGTATGTAGGGCCTGGTTCCGGGAACCTCTGGAAGACCACCAACGCCGGGCTTTCATGGCGGCCGATTTTCGAAAAGCAGTCGGCATTTTCGATCGGTGCGATCGCCATTGCGCCGTCCAATCCAGATGTTGTTTGGGTCGGGACCGGGGAGAGCCAGCCGCGCCACAGTGGCTACTCGTATGCAGGGAGCGGTGTCTTCGTCTCTCTGGATGGCGGCGAAAAATGGCGTCACTGCGGTCTGTGGGATACGCACCACATCGGACGAATCGTTGTGCATCCGCGGGATCCCGATACGGCTTGGGTGGCGGCGATCGGGCACTTCTGGTCAGCCAACGAAGAGCGTGGCGTATTCAAGACCGGAGACGGTGGTGCGAGTTGGCAGAAGGTCCTCTATGTCGATTCGGTTACGGGCGCCGTCGACTTGGCGATCGATCCAAAGGACCCGAACCTCCTCTATGCTGCCATGTGGCAGCTGCCGCACGGCGCGGGCAGCGGTCTCTACAGGTCGCAGGACGGCGGTGAGTCGTGGTCTCCTATGACGAATGGCCTCCCCGCAGGCCCGCTCGGGCGCGCGGGTCTGGATGTCGCGCAAAGCCGCTCGGGCACGGTCTATGCCTTTGTCGACAACCACGGAGATTGGCATGCGCCAGAGCCAGTGGCCGGCGAAACGATCAAGGATAAGAAGAAGCGAGAGCAGCAAAGTCGCAATCGCAACATCGCGGGCGCGGAGCTCTACCACTCCGAGGATCGCGGTGAATCATGGCAAAAGGCCAACCGCGACGACCTGTGGGACGTCTTCAAGAGCTACGGCTGGAAGTTCTGCGATGTGCGGGTCAATCCGCAAGACGCAGACGAGGTCTACGTGTTTGGCAACCACGGCTACCGATCGGTGGATGGGGGGCGAACATTCGCGCGGATCGGCGAAGACATCCAGCGACTGCAGGAGACGCGCGGTCGCATCCTGCATCTGGATCACCATGACCTTTGGATCGATCCGCGCGATCCTGCACACGTGGTGCTCGCCAACGACGGTGGCCTGTTCGTCTCGTGGGACCACGCGCAAACGTGGCTCCACCTCAACAACCTGCCGATTGGCGAGTTCTATTCTGTCGCCGTGGACGACGGCGATCCGTACACAATCTACGGCGGCACGCAGGACAATGCCGCGCTCTACGGTCCCGCGACCGCGATCGAGTCGCATCAGAACGACCCATGGCGGCATGTGTTTCTCGATCCGTGGACGGGTGGGGATGCGTTTGTGACGCTGCCGGATCCAACGCGCGAGGGAATCGTCTACTACGAGCACCAGCACGGTGCGATGCGCGCCATGGATCTACGTGGCGGCGACGTTCAGTCGTGGGGCAAAGCGAGCCGGAGCATCCGCCCGAGTCCGGGCAAGAGCAATGCAGCGCAGCGGGGACCCAAGACATGGCGGTTCGGTTGGTATGCCCCTTTCCTGATTTCCCAGCACGATCCCAACAAGCTGATAGCAGGCGGAAACGCGGTCTTCTGCTCGGGCGACCGCGGCGCGACCTGGAGCGCGCTGAGCGAGGATCTCTCGGATCCAGAGGCGGCGGGCGAACGCGCGGTTGTGCCGTTCGGCACCATCACGATGCTCGCGGATTCATCGGCAGACCGGCTGTTGCTGTATGCGGGCACGGAGGCCGGCAGACTGCACCGGACGCTCGATGGCGGCGCCACGTGGTCTGAGGTTGGGCGCAGCAACGGGCTGCCGCACAAGTGGGTCAGTCGCGTCGTTGCCTCACAGCATGTCGATGCGCGCGTCTACGTGACTCTTCATGGCTTGCGAGAGGACGACTTTCGTGCCTACGTCTTCGTCTCTGATGACCATGGTAAAAACTGGCAATCGCTGCACGAAGCGCTTCCTGCTGCGGCCGTCCACGTGATCCGGGAAGATCCGCGGTCGGCCGACGTGCTGTATCTCGGCAGCGATCTGGGCGTCTACGTCTCGCGCGACCGCGGTGTTCACTGGCATGTGCTCGGCGCGGATTTGCCAACGACACCCGTCCACGATCTCGCCCTGCAGGAGAACGCGCTCGAATTGGTTGCAGCGACGCATGGGCGCAGTGTGTTCGTTCTCGACGTCGCGCCGGTCGTTCCGCGCCGTTAGCGAAGAGAGCCGTGCTGCCGCCAACTGCAGACGGTTGGAAGGTCTTGGCTTGGCGCAAGCGTTGCGGACACCGTGCTCTGTATGCTCAAGCCCTTGCTGCCGCGCGGCTGGGTGCGGGCCATCGATGTAACACGCCAGGTGGATGGCCGCTCGTCTGTTTTGGTGACCGAAATATCCACTTCGGCGTTTCCTATGCGAAGTCTCTCGCCGGCATAGCCTGCGTCCTGCTGCAGCTGCCAGCGGGCTTGGGCGATGCCGCCTTCTGCTGCCTGAAGCGCCTGACTGCTCGCCCGCTCATCGATCGTATCGTTGGCGAGTAGCCGGTGGCCCTGCGTCATGGAAGTCAGCATCGTTCCGGTGACGACGACCAGCATCATGGCCATTACGAGCGCGGCGCCTTGTTCGTTGCGGGCTTTGCGTGGATGCATCATTCGCTTCGCTCCCAGTTCCGCATGGCGATGCTCGTGGCGATCGTCGCCGGCGTCTTGGTTGGCCGATCGGATCGACGGCGCAGGGTGATCGAGAGGTCGACGAGCCGACCGCGCGTGCTCACGTCTAGAGACGCGACGCAGCGGGAGATCACGTGCTCGCCGTCCCGGCCCCGGATGCGAAGTTCGCCGTCGGCGACCGAATACGCGATGCGCTGCGCTCCAATGGAAAAGACAACGCCGTCCGCCGTGGCGGTTACGTCTTGCGCCGCTCGTGCGTGCTGTTCAAGGCTGCGTAGCGCCTTCCTGCATTCCGCGACGTCTGATTGGTATTTCGTTACGGCCGCGTGCTCTTGATAGCTGCGTTCGGCGAGTCCGACGGCCGTGGCGCTAAACACCGCGAGGATCGCCACGGTGATCATGAGCTCTGTGATCGTAAAGCCGTCTTGCGAGTCGTTGGTCATTTGCCCTGCTTGCCTGCGATGCGAGTTGTCAACTGCACACTTGCGGCCTGCTGCGAGCCGACCGGCTGCCACCAAACTTGAATGGTTACGTCGAACAGCCGTGGCTGAACGGCAACGACAGTTTGCTGCCCGCGCCCCGCGGGCAACGGACCGACACCTTCTGGAAGTTCGAATGCCTTTGCGCCGACCGTCAACGGTGCGCGCTGCGCCCGGGCTTCTTCCAGCTTGGCCTGTGCGATGCGAAGCGCCACCGTTTCGTGGAACGAGCTGGCTAGCGCCTGCGACCGACCTGTGCCTGTATGGGTGAGTGCGACGGCCAGTATCGTCATGATCGCAAATGCGGAGATGGCCTCCACAAACGAGAAACCTTCTTCGTTCGGGGGCTTTACCACGGCATTTGCTCCGTCGCGACGGTGCGACAGTAGTCAAGCCATACGAAAACGTTGGCGAATTGCAGCGTGATCAGAATGCCAAAGCCCAGCAAGGCCGCGGGCTGCAGTATGGACACGGTGCGCAGCAGAAACTCGGAGCAGCGTCGCTCGCAGATTTCGGCGAGCTCGTCGAGGCGGGTCGCGAGCTGTGCGCTGGACGAGCGGCTGCATTGCAGGCGTGCGATCGCAAATGCCGGCAGGCCCGTGCGCTGCCAGATTGCATCGGGTGGTGCACCTTCTTCGGCGAGGTCGGCGGCAGCACCAAGGTCCAGACGCAGTCGACTGTCGGCGGCCGCGTAGCCGGCCTGGCGCAGCGCGACGGCTAGGGGCGCGCCGCTTGCGACAAGGGATCGACAGGCGCGAAGCGATCGCGCTGCGGGCAGTAAGCGCAGTCGGCGGCCCAGCCATGGAAGACGGCGTGCGAGAGCGCTGAGCACACGGTTCCAAGCGCCGTTGCTCCACCCTAGAGCCAAAAGCAACCAGAGCCCACAAGTGGCCAGTGCCGCGGTGTAGGCAAACGTAGAGAGTTGGATATGTCGAACGTCAGAGGGCGCGCCCCATGCGGCAAAGCTCCAGCACGTTCCCAACCCTACGAACAAGACCCCCAGCAAGGCCGGATAGCTGGTTGCGAGTAGCGCCTGGTAGCGCAAGCCCCGCGCGCGGTTGCGTCGAGCTGCGAGATCGGCGAGCACCGGGGCGAGCTGAGAGCTGCCTTCGGCGGCGGCAATGGCGGCTAGGGTATGGCTTGGAAAGCAGCCGCCGGCGCCGCGACGCAGTGCGTCGTGCAGAGAAGCGCCTTGGGAGTGCTCGTTGGCAATGCGCTCGAGCCACCCTTGTTCGAGCGTTCGAGAATCCGAGCTGGCGCGCTGCAGCACGGGCACCAGCGACTGCTCGCGACGGACCGCCAGGTGCAGCAGCTCTAGCAGCTGGCTGGCAAATTCACTCTGTCGGCGTAGCCGCAGCGCGCGGGACAGCAGCCATAGTAGAAAGAGGGCGGTTACGGGTGCGGCTAGCCAAACCCATCGCTCCACAAACGCGGCGCAGATCACAGTCCGATGATCCCAAACACGTTGTAGGCGGGCAGCACGTACGCCATCGCGAACGCAAGCACGACAAGGCCAATGAGCAACTCGATGATGGGTAGGGCAAAGACCGCGACGCGGTCGGTGGCTCGTGTCAAACGCTGCCGATAGATGCCGGCGATGTCGTCGAGTGCGCGAACGCTTGCCGCATCTGAGCCGGCGGCTTCGGCAAACCACAGCAAGCTTGGCGGAATCAGGTTTCCTTGACGCAGAGACTCGGCAAGGCCGGCGCCGGCGTGTGCGTGTTGGGCCATTCGGCGAACCTGTGCCTGCACTTCGGTGCCGTCACATGTTGCAGCACAAAGGTCGAGTGCTTGCGGGAGCGGCAGCTGACGGCGCAAAAGGAGCGCCATGGTCGAGGCGAATCCAGCTTTGGCGGCATAGCTGCGCAGGCGCCCAATCAGTGGCAGCTGGTAGCGGATGCCGCGCGGGCCGGCGGCGGGTTCGATCGGCTTGCGAAGCGCTGCATATCCGATGACGACGAGCGCGAGCAGCGTCAGCAGGCCCAGCCCAGAAAGGACCAGCATGAGTGTTGGTGACGTGCGCGCCTCTCTTCCCGGCAGCAGCGGCAAGGCTGAGTTGAGTACGGGTGAAAGCAACAGCGTCATCGCTGCACCGATCGCGAAGACGATCAAGGCAGCAAACATCGGTCGTTCCAACCGACGACGGAGCTGGTCGCGCACGCGCGCGCGCAGGCTGGCGTCGACCGCGATCTCGTCCAGAACTCCAGCGAGGTCGCCGCTGCGCAGGCCCGCATCGACAAGCGCACGATAGATCGGAGGGAAGTGGTCGGCGCGGCGTGCGTAGGCCTCTTCGAACGGTGTGCCCGATTCGATCTCTGTCGCCATGGTGGCGCAGTCCTCGCGCAGAGGGCTCGACGACAGCTCCTCTTGCAGGCTGTGCAGAGCGGCGGGCATCGGTAGATCCGAGCGACACAGAGTTGCGAGGCTGCGATGGAAGCGGCTGATATCGCCGAACGGTTCTACTGCAGCATGGACCGCGCTCTCCGCGCCGTCCGCGCCGGCAGCAACATCAGCCTTGACCAAGGACACGATCCACCTCTTCTTGGGTTGTGATGCCGCGTTGCAGCAGCTGTTCGGCGCTGTCGCGTAGGGATGCAAAGCCGCTGTTGTCAGCCGCGGCCGTCAAGGCTTCGCCGTCGCCGCGTGCCAGGATTGCTTGCCGCAGTCCGGGTGACATTGGCAGCCATTCGGCTACGAGCTGTCGGCCAACGTAGCCAGCACCTTGGCAGTCTTCGCAAGCTGCGCCTTGCCGGTTGCCGCATGCAGCGCAGAGCTTGCGCAACAGGCGTTGCGCGAGCACTCCTCGGATCGTGGTGGTCATGACGAACGGCTCAACCCCCATTTCTAACAGTCGTGCGAAGACCTCGGCGGCGCTGCGTGCGTGCAGTGTCGAGGCGACCAAGTGCCCGGTAAGTCCGGCCTCCAGGGCCATGGCAGCGGTTTCTCGATCGCGGATCTCGCCGACCAGCAGCACGTCTGGATCCTGCCGAAGCAGCGAGCGTAGAGCGCGTGCAAAGCCGAGGCCGGCTGCTGGATCGACTTCGGTTTGCACAATGCCGTCGATGCGGCGTTCGACCGGGTCTTCAACGGTAACAATGGTCCGCTCTGGGCCGTTGTGCACGAGGTGGTGCAGGCATGAGTAGAGCGTCGTGGTCTTGCCGCTGCCGCTCGGGCCCGTCAGGAGCACGACTCCTTCGGGTTGTGAGATGGCGTGCTGCAGGGCGTCTGTGACCTCGGGCTCGAGTCCGAGCGAACGAAGAACGCGCGGCGAGCCCTGGCGTGCATCCAAGCGCAACGCAACCCGTTCTCCAGACAAGGTTGGGTAGGTGGCGACGCGGAACTCGCAGCCTTGACCTGATCGTTCAGCCGTGATGCGTCCTTCTTGCGGCAGGTCGCGGCGATAAACCAGCAGCTCGGCGAGTGCCTTGCACCGGCCGACGAGATGCTGCCCTAGCTCTGATGGCAGCGTTTCGATGGTCTGCAGAACTCCGTCGCGCCGCAGCCGCACGCGGACCCCGTGTTCGCTTGGATCAAAGTGTAGATCGCTCGCGCCGCGCTCGACTGCGAGGTGCAGCAGGCGCTCAACTACAGCAACGGCGGGTGCGTCAACGGTCTCAGGCACACGGGCCGTATCGTCAAGGCCGCGTTGCGGCTGGTTCTAGGGGAGCAAGCGTCCGTGCGATCGGCGTTTGCGGGCACGGGCTGTGGGGTGGGCGACAAGGAAATCGAAGGCGGATGCACCGGCGCTGTTCTTTGGCAACAAGAACCCGATTGTCGGGCGCACGGTGCGTGCCGGCCAACACCCACTTGATCCCATGAACATCTTCTCATCGGTGCGTTCCCTTCTCCCGCTTGCTGCGGGTGCACTCGCTGTCACCCTGCCGACGGCGACCGCAGCTGCGCAAGTCACCTATACGGGCACATACTTTGGCACCGCGCAGTCGTTGCTTGCCCGCGAAACCTACTTGCCGAGCGCGGCATTTCCGAACGGCTCAGCGACGTCGCGTCGCTTTGCCTTGCCGTCGTTGCAGTCGGTGTTTGTTGGCACAAGCACGCCGTCCGGAGGTATCGCGGTAGACCAGTTCAAGGGACGCGTTTGGGCTGCCAGCACGACCAGCGTCTTCCCAGGTGTGGCGAGCTCGATCTCAGTGGAGTCGAACCCGCACTACGGGGGGACGCCTACCGGTTCTGCTTCGCTCGTGCCGCTCATTGGTCCCGTGCGTGTCGAAGGTCTTGCGATCGATTCGGTTGGCACGTCGGGAATTGCGCCGTCGGTGCTGTTCCTGCTCGACGGCACCAACACGGTCAACTATCTGGCTCCGACGATCCCGCCAACGGTCGTGGCGCCACCGGTAACGCTCGTCGGCCTGGGCAACGCGGTCGCATCGGGCATCGCCTACGACTCGGTGACCAACACGCTTTGGGTCTCGACACGCGGGGGGCGCGCGGTCGAGTTTTCGACGACGGGTATCCCGACGGGTCAGAGCTTCACGGTTACAGGGTTCTCGGGAATCCTGGTCGGTTGCGCCGTCAACACGTCGTCGAGCCCGGGCTTTGTGCCGCCGCCAGCGGGATCGGCGCAGCAACCAGGCGCGTTCCGGGTTTGCGTCGTCGACCTGAATGGCACGGTGATGGATGCTGCGACAAACCGGATGATCCCCGGCAACTTGGGAGCGTCCGAGGTGGCGTTTGGTCTCGGTGCAAGTGCGGATCCGCAGATCCTCGCAGGCGCATCCACTGGTGGGCCTAGCCTCACCACATCGCGGCCGATCACCAACATGGTTGCGACATCGGCTCTCGTTGTGAACGGCATTCCGCCGGGTGCCAACGGCGTCATCGCTTTCGACACGTTGCCTCTGGCGACGCCTCTCTCGCCGGCCGGTGGTGGCGCCTTCTGGCTCAACACCGCATCGCCATCGTTTGTGACGACGCCGTTGACGACCGTGTTTCCGCTGCCGGTGCAGGCGGCCGTGCACGGGCTGCAGTTCACGGCCCAGGTGGCGATCTTGAATCCAGCACTCGCGCTCTCGGATGCGCTCGTGCTGACCGTTGGCGCACCGTAGGCGTCTGCTCGTCGGCTCGTTGGCTAGCGCTCGTCGCGTTGCCCAGCGGCCTTGTCGGTAGCGGCGAGTTCCGCTGCTCGCAGCATTTCCGCTACGGCCCTCTCGAGCTGGAGGTCGCGGCCTGCTGCGGTGGATTCGGGGTCGTTGTAGACCTCGATGTCTGGGAAGAGCTCCTGGTTTTCGAGGTAGTTGCCCTGCATGTCCTGAACGCCTAGTTCGGGTATGCCAAAGCGGGTTGCGCCGTCGAAGAGGGTCTCCCACCAGACGGCCGTTGTCGTTCCTGCTACCGGTGCTCCGATCAGCTTGCCGAGACCAAGGGTCTTGAAGGAGTAGGGGAAGAAGTGCGCGTCCGAGTAGTTGCCTTCGTTTTGAAGGACGCAGACGGGGCGCGCCCAGCGGGAGAGGGGTTCGCCGCCGAAGCGGCCGGGCTCTTTGTCGCGCGGGACCATGACGCAGTACTGCTTGCCACCCAAGAACGTGACGAGCTGGTCGTGAAGCCAGCCGCCGCCATTCCATCGTGTGTCGACGATTAGGGCCTTCTTTTCGCTGCAGCGCCCGAGCACCTGCTCATAGACCTCGCGGTAGCTCGAATCATTCATGCCGCGCACGTGGACGTAGCCGATGCGTCCCTTCGATAGTTCGTCGACGAGGCTTTCGCAGCGATCGATCCAGCGCTGATACATCAACTCGCGTTCGGCACCTCCGGACAGTGGCTTGAGCACCTCCTCGAACGCAGTGCCGTCCTTGGTGGTTCCGGCAACGAGCACGGGCTTGTCGCTCTTGCGATCCAGGAGTCGCCACGGGTTGGTTGCCGGAGTCAGCGGCTCTCCATCGATAGCTGTCAGCGTCGCGCCCTCAGCGATCTTGCTGTCCGAGCGGTCGGCGGGGCCGCGCTTGACGACCTCGTCGACTTGCATGCCTGCATCTGTCAGCTCGCCGTAGATGAGCCCAAGCGTCGCGGTGTCGTCGCGTTCGGCGCTGCGCTCACGGTAGCTGGCACCCGTATGCGAAGCGTTGGTCTCGCCGAGCATCTCGCTGAGCAGCTCAGCGAAGTCATAGCCATTGTGGATGTGGGGCAGGAAGCTCGCGTAGTCGCGCTTCATCAGGTCCCAGTCGACGCCGTGTAGGTCGCTGCGATAGAACTTCTCGCGCATCTGGCGCCAGACGTGCTCAAACAGGTGAGCGCGCTCAGCTGGGCCGTCCACCGTCATCTCCGCGGTGAAGGCAATGGGCTTGGGCTTCGCTGCGTCGGGTAGGTCGTGTTTGCCGGTGGTAATCTTGGCCTGCATCAGCTTGCCGGCCGACGTGCGGAGGATGAGAGTCTTGCCATCCTTGCTCAGGTGAAGGTCTGCGTCGCCGCCGCGATCGCCAATCGTCGCCAAGCGTTGGGTCTTGCGATCACGCAGGTGACTTGTCCAAAGGTCCCACTTGCCGT
Organism: Planctomycetota bacterium; assembly: GCA_045105235.1. GTDB lineage: Bacteria > Planctomycetota > UBA1135 > UBA1135 > UBA2386. The sequence continues at coordinate 14,005 of JBGCDH010000027.1, read as the reverse complement.
CAATCTCCGCCATGTAGATGACGGCTTCGCCGTCCGGTGTCATCGCGACGTCGCCGATTGGGGCAGACTGCATGGTCACCCGACGACGGCGCTCGTTGAGTCGGCGGCGCTCAAAGTCGAGGGGCTCGACGGCTTCGTCCTTGTCCTTCTCGTCTGGCTCGCTGCTGGTGTCGTCGCTTTTGGCGGTTTCCGATTTCTCGTTGTCAGCGGAAGCCTTCTTGGCCTTCGCTTTGGCCTTCTTCTTGCGCTCGTTGCGAAGTTCGAGCTCCTCCCACGTCAGCTGCGCTTCGTCATATGCAGCCTGGGACAGATAGACGGCAAAGACGTCGGACTGTCCGCCGCGGCCGCTGTGTTCTTGCTGCCCAAATCGTCCCGATGTGTAGATCACCGACTTGCCGTCTGGGGCAAAGCGTGGCGAGCCTTCTTCGTAGCCGGAAGTCGAGAGGTTGACGATCTCGCCGTCACTCCCGTCGATGGCTTTGACGCCGATCTCGCCTGAGAAGCGTTGGAAGGGCGAATAGCCAAAGGTCAGCCAGCGGCTGTCCGGGGACCAAGCGAAGGAGATGTCGCCGTCGGCGTAGCTGTAGTTCCACTCGTCGGAGACGACTTCGCGGTGTTTCTTGGTTGCGAGATCCATGACATGAATGGCCTCGCGGTCGACGAGATACGCCAAGTGCTTGCCGTCCGGCGAGATGACCGGCTGAAAGGCCTCGCGTTCGTTGGCTAGCAGTGTTTCTTCCTTCAGCAGGGTGGCGATGCTGAAGCTCTCTTCCTGCTCACGCTTGATGCTCGTGGAGTACAGGTTCCACGAACCGTCGCGCTCGGATGCGTAGTGCAGCGTGCGTCCGTCCTTGCCCCAAGTGACCGAGCGCTCTTGCTCCGGCGTTTGGGTGATGCGCTTGGTCGATCCATGTTCAAGGGAGGTGACGAAGATCTCGCCGCGGACGACGAAAGCGACTTCGTCTTCGTTGGGTGATACGGCCATTTCGTCCACATCCGCGCGGAACGTCATGCGTTCGATCGTGTTCGTGCGCTGGTCGACTTTGGCCATGACCGGCAAGCGGCGCGGCTCTTTGCCTGGTCGCATGATGTAGATTTCGCCGTTCCACGTGTAGGCAAGCGTGCCATCGGTCGAAGCGCTGAGGAATCGAACCGGATGGATTGTGTGTTGGGTGCGTTGCGTTGCGGCTTCGGGGGCAGCAACCGACGCGGACCAAACGTTGAAGCTGCCGCCACGCTCGCTCAGAAACACAAAGCTCTCACCGTCGGGAAGCCAAGCGGGGTCGCGATCTTCGCCGCGAAATTGAGTTAGCTTGTCGTGCTTGCCCGTTGTTGGATTCCAGCTCCATAGATCGCATGCGTGGCTCGACACGTGGTGCTTGCGCCACTGGTTCTCATACGACTTGAGGTCCTGGTAGAGGACCATCTTGCCGGATGGGTGGATGGCGACGTGCTCGGCAGCGGTCGTGAGCAGCTGTCGTGGCGCCCCGCCGTTCGTCGCGATGGCGTAGAGCTCGGTTGGGACGGAGCTGCCGATGCGCGCAATGGCCTTGTCCTGGCGTCGGCTGCTAAACCAGACCTCCGTGCCGTCTGGCGAAAAGCTCCACGGCGTGTCGCTCGACGAGTGAAAGGTAAGACGTTGCGCGGGAGCTCGATCGAGGCTGGTGACGAATACATCCGGCTGCCCGTACCAGTTGGCGGAGAATGCGAGCGTTTTCGAATCGGGGGCCCAGATGGGGTGGCTCTCGTAGCCGACATGGGTTGTCAGTAGCGTCGCTTCGACAGCTCCATCGTCCGAGACGGGAGCGACCCAGAGATCGCCCGCATACGAGAAGGCCACATGCTGGCCGTCTGGAGAGATCGAAACATAGCGAAGCCAGCGGGCTTCGTCATTTTGAGGGAGCGCGGGTGCGGCCTGGGCCGAGCAGACGAGGGCGAGTGCTGCGAGCATGGTCATGTGTGGATCTCCGATGGTCGGAGAAATCCTACGTGCTCGGATCCACGTCGCGCGACCGGTGTGGGCAAGCTTCCCTGGTCGGCTGTTTCTGCGTTCGGCGCTCTTGGTTTCTTGTCCGGCAACGGTCCAGCGCGCCCTGCTACTTCTTGGCGTCGGGAGCCGGCTTCGCCTTCATGCCGCCCCGGATCCAATCGATGGCGCTGGCAATGCCGGTCTCGATCATCGGCTGATAGTGGCCTCCGCTCGCGGCCTGCTGGAAGAGCACGCGCTTGTTTCGCGTGCGAAGCTTGGTTGCGAACGTTGCAAGTTGGTTTGTTGACACAACGTCATCGTCCTTGGCGACAAACAGGAAGAGTGGGCGACGCAGCTTTGCTGTGAGCTCGTGAGGCGAGAGCTTCAAGATCTTGTCCGCCGAGCCCTTGACGATGGTGTTGAGGGCCTTCTGGAGCTCTTTGCCAAGATGCTCTCCTAGGCGCACAACGGGTGCAAACGCCACTACGCCGGCGATGCGTTTGTCGGAGGCCGTGAGCTGCAGAGCCAGCGTTGCGGCAGAGCTGTGTCCAGCGGCGTAGATGCGCTTGGCATCCACTTGTGGCAGCGCCGCGGCGAACGAAACCGCTGCCTTGCCGTTTTCGATGCCGGACTTTGCCGCGACAAACGCTTGGATGTTTTCGGCGACCTTTGCTTGCGGCATGCCTTCGTCGAAACGGCTGACGATTTCGTATGCGACGACTAAGAAGCCTGCTTGGACCCAGGGTGTATGTTCATCTTGGTCGCCCGCGGCGAGACCTAGACCGTGAAACATGCGGGTGCCTGCCGGCGCGATGACCACGCATGGTGACGACGCCGGCTTGGCGTCTTTTGGTAGATAGACCCAGAGCTTCGTGCGATCGCCAGACGCTTCCGCCGCGATTTCGTGATAGCTCTGCCCTGATTCCGTCGTCCGGGTCGGGCCGAGATCTGGAGCTTGTTTCGTCGGGCTTGCAGCGCCGCTTTGCGTTGAGGCGGCTGCGAGCAAGAAGGTGGCTGCGAAGAGGATGTGGAGTTGCACGTTTCGGTATCCAGCTACATCGCCCATGTGTTGCGCGCTGGCATTCACCGGAACCTACATGGCTGGCGTCGCCGATCTGGGGGGGCGCTCGAGGAATATGCTGGCACGCTGCCTGCGCTGACACGTCTGTCGCGGCGGCGGCGGTCGTGGCTCAGCTGTCGTATCGGCCGAGGGTATCTGCCCCGGTTCGAGGGGGACGGATCGTCTTATGTCGTGCCGTAACTGCTGTCACAGGCTGGTCTTTGCCAGGGCTGTGCGGTGGAGTCCCGTTGTCGGATCGTGGCTGCGGCCTACGATGTGCGGCAACAAGACAGGGCCTTAAGTCCTCAACAAGCCATGACCACAAGAGCGATTCGTTACCTCTCCGTTTCCCTCGGACTTCTATCCGCGGCCGGTCTCCGAGCTCAGTACGCTGAGCCATTTGACGCACAGGCCACGGCCGACATCACGATCCTGCAGCAGCCGGACAACGTCGTGTCGTTCGTCGACTACTCAAACATGACGATCGGCGCTGCCTCGTTCTCCCTGCCGGAGGCTCCGCGGCAAATTGCTGGCTCGCTGCCGACCCGCGGCGTGCTGATCCAGGCCAACGTGACGCAAACCGTCGCCTCGGGTGTCAACATCCTGGCCGGCGCTACGCCCATCACCTTCGCGGGGCGCTACCGCCTTTCGTTTGACGCCTACATCAACGTGCCGTTCCCGCTGCCGGGCGGCTCGACGGAGCAGGTGCTTTGGGGCGTGGGCGTCGATGGCGGCGCCACGGCACTTGAAGTGCGCAACAACCGCGGCGCAGGCACGATCGGCGTTTGGGGCTGGCTCGCAGGCGAGAACGGCTACAGCACGGAAGACGCGGTGATCAACACCGGTGACCTCGAGCTCGCGGATCTCGGCGACACGCAGCCGGGCGAAGGCGTCCCGTTCAACGAGGCCTTCGACAGCAACACGGTGGGTGGCCCGAACGGCGCTGCTGCGAACTCTTGGGTTCGCATGGACATCGACGTCGACGTCACCGGAACGCGCGTCTACATCAACGGCGTCGAGTTCTTCAACGACCCGACCGCACCGGTTCCCGGCTTCGCAATGATTGGCTACGAGGACCCGTTCAACTCGCTCGGTAGCGATCCGGACGCGCAGTGGGCCCTGCTCGACAACTTCCGCGTGACGCTGCCAGCTGGCTGTGGCGCGCTTGGCACGGCTGTCGCGCAAGGCACCTCGGCGGGCGGCGAGATCCTCAACGGTGGCGCGCCACCAGCCGTCGCTTCGCCTCTGACGGTTCGCCTTCGCGGTGGTATGCCCAACTCGGTGGCCTTCATCGCCGCTGGCTTCCCGTCGCCCGTGAGCATTCCCGTCGCCCTCGGCGCGAACTGCACGGTCAACTTTGAGCTCGCATCGCTCGACATCCTGCTGGACGTCGCAACGGATGCCAACGGTGGTGCACTGTTCACGTTCGACGTTCCGAACAACCCAGGTCTCTGTGGCTTCCAGCTCGGCTGGCAGTGGATGACGCTCGACCTGGCCAACCAGGCTTGCCCGTTCGTGCTGACGGACGGCCTCGCGATGACGATCGGTTCCTGATCGCAGCCGGCCAGCAGTGCCGGCCGAATGTGCCGGCCCGCAGTGCCGGCAGTCAGCAGCGCCGGCAGACCGTGTCAGCGACGGGCCAACGGCGCATGCCGTTTGGCCCCGCGCCGCCGCGCCTGAGCTTGCGGGCGATGCGTCCCGCGCGGTCTTAGCGCACGATCGCCAGCGATGGGTTTGAGAGTTTGAGCTCGCCATTGCCGGCAACCAGCAGCGCTTGCCATGCGATCGCAAAGCCTCGCAGCGCTGCGTTATTGGGGACGGGAACCGTCGTCGACAGCGGTGCGCCGGCCGTTGCCGTGCCAATGGCCTCAAGGGACAGGGTCGACGGCGCCAGCCAGCTGTAGCCCTCGATTCCAGGGAATGCGGTGCTGCCAGCGTTGGGCAGCGACAGGAAGAGCGCGGCGGCGGTTGGTGACGTGCTTGCTACTTGTGCCTGCATCGCGCCGCCGACCGGCGCGCCAGCCGAGGTGGTTTCGGCAAGCGGCAGTCTAGTCGGCGCTGGGAAGATGGTTGGCGCGATGCCCGTGAGGCTCACGGCGGGGTCGACCACCACCAGAGATTGGCTGATCAAGATCGGCGTCGATATTTGTGACGTCGGCGAGATCCCCGATGAGACGGTTCCTGACCGCACGTTGACGCTAGACAAGCTGGCGTGGATGCCGACTGCATGCAGGCTTGGGGCCGCAGCATTGCCGCCGATGATGAGGGAGTTGCCGACGATCTCGACGCTGCTGCTCTGAATGTGCAGACCCGCGATGGCGGAGGGTGGTGAGCCATTGCCTGAAATCGGAACTTCGTCTCCGCCCCTCAACAGGCACGATTCCACAACGGTGTTGCTGGCGTTCAGGGCGACGCCGGTCAGGGTCGAGTCGCGGAGGATGACTTGGTCGCAGTTCGCCGCACGCAAGCCAACCGGGATATAGAAAAACAGGCCGAAGATGACGTACGGCGGCAGCGTCGAAGGTGTCGTGAGGCCTTCGAGCAGGACCGGGCCTGCGCAATTCTGTAGCAGGATCGCCTGCCTGTCGCCGGCGGTGATGTCGACTTCCATGCCGCGAACAATGACGGCTTGGTTGGGCAGCGTGTCGAGGATCTCCGTTGTGCCCGTTACCTGCGTGCCGGGATCCGCCAAGATCGTCAGGCCTTTGGCTTGTAGGGTGAAAGGCGCGTAGGTCCCGGTGCGAACGAGCAGGGTTGCTCCATCGGGGACGGCGGTGATCGCTGCGGCGATGTCGACAAAGTTCGCGCCAGGGCCGTTGGCCGCGTCGACGACGAAGGATTGCGCGACGATCGGCGAGCCGAAGATCGGTGCGCCGAAGATTGCCAGACTGATGGCTGCGAAGCCGCTTCTTCTATGCCTGTTCACGCCCGCCAACGTAGCGAAACCCCGGAGCTTTGAAAGCCACGTTGCGCGATCCGGTGGACGAACTCTCGCGCGGAGTCCGCTATTCAGTTTGTCGAAGGGGCGGGCTAGCGTGTCATCGTGAACATCGAACACATCGATGATTGGGCTGCAGAATACGTGCGCACGACCGAGCTTGCGTTCAAGCTTGCGCCGCCGCCACCGCCGTCGACGTTCTGCTCGGATGCTGAGGTGCGTCGGCAGACAAAGCCGGGCCGCCCGCCAGAGCTAGACTTGATGAGCCGTTCGAAACGGTCGGTCTCGCGCACGCAGATGATCCATCCGGCCAAGCGCGCGCAGCTGATTCATACGTTTTGGCACCATGAACTGCAGGCAGCCGAGTTGATGTGTTGGGCGATCCTGGCCTTTCCGGACACACCGGAGGCGTTTCGACGCGGCTTGCTCGGGATCTGCCTGGATGAGATCCGTCACATGGGTCTCTACAGCGTGCACCTTGAGAGGCTTGGTTTCGCAGTCGGCGATTTTCCTGTGCGTGACTGGTTTTGGCAGCGTGTCGCGAGCTGCGAGACGCCGCTGCAGTTTACGGCGCTGATGGGGATGGGGCTCGAAGGCGGCAATCTGGACCACACCAAGCGATTTGAGGCCTGGTTCGACGAGGCCGGCGATGCGGAGGGGGCCGAGTTGCAGCGGCTCGTCGGCGACGAGGAGGTCGCGCACGTGCGTTTCGCGATGAAGTGGTTTCACATCTGGTCCGACGGTGGCGAGTTTGAGAGCTGGCGGCGAGAGCTGGTCGAGCCACTGACGCCGAGCATGATGAAGGGGGCCTGTGTGGACGAAGCGCGACGCTTGCGTGCCGGTTTCTCGCCTGAGTTCTTGGCAGAACTCAAGGCTTGGGATTCGTAGTGATGACGGTTGGGTGGGTCTGCAATCTCGATGCGGATCTTGAGTTGGCAGACCCGGCTGGCTTCGTCCCGAGTGCCCGACTTGTGCAGCAGAGTGATGTCATGGCTGACCGTCTCTTGGCTGCGGCAAACGCCGCGATGCCTTCGATACGGCACGTTCGGTTGGGGCCAAGAGAGGGCGAGCCGGTGCTTTGTCAGGCGTGGAGCCCGACGCCGCGGGCGCGCGTAGCCGCACGGAAGCTGGGGCATTCGCTGCCGACTGCGCCGTCTGTCGAGGTGCTTGCGGAAGTCAATCATCGTTCCTTTGCCGCCCGTCTCGGGCTCGGCCTCCCGCGCGCGACTTTCGTTTCGTCGATCGCCGCTTTCGATCAATGCATGCTTTCGCCGTCGCCCGCCCGCGGTTGGCTGTTGAAGCGCCCGTTCGGCTTTAGCGGACGTGGTCAAAAGCGCTTGGCTGGTCCCCCTGTCGATGGTGACCGGCGCTGGGTTGAAGCATCGATGCAGAGCTACGGTCTTGGTTTGATGGTGGAGCCGTTTGTCGCGATCGAAGCGGAGTTCGCGCTGCACTCTTGGTTGGGCGGTGATGGGGAGTGCGTAACGGGCGATCCCACGCGCCTTGTGACGGATGACCGCGGAGCTTGGCGCCGTAGTGAACTCGGGGCGGCACTGAGCGTGACAGAGCGCGATCAGCTTGATGAGGCGCACTCGATTGCGGCGGGCGCCTTGCGCGCAGCCAACTACTCAGGCCCCTTTTCGATCGATGCGTTTCGCTACCGCGACGAAGGCCGGCAGCTGCAGTTTTGCGCGTTGAGTGAAATCAACGCGCGCTACTCGATGGGGTTTTTCGTCGGTATGCGCGGCTGCTGTGCGGAGTGGATGCAACGCGTCTGCGCCGACGTTTCGCCGCAGTAGACTCGTGCCAGCGCCGGGGAGCCTGTCTGCCGAGGAGCAGCAACGCCGCGACGGGCGTCTTCGTGCCCGCGGAATGCCCCCCATATCGGATGCACTACACTAGCGGACAACCGTTGCTACGGGCCGAGACGCGGCGACCAGCTTTCCGCCAGGTGTAAGCTCCAGGGCGACGCTCTGCAGCGGTAGACCGATCGGTAGGCCAGCGACGGCAAGGTCGCTCGCGCCGTTTGGATTCAGCCAGCCGACAAATGCTGGCTGCGCGGATGCGATCTGGCCAGCGAGCACGGGAAGCTGCGGGTCAAGGCCGAAGAACCATCCGTTTGGAAACGCGCCTGGCGTGACCGTAAACGCGTGCAGGTAAAAGTCCGAGGGACGCCCGCGCGTTCGGCTCAGCACGATTTCGCCGACCGCCGAGCCGGCGCGTAGCGCTGCATGAAACGCGCCCGGAACGTCGGCGTGGCAGCTGTCGACGCGTGTTCCGCGCATCCAGCTGTTGTTGGAAAAGTACTCGTGGTAGCCGATCCCAATCGCGCCTTCCACGTGCGTCGCGTCATTCGTTGTGAGCAGCAATTCGTCATCGAGATGGAATCGCAGTTCGGTGCCGCGCGCGTCGATCCGGAAGCGACGCCATTGCGTTCCAGAGGCGTAGCGCGCTGTTGGCAAAAGGTCGAGCAGCTGGCCGCCAGCGCACCGCAGGCAGCGAACGCGGCCGTCATGCGAATCCCAGGTGAGTGCGTAGCAGGCGCCGTTTTGCGAGAGAGTGCCATCGAATGCGCCGTTGGCACGGTCACGCACGAATACGCCGATGCGTTCAAACCCGATGTTCGCGAGCTGCGGTCGGTAGTCGCATAGCAGTGCGGCTTCGAAGCCGACATCGCGGACGGCGCCGAGTTCGACGCGCAGGCTGTCCGTGCCGCCGACGGGATCCCAAATGCGCAGCACGTGGCTGTCGCCGCTCGGCGGCGATGTGCCTGCCGGCAGGGTTGCGGCCGAAATGGAGGTCGGCGCGACAAACTTGGACCGCCATGCCGGGTGTACGGGACCCGAGACAGGGAAGCGCTCGTGGACGGGCAGGGAAACGTCTTCGTGCGGTGTGTAGCGACTCGAAGCAAACGCGCCTTCGTCGCTGAGCAGCGGGTGCAGCACCGGATCGGCAAGCACGGCGGCGACCGTCGTAGGTGTGCCATCGATCTCGACGCGCTTTGCGACGAGTCGGATGCCGTGGCTGTAGTCGACGTAGCTTTGGCTATGCACCTTGGAAAGCGGCTGGATCGCGGCGCCGTTTGTTTGGTGCCACCCGTAGATGCAGACGCGCGTTGGGAAGTTCTGAAGAAGTGCCGAAATGACAACGTCCTTCTTGTGGCCTGCCGTTAGCAGCCGCGAAGGAGCGCTCTGCAGCTGCGCTTCAACCTGTTGGTGGTGCTGCTCAAACACGGGCACCGACTGAATATTGTAGATCGTCGGCGAGAAGGGGAAGGGCGGCAGCTGCAACGATGCCTGCGTCCAGATCGCATCGCTCATGCGTCGTGTCGGCAGTGTGGCATCGAGTCGATCGCACAGCAGTTGTGCAAGCCCAGGAGTCATTGGTGTCCTCAGCCAGTCGTCGTCGCGTCCGATTCCGATGTAGTCCGGCAGGCACCAGAATGTGGCGGTCCGTAGCTGGCCTTGAATCATGGCCGTGGTCGTCACGGGCACCATGCTTCGCAAGAAGGTCGGCACGTTGCCAGATGCGTATGCATGCAGCAGCAGCTGTTCACGTTCGGCCAGAGGTACTGCCTGCATGCGCAGCGCGAGCTGGCTGCCGGTCCGTGCGTCTGGGGCACGCGGTGGTAGCACAAGCTCCGGAGGGTGCTGTGCCGGGCTGATGGAGCATGCGGCCACGAGGACCAGCGGCATCCATGCGATGGACGGGCGGTTCGTCATGTTCGCGATAGAAGCGGCAATCGTTTGGGGGCGCAACGCACGGTTCGCGGGTGGGCTTGGTCGACAGGCCTGCTTGATAGCGGCTATGGTCGGTGCGCATGTCCATGTGGGAATACGAATCCCTGGCTGAGGAATGCGTCGGCCTTGTTCACGCGAGCGATTGGAGTGTGGGCGTCAAGCGCGACGCCTACGCGGCGATCTATTCGATGGTCGGCGTGTTTGACGTCAGCTTCGTCCACTTTCGATCGACGACGGCGCTGCAGGAGGCGAGCTTCTTCTTCTGCCTTGAAGTTGCGAAGCATCCTGAATACCCCGCGCGCAAACGTGAGCTGGATGAGGTCGTGGCCGCTGGCAAGTCGCACTGGTTGTCTGGCAACGGTGATGCGCCGACGGAGTGCTTGTATGAACCCGGGCGCAACGCGACGCCTGCAGGTCTCTGGTTCGATGCTACGATGGGCCTTTGGCCAAAGGTCTGTGCCGCTGGCCTGCTGACCGGACTGGCGGCGCAGCCCGTCACGGTCGAGCCGCCGGTCACGTTTGTTCCGAAAATGATGGCTCTTGCCAACTCGGTCGGCGACCGCGGCTTCGACGTCTTGAAGATGCTGCATGGCTTCGTTGCGCATCTACGCGCGGGCGGCGGCTTCGAAGCGGCGTGGGAGGATGTGGCTCCGTCGCTGGAGCTGTCGAACCTTGCCGCGGCGCTGGCACCACGCCCTCCCGAAGGCAAGCGCATGCACTGGGTCGATGAACGTTTCGACGCGCGCGGGTGCCTTGAATGGCTAGAGGGGGCTGAGCGTCAGTTTGTCCAGCGATGGTGTGCCGTGTACAGCGAACCCCGAACGTAGCTCGTCCTTCTTGGGCCGTTCGAACTGCGCGGGCGAAGCCGTTGCGGGTTTAGCGCTTGCCTACGATCAAGTCTCGGAGTCCCTTGCTTGAGAGGATTTCGATCCAGTAGCCGTCCGGATCCTTGATGAAGCCAAGGCCTTTCATGGCGCCTGCGTCGGGTCGCTTCACGAACTCCACGCCGAGTGATTCGAATCGGTCGCACGCGGCATAGACGTCGGGCACCGAAATGCCGATGTGGCCAAAGCCGCGAGGTTCGGCGTTGCCGTTGTGGTAGCTCAGCTGTGGATCGGATTCGCTGCCGTGGTTGTGGGTCAGCTCGAGCAGTGCGGGCTGTTCGAAGATCCACTGCGCCCGTTCCGCTGCATCTTCGGGTATCGCGGTGGCTGGATAGCCCATGAAGTACAGCGAGAAATCCATGTCGGGGAAGTCGAAGCGGTCCAGCAGCGTCATCCCCAGGACGTCGCGATAGAACGCGACAGAAGCCTCCGGGTCTTTGATGCGCAGCATGGTCTGGTTGAAGACGAATCCGGAGGTCGCGCGGTTCTGTTGCATGCGACGCACTTGTATACCGCCAGCGCCGCTGCGAGGCATGATGGGTCACGCTCCCGTTCGTTTGGGCGTGACCCGCGGGGCCTCTGCTAGCACAGGTCGTCCAGCAGGCGGTCGAGCCCGGCATTGGGGCCGGTCAGAATATGGGAGCGGTAGGTGAATCCATCCCAATAGATGACGCCGTAGTGGCCGCGTGCATTCTCAAAGTGCATTTGGCCGGTTGCGTCCGGCGGCTGGATGACCATTTCCTCACCGGGAATGTTCTGTGGTCCGTTGCCCCCGTCGGCGGAGATGATTCCTGACATCAGCGGGGTTCCGGGGATGGGCACAATGGTGAGGGTTGCGGTGACGTTTGGCCGGATCGGGGATCCGTCACTCTGAAGCACTTCGTAGCAGCCTGGGAGGTCGGGCTGGCTGCCGATTTGTGCGCTCAGGTTGCTTGTGAGGAGGAGTGCCGCGGCTGCGACGATGAGGCTTAGGATGTTCTTCATAGCTGGGAGTGGTCGCGAGCTTCGCGGCCGGCAACATCCGTGGCGTCCGTCGGTGCTGGTGCGTTACGCAGCGGGTCCAAAAATGGCGACGCTGCGCGCAGCGTCTCGGTCAGCGCAGGCTGCTGAGAGCGGCCTGCAGCGCGTTCCCAAAGGCAGCGTCGGCTGGGATCTGCAGTGTGGCGCCACCAACCGGCACGTCGATCTTCGTGCCGTTGTTTCGACCAATGGTCATGTAGCCGCCCTGCTTCGGCACCATGCAGTCGATCTTTCCGTTTGACGGGCTCGTGCCAGAGCCGGATCCGGATGTGCGAAGCCAGACTGTGCAATCGTCATCTGGTTCGCCGTTCTCTTTCTGCACTGTGACAGTGTCGAATGACATGAACTGCTTTCAGTCAAAGAACATAAAGCGGCACCTCGAGCTGACTCAGCAATCTGCCTTTTGGGGCGCCTTCCGCATGCAGCAGGATTCGGGCGGCTCGCTCGACAACGATTTCGGCAGGTTTGGCTGACGCCGCGACTTCAACTCGTCGTTCGGGGCGGTCGGCATGTACAAAGTTGTCGCTCGAAAACTCCATCTTGCTTGCGGGCGGGTCGCCCTTGGCGCGGAAGAGCTCGAAGCGCCCGTCGCCATCGGGTTCGCACGTGCCGCTGTTGCGTGTCCGAAGCAGGATCTTTTCGACGGGTTTGCCGTCGGTCGTTTCCTGGGCGATGATCGGCCCAAGCGCTTAGCGGGTGGAGCCGTCGCGCTTCGCAACCGCGCGAATGGAAACGGTGCTGCCGATCATGATGCCGACGGGGACGGCTGCGGCCGGTTGGCCATTGGCCTGTAGCACGCGAACCTTTGCGGTCACGGGTGGCCGCAAGGTCAGGGTTGCCGGGTGCGGCGACGTCTTGCGCGTGCTCTCGCTGTGGCTCGCCGCAGCGATTCGGCCCTCGTGCACTGCCAGGATCAGGCCGCGTTCCTCGCGGGGAATGCGAGTGGCGCCGTCTTCGTCAAGTGGCAGCCGCATCCCCAGAAGTGCTCGCGCGGCCAGATGCTTCGGTTCGTCTCCGGGATAGCGCCGCCGGCTCTGGTAGAGGCGCCGGCTGTAGCCATCCGTGGCATACGATAGGCATAGCAAAACAGCGTCGGCCACCGGCTTGTCGTTCTCGCCGCGGATCTGGACCGTATAGCCCCTTGTGAGAGCGGGCCCTACCGTCATGGCATGCAGGGCCGCGCTCCGCTGTTTGTCCTGCCTTTGCCGTGTGGTGACCGGTGAACCCAGGCTATGGTTTTCGCATGGCCGTCGGTTCACACATGCTGTTGGAGCTCAACGGCTGCCCGCACGAAGTGCTCAACGACGAGGGCGCGGTGCTCTCAGCGTTGCGCGACGCAGCCGGGGCAGCGGGCGCTACTTGGCTTGGTGAAGTCTCGCATGCGTTTGATCCCATTGGTGTGACGGCAATCGGCTTGCTTGCGCAATCGCACATTTCGATTCACACCTGGCCCGAACTCGGCTTCGCGGCCGTCGACGTGTTTACGTGTGGGGATCCTGAGATGCCGGAGGCTGCGTGCCGTTCGCTCGTGCTCGCCATGCGGTGCACGTCTCATTCGATGGTGCGTGTGCCCCGAACGATCGGGCCGACGGATTCCGATCAGGCCCCGACTGGTCAGGCCCCGACTGGTCAGGCCCCGAGTGGTCAGCCGGCTGCTGGTCAGACCGCTACTGGTCAGACCGCTACTGAGCAGGCCGCTACTGGTCGAGCGTCAACCGGTCTGACGTCCGATAGCCAGATCGCCAGTAGCCGGAAGCCGACAGACCTGCTCCCCAACCCCAAAGACTAGGAATCGCTCCATGGACCTACACGGCATCTTGCATGGTCTCGCATACGTCGCCCTTGGCGCAGCTTTGCTCGTCGTTGCGCGCGTGCTCGTTGGACTTCTCTTGCCGTATGGGCTGCAGGAGCAGCTGACGAAGCGCGACAACCCTGCGGTAGGCCTCGTCTTTAGCGGCTATCTGCTAGGTGTGGCCGCGATCTATCTGGGGGCAGCCATCGGGCCCGAGCACGTGGAGATGGAGGACGGCACGCTGCTGCCGCCGACGTGGCCGGAGATCGGCGAGTCGATGCTAGTGGTTGCGGGCTACACCTTTGGTGGCATGGTGTGCCTCTACGTTGGTTCGCTCCTGGTAGATCGGCTTGTGTTGCGCCGCTTCAAGGTAGAAGACGAGCTGATTCGAGACCGCAATGCGGGCACAGGTGCCGTTGTCTTCGGCAGTATTGTGGCGACTTCGCTGGTGATCGCGGGAGCGGTTCACGGTGAGGGCGGTGGGCCGTTGACGGCGGTCGCTTTTTTCGCGCTCGGCCAGGTTGTGCTGGTGCTGTGGTCGCTTGTCTATCAGGCGATCAGCAAGTTCGACCTGCACGAGCAGATTGAGAAAGACAACGTCG
>JBGCDH010000026.1:0-23752 GCA_045105235.1 Planctomycetota bacterium | reverse complement strand
CCTGAGCGTCTATGGGAGCAGAAAACAGACGTTGGCGTAAAAGTGGTAGCGGGGGCAGGATTCGAACCTGCGACCTTCGGGTTATGAGCCCGACGAGCTACCGGGCTGCTCCACCCCGCGATGGGTGAGCAAGAAGGATAGCGACGCTTCTTTGCGAAGCAAGCGTCGTGCTCAAAGTTCTCCGGCCCGGCTCGCGGCCGCGGTCAGCTTGGACACGCGTGCTCAGTTCGAGGAGCGTAGCTGCTCGAAGGCCTGCTTTAGCTTGGGCGGGCAGTCGGCGGCTTCGAAGAGCGGGGCGTGCTGGCTGGCTTCGGCGAGGGTGGCTTGCTTGTTTTGCGGCTCTTGGCGGAGGCTTAGGCGCATCCAGTCTAGCAGGCGGGTGCGGAAGGTCTGGTCGTCGGTCGAGGTCTGGCGGACCACTCGTTCGAACAGGTCTAGGGCTCTGGCGGGGTCGCGTTCGGCCAGGGCGCGGGCGACGCGTTCGGTCAGGGCGAGCACGCGGGCATCGTTTTGCGCATCCGAAGAACGGGCGTCGAGCAGGGCGACGGCTTGCGCCGGGCGGTTGAGGGCCATGTGCGAGGCGGCGCCGAAGTAGCGCAGGCGGTCGCGGTAGGGCTCTTCTTCCGGGGACTGAGAATCGGCGAGCCACTGGGCGACGCGCTGCACCACTTCCTGGTGCTTATCGCCAGCATAGTCAACGGCCACGCGCAGCAGTCGGTAGCGAGGTGAGGTCCGGCGCAGGGCGACGTCGACGTAGTCGAGCGCGGCAAATGCGGCGCGGACGTCGCGTGCTTCGGTGCGCAAATCATCATCCAGCGTCCAGTCATCGTCCTCGCGCAGCGCGGCCGCATCGAGAATGAGCTGCATGGCACGCGTGGCGCGCAGCAGCTCCTCCGAGCTGCTGCCGGCCATGCGCTTGGCGAAGTCGATCGCACTTTGACTCTGAAGAACCAGCCGCAAGCTCTGGCGCTGCTGGTTTTGGAGCAGCGGTGCGCACGCGGCCAGCCACTGCCCGGCCTCGACCTTGGGGTCTGCGGCGACGGTCGCCAGAGCGCGCAGCAGGGGCTGGAGCCGAAACGTATGCTCATCGCGAACTGGCTGATCAGCCGGTGCGACCTGACCAAGAACGTAGTTGAGCGCGCCGATCGCAAGCTCGGGCATGTCGGGTTCGCGCGCCAACACTTCGACGCAATCGACCAACACTTCAAGCACGCGCGGCTCCGGCTCGGCGAGCAGGCGCTCGCGCAGAACCTTCAGCGAGCGCGCAAACCACTGACTTCGGCTTGCGTCCACCGACTCCGGCACGCGCAGCAAGGACTGCGCCGCGCGCAGCCGCAGCTCGGCTTGTTCGGCATCTTGGAGCAGCTGCAGCAACGCATCCAGCCAGCGATTGGCCAGAGCATCCTCCGAACGCCAGGCTTCGAGGTAGACCAAGCAGGTCGACCGAAAGCCGGTATCAAGTTTGGCGTCTCGAACGAGCTCAAGCACGACGTCAAAGGCTTCGGGCAACCGCTGCTCGTTGGCGTCGTGCATCTGCGCCAGCAGCAGCGCCCGATCGCGCAGACCCAGCTCCTCGGCCCCACGCGCGCCTTCGCGGACCAGGCCAAGCCAAGCCTGCTTGTCGGGAGCGTCGGCGGCAGGTGCTCGCCAGCGCGGCTCGGAGCGGGACGACAGCGTATCGAAGATCTCCTGCAGCTGCTGCGCGCTGCCGTCACGCACGCCGCGTTGGTCGCCAGCAGCGCTCGGCAGCGAGGCGAGCAAGCCGCTCGCTCTCCCAACCAGCGCCTGCCGCGCTGCGTCTGACGGAAAACGACGCAAACCGCGAAGCGCCGCGACCGGACTGGTCGCCGACGGATCTTCGAGCTGCCGCAGCAGCAGGTTCCGCACCTCCCCCGCCATCTCCGCTTCATCGGAGCGCACCAGATACGCGGCAACTTCTAGCAGCAGCGCGCGCCGCTGCTGGACTTCGCGGCCGCCCGTTGGCGACGTCGTGGCGAAACGATCGAGCAAGACCCGGCAAAACTGATGACGCGGCGCGGCCCCACCCTGCGGCACACCGCTGTCGACAAGCTGCCGCTGCAGCGCCCGCAGGCACGCGTCAAGCACAGCAGGCCCATCGGAGATCGTGCGCTCGCGAACCGCCGCCCAGTCGATGCCTTCGCGCGCCTGCACGTGAACCGTGACAAACTCGCGGGCCGCTTCGATCTGCAGCTGCACGAGCTGCTCTTGCAGCCGGGCAAAACGCGTCGGGCCGCTGCGAGCCGCACGCTCGGCCAGCTGCACGTACGGAACCGCACCGCTTCGCTGGTGCCACGCATCAAATTCGGCGCGGCTGCGAATCGCAGGCACCGCAAAGGTCAGCAGCTGCAGGGCCTCGCGCGCCGCCGAACGCACCACCGTGTCGGGATCTTCGAGCGAACCAGCGAGAGTCGTCGCGAGCAGTGTCTGCTGCATATCCGCGAGGCAGCGAAGAACGTCGGCGCGCTCTCGCGGCTCACCGTTGCCGGCTTGCAGCAAGGTCTCTGCCGCAGCCGCCAGCTCGCGCACGGGCATGCGACGAAGCGCGACGCGGGCAGCCGCGCGCACCGGCGCCTCGCCGGGTCCATCGACGGCCGGCGCGTCGCGCCAAAGCGGGGCGCAGGCACCGAGGTAGCCAATGATGAGCTGCCGGCGCAGCTCGTCGCCCGCACCACCAAACTGCCGCTCACGCGCCGTCAGCAAGTGCCGCTGCAGCGCCTCCAGAATCGTCGGGCGCAGGCCGTCGGGATCCTCGTTGCGGCGAAGGCGCGACTGCAGCAGCTGGTGCGCCTGTGGGTTTGCCAACGCCAACAGCTGTGCGACAGCGCCCTCGCGCTGCTCGCGGCCATCGGGGCCGGACTTGTTGAGCATGGCCCGCAGCCGCGCCAGCTCATCCAATTCGGGGGTGCCTTGGGCCCCGGCCCCCCCAGCGCCCGGCGCAGGCGAGCCGGAAGGCGCCGCTTTGGCAGACGCGCTCGGCGGGTCTCCCTGGCCGAACGCCAACCCCACCGCCGGCTTCGCGACGAAAAGGGACGCAAGCGTCGGCGGAACGAATGACGGATTGGCAGCGAAAGCAACAGCGGCCAGGGGCGAAGCGGCCATCGCGCAAGCGATCGCCAATCGGGCGGCTGTGCCGCAAACCCTCTCGCGCCGCATCACCGGGTTATCGTCCTTCCGTCATTCGTCAAAGGTCAGCACGGCCAGTTGGCGCGGGCAGAACTGGATCCGCCGTGAAGCCAGCTGCCGCGCAATGGAACCCCTGCCATCGCCAATGGCAGCGGAGGTTGCCCCACGCATGCTATCAGATGGCGCAGGATATGCTGCATCGGCATTCTCGGCGGCCGACACAAGGGCGCGCGGCAAGCGCTTTTGGCCGCAGGGCGTTGCGTCGACGGCAACATTCTTCGGGCCACGCGCCGGCTGCCTTCGGGCCAGGCGGAGGCTCCGACAGGCTGCGTCAGAGCCGGCTGCGCCCCCGGTCGACCAGCGTGCCAATCTGCCGCCGAAAGCATCGTCAACGGCCCGCGAATCGAGCGCCGGCCGGTCCCTGATCCGCCTAGTCGATGATCCACCGGGCCGCACGGGATTTGCCGACCTGGACCACGTAGGTGCCCGCCCCGACCGCCGCCTTGACGTCGGCGACAACAACGCCATCGAGGCGCACGCCTCGCCCCTGGATCAGGCGGCGGGCCTCGCTGCTCGAACTGGCAAGCTTCGATGCGGCGATGGCGGTGGGCAGCGCAATGGCCCCCTCATCATTGCGGCGGGTTGATTCATCGGGCCGCCACTCGGGCAGATCGTCCGGGACCCCGCCATCTTTGTGCACCCGGTCGTATTCTGCGCGTGCCGCCGCTGCGGCCTCGTCGCCGTGGTAGCCAGACACAACAGCTGCGGCGAGCGCGAACTTGGCCTCGAGCGGGTTGGCAACCAGCTCCTGGACGCGCTCCGGCGCGGTATCGGTCAGCAGCGTGAAGTACTTCTCGAGCAGGTCGTTCGGCGTCTTCATCAGCTTGCCAAACTGCTTCGAGGCGGTTTCCGCGACGCCCACGTAGTTGCCGAGCGACTTCGACATCTTCTGGCTGCCGTCGAGGCCTTCGAGCAGCGGCATCGTCAAACAGACCTGTGGCGCCTGGCCTTCTTGCCCCTGCAGATCCCGCCCAACCAGCAGATTGAACAGCTGGTCGGTGCCGCCGATCTCGACGTCGGCCTTGAGCTCTACCGAGTCCCAGCCCTGCAGCAGCGGGTAAAGAAACTCGTGCACGCTGATCGGCAGGCCGCCCTTGTAGCGCTTGGTAAAGTCATCGCGCTCCAGCATGCGCGCCACGGTGTAGCGGCTGGCGAGGCCAACGCAGTCCATAAACGACTGGCCGTGGAACCACTCACCGTTTTCGCGCTCTTCGATGTTGTCGATATCGAGCACCGCGCCGATCTGCGCACGATACGTCTGCTTGTTGGCCTCGACCTGCTCCTTGGTCAGCGCCGGCCGCGTCTTGTTGCGGCCGGTCGGGTCACCCACCATGGCGGTCGCCGTCCCCCACAGCACGATGACCGTGTGGCCAAGGCGCTGAAAGTCGCGCAGCTTGCGCAGCGGCACGGTGTGGCCGAGGTGGATATCAGGCGAACTTGGGTCGATGCCAAACTTGATGCGCAGCGGCTTGCCGGACTCCCGGCTCTGCGCGAGGCGCTTCTTCAGGTCTGGGACGTCGACCAGGTCAACGGCGCCGCGCTGGATGGCAGCGAGCTGCTCTTCGACGGGTGGAAACTGCACGCGGTTGGTCTACCGGCCGGCGCGCCTCGGGGCAAGGAAAGGCGTGGTCGCGACGCGCATTGGCCGGGGCGTCGCACGGGCCACGCTACGTGCGGTATTTTTGGTGACATACGCATTCGCCCAACGCCCAGGTCACCATGTCGAACTGCTTCCCGCGCACCTACATAGAACCCCTTCGCTCGATCGCATTGCTGGCCGCGACCACCATTGTCAGCGGCTTCACGGCGACGGACAGCCTGTCCGCGCAGTGCCCGATCGAACAAGTCCCAGCCGGCATTTCCTTCGGTGTCCTCGGCGCAGCCACAAACTTCGGCCGCTGGGATCCGGACGGTTCCGGGCCGCAGACCGAGAAGATCGTGATCGGCGGAACGTTCTCGCAAGCCGGGTCGCTGGTGACGGCACACCTGGCCTTCTTGGATCCGGTCACGGGAGATTTCACGGGGCCGGTCGAGCAACCCAACGGCGGCGTCAACCGCACGATCGTAACGGCATCCGGTGACCTGATTGTTGTCGGCAGCTTCACCCGCGTCGGCGCGACGAGCGCCCGCGGCATTGCCCGCTTTGACGGCGCAAGCTGGTCGCCGCTCGGCGGCGGCGCGGACGGCAACGTGAGCGACGTCCTCGAAGCGCCAAACGGCGACCTCTTCGTATCCGGAACGTTCGGTTCGGTCGGCGATAGCAGCCTCCCAGCTGGCCCAATCCCAGCCGGCGCCGTCGCACGATGGGACGGCACAAATTGGGACAATCTCGGCGGCGGTGTCGCGGGCGGCAACGGCGTGACGATCGTCTCACGCCTCGCGCTGCTCGCCAACGGCGACCTCGCCGTCGCGGGATCGTTCACCACGGCAGGCGGCGTCGCGATCGCTGGCGCCGCGCTCTATGACGGCATTTCCTGGGGGCCGCTCGGCAGCAGTCAGCCAGCTTCGCTTTTCGTTTCCGCCATGGAGCTGCTGGCCAACGGCGACTTGATCTTGGCCGTCAATACCTTCCCCGGCGGCAGCGGCGTGCTGCGCGTCCGCAACGGCGCTTGGGTTGCCACCCCCGCCTCTGGCCCCGTGCGCCCGCAAAGCGTGCTGGAGCTACCCAACGGAAACGTGCTCGTCTCCGATCGAAGCTGGACGTTTGGCCCTGGCGGCATCTACGAGCTCGACGGAAACGGCTGGAGCCTGCTCACTCTGACCGAAGGCACCGTCTCGGCGATGGCGGCACTCGGGACCACCGCCGCGGACCTGCTGGTCGGCGGCAGCATGGTCGAAGTGGGCGGAACCGCTGTCCGCGGACTGGCGGCGCGCATCGGCGGCACCTGGGTTGGTGAATCCTTGCCACGAGCCGAGCGGGTCTTTGCCATGGCCACAGCTCCCGACGGCACCCAGTATGCCGGCGGCTCCTTCACCCAAATCGAGGGCACCGCCGCCGACAACATTGCGCGCTGGGACGGCAGTTCGTGGCATGCCATGAGCTCCGGCCTGAATGGCTCCGTCGAGTCCATCGCCATCGCCGGCAATGGCGATGTCTATGCAACCGGCGCGTTCACTCTGGCCGGCGGCGTGCCGACGCTTCGCATCGCCCGCTGGGACGGCTCCGCATGGCACGCCGTCGCAGGCGCATCCAACCTCGGCACGGTCCGGCCGATGCGCAACGGCAACCTGCTGTACTTCGCCGCCGGCAACCTGTCGATCCTTGCCAACGGAGTGATCGGCGCACCGCTGCCGTCGACCAACATCATCGTAGACGCCCTGGAGATGCCGGACGGCCGCATCGCGGCTACAGGCTGGACCTCGCAGTGGGGCGTCGGCATCACCAGCCGAACGGCGATCTGGGACGGCACGTCGTGGGCTCCCACAACCTATGACCACACCGTTGCCGATGGGCTCGCCCTCGCGCCCAACGGCGACCTCGTCGTCATCGCCCCGCACAGCAACGGGCAGCGAATCCGCAGCTGGGACGGCACGAACTTTCAGGACATGGGCAGCAACGCTCCGATCAGCCCCGCTCGCGGGATCACGCTGCCGAACGGCGATCTCGCCGTGGCCTGCGAGGGCAACATCGAGAGCGCCGTGCAGCGGTTCGACGGCACCTCATGGTCCGCCGTTGGCAACACGATCTCACGCGCAAGCAGCATCACCTTCTCGCCATCTGGCGAATTGGCGGTCGCGCTGCAGGCCTCAGAAAGTCGCATCCTGCGGCTGCGCACGGCCTGCCCCGCAACGCTTCAGTCCGAACCGTCCGCATGCAGCGTGGGTGGCGCCGAGCTTGCAGCCGCTGTGCGCCCGTTCGTTGGCGCCACCTACCGCGCGACCGCTTCGGCGCTCGAATCGTCCGCACTCGCAGTGCACGCGTTCGGCGGCCAATCGTCCAACACCCTGCTGAACGCGCTGCTGCCAACGGGCGCAGCGGGCTGCGTGCTGCGCGTCAGCCCCGAGATCCTCGAGCTGCGCGTCGCAACCGGCAGCGGCACGAGCCGCATCGAACTCGCGGTGCCATCGGGTGCCCCGGCGCTTGTGGGTCTCAGCCTGCGCCATCAAGCCATCGGCGTGGAGTTCGGCAGCAACGGCTCGCTGGGCACGATCGTCGCGAGCAACGCGCTGGCGATGACCATCGGCTCGTTCTAGGCCGTTGCGAGCCGGAAACCCGAGTCCTGCCGAAAATGCACCAGCCGGCGCCGGCAGGTACAGCTACGGCTCAAAACCTCGCGCACCTTTTCATCAAGGACCGCGGCGGCGGCGAAGTCATCGGGCTCGCCGGCACCCTGCAAAAGTAGGAATCGGCGGGACTCGTGCTCGGAGCATGGCAGCAAGCGCGACTTCGTCGTCTTCGGGCGCGAACGCCATACGCCGGCACAAGCAATGCCATCCTTGCACAGCTACCCGTATCGTGCCGGAGACCTGAAGAAACACCTCGAGAAGCACGGCCATCGATAGCCGCTCCCCCGACGAGGACTACTTCGCGCGCACGCGTCGCAGCATCTCGATGACTGCCTGGCGCACGTCATCCGACCGCTCGGCACGCGGCGAAAACGTCAACCGCAGCGGTACCGGGCGACCTGCGTCCGCGCCATCCTGCCGCACCTCGAGGTCGAGCCCGCCGCAGTCGCAGGCGACGGCACGCACGTCCCCCGTCTCGACGCAGCCGGCCGCAACCGCGAGCTCGCGCAGTGCATCGGCATGGTCCGCGTTGAGGTGTTCGACGATGCCAACCGCTTCGTCGGTGAGCGGGTCGCGCTCGCCAGTCCAGCTGGCCCGATCGAACCACCCCATCGAACCGTAGCCCGCGATCCAACGGACCCGTTCGCAGGCCAACACCCAGACGCGAAACCCATGCGCTTCCCGCATGCGCTCCGCGCCGGGAAAGCGTTCGAAGTAGAGCTTCTCGACGGCCTCGCGAGCATCGCCTTCCGGACAGTGCGCCCGCACCATCATCGCATGGCGCGAGCCAGCCTGCGGTTCACCGGCCGCCGCGGGATCCAAGACCAACAGCGTCGCGCGCGGGGTGCGCAGAAGGTTGCGCGTATGCTCCGCGATGTCGGACAGAAACACACAGGCGTCGCCGTTGGCGAGCATCGCATACGGCACGACCGACCCGTAGGGCCAGTCGTCGGTGGCGGCGTGCGCGGTGCAAAGCACACCCGAACGCTGCGTCTCGAACAGCCCTCGAACGGCTTCCAGATCGGTGCGACTCATATCGCTGCAGGCTAGCCGGCACGGAGCGCCGTTGCGCCTGTCGATCTCGTTCGTCATGCATCGCCGAAGACGGCAGCCGTATCCGCATCTACGATTCGGTCACGGGCACCATCCACGCGCTGCCTACGCCCCCCGCACCACTGGTCGCGGCCGCGGCCGCGGCCGCGGTCGCGGTCGCGGTCGACGCGGCGACGGGCGAGAGCCCGCATTTGGTTGCCCGCCACCGACTAGGCATCCCAACGATTTGCCGGCACGTTGATTGCATGCGAGTAACAGACACAATCGGCCACCCATCCAGGAGTCAAAATCATGCGCATCCTTCCCTCAATCTGTCTGCTATTCGCCACTACCGTCGGTATCCCGGCACAGACCACCTATCTGGTTGGGCCGAGTGGATTCGCCGAAATCCGCGATGCGCTGGCTGTGGCGGCGAACGGCGACATCGTGCTCGTCGAACCGGGGTCGTACGGCCATTTCGCCACGGCCAAGGGGGTCACGCTGCGCGCTCTAGTGCCCGGCACGGTGTCGATTGTCTACGACCCGAGCTACTCGATCTTACTGAGCGCGCCGGCGTTCAATCCCTTCTCGGGAACCAGCTGCCACATCGTCGACATCGACTTTCCCGACGGCATGAGTGCCGGCGGCAGCGGCTCGAGCGGCACATTGACGATGGATGGATGCACGATCCAGAGCGGCGGATTTGGCATGATCCTCAGCGGTATCAGCGTCCACTTCTACGGCTGCCAAATCTCGAGCAACGGCTTCGGCAGCCCGGCCATGATCGCGACGTCCGCGCAGGTCACTGCTGTCGACTCGGTATTCACCGGCTCGCCGAACGCCGGCTTCTTCGCGCCGACGACGGGCCGCGGCGTGCAGCTCAATATCAACAGCTGGTTCCATGCGGTTCGCTGCGAGATACGGTCGGGTGCGCCCGCGTCTCCGAACGTCGTGCGCGAAGCCGCGCTGCGCAGCGCCCCGACGTCTCAGTTCTGGCTGCGTGACTGTACGCTGGAGACGGATCCCAACGTCTGTGCGTTTGACCACGACGGCTCTGGGCGCATCGACAGCTGCACGATCATCGGCAACACGACGTGTCTTGGCCCAGACATCGGCCCGGTAATTGGCGTCAGGCGCCTCGCACCGCTGTCGCCTGGCGCGACGTTCGCGCTCGAGTACACCGTCGAACCGCTCGGCTTCGTCGGTCTATTCGTCGGTCCGACGCTCGATACGATCGTGCTGCCGATCCTGGAACAACCGTCGTGGCTCGCGTCCCAGGACAGCTTCGTGCTGACCGTGATGCTCGCGGACGCCCAAGGTGTTGCGACCGGATCGTGGCCGATCCCGGCAAACCCGGCCCTCGTCCATCAAGCATTCTGGTTCAAGGGAATCACCGGCCTCGCCCTGCCGCTGCAGGTGGCTCCCCCCGTCGGCGGCGTCATCCGCTAACCCGCGCAACCTCCGTTGATCGGGCCGAGCCCGTTCCTCGTCGCACGGGCCAGCTCCGGCTCGTAGATTGCCGATGCGTTGATGGCGGTATCGGCCGAGTTGGGGCATTGGTGCATGAATCAGGAAGCGGCAAGGCCGTGGCCACATGCACCCGATTCCCCGCTTCCTTCACGATCATGTCGGACGCATCCGGAACCGCACGCCTGCCGCTGCCGCTGCCGCTGTCCGCGACGGCGACGGCGACCGGCGCGATGCTGTCGGCGCAGTTCGGGTTCTTGGACACGACCTGCGGAGCCCCCCCTGGTTGCCAGCAACGCGCTGACGCTTACCGTGCAGTAGCGCAAGCAAGGAGCTGGCGCAGCAGGCACCAGCACCTCGCAGCCATCGTTTGGACACAGAGCGGTTTCAACAGGACTTCCTGCAGCGAATGGAGCACCGCCGCGGCATCGCGGCGCTGTTCGACTTCCTGCCCACGGTGCACCTTTTCATCAAGGACCGCGCCAGCCGCTTTGTCCCGGTCAGCGCGCACAACCTGACGCTGCTGGGCGCCCAGCACGAAGCGGACGTGATCGGCAAAACCGACCTCGACTTCTTTCTGCCGGAAGTTGCCGAGCGCTACATCCAAGAAGACCGCCAGGTCATGCAGACGCAGCGCGCCTCCGCCAATCGGGCGTGGATGGTGCCCGACGCAAGCGGCCTGCTGCAGTGGTTTCCATGCACCAAGATCCCGCTGTTCGACCGCGGCGGCGGCGAAGTCATCGGGCTCGCCGGCACCCTGCAATAGTGTGAATCGGCGGGACTCGTGCTCGAGCCCTATCAACGCTTCGACAACGCCGTGCAATACGTAGAAGCCAACTACCAAGGTCCAGTGCGGCTGGCCGACCTCGCCGCGCTGACCGACCTTTCCGAGAGCCAGTTCTCGCGCCGCTTCAAGTCCGTATTTCATATGACGCCGGCTCGCTATCTCGCGAAGACAAGGATCGCCAAAGCCTGCGTCGCCCTGCTCGCATCCGACGCGCCCGTCACCACCGTCGCGCTGGACGTGGGCTTTTGCGACCACAGCTACTTCACCCGCCGCTTCCGCGCACATGTCGGCATGACGCCGAGTGACTACCGGCGCCGCTTCGCCGCCGGCGGCCGCTGACGCTGACGCTGCGTGCCTGGCAAACGTCACGAACCGTGCGCTACGGCCAAGTATGAGGCCAGTTAAGAGACGGGGCGCTCGACGCGGCCGCGAACGCGAACAGCCCTTAAGAGCGCAACGAGAATCCGAAAGCGCGAGGAAAACAGCGTTGCACGTGCCGACGAAAAACGCCTTCGGCTGTGGGGCTTCGAGCGTGCAACGCCGAATGCCTCGGGACGGTCGGCTCCCCAAAAATCGCATCGCGATCGTAAGGGGCCACGCTGCCAGCGAACGTCTCGCTGGCGCAGACCGACTCTTCCACAGTTCTGATTCGCAAACCTATGTTCAAGCAACTGAGCATCGCCGGGGTCGTTATGACCTCGCTTCTTTCTTTCGCCCACGCTCAAGCCATCAGCTCGAGCTTCCCCTGGATCGCACAGTTCGTGCCGGCCGCGAATAACTTTTCGCAGCTGACGGGCACCAACCCGCTGGGCACCGGCTCGGTCACGTGCTCGTCGCGTGCTCGCACCGGCGGCAACCCACTCGCTCGCGCCGCCACCCGCGGCAGCCTCACGAGCGGCACCGCCGTGAACTCGACGACGAGTGAGTCCGCCGTGCGCGCCCAGTCCTTTGCCCGCCTCGGCGGCACCGGCACCGGCGGCGTGATGGTCAACATCACGATCAACAACGGCCCCGTCACCTCGACGGTCGTCGGCTCCGGCTTCTCGGGGGAAGCCCGCAGCTCGGTCAACTTCCAGTCGACCCTGGCAACGGTCACCAACCTGAACGCTGCCGCTGCCGCTTTCGCCGTGCTTCCCCCCATCCAGCCGACCATCCAGACCCTGAACGCGAGCGGCAGCGCCAACGCGCTCGGCCAGTCGCAGTTCTTCTACGAGACCACGGTCGAAGCCAACTCGAACGGCACGATCACGGGTGCCGGCGCAGGCATCAACCTGCTCAGCCGCACGCGCATGGTCAACTCGTCGATCACGCTGCTCTAGTGCAGCAGCCGTAGTTCTACGGCCGTAGTTCCTGCGCCGTAGTTCTTCGGCCCCGTCGTTCCCGCCAGAGCGTGTGAGGCATTTGATGAACAACCCATCTAGGTTCGCGCGGAGTCGCCGCAGCGGCACTTCCGCAGACTCTCGTCCTGGCTCCGGCCAGGCGTCCACACGTCTCTGGCTCGGAGCGGCCCTCGTCGTTTCGGCTGCACTGGTCGGCTGGCGCCTGCTGGCCACCGATGCGGCCGAAGCGACCCTGCCCGATGGCAACCCCTCCCACAGCACCCAAGCCAACGGCTCATCCGCCGCAGCGAGCGCGGCCAGCCTCTCAGAGCATGGCGCCAAAGCCGCCCGCGACGCCGCGATCCGCGAGGCAGCTGGGGACGGGCGCGGCGACGGCCCCGCGACGCTTCGCTTTGTTGCGGCAGCAAACGGCGTGCACACAGACGTCGGCGTCGTGACGCTCTCGATGACCGCCATCGATCGCGAGGACGCATCCATCTACCGCGACGCCCGCGACGGAGTGTTTTCGCTGTCAGCGGACGAAGTTGGCAGCCGTGTCGCGATCCACGTGCGTGCCGCCGGCTACGCCCCGCTGCGCGCGACGCTCGTTCCGAACCCCGGTGAAAACCTGGTTGCGCTGCATCCCGGCGGCACGCTGAAGATTCGCTGCGTCGACGCAGACGGCAAACCCGTAGCCAACACGCAACTCGCCCTGCTGCCGCCACCGTTTGTCGATCCCACCCACAACGCAGCCTACGACGACACGGGGTACGACGACCGCGAAGAGGACTGGGCCGCAAACGTGCTCGCCACGCCCACCGCGGAGATGAGCGCCCCGGCGATGGTCGTTCGCGACGGCGTTTGGAGCCTCGACGACGTCTCCTGTCAGCACGGCCCGATGCGTCGCGTCGCCGCTGCCTTTGCCGGCCGAGAGGATTGGATCCAGAGCTCCGGCGCCGACGGCCACGTCGAGTGGCGCAACATGCCGGCCATGGCGGGCTTCCGCTGGGGCCTGCTGCCACCGCACTTGGGCACCGTCGATCCCGCCCACGAAAACGTGCAGTATCAAGTCGTCGATGGTGCCGTCCGCGTCGAAGCGCCCCCGCCGTACGGTCTTTCCGGGCTGTTTGCGATCCGCACAGACGCCGCGCAAGAGTGCGTCGCCACGATCCACAAGAGCTCTTCGGTGCGCGGCTTTGTGCGGCCGAGCCCCGACAGCACTTCGGCGGCCGTACGCCTCTTTCGCATCGTGCAGGTAGGCGGCAGCGGCGGCGGCGATAGCGTTGGGCTGACGTCGTATGACTTCGAAGGCACCGTCCAGGTTGGCGCCCCCACCAGCTACGGCTTTCAGTTCGACGGGCTCATCGCCGGCGACTACGTCGTGCGGGCCAGCTGGATGAGCAACGGCCGCGACATCTACTACGCAAACGAGTCGTTTTCGATCGCGGCCGGCAAGGACATCGACCTCGAAGAGGTGCCGACACTTAGTGGCCCGGGCCACGTGCGCCTTCGCCTTGGCATCCAGTCGGCCAACAAGCTGCTCGATCCGGCCACCGTGTATCCCGGCACCGAGATGCCGCTCGCCAACCTGTTCTTCCAGCTGCTTCCCGACAGCCAGCTTCCCGATCAGTGCGTCGGAGAAGCGCTGCTGCTGCCGTTCGGCACGGAGTTCGTCGTGCACGGGCTCTCGGCCGGCCGGCTGTTGATGCGTGCCAACGCGCCACCGGGCCAGACGTTTGACAACAAGCTGCTGTCGCGCGTCGAGGCCGCCGAAGCGGATACGCGCTGGCAAGACGTCGACGGCACGCTCGCCCTCAACCTGCAGGCAACCGGCGGCATCCGCCGTTCGCTGCAGATCCTTGACAGCTTTGGCTTGCCGCTGCCCGCACCGCTCGTCTGGATTCGCCGCTGCGACGCGCGTGGCCACGCGCTCGCCGCCCCCTTCAACCGCGCCATCACGTGGCAGCCCGGCCTGCTTGGCGGCACGCCCACCACGAGCCTCAACCTGGAACCCGGCGACTACGAAATTGCCTGCCGCGTTGTCTTGACCAGCAGCGGCCACGCCGGTCTCTACGGCAGCCAGCGGGTTCGCTTTGACGGCTCGGCCGAGAATGGCGGCCCGATCACGCTGCGCCTCGGGCACTGCGCTACGACTTCCGGCGTGATCCTCAACGCCGATGGCACACCCGCGGCGCAAACAAAGTTGGACTGGCGCGCCACCAGCGGCGGCGAGCCAATGGAGCACGGCTGGCCTGTTTCAACGACGACCGACGGTGAAGGCCGCTTCTCGGTGACCGGCCTGCCGCCGGGAGCGGAGTTGATCGGGCTGCGTGGCGCCCCGAACTTCACCGGGCCGTCCGGAAAAGACATTTCGGATCTTGAGCTGCGCCAAAGCGCCGTGGACAAGCGCTAGCGTCGTGCATCAGAGGCACGACACGAGCGGTGTGAAGCCGACATCTGCCGGCCTATGCGCGGCCGGCGACGACGCTTTCGCGGTTGCTCGGACGATGGTTCGGTGATGGCTCAGATGGATCTGGGGCGGTCCGCGGTCCGTCTAGAACGCTCGAGCTGCACATCCGGACGAAGAGTGCGTCGGGGCGCACGCTCAGCGGCGCGCTTGCCACCACTCGAGCCAGCCGTCGCGGTGCCCGATGGCGATGCTGACACCCGTCAGCTCGCGCAGGGCGGCCGTCGCAACTCGTGCCTGATCGTCGCTGCCAAAACGCACCTGATCCATCAGCAGCGCCGCCGCGTCCTTGCGCTTCTCTGCCGGCATCAACTGCGCGGCAAGGTAGACAGCCGCATGGTTGCCGGGACGGAAGTCGGCCAGCGCCGTGCGCAGGGCCTCGAGCGGGCGCTCGGCCAATAGATCGACGCCCTTTGGCCACTGCGTCCACGTCGCGGCGCCAATGTTGCGGCGCTGCAGCGGTGCCCGCACGCCGTCGATCATGGCGTGGCCCGGCATCATGTCGACGCGAACCAGCACCGAGCGACGCGCCGATCGACCGGCTGCGACATCGACGTCGATCGGCAAGATCAGCTCGATGTCGCCGGTGAGTTCGAGACGGTTCGGCAGACCGACAAAACCGCGCCGACGCGAGGACGTCGAGCTGCCGTCGGCAAACTCGTCATCGATGGTGACCGCAACCCAGAAACCAAACGAGTCCTGGTCGCCTTCGCAGCCAAGCAAGACCGGTTTTGCCATCGCCGGCACGACCAGCTCGAGCTCGAGAGGCTTGCCCAAGGGAGGCGCTGCGGGTCTGCCCGTCGCGGGGGCATCGTTGGCCTTCCGCTTCCCGGCGTCCCCACGCAGCCGGAGCTGCGCATGACGCGCGACATGCTGCTGAAACGCGATGCCTCGCGCGACGGCACGATAGCCGCACAGCTGCTGCCGGATGGGCTCCGGAGCGCTCGGCTTGTCGTAGCTCTCGACCAGCGAGTCGATCAGCGGCACGTTGCCGTCGTTGGCCGCGTCCTCCAGCCGACGCAGCACGCCGCTATAGAACTCGATCAGCAGCCGGTCCTTGCCGGTGCCGAGGTCCGGAATCGCGATGGCGACGGGCACGGCGAGCTCGGTCGCGTAGCCCTGCGCCGCCGGCGCGTCCCGATCCGACGAATAGGCGATCTCTTCGCCCTCGTCTTCGTAGGTGGTCACGCACCCAGGCAACAGCGCGAGAACCGCCGACACGGCGAGAGCGGCCAAGGCCGCTCGCCGTGTCGCGCCCCTGCGGGCGACTGCTCCTGCCGGCGCGCCCACGGACTACTCGCCGCCTTCGGGCTCGTCGTCCTTCTCAGCCGCTTCGCGCTCACTGACGCGCTGGCCAATGCCCTTGAGCTGGTCCGCCAGCGAGCCGAGCGTCGGCGTTGCGGGCTGCGCTTCCGGCTCTGGAGTCG
This sequence comes from Planctomycetota bacterium, assembly GCA_045105235.1. Lineage (GTDB taxonomy): Bacteria > Planctomycetota > UBA1135 > UBA1135 > UBA2386. The sequence goes on along the minus strand of JBGCDH010000026.1, from coordinate 7,822 downwards.
TCGACGTCGTGGTCGTGGTCGTCGTTTCGCCTTCCTCGCCTTCCTCGAAGTGCGCCTGGATCAGCGTCAGGCCGATCTTCCGCTCGTCGGTGTCGATCTTGATGATGCGAACCTCGACGCGCTGGCCAACCTTGACCACATCTTCGGGGTTGTCGACCTTGTGGTCGGCCAGCTCCGAGATGTGCAGCAGGCCTTCGAGGCCTTGCTCAAGCTCGACGAAGACACCGAAGTTGGTGATCTTCGTGACCGTGCCCGGAACGCTGTCACCGATGTGGTAACGAGCCGGGATGTCGCCGCTCCACGGGTCAGCCTGCAGTTGCTTGAGGCCGAGCGCGATGCGCTTCTTCTCCTGGTCGACCGAGAGCACCACGCACTCGATCTCGTCGCCCTTCTTCACCACCTCGTTCGGGTTGGTGATCTTGCGGGTCCACGACATGTCCGTGATGTGCAGCAGGCCATCGATGCCTTCCTGCAGCTCGATGAACGCGCCGTAGTTGGTCAGGTTGCGGACCTTGCCGCGGATGACCGTGCCCGGTGGGTAGTTTTCGGCCACCATGTCCCACGGGTTGACCTCGGTCTGCTTCATGCCGAGCGAGATCGTCTGCTTCTCGGTGTCGATCTCGAGCACGACAACCTCGACCTGGTCGCCTTGCTTGACGACTTCGTTCGGGTGGTTGACGCGCTTGGTCCACGACATCTCGGAGATGTGCACGAGACCTTCGACGCCGTCCTCGAGCTTGACGAAGGCGCCGTAGCTCATCAGGTTGACGACTTCGCCGTTCACGCGCTGCGCGATCGGGTACTTCTCGGCGATGTTCTCCCACGGCGAAGCGGACTTCTGCTTCATGCCGAGCGCGATGCGCTCACGCTCGCGGTCGATCTTGAGGACCTTGACCTCAACCTCGTCGTCGAGCTTGACCATCTCCGACGGGTGGTTGACGCGGCCCCACGACATGTCCGTGATGTGCAGCAGGCCATCGATGCCGCCGAGGTCGACGAACACACCAAAGTCGGCGATGTTCTTGACGACACCCGTGCGGACCTGACCTTCCTCGAGCACCTTGAGCAGCTCGACCTTCTTGGCCTCGCGCTCTTCCTCGATCAGCTTGCGGCGCGAGATGACAATGTTCATCCGCTCCTCGTCGATCTTGATGATGCGCGCTTCGATATCCTTGCCGATCCAGTCGCCGATGTCGCCGGCGCGGCGGATGTTGACCTGAGACGCCGGCAGGAAGACCGGAACGCCGATGTCGACCAGCAGGCCGCCCTTGATCTTGCGCAGGACGAGACCCTTGACGGTGTCGCCTTCCTGGTGGGTGAGAATGATGTTCTCCCAACCGCGGATGCGATCTGCCTTGCGCTTGCTCAGCAGGATGTAGCCCTCGGCGTCGTTGATCGCCTCGACGAGACACTCGATCTCGGCGCCCGCAACGACTTCCAGCGGATCGGGGAACTCGTCGATCGAGATCTGCCCCTCGGCCTTGTAGTTGACGTCGACGACAACGGTGCCGTCCTCTTGCACATTGATGACGGTGCCGCGCACGATCTTGTGCGGGATGAGTTCGGCAACGGTCTTGCCGATGGCGTTGTCGAGCTCGTCCAGAGTCGTGGAACCGAGCGCTTCGGAGGTCAGCCGCGACAACTCGTCGTCAGGCAGCGCAAACTTTTTGATCAGGCTTTTGCCAGTATTGGACATCAACAAAAACAGAGGGTTAGAGAAAACAATCAGACGTAAAGGGTGAAGGAACGCGTCCAGCGCAGGCTACGAGCCCACGTACGCGGCGATCACAGTCCCGACGGCCGGAACGTCCGGTCATCGGTATGCCAGAGGAGCGACTCACGCCTCCCCCCTAGCAGATGCAGAAGAATCGACCATCCGGGCCTTGCGGCCGTTGTCAGAGTCGAGAACCTGGCCGTCCGCAGATTGCGCGGAGGGCGTATTCGTGGGCCCGCCAGCGGGAGTGCCAGCGGGAGTGCCAGCGGGAGTGCCCGCGGCATCGCCGGCCGGAGCGCCAGCGGCATTGCCAGCGGAATTGTCCGTCAGCTCACAGCGAGCAAGCGACGCGACCTCGCTGCGCAGCGCCTCGATGCCACCCTTCGCCAGCACCTGCTCAGCGGTCCATGGCTGGCCATAGCGAACGATGATCTTGCGCGGCCGCGGCAGCCAGGCGCCCCGCGGGAACGCCCGGAACGAACCGTCAATGCCGATCGGCACCACCGTCGGCCGCGTCCGGCGCACCAAGAACTCCACGCCGCTCTTGAACGGGCTGACGCGGCCATCGCGGCTGCGCGTGCCCTCGGGGAAGATGCCCACGACTTCGCCGGCCTTGAGGCAGTCGGAGATCAGCCGCATCGACGCCTTGGAAGGCGCATTGCGGTCGATCAAGGTGACGCCAACCTGGCCGAGCCACCAGCGCAGCGGCGCGAACGACGCCAAGCCGGCCTGCGCCAGAAAGCCCACCCAGCGGGTTGCCGTGATGCCAACCATCGGCGGATCGAGGTAGCTCGCGTGGTTGGCGACCAGCAGCACGGGACCCTCTGCAGGCAGGCGGTCGGCGTTTTCGCAGCGAATCCGGAACCAAATTTTGCTGAACAGCAGCACGGCGTACTTCGACGAGTACCACCAGAAGCGGCTGCGGCGGACGGTCTGCAGACGCACCGGCCCGTCGCCCTGCGAGCCTGCGGATGCCGTGCGGCCGCCTTGCGAAGACGTATCCGAGGACATCAGCGCTCCTCCGCGCTTTCGCCGCGCACCTGAGCCAGGAGAGCTTCGACGACGGCGCCCGTCGTCATGCCTGTCGTGTCGATGTAGAGCGCACCATCGGCTTGCCGCAGCGGCGCGTCCGAGCGCGTCGAATCGAGCCGATCCCGCACCAAAATCTCTTCGAGAACACCCGCCTCATCGACGGCGCGTCCCTGCCGCTGAAAATCCTGGCAGCGACGTCGGGCGCGCTCGCCAGGCGCGGCATCGAGATAGATCTTGCAGCGCGCCGTCGGGAAAACGACCGACCCCATGTCGCGCCCTTCGGCAACCACCGGGCCGCGGCGCGCAACGTCGCGCTGCAGGTCGCGCATGCGTCTGCGCACAAACGGCAGCGCCGAGACGGCCGACACCTGCGACTCGACTTCGCGCGTGCGCAGGTGCGCCGTCACGTCCTTGCCGTTGAGCAAGACCGACGCTCCGCGCAGCTCCAGCGCCGCGTCGGAGAGCTCATCCTGCATGCGCTGCATGCCGCGATCCGGCTCATTGCCGACCTCGGCGGGCGCAACGCAACGCTCGAGGAAGTGCCACGTGATCGCGCGATACATCGCGCCGGTGTCGAGGTAGGCGTAGCCGAGCCGCTGCGCGAGCAGGCGCGCGATCGTGCTCTTGCCCGCTCCCGAGGGGCCATCGATGGCCACAACTTCTACCGGCAGCACAGAGCTGTCGGTGTCGACAGGTCGGTGGGTTTCCTGGGCGTCGCGGGGTTCGCTCAAGCGCAGCGTGCGGTCTCGAAAAGGACGAAGCCGGGCTTCGTGGACACAAGAAGGGCCTGCCGTTTCCGCAAGCCATCGCCGGACCATCCCGGCAAAAGGGGGCCGCACAGTCTAACGAGCGACGGTCCGATCCGGCAACGCGGAATCGGCCTGTTCGCCGGAAGCTGTGCGCCTAGACGGACCAGGGACAGGGCGGCGGCGGCGCGCACGCTTCGGCCGAGCCCGCATCGGCCGTTACGGCAGCGCCGAAAGCGCACGCCGAGATGCCGGCAGAGTCGGCCCGCGCGCCCATGCCGGCCTGGTCAAAGGCCGGCAGGACGAAGTAGCGGGCGCTGCCGCCGGGCTGGTCGCCGGGCTGGTCGACGGGCTGGCCGACGCCGCCGCTCGCGAACTCCCCCGCCGCCAGCCGGTGGATATGCCCGAAGACCAGCTGCCGCGCTCCGGTGCCGGCGAAAGCGGCAGCAACCGCCCGCTCAGACGGCAGAAAGCGCGTCTGGTCACCACTTTGCACCACGCTCTGACTCTTGCGCCGGGCCCGCTCGGCAGCCCGACGCGCCAGCGAAAGCGGCAGCCGTCGGGCCAACAGCCGAACGGCACGGCTGCGCAGCCAGCGCTTGGCACGCTGGTAGGGAATGTCGTTTTGGCAGAGTTCGTCGCCGTGCAGGAGCAGCGTCGCCACGCCCCCGAGGCGCACCAAGCACCCCCCGCTCAGCAGCTCGCAGCGGGCGGCGCGGGCAAATTCATCGCCGAGCAGGAAGTCGCGGTTGCCGACCAGCAGCACGACGCGCAGGCCACGCGCCGCAGCGGCTCGGAAGCGCTCGGCCACGTCGCGCCAGATCGACTCCCGCACCTGCGATTTGGTGACGTAGCTATCAAACAGGTCCCCGAGCACAAACAGCGCTCCGTCGGAACCAAGCTCGACCGCCGCCTCGATCGCGGCGTCGAGAGCGCGCGACACCGAGCTGGCCTGCGGGCCGCGCACATCTGCCGGGCTCAGGTGCAAATCGGAGATCAGCACGGCGCGGCTCACGGCGGCGCCGATCGAAATCGACGTGCCGAGCACTGCGGTCACCGGCCAACCTCGACGAGAGCCAACGAAAACGGATCGAGCTGGACCTGGATGCGGTCCACGGCGGCGCCTGGCGCAGCACCTTCGCCAGCGGCCGCCGCCGCTGGCGCACCCCGCAGCACGCGCAGCCGCTGCGGCCGGCGGAACAACAGCTCCAGCTTGGGGCCGCCCCCGTTGTTCAGCTGCTTCAGCAGCGCCGGGCGATCGAGCGCGTGCAGCCGCACCGCGAGCACCCGGCGGCCGTCCCGGAGCTGCAGCGGCACCCGCTCGATGCAGGTCGGAATGCCCTCGCCCACCACCTCACAGGGCGGCCACACGCGGGCCCGCTGCAGCGCGCTGCGCAGGCGACGGCGCAGCTCGCGGGCTTTGCCAAACTGCTGCGGCTCGAGCCGCCAGGCGGGGTAGGTCGACAGCGTCGCGTTGAGGTAGAGGGCGCGGCCGCGGCCGATCGAGCGTTCGAGGAAGGCATCGCCAAGCCGGCCGGACACGCCGAGTTCGCCGCGCAGTCCGCGCTCTGCCGGCGGCAGCGATGCGCCAGCAGAACGGGCCGTCGATGCGCCCTCGCGGACCAGCAAGTCTCGCCATGCAAGCGAGCGCTCGGTGATGCCAAACAGCCCATCGAGCGCGCCGCGATCGCGCCGCAGCAGCTGCTCGGTGTAGAGCCCGGTCGAATGGTCGGCGATCAGCGTGCCGCCGTTCTGCACCCAGACTTCGAGGGCCTGCGCCGATCGATCCGAGAGCGCCAGGATCGCCGGCAAGACCACGCAGCGCGGGTTCTCATGGAGCAGCCGATCGGCAAGCTCCGGCGCCGCGACAAAGTGCGGCTGGTGGCCGAGGTCCTGCAGCAGCCGCGTCCAGCCGACGCGCGTCGCCTGGCTGGTGCTGTGCCCCTCTTCGTAGGACGCCAGCCGCCGCACCCAGGTCATGCCATCCGGCGCCGAATCGAGCATCCACCAAGCGCGCACCGAGGCCTGCGACTCGACCACCCACACTCCGGACGGGACGACGCGGGCGCCGGCCAACAGGTCGAGCGACGCACCGAGGTCGGCGAAGGCACGCCCGACCGCGCGGCCAAACGGGGTCAGCTTGGGAGGTGTCTCGGGTGCGGCGGTCGCGGCGTTCTCTTGGCTGGCGTTCTTTTCGCTGGCCTTCTTTCGGCTGGCGGCCTCCGCATCGGCCTCGAAGACGGCCAGCGTGCGGTCGTTCCAGACCACCACGCCGGCATGACCATGGCATGCGAGCTGGGCAAGCTGGGCGCGGATGTAGTTCCCGATACGAACGCCGCCGCCGGCGAGAGCGCCCGGCGCCGGCGGCGCCAACGTTGCATAGCGGTGCGCGTCGGCCGGCAGCAGCGACTGCGCCAGCTCGCGCGAGGCACCGATGTCGTAGGGCTCTGCCAGCGTGTGCTGCCGCAGCAGGCGAGCGTAGTCGTGGCCGCCGAACGGACCGGGCACGGCCAAGCCGGTCAAGCCGACCGGAACCCCCGGCACCGCTGCGGCGACACGTGCGCGGATCGACTCGATCGCCGCGGCAAACTGGCCATCGACGAACTCGAGCCACAGCGAAAACGCCCGCAGGTCGCGCGGCAGCAGCCGTTCGCCGAGCTCGCGGTTGCGGATTTGATCGGTGGACAGGGGCACGACGTGCTCCGCCGAGCGGAACAGCGACCCAAGCGTCGCGTTGACGGCATCGAGGGAGCCGACGCGCTGCTTCAAGAAGATTCGAAACGCGGCCAAGCAGTGCGCGCACCGGCACGTGTCGAGCGGCGCGTTGTGGCGCGTGGACGAGGCTTCGTCGGCGAGCGCCACGAACAGCAGCCCCTCAGCCCCGACGCGCCGCGCTTCGGCCGCGGCCTGCTCGGCCGCTTTTGCCACCACCCCGGGCGTCGCGAAGCACGTCGGCCGAACGCAGACGGCGGCATCGCGCGTGCGCTCGAATGCCTGCACAACCGGGCGCCACTGGGCATCGCGGAGTTCCAGCAGCCCCTTGCCGATGGGCTGGTCGAGATAGAAGCGCAAACCACGCGCGCGCAGCTTGGCCGGGTCACCGCCGCGACCAAGCTGAACGGCGGTAAAGCCCGTGCGCCGGGCCAAAGCCGGGCCGACCGCAGCGTCGCTGCACCACAGCACCTTTTCGAATCGCTGCGCCGGCCGGATGGCTACGGATTCCGCTGCGGGCTTGGACGCGGCCGCGCTAACGGCCTGCGCCGGGTCGCCGCTGGCCTGGGCCGGTTCTCTGCCGGCCTGAGCTGTGGCGCACATCGCAAGCACGAGCAGCGCGAACGACCATGAGCCGACCGCGCGTGTGAGGCGCGCGGCCTGGAACCAGCGCATCTTCGTCGAATACGAGCACACCCATCGGCGATCAGCTGATGCCATAGTCCTTGAGCTTCTCCCAGAGCACCTTGCGCGAAATGCCGAGAACCGAAGCCGCCTTGGTCCGGTGCCCGCCCACGCTGCGCAAGACGTGCTCTAGGTGCGCGCGCTCGGCCCGCACCAACACTTCGCGCAGAGTCTGCAGATTCTCTTGTGGTTCGAGCGCCGCACGGCGGCTCTTGTCGACCGGCAGCAGATGCTCCTTCTTGAGCACCGAGGCGCCGCCCGAAAGCGCGATCGCCTGGGCCACGCGGTTCTCGAGTTCGCGCACGTTGCCGGGCCACGGATAGCCGCTCATCGCTTCGAGAACGTCGGTCTTGACCGTCAGACTGCGCCCCGCACCGAGCGTCTCGATGAAGTGCTGCACGAGCAGCGGCACATCGCCCTCGCGGTCGCGCAGCCCGGGCAGCTGCACCGGCACGACGTTGAGGCGGTAGTACAAGTCCTCGCGGAACTTGCCTTCGCCAACGTGCTCGAGCAGCGGCACCTTGGTCGCCGCCACGACGCGGATATCGACCTGCACCAGCGTCTCGCCGCCGACGCGCTCGAACTCGCGCTCCTGCAGCACCCGCAGCAGCTTGACCTGCACCGACATCGGCATGTCGTCGATGTCGTCGAGAAAGATCGTGCCGCCGTCGGCGACCTCAAATCGGCCGCGGCGCTGGCGTCCCGCGTCGGTGAACGCGCCCTTTTCGTGGCCGAAGAGTTCGGTTTCGAGCAGGGTGTCCGGCAGAGCGCCGCAAGACAGCGCCACAAACGCGCGATCGCGCCGCGGGCTCAGCTTGTGGATCGCCCGCGCGATGCGCTCCTTGCCGGTGCCGCTCTCGCCTTCGATCAGCACCGATGCGTCCGTTGCCGCCACCGTGCGAACGGTCTTGACGACCGTTTGCATGGCGCGACT
>JBGCDH010000025.1:0-97286 GCA_045105235.1 Planctomycetota bacterium | reverse complement strand
CCCGACATATGCGCCGCGCATGGGTGAAGCGGCCGAGGAGATGGGCATCGACCTCAAAAAGGACGGCAAAGTGGGACGCGTCGTGGTGAGCGGCGAGCCGGCCGGCCCCATCCCCGAGGTCAAGCAGATGATCGGGGACATGTGGGGCGGCAAGTGCGGCGACACCGCCGGCATGACCGAAATCGGCACGATCATGATCTTTGAGTGCGACCACCAGCCGGGCGGGCCGCACATCATCGAAGACCACTTCATCGAGGAGGTCCTCGATCCCGACAGCGGCGAACCGGTGGCCTACGGCGAACGCGGCGAGCGTGTCGTGACGTCGTTTGGGCGCGGCTTCATGCCGCTGCTGCGCTACAAGACCAAAGATCTTGTTTGCAAGGTCCCGCACACCCGCTGCGACTGCGGACGGACCGGGGACATCTACGAAGGCGGGATTCTCGGTCGCGTCGACGACATGAAGCTCATCCGCGGCACCAACGTCTACCCGCGCGCCGTCGAAGCGGTCGTTCGCGAACACAGTGAAGTCGAAGAGTTTCAGATCATCATTTCGCGCCGCGGCGACGTGCAGGATGAGATCAGCGTCAAGGTCGAACTCAAGCCCGACCACGCCGACACCTGGCCCAAGCTGCAGGCTCAGCTGGGCAAGGACCTCGCAGACGCACATGAAGGGCTGCGCTTCAACGTCGAACAGGCCAAGCAGGGCGAGCTGCCGCGCTTCGAGCTCAAGGCCAAGCGCCTGCAAGATCTACGACCACAGTACGGAACGCGCTGAGCACCGAACGGAATCAACCATGACCGACTCCCCCAAGGATCTGCTGGGCAACGACCTTTCGACCGACGAACGCGAGCTGGTCGATCTCTATGGCCGACTCAAGACGCTGAGCGCCCGGAGCGACGTACCACCGGTCGTGACCGCCAATGTGCGACAAGCGATGGTGCTGCTTTGGAACGCCTGCAATGACCTGGCTCTCGTCCACGAAGAGCCTGGCTGCGACTAGCCAGCCCCGACTCACGCCGCAGATCGCTGCCCGCCAGACGCACGCCATCCTGCGATCGACGATCGGCAGCCCCGCGGCTGCGGGCCCAACGCCCGGGGCGTCGAACGGGAGACGGTCTACCGGGCAATCTTCCCTGCGGGGATCACACCGGCGCGAGAATCGCGTACCCACCGCGTAACGCCTGCCAGAATACCGCGCCTTCCTTTCCGGTCGCGCCCCCCTCCTACGCCTAGGTAGGTGACGGAGCACCGAAGCAGCGCGGATGGCAGCAGGATCGCACCAGACGATTCGAAGTCGCCGACGGCAAGCGCTTCGGGGCCACCACACCTTCGGGGTGGGCCATCGGCAAAGCCAAAGGGAAGTGGCTGCGCGGGCGGTCCGCCCCGAAACTTCATCCAGGAGCAGATTTTCCGAAACAGATCGCGAGACCCGGACACATACCCGGTGCCGTGAGACCTCACGGTCTTCGGGAAAAAGGCGAAACAACACGGGGCGGGTCGGACGGGCACCACAGGGAAGCGGTGACCAGCCGGCCTGCCCCGAACTTTCTGGCGCGGGGCTCTGCGGGCAGAATGCCGTGAGGCAGAATGCCGCGGGGCTGGAGCGTAGGATGGCCCGATGCTTCGCGCCCTCCCGATCGCAGTCCTCGGCCTGCTCGCCCCACTCACAGCGACTCGCCCGCCTCAGAATCCCGAACCGCCGCAGCGCAACAAGCCCTCCGCCGAGTCGCAGGGGGCGCGCAAGGCCGGCGCCGGGTTCTTGGCTGGCCTTGGCGGCGGCGGCGGCGACCGCGATACCGAGGAATCCCGGCGCCGGCCGAACGTGCTCTTCATCATGGCCGACGACCTCGGCTACGGCGAGCTCGGCAGCTTTGGCCAGACCAAGATCCGCACGCCACGACTCGATCAGCTCGCGGCCGAAGGTATGCGGCTGACCCGGCACTACGCGGGTTCGCCAGTTTGTGCTCCGTCGCGCTGCGTGCTGATGACCGGACGGCACCCCGGCCACGCCGCCGTGCGCAACAACAAGGAGCACAAGCCCGAAGGCCAGTGGGCGCTGCCGACGAGTGAACCGATGCTCAGCGAGCTGATGCAAGCGGCAGGCTACGAGACCGGCGCCTTCGGCAAGTGGGGCCTGGGCCCTCCCCTGTCCAACGCCGATCCGATCGCCCGCGGCTTCGATCGCTTCTACGGCTACAACTGCCAGCGCCACGCTCACAGTTACTACCCAAATTACCTCTGGAGCGACCGCGAGCGCGTAGCTCTCCAGAATACGCCGCCGGTGCCCGGCCACGGCAAGCTGCGAAAGACCGAGGACGCGTCCAAAGAAACCAGCTACGCGCGCTTCGTCGGTAGCGACTATGCGCCCGATCACATCCTGGGAGCGGCCAAAGAGTTCCTTACGGCCAATAAGGACCAGCCGTTCTTTCTGTATTACCCATCCGTCATCCCGCACCTCGCGCTGCACATCCCAGACGCCGAACTTGCGGCGTATGAAGGGGAATTCGAGGAGACACCGTATCCGGGCGGCAAGGGCTACACGCCGCACTTCAAGCCCCGCGCCGCGTATGCGGCGATGATCTCACGTCTCGACCGATCCGTCGGGGAGCTACTCGATCTGCTCAAACAACACGGACTCGCAGACAATACGATCGTCGTTTTCACATCGGACAATGGCGCGACGCACAGCCCGGTCGGCGGCACCGACGTCGAGTTCTTTGAATCGTGTGGCGAACTGCGCGGCCGCAAGGGCTCCATGTATGAAGGCGGAATCCGCGTGCCTGCCATCGTGCGCTGGCCAGGCATCGTCACACCCGGCAGCGAAAGCGCTCGCATCACCGGATTCGAGGACTGGCTGCCAACACTGGCCGAAATCTGCGGTGCCGAGCCAAAAGCCGCGACCGACGGCATCAGCTTTGCCGCCACACTGCGCGGCGAACAGCAACCCGAGCGTCCGTTTCTCTACCGCGAGTTTGCGGGCTACCGCGGTTGGCAAGCGGTCTGGCGTGGCGACACGAAGCTGGTCCGGTCGCGTATGCACAAACAGCCCAAGACCGAATTGTACGACTTGCGACGCGACCCATCAGAATCGACGGACCTCGCGGCCAAGCGGCAGGACCTCGTGACCGAACTTCTCGCGATCGCAAGCCGCGAGCACACGCCATCCGAGACGTTTCCACTCAAGGCGATCGACAGGAAAGCGGCCTCCAACAAGCAGGGCCGATGACTCTGGCGGCATGTCCGCGCTACGCTTGTCGGACCAGACACAACCGCAAGCGCTAGAAACGCCGAAACGACACATGGAAAGCACGGACACGACCCACGCCAAGAACGTCCTCGGGACCGACCTGATGCCATGTAGCACAGACCCGATGACCGGATACTTTCGCGACGGGTGCTGCAACACGGCCGGGGATGACCACGGGGTGCACACCGTCTGCGCCGAAGTCACCGAGGAGTTCCTGTTCTTCTCCAAGCAGCAGGGCAACGACCTTTCCACGCCGCGCCCCGAGTTCCAGTTTCCGGGGCTCAAGCCAGGCAACCGCTGGTGCCTGTGCGCGGCTCGCTGGCTCGAAGCATTCGAAGCCGGCAAAGCACCACGCGTCGTGCTGGAAAGCACGCACGCGCGAACGCTAGACATCGTGCCTTTGCCGCAGCTGCAGCAGCACGCCATCCCCGGCTAGACCGCCGCGACTTTTCAGGCCCATGCAAAAAACAACCATGCTCGGCCTGATCATCGGCCCCATCGCAATCACTGCTGTCGTCAGCATCGCTCGCCTGACCTGCGAAGTTCAGGGCTGGATCCCACCGACATCGGGCGGCGCCCTCAACCCGCTCGGCATCTCGTGGCTGGCGTTCGTCTTCGGCGCCTGGTTTGCCATACGCCTCCGCAAGAACGGCTCGGCACCGCGCGCACGACCGGCTTGGCTTTTCGCCGTCTTGCTGCTGCTCGGCGTGATAGCCGCCATCCCGTGGCAGTTTGCCCCCCTGCTCAGCGAAACGGCCGACGGGGACTCTTCCCAACGCTTGCGCAGTGCGGTGCTCACGCTCGTTGTCATCGTGGCGAGCGCCGGACTCGCTACGTTCGCCATCTGGCCCAGACTCGCTTGGACCTTGCTTTGCTATGCGTTCGGCGCGCGCGCGACCGTCTTCCTGATCACCTGGGTCGCCAAGTCCCAGAATTGGGATACGCACTACACAAAGTTTGGCCCGTCCGGCATCGAGTGTGATTTGCCGAGCACCCTGATCGCCACCGCAACCGCCCAAGGCGGCTTCTGGATCCCATTTACAATCGTCTGCGGCTCGGCACTTGGCGCGTTCTTCGCACCTAAGCGCTCAGACAGCGCCGCAAGCGCAAACGGCTAATCTAGTCTAGTCCGGGCCCGCCTGCATCTGCTTCAGCTCGCAGGCCTCGTACACAGGACCCTCCATGCACGTCTTGGAGTAGGGCCAATCGCCGAAGCGCTCCCCCTGAACCTCAACCGTGCAGCCGTTGCAGACTCCGTAGCCGCACGCCATGTAGGTCTCTAGGCTAAGGAAGCAGCGCAAGCCGCGCTGTTCACAAAGCGTCGCAACCGCATGCATCATCGGGTCCGGGCCGCAGCAGAACACCGTCTCACCCGGCTTGACGTCGCCATTCGCGAGCAGTTGTTCAAGCAAGCCTGTGACCCGGCCGTGGAAGCCATGGCTGCCGTCATCTGTTGACGGAAAGACCCGAGCGATCTCCGCGAAGTCGTCGATGCCCGAGAGCGCACTGCGGCTGCGGCCACCAAACAGCAGCCGCGGCTTACAGCCGCGCGCGGCATACTGCTTGGCCAGCAGCAAAAACGGCGCGAGGCCAACGCCGCCGGCAATGCAAATCGGGTCCTCGACGTCGTTCGGAAACGTCGTGCCGAGGGGCCCCGTGACGACGACCTCTTCGCCCGGCTGAAGAGCGCAGAGTGCACGCGTCCCCGGCCCTACCGGCTTGAGCAGGAAACTCCCCCACGAACCGTCGTCGGCACGATCGTAGAGCGACAGAGGCCGGGGCAGCTGCACGGGCCAGCGCGTCTCCGTGCGCAACATGTAGAACTGGCCCGGTCCGGTCGCCGGGATCGGGCCGTCAACTTCAACGGCGTACGAGCCGCCGCCGAGATCTCGGCGGCCTCGCACTGCGTGCGTGCGCGACTGCATGGTAGACATGTGGGCGCGAGAGCATAGCGACTCCCTGCGCAGCGCGCAGGCCAAGGTTTTCGCAAGCGGAGTCGGCCAAAGTCAGGCCGGCACCCAGATCAGCCGGAGGCCCAGATCAGCCCGGAGCCTAGATCGGTCCCGCTGGCGATGGGGCGGCCCCTGCGACTGGCTCTATCTGCTCCGCAGCCGCTGCTCGCTGCCCTGGCCGCGCGGCAGCGCCTTCGATGCGCTCTTCCGACTCCGTCTTCGCGCTGCTGCGCAGCGTCACGATCGGAATTTCTGGCGGCGCGTCAATGCGGATGGGCAGGACGGTCACGCCCACACCGCGACCGACGTAGAGCCGGCAGTCATTGGCCTCGAACCACCCCTGCTCATAGTCAAACTTGCTGTGGTGGATCGGAGCCTTGCCGGCGATGCGGATCTGGCCGCCGTGGGTATGGCCGGAAAGCTGCAGATCCACATCCGCAGCAGCAGCCTCAAAAAAGAAGTCTGGATGATGGCTCAATAGCACGGCCGTCTCGCCTTCATGGCGACCGCGCAACGCGCGCCGCAAATCCGGCACGCCTTCCGTGAGGTCGTCCACACCACAAAGCCACAGCGAACCGCCGCCGTCCTCATGCTCGATCCGCACCCCTTCATTCATCAGAACATGCACCCCGTGGTGCTCCAGGAATGCGTGCCAAAGCGATATATCGGGACCGAAGAAGTGGTCGTGGTTGCCAGGAACGGCAAAGACGCCGTAACGCGGCTTCAGCACCGACAGCGCGTTCTTGAATAGCAGGATCTCGCGGTCCCGCGTATTGATCAAATCGCCGCCAAACAAGACCAGGTCGGGGCCCTGCGCCTGCACGCTCTCAAAGATGCTGGTCAGGTCTTCTTCATCCAAGAAGCTGCCCGCATGCACATCTGAGATGAAGGCGATGCGCAGGCCATCCAGCCCCGTTGCGCCCTCACGCAACGGCAGCGTCAAGTCGGGCATTTGCAGCGACGCCCGGATCCTGCGGTGCAGCCAGTGCGTCAACGGCATGCGATCAAAGCAGCGATTCACCGCTGCCAGCGCCCGCGCAAACAGGCGTCGGGTGATCGTTCGCTTGCCGGAAAACACACCCGTCGGCTTCGGCGCTTTCGGCCCCTGCCCAGCGTTCGCATTTTCACTCACGGAATCGGAGCCTCGCATACTTTCGTGCTGCTCTTGCTGCAGAGCTTCAATTTGTTGAACAACGTGCGCACGCCAATGCCGAGCATCTCAGCCGTTCGCGTGCGGTTGCCATCACAATGCTTCAGGGTGCGCTCAATGAGCTCCGCTTCGACGGCCGCCAGAGTGAGCCCTACGAGCATCTGCACGAGCTCTTGGCGTGACGTATTCGACGCCGCGCCATCTGGCCTTGGGATCAGCACGACGGGCTCTTCGGCATCCATCTGGCATGCGCCGAGGTTGCCAACATGGGGGGCCGACTCGTCATGCAACGCCGGCGCCAACCAACGCCGCACCAGCGAACCCCCAATCCGATCGCTGTCGCACATCAGGCTTACGCGCTCGATCAAGTTCTGCAGCTCGCGCACGTTTCCTGGCCACGTCCATTCTCGCAGCGCCTGCTCAGCGTCTGCGTCCAGACTCAGCCCTTGCCGCAGAAAGTGCTTCGCCAGCGGCAGGATCTCGTCACTGCGCTCACGCAACGGCGGCAACCAAAGCGGCACGACGTCCAGCCTGTAGAGAAGGTCTCGGCGGAAGTCCCCGGCTTCGACTTCACGATCGAGATCGCGATTGGTCGCTGCAACAAGGCGAACATCGACATGCACCGTCGACGTTCCGCCGACACGCTCAAACTCTCCCTCTTGCAGCACCCGCAGCAACTTTGCCTGCATCGACGCGGACATCTCTCCGACTTCGTCGAGGAACAGCGTGCCGGTATGCGCCAGCTCAAAGCGACCTTCACGGCGCTTGGCCGCGCCCGTAAACGCCCCGGCCTCATGCCCAAACAGCTCGCTCTCGAGCAGGTTCTCCGGCAGTGCCGCGCAGTTGAGCTTGACGAAAGGACGGTGCGCCCGCTCGGAGCGCTTGTGCACGAGCGCAGCCAGGCGCTCTTTTCCGGTGCCGCTCTCACCGCGGATGAGCACCGACGCCTTGCTTGGCGCGACCCGCTCGACGAGCTGCACGATGGCGTGCATCTTGTCGGAGGCCACCAGCAATTCGTCGCCAGCCACTTCCTCCCGCAAGAACGCGTTCTCACGAACCAGCTGCTGCCGTTCACGAAGGCGTTCGAGCAGGATTTCGATCGCATCCAACTCGACCGGCTTCTCCAGCACATCCACGGCTCCTTCGCGCATCGCGGCGACCGCCACATGCATGGTGCCGTGCGCGGTGACCAAGACGACCTGGCAATTCGGCTGCTGCTCGCGGCTCGCGGCGAGAACCTCCATCCCATCGGCACGCGGCATGCGCAGATCCGTCAGCAGCACGTCAAACGCTTCCTTGGCCAGCGCATCGATGGCGGCTTGGCCATCGGCAACAGTCCGCACTTCACAGCCCAGCGCCTGCAGAGCCTCCTGCAGAAACTCCCGCGACAGCGGCTCGTCGTCGGCGACCAGCACCCTCATGCCCGCCATCACGCGCCGCCCTCTTTGGACCAAGGAGCGCGGTCGGCCCCCGCAGCATCCACGGCAGAAGCGACGGCCAGCGGCAGCCGGAGCAAGAACCGAGCACCGCACTCGCCGGGGTTCATGAGCCTCAGATCGCCGCCCAAGAAAGACAGCACGCGCGCGCCGAGCGCCAAGCCAAGCCCCGTGCCCTGCTGCTTTGTCGAGGCGAAGGGCTCGAAGACCTTGCCCGCAACATCTCGTGCAACGCCCGGGCCATCGTCGACGAACTCGATTTCCAAAACGCCGTCGATGCGCCGCGCGGTCAGAGCCAGCTCGGCATCGACCTTGGCCTCGCATGCATTGCGCACCAGGTTCGCCAGCACGCTACTCAAGGCATCCACATCCACGACCTGGCGCAAGACTTCGCGCGGCGCCGTAAGCCGCCAGCGCGCCGCGCCAACATGGGCGGACACCATGCACCGTCGCACGACGTCTTCGAGAGCGGCGGTGCGCGCTGGACGGTCGACCGGACGCGCAAACCGCAGCAACGACTTGACGATCTCGTCGACCGCGCGCACGCCATCGACGATCTTGCCGGCATAGCGTTTCATCGCATCTGGGCTGTCGCTGCGCTCCAGCATGCTGGCGAAGCCGAGCACGCCGGTCAGCGGATTCTTGACCTCGTGCGCCACACCAAGCGCCAGCTCGGAGAGGCCCGCGAGGCGATCCAGCCGTTGCACCTTGGCCTCGAGTTGCTCAAGCTGAGACCGGTCTTCTAGCAAGACCATCTCGCCGTCTTCTAACGCCACGCGCTGCACGCGCACGCACAGCTCGCCAATCGCATACTCCCCGGCAGGCTGCTCTGCCAGCTGCACCCCGGCTTCGCACGCAATCTCCAGGAGGCGCGACGCCTCCCGATTGCAGGTACCCAACGTGCCATCCGCGCGCGTCGCAACCATACCAATCGGCAGGGCCGCGAACATCGCTTCGCGCTCGGCGAGCGAGAGTGCCAGCGCCCGGTTGCTTTCCTGTAGCTGCCGATCCACCGACTCTGCCCGCAGCTTCAAGGCCGCGTAGCTCGATTCGAGCTCTTTGGCGGCGTGAACGAACTGCGCAAAGCCTTCGCGCAGATTGCCTGCCTCGGTGCTTTCGGTGGCGGCGCCGTTCATCTGCGCTTCTCCCCCGGCCAGGTCAACGAGCGGATCTTCGCGCGCGCGTCGTAGCTGCCGTTGAGGTTCATCCAGCGGAAGTGCTCCATCGCCGTCTTTGCCGCTTGCCCCCATGCGCCGAGCACTTCGGCTGTGCCTGCCGGCCCTGTTTTGACAACATCGCGAGCGGTGATCTGCAGGAACGGTTCTCGCACCTCTTGCTCACGCTGCTGGTATGCCCTCTGAGACGTAGCCAGCGACAGCTCTTCGTGACGCTCGCCGTAGCGAAACAACAGTTCTCGGCAACGGCCCAAGTAGAAGAGGCTGACGAACGTCGGCTCTTTCTCCGCAAGCAGCGGCGCGAGTTCGCGCACCGCGTGCTCCAGTCGCGTCTTGGCGCGGTCATCAATCTGCTTGGCCAACTCGAGTTCGCCACGGCGCCGTAGATCATCGGCGCGATCCATCAGCGCCTGCCCCGCCTTGAACAAGGATTGCGCGACGCGCTGGTGGTCCTTGGAGCCTTGGATCTGCGCCCGCAATGGATCCAGGGCAAGGTCACCCAACACCGCCGATGGCACCTCGTTGGTTCGACCTCGCCCCGTCGGGCTGTTGGATCGCGTGTTCGGCCGCGCGGTCTCACCACCCGGCATCGGCGCTGCGTTGGCAGTGCGTGATTCCCCCGGACCAAAGCGCGGCGGTGCTGCAGGCGACCGGGGAGGCAGCCCGCGCAACCCGTCTCCGATCATCGGCCCACGGCTGCCTGGCCCTCGAAACGCCGGGCCGGACGACGCTTGGTTTTGACTGCCAGCGCTTCGATCCGAGTCCTCCCGGAGACGCTGCACGGCCGCCCGCAGCTGCTCGTAGCGCTGCCTCAAAACCGTCGCGCTTGCCGTTTGCTCTTTCAGCTCTCGCCGCATGCCGTCCATCGCCGTGCCGGTTGGCGCCACATCGCTTTGCACGAGCGTGTCGTCGATCCCGCGCAAGAGGCCGAGATCGTGTCGCAAACGCATGTCGAGCAAACGGTCGACTTCGAGGCGGTTGGCATCGAGGCGCCGCTCGATCTTGCGCTTTTCTTCCGCGCGACCAGCCTCCGCGCGCTGCGTCGAACCGCCCGGAACGGAGCCGCGCTGCGCCAGGGCTCGCTGCGAGAGCAGCGAGAGCAGCGCCAGCAGACACGCCAGCATCTGCTGTTGCTGACGCAGAAACCCAGAACCCGCGCGCGTGTTCACCGGAGGATTCCTCGGTAGGCATCGGCGGCATGCTCAAGCTTGCCGAGCTTCATGTAGGCCTCGCCGATCATCGTCGCGATCTGGCTGCGCAGATCCGTATCCGAGACCTTTGGCGCGATCGCGATCGCCTGCGACGGGAAGTCGTCAAGGTTGTCTCCCGCGACCGCTTGCTCGAACAGCGCCCGAACGGTTTTGAACCGCGCCCGATCGCCAATTGGACCTTCGCGATCCGCGAACGCACGACCGACAGCAATCGCACGCTGCCACTGGCGATCCGCGAGCAGCTCGTCGATCAAGAACAGCGTCAACTCAGGCTCTTCGCCGCGCAAGACGAGCCGCTCAAGCTCGACAAACGCGCCTTCCTTTTCGCCAAGCGAGAGCGCCGCGCGCGCCCAAATGCGAAGAGCGCGCTGTCGCCATTCCGGCGATAGACGCGCGAGAAATCGCTCTCTAGCCTCGACACTTGCCGCTCTCGCCTGCACAAACCGCTTTTGGCTCAGGTACGACTCGGCGAGCATCACGTAGGCCTGGCCGCGCCGCGGATCATCTTCGGCGTGGATCAAAAACCACTCGATGGCCCGCATCGCAAGCTCGGGGTGATCGGTGCCGAGCGCGCCGTAGCCGAGCAGATAGTGGTAGTCGAGAAACTGGTCCGGCCCGAGGTCGTCAAAGTATGGCGACTCGCGCAGAGTAAGCATCGTGCGGTAGGCCTGATCGGGCTGCCCCATCAGCAGCTGCGCATGCCCGGCAAGCAGCCAGACGTGCAGGAGCTCGACCGAGTCCATCAGCCGGATGATCCGTGCCCGTAGCTCAGCCTGGCACGCCCGCGCCAGCTCTTGCCGTGTCGCCGTGTCCGCCTGCGCCTCCGCTTTTCCTAGCAGGGCTCGCCCAAGCAGAATGGTGGCGGGCGTGATCTCGGGCGCGCTTGGCATACCGTCGAAAATGCGCCGCAGCCACTTCTCAGCCGCTTCGTATTCGCGAAGCTGGCTCTCGCGATCCACAAAGCCCGCGGCGAGATCGAGGTGACACTCCGCGATGCGCAAGATGGATGCCGCGACCTGGTCGTTCGGCCGCTGCTCGTAGACATCGTCGAAGAAGGCAATGGCGGACTGCAAATCGCCACTCTCGATCAGCATGCTGCCGAGGTGCATCCGCACCGCAACGGCCTGCTGCTGCACGACGGGCTCATACTGCAGCTCATCGCGAAGAAACGATCGATACCACTGCCCAGCGATCGAACGCAGCCGCTGCCGCCCGGACTCTGTTTTCGCCGACGGAATCCGAACGACATGCAGCGTAACCCGCGCGCCTTCGAAGCCTCCCGGCTCGTCAATGATGCTGTCTGCCCCGCCGGCAACAGCAATCAAGTGCGCAACCATGCGCGGATCCTGGTCGGACAGGTTCAGGTCAACCGAGGCAAAGCGCAGGTCGTTTTCGAGCGGCGTGCTCTCGATGGCGAGATTCCAGTTCATCGTCCCGCACAGTTCGCGCAGCGCGAACAGGCAGTCAATCTGCCGACGATCCGCGGCCAGCACCGTGCGCGCTGGCGTGCCATCGTTGGACGCGATCGCCTTCACCTGAAAGACATCGCCCGACACCGCGCGGACTCCCGGCTTCGACTCACCGACGGGCGCAGGCGCCTGCGGCGGCTCGATGTTGCCCGCCACGCTCGGAGCCGGCGCTGTGGCCAGCACGGGCATGGGCGCGGCCGCCAAAGGCACCGCCAAGAAGGCTGCGCAAATGGAAGCAGCAGAAACCGCTGTCGCGATACGAGCCGTCACTTTGGCGCCCCACTGCGCGCCTGCGCACGAAGCTTGGCGGCTGCATCGGTAAGCTCTTGCTTGCGTACCAGCTCGGCCGCCGCGTCCGCTTCTTGGCGGTAGCTATCGCCAAGCTGCAGATAGGCGCGCGCCACATGCTGATAGAGCCAGCTCGGGATCTGCCGCTGCTGCAGCAGGAACCTGGCCCAGATGCGACGCAGCGACTCTTGATTGCCGCTGTCATACGCCGCTTGCGCACTGCTCACGAGATCCTCCGGCAGCGAATGGCTCTGCTCAAGCGACTGCGCCTGCTGGGCGTACGATTGCGACTTGGCCGCATCGTTGGCGCGAGACGCGTAGTAGGACAGCGTGCTCAAGACGCTCAATCGCTCCCCCGGAGGCATCCGCTGGTTGTCCGCCAGATAGCCCTCGAGAATGGACACGGCAGAATCCCACTCGCGCCGCTCGGATGCGCGCAGAGCACGGTTCCAAGGCTCGTTCATCCGCTTGGCGACCGGCTTAGCGGTCTCAACAGGCTCGCGAACGGGAGGCGGTGCTTCGACGACGGGATCGTCCACCGCATCGGGAGCCGGCAGCATCACGACCACGAGCATGGCCAGAACGTTGACGCCGAGCAAAAGGCGCAAGGCAACCTCGCGCCCGCGACTCCCGGCAGATTTGCCAGCAGCAACATTGTGCGGCGTTGACGCACCTTCTGTCGGCGTCGCCTGAAGCTGATCGCGCGCGGCGGCCAGCGCCTTTTCGCCGTCGACCAGCGCCTGCTCTGCAGCGCGCAGGGCCTCCGCCTCGAGATCGACCGGCGCCGTGCCGGCCGGAGATCCCGCGTCCGCCGGCGGCGCCGACATCAAGTCCGTAAGCTTGCTGTCGTCTGCTGTCGACTCGGCAGCCGCGTCAGCAGCCGCAGCCGTTGACGCGGCGTCGGTAGCTGCCTCCGGAGCCGTGGTAACGGCCTCCTCGGGCGGCTGCGATTCGGGGGTCTTGTCGCCTTCGTTCTCGCTCACGGCTATCTCCAGAGTTCGGCCTGTTCTGCCGACAGCATCGGCCCGACCTTCTCTCTCATCGGCATGTCATGGGTCGTTTCCCAATCCTGGATCCACGATTCGAACTTCTCCGGCACGTTGACCAGGCAAACCCTGCCGGCACCGAGCCGCTGAAGCCTGGCCTGCTCAAGCGTCTCCGCCAGGACCGCTTCGGCCGCAATGCCCGAACACTCGACGGCAATCGAAGGCGCATCCGGCCACTTCGCATCGTGGGCAACCAGCACCGTATCGAGATCCGGCCGGCCATCGCGGCATAGCCGTAGCTCCAGCTCACGGCAGCCGTGCCCCGCGTCGAGAACGCGCAGATCGCCGCCGAGATTGCGCACACTCGGCACAACATCAGACGCCAACGTCGCTTTCAGCACGACAAACGTGCCGTCGTCGACGCAGTCGATCGGGGTGCCTTGCGGCAGCTGCGCGATGGCATCCTCAACAACAAGGCGAACGTCTGTCGCCATCTTCAAAGGGTTGTTGACCGGCTGCACCGACTTCGCCAGCGCATCCAGAAGTTCGAGCAGCGCGGTTGGATGGACGGGCTTGGCAAGCACTTCCCGAATGGCACCAACACCGACGACTTCTTCGGGATGGCCGCTGACCGCCACAACGGGGCAACAACACGTGGCAGCAAATCGCTCTGCGGTGCCATCGGGCAGTCGCCAATCGGTTACCACCACATCGAAGTCAAAGGCAGCGAGCATGTGCTCGGCGTCCTTGCAGTCACCTGCGGTTTGCACTTCGCAACCGCGCCGCCGTAGCAGCATCGCCAGGCCTTCACGAATGCCCGGCTCGTCGTCGACGAGCAGGCACTTCATCGCGAGCTATGCGTGCAACGCGGCAGGGTGATGGAGAAGCGCGTGCCCCGCGGCAGCGGCACGCAGCGCACTTCGCCGGACATCGCGTGCACGGTGGTAACGACCGCATGCAGCCCGAGCCCCGTGCCACCCTGCGCGGACCAGCCGGCGTCGAACACTCGGTCGACATCGCCTTCGTCAACACCTGAGCCGTCGTCCTCTACGTGCAGGATGACCTGACGCTCATCGCACTGCGCGGCAATCCGGATGTTGCTCGCGCCAGCGTTGCGCGCGTTCTCACACAGGTTTTCTAGAACACGCTCCAGCAGGCTCTGGTTGCCTTCCACAGTGACGGAAGGCGGCGCGCTTACCATCTCTGCTCGCGCGTTGGCAGCCACGTTGACCAGCAGGGATTCGACGTCAATGGCGCGAGCACCGCAGGTGGCGGCACCGCGAGCTAGCGACAGCCAGCCGTCGATCAGGTTGGTCATACGGTCGAGGTCGCGCAGCACGCCGTCGGCGACGGCGGCTCGTGGGTCTTGGTCGTCGACCATCTCGCGCAGGAGCATCGCGCCCGTCAACGCCGAAGCGAGTGGATTGCGCAGCTCATGGCCGATGACGCCGGGCAGATGCTCTGCCGCAAGACCGCTCATGCGAGCACCTTGCCGCCGCGCATCGGCCGATCGCCAAGCTTGTAGACTCGGATCTTGTTGTAGAGCGTTGTGCGGTTGATCCCGAGGATCGAGGCCGCTCGGCTGATGTTCCAGTTCGTGTCTTCGAGAACACGGGCGACCAACTGCGATTCGAGCGCGCGAATCGAACGGTCCTGACCATCCAGGACCAGCGCGGTGCGATCGATTTCGTCACTGCCGTCCGGCATACCGCCCGTGAACTTGGGCAGGTGCACCTCATCGATCATGCCGCTCGGACAGACAATGCAGGCGTGCTCGACGGCATTGCGCAGTTCGCGCACGTTGCCGGGCCAGCCGTATTCCGTAAGCGTTTCCATCGCCTCTTCCGTGAATCCCGACAGGCCCTTGCCCATCTGACGCCCGATCTGATCGAGGAAGAAGTGCGATAGCAACGGCACGTCGGCGGCGCGTTCGCGCAGCGGCGGCACGTGCACGGCCATGACGTTGAGCCGGTAGAAAAGGTCCTCGCGGAACGATCCGGTCTGGACCATCTTGCGCAGGTCGCGGTTGGTGCTGGCAACGATGCGAACATCGACCGGCACGTCCTGGACACCACCGACGCGGCGGAACGTGCGCTCCTGCAGCACGCGCAGCAGCTTGGCCTGCAGCGTTGGCTCCATCTCGCCGATTTCGTCGAGGAACAGCGTCCCGCCAGTTGCCACCGCAAAGAGCCCGTCCTTGCCTTCGCGGTTCGCCCCGGTGAACGCACCCGGCTCATAGCCGAACAGCTCCGCCTCGAGCAGCGCCTCGGTCAGCGCCGCGCAGTTGACCGCTACAAACGGGCCGTGGCGTCGGGAGCTGCGCTCGTGCACGCAGCGCGCCACCAGCTCCTTGCCGGTTCCGCTCTGGCCCGTGACCAGCACAGTGGTATCCGGCGCATGTGCGACCTGATCGATCCGGGTCTGCACTTCGCGGATTGCCGGCGACAAACCGACCAGCTCCGTCGAGGTCAGCTCGCGGACACGATCCTGAAGCCACGAGAGCTCATTCTTAAGCTGGCGAGTCTCGAGCACCCTGCGAACCGTGGCGAGTATGCGGTCCCCGGAGAACGGCTTCTCAATCACGTCGCTGGCGCCCTTGCGCATCGACTCCACGGTCTTCGCGACCGTGCCATAGCCCGTCAGGATCAAGACATCCGGTGCGGGCGAACCAACCCGGAACTGGTTGATCGATGAGAGCCCGTCGGCGCCCGGGAGATTGAGGTCGAGAAAAACGATGTCGAAGCTGCGGTTCTCGATACGGCGCAGGCCATCTTCCGCGGAACCCGCCATCTCGACGTGTAACCCCTCTTGCTGCAAGAGGCTACGCAAGCCCTCGCGCACACCATCCTCGTCATCGACGATAAGAACACGGGGGAGACCTGGAAACGTAAGGTTCTTCATGACGGGGGGATGTCCGGGATCGCAACAGGCCGGGGAACAGCCTTCGGCAGAGCTGGGGGCGCCTTGCCATGGGCTTCTTCGGCACAACTGGCCGTCGACCTTTTGGCCACTTCCAAGAATTCGTGGCGATTTCCTGCTCTCCCCAACCCCCCGCCTCAAGGACGCGACAGTTGCGCCGGATGATGCTTTGGAAGGCAACGGAACGGGAACGAATCAAGAAGGGGAGCAACAGGGATCATGGGTCTCAGAGTCAACACGAACGTCACGTCCATCAACGCGCAACGGAACCTGTCCGCGGTTACGGGTCGCCTGAGCACGAACTACCGCCGGCTGTCGACCGGCCTGCGGATTTCGACCGCAGCCGACGACGCCGCCGGCTTGGCCATCTCCGAACGACTGCGCTCGCAGGTCCGCTCGCTTGAGCAAGCCAAGCGAAACGCCAACGACGGCATCTCGTTCGTGCAGACGGCAGAAGGAGCGCTGAACGAAGTCAGCTCGATCCTGACCCGGCTACGAGAGCTTTCAATTCAGTCGAGCAACGGAACGGTCAGCAACCAGGACAAGGAAACGCTCAACGAGGAGTTCTCCAGCCTCGTCGACGAGGTCAACCGAATCGGCGCGTCCACTGAGTTCAACGGCATCAAGCTGCTTGACGGCTCTTCTAGCTCCGTCACGTTTCAGGTGGGCTTTGGCACAACAGCCGACATCGACACACTGTCCGTATCGCTGTCGCCGGCGCTCAGCACATCGCTGTCGCTTGAATCCCTTGACATCGGCTCTGCCGGATCGACGACGACTGCGATTGCCAATATTGACGACGCGATCAACGCCGTCAGTTCACTCCGTGGCTCGCTCGGCGCCGTGCAAAACAGGCTTGGCAGCACCATCAACAACCTGGCTGTCCAGGTGGAGAACCTGAGCGCTGCGGAGTCGCGCATTCGCGATGTCGACGTTGCCCTTGAGACCGCGCAATTGACGCGAAACAACATTCTCCAGTCGGCGAGTATCTCGGTGTTGTCGCAGGCGAATGCACAGCCCCAGGCAGCGCTTCAGCTTCTCGGATAAGACTCGAGCAATCAACGAACGACGCAGACGAGGCGGCGCTTCCCCCAACCGGGGAGGCGCCGCCTCGCTGCGTTTTGTGCATCACCTCGAGACCGCCGAAACGGCGGGCGTTGCGCATCGCAACACGGCAATTCGCGAGGCGCGTTTTTCTTTGTGGGCCTCAAGCGCTCGTTACCAGCGAATCGTACGTGACGGCGAGCGCGACACTCGCCGCACAAATCGACGAAAAAGGTCCGCACCGATTCTGCTGCGCTCAAGACCGCACCATCTTCACCGAGCATTACCTACGTGCAGGCCCGCAACGAGGCCGCGCAAAACAGCAACGGGGAAATCATGGGACTGAGAGTCAACACCAACGTCACGTCGATCAACGCACAGCGCAATCTGTCGACAGTCAGCAAACGCCTTGGAACAAACTTCCGTCGCCTGTCGACGGGCCTTCGCATCTCGACCGCGGCCGACGACGCCGCCGGCCTCGCCATCTCAGAGCGACTGCGTTCTCAGGTTCGCTCGCTCGAGCAGGCCAAGCGAAACGCCAACGATGGCATCTCGCTGGTTCAGACGGCGGAAGGTGCACTAAACGAAGTCAGCTCGATCCTGACCCGGCTGCGCGAACTGTCGATCCAGTCCAGCAACGGCACGGTCAGCGAGCAGGACAAGACCACGCTCAACGAAGAGTTCACGAGCCTCGTGGACGAAGTCAACCGAATCGGTGCTTCGACCGAGTTCAACGGCATCAAGCTGCTGGACGGTTCTTCAAGCTCTGTGTCGTTCCAGATCGGCTTTGGGACCCAGTCCGGCATTGACACCTTGTCGGTCTCGCTCTCGCCATCGCTCAGCACATCGCTCTCCCTCGAGTCACTCGACATCGGTTCGGCCGGATCCACGACAACGGCCATTTCCAACATCGACGACGCGATCAACGCGGTGAGCTCCTTGCGTGGTTCACTCGGCGCGGTGCAGAACCGCCTCGGCAGCACGATCAACAACCTGGCCATCCAGACCGAAAACCTGAGTGCTGCCGAATCGCGTATCCGCGACGTGGACGTTGCCTTCGAAACGGCACAGCTAACGCGAAACAACATCCTGCAGTCGGCCAGCATCTCGGTGTTGGCTCAGGCGAACGCCCAGCCACAGTCCGCACTGTCGCTGCTCGGCTAGACTCGCCAATCCAGAACGCGCTTCGCCACAAGCGGAACGCGACAACGGCGTCGACTTCGAAACCCGAAGTCGACGCCGTTTTGCGTAGGCCGACGTCGCTTGTTCGCCCACGCCCTGGCACCCCCTACGAGACCGACACCGCTCCCGCATCGAGACATGCGAGTGTCGGAAATCCCAACGTTTACGCTGAAGCCAGCTCGCTTGGTGCCGTGTATGGACTCAGCAAGCGCAACGTTCGGCGCCTGCCCGCAGAGAGAACCGGGAAAGGAAACAGGGGAACAACATGGCACTCAGCGTCAACACCAACATCGCATCGATCCAAGCACAACGCAGCCTCGGCGGCGTCACCAAGGAACTCAGCACGAGCTTTCGCCGCCTGAGCACGGGCCTGCGAATCACCTCGGCCGCCGACGACGCCGCCGGCCTGGCCATCTCCGAACGACTGCGCGGGCAAATCCGGTCGCTGGACCAGGCCAAGCGCAACGCCAACGACGGCATCTCCATGGTGCAGACTGCGGAAGGCGCGCTCGGCGAGACCAGCAACCTGCTGCTGCGTTTGCGCGAGCTCGGCGTCCAGGCCGGCAACGGCACCGTTTCCGATGCCGACCGCGACACCCTGCAGCAGGAATTTGGTGAACTGGTTAGCGAGATCGACCGCATCGCGCAGTCGACCGAGTTCAACGACATCAATCTGCTCGATGGCACGGAAGGTTCGGTCACCTTCCA
The DNA here is from genome assembly GCA_045105235.1 of Planctomycetota bacterium. Classification (GTDB taxonomy): domain Bacteria; phylum Planctomycetota; class UBA1135; order UBA1135; family UBA2386. The sequence continues at coordinate 78,518 of JBGCDH010000025.1, read as the reverse complement.
GATTGGCATCGGCACCACCGCCGGCGTCGACACGCTGTCCGTCAACCTCAGCTCGGCCCGCACCGCGGACCTCGGGATTGCGACACTCGACATCGGCACAACGGGCGACCCATCGGCCGCGATCGACGCCATCGACGGTGCCATCGACTCCGTCTCCGGGCTGCGCGGCCGACTCGGCTCGACCCAGAACCGACTGCAGTCCACGATCAACACGCTCGGCAACCAGGCGGAAAACCTGACGGCCGCGGAGTCCCGCATCCGCGACGTCGACATCGCCTACGAATCGGCAAACTTGACCAAGCTGCAGATTCTCCAGCAGGCGGCGGTCGGCGTTCTCGCGCAATCCAACTCCGCTCCACAGGCTGCACTGCGACTCTTGGGCTAATTCCCGAGTGACAACCACGACTCGTTGTCATTGGCAACACGTAGTGGATACGCACAGGTCGACCAATAATCCGACGATTGTGCTTCAGGTCTAACCCGGCTCTGTGTCGATCCTCACCACTGAAGCGTCCCAGGCGCTTCAGACGGATGCGTCCAGGCATCCACACACACCACAGAGCTACGCAACAGGGGAGACATGGGACTTCGAGTCAACACGAACACGGCGTCGATCAACGCCCAACGCAATCTTTCGGGGGTCTCACAGAGGCTTTCTGGCAACTTCCGCAAGCTGTCCACCGGCCTTCGCATTTCGTCGGCGTCGGACGACGCCGCGGGACTCGCGATTTCCGAGCGCCTGCGCTCGCAGATTCGCTCGCTTGACCAAGCGAAGCGAAACGCGAATGACGGCATCTCTCTCGTGCAAACCGCCGAGGGCGCGCTCAACGAGGTCAGCTCCATCCTGACACGGCTGCGCGAGCTGTCCATTCAGGCGAGCAACGGCTCGGTAAGCGACCAGGACAAGTCGACGCTCAACGAAGAGTTCGGCAGCCTCGTCGACGAAGTCAACCGAATCGGTCGCTCCACCGAGTTCTCCGGCATCAAGCTGCTGGACGGTTCGTCCAGCACAGTGACGTTCCAGGTTGGCTTCGGCACGACCGCGGACATCGACACCATCTCGGTTTCGCTCAGCCCGTCGCTCAGCACGACGCTGTCGCTGGAGTCGCTCGACATTGGATCGGCGGGCTCCACGACCACTGCGATCACCAGTATCGACACGGCGATCAACTCGATCAGCTCGCTGCGCGGCTCTCTCGGCGCGGTGCAGAACCGACTCGGCAGCACCATCAACAACCTCGCCATTACGAGCGAGAACTTGAGCACAGCCGAATCCCGAATCCGTGACGTCGACGTCGCCTTTGAGACGGCCCAGCTGACGCGGAACTCGATTCTCCAGCAGGCAAGTATTTCGGTGCTTTCGCAGGCCAATGCCCTGCCACAAAGCGCGCTACGACTGCTCGGCTAACAGCCGTCAGTGACGTAGCCGCTGGTGTCAGGCACCGAAGCGCGAGCCGGCGAATTCTCGCCGTTCGCGCTCCGGCAGCCAACGAAAGCCTAGGAGCCACGCATGGACATCGACCGAACATCCCTTCCAGATCGCAACCAAGAGCCCCAGCAACGGGCCGCTCGCGCACAGCCGGCGCAGGGAAAATCGTCCACCAAGGGCGCGGGACAGCCAGACCCGACCGCACCACTCGACGCCGCTTCGCAACCCGTTGCGCCCGAATACGGCGGAGCACTTGCCGCCAGCCGAACCGACAAGGAAGGCGGGGCCGACCCCGACCCCAGCACCGAAGAGCGCCGGCAGAAGGCCTACGACTCGATTGCGAAGTTCCTGAAGCTACCCGGAAAGACGGAGCTGGACATCCAGGTGGACACGCAGGACGAGCAGATCACGTTTCAGATCCGGGACCGCGATACGGGCGAGCTGATCCGCGAAGTGCCAGAAGGCGACGCCGATTCGCTCGTCGAAAAGCTGCGCGAATTCACGGGCACGCTCGTCGACCGACGCTTCTAAGGGGCAGCGCCACGAGCTGGCCCGCGGCCGCGGCCCCACCGAGTCGTCATCGCACGGTTCACCTCTCATTGCGGGACAACCCGTAAAGGAAACCTCGGCGCCACCGATAGTTGGCAAACGGAAGGGTCAAGTGGTTGGGACCCGGTTCCGATACTTCGGTAACGGAGAGGAGCGCTGCACGAGGTGCGCGGCGCCGAACTACAACCATGTCATCCGCAGGAATCAGCTTTGGTGGTCTCGCATCCGGGTTGGATACGCAGGCAATCATCTCGGCGCTGCTTTCCGTTGAGCAACGTCCGATCCAGCAGCTCGAGGTCAAGAAGAGCGACCTGCAGCGGCAGAAGTCCCTGTTCGGCAATCTCGACGGCCTGCTCGACAAGGTCAACACGGCGGCCGGCAAGCTCAAGACGAGCAGCGGCTTCCTGCAAATGGCCACGTCGTCGAGCAACGAAGACATCCTGACCGCCAGCGCCAGCGCCAGCGCTACGCCGGGCTCCTATTCCGTCACCGTTCAGCAGCTCGCATCGGGACAGGTCAACCGCGCCGGCGGCGAGACGGCCGGCGGAATCATCCCCGGCGAAACGGGCAGCGTCTCGATGCAGCTCGATGTCGGCGGCAACAACTACCTAATCACCGCGGACGCGAGCCTGGAGTCCATCGCCGAACAAATCAACGCAGAGGATGATCAAAGCGAAACCGGCGTGCGCGCCGAGGTCATCGACACCGGAGCGGCCAATCCAAACCCAAGCGAGCGCTATCAGCTCGTCCTGCGCAGCGAGGGCGCCGGCTCCGAAAACAGCTTCGAACTAACAGTCGATGACGGCGGCGCTGGCTTCCAAACCCTGGTCGACAACCTCAACACCAACCAGACGGACGCCTCCGACGCGATTCTGGAAGTCAATGACGTCACGGTGTACCGGTCGACGAACACTGTCAGCGACATCTTCGACGGCATCACGCTCGACCTCAAGAACGCCGATGCCGGCGAAGAAGTGACGGTGACCGTTTCGCCCGACGCGACGGAAACCGCCGACAACATCAATGAGCTGATCACCGCATACAACGAGCTCGTCGACTTCTTCGAGGCGCAAAACCAAATCGACGAAGAGGGCCAAGCGTCGAGCCCGCTGTTCGGCGACACGACACTGCGCTCGATCCGCTCGGGGATCCGCAGCATCGTCGGTGGATCCATCGCCAATACCGGCAACGAGAACTACCAGCTCTTGTCCCAGATCGGCATCACATCCGACACCAAGGGCCGGCTCGAGTTCAACCGCGGCACATTCGAAGAAGCGCTCGCGGATGATGAACAAGCTGTAACTGCGCTCTTCACCGAAGCCGAGTTCGGCATCGCTGGCCAGCTCGAATCGCGGCTCGACCTCTACACCGACTCGGTTGACGGACTGCTAAAGACGCGGAACGAAGGTTTCGACCGCCGTATTCGCCAGACCTCCGACCGCATCGAAGATGCCGAGCGACGCCTCGAGCTCTACGAAACGCAGCTGACCACGCGCTACGCGAACCTCGAAACACTCTTGGCACGCCTGCAGGGCCAAGGCAGCTCGGTCAACAACATCGGCGCGGCCTTCTCCGGCTAAGCGCCAAGACCTCTCATCCACCACCCGACACGCAAAGGAACGAACCATGAGCTACGCACAAGCAGCCGCAACCTATCAGCGCAACGCCGTCTTGACCGCATCCCCCGAGAAGATCATCAAGCTGCTCTACGAAGGCGCGATCAAGAATCTCGACCAGGCGCGCGCCGGACTCGAGCAAAGCGCGACCGCGCGCTCGCAGGAAGTCGGCAATGCCCTCGGCAAGGCAATGGGCATCATCGGTGAGCTGCGCGCCAGCCTCGACCACGCCGCGGGCGGCGAAATCTCTCGGGATCTCGATCGCCTCTACGAGTTCTCGCTCGACCAGCTCAGTCAGGCCAACATCAAACGCAGCAGCAACGGCGTCGACGCGACGCTGCAGGTCATGCGCACTCTGAAAGAGGCTTGGGATGGCGTCGTTGCCGCCTGATACGGCCAGCGATTCGGAAATCGCGTTTGCTCTGCAGGAGCTCAATGCGTGCTGGAGCCAAGCCTACGAAGCACTCTGTCGCGGTGATCTACAGGCCGTGCACCAGCTGCTTGAGCAGGCCGACCTGCACGTCCGAGCCGCCGGCCCCGGGCGTTCCGATACCAACGCAGAGGCTTCGCTACGCAAGCTGGCCCATGCAGCCTACGCCGTCCTGCAGCACGGCATGCAGTCCGGGCTAGATGGCATCCGCGAAGAGCTGTCACAATCGCGCCGCGGCAAAAAGGTCCTGCGCGGCTACGACCGCAAGCCTGCCGCAGTCGGCAACCGCGTGCAGCGCGAAGTCTAGACGGGCGGAAACCCGCCGCAGCGCTGCGGACAAGGACCGAGGCCGAGCCCGACAACCGACCTGCCATCGACAAAGGCCAACAAAGCTCCGTCGTCGTTTGACCTTGTGCTCGTGTCTGGCACGGACGTCAAAGCAACAAAAGCGCCGGCCGACGCAAGGCAAAGGGCAGAGACGACACGGACGCACGTTGGCTTCATGGCACAGACTCGCCGTCTGCGCCCAAACTCGCGCAGACACGTAGGGCTGCGGACCAAAGCCCGGCGCCATACGTGCTATTCCGCGGATCTGACCGGCCCGCATCGGCGGGCCGAGAACCGTCTATCCCCCGAGGCTGTCGTCGCACCGACTGTCTCTTGAGCAGCCGGCCATTCCAGCGCCCGGACTACTTCATGTTTTCGAGGTTGTACTGAGCGTCCTCGTCGGCCGGGTCCATCTGCAGCGCGCTCTGGAAACATGAACGCGCCTCATCGACCTTGCCAAGCTTCCACAGGCAAACGCCGCGGTTGTTCCATGTTTGCGCATCGCTCGCCTCGATCTCACAGGCTCTACGGAAACAGTATTCCGCTTCGGTGAACTGCTCTTGACCGAAGACGACCATGCCCAGGTTGAACCAGGCTTCATCGTTTTGTTCATCGACACCGATCACGTGATTGAACGCCTTGATGGCGTTCGCATCGTCACCCGTGATGTACTGCACGAAACCCAGCTGCATGTGGTATTCCAGTTCGCTCGGCGAGAACTTGGCCGCGGCCTCAAGGTGCGGCAACGCGTCCTCGTAGGCGCTTTGCGACAGATAGGCTTCCGCCGCCGTGCGGTGGATCTCCGCCAGCTTTAGGGACAGCTCTCCGAGGCTCTCTCGAACGGCGGCCTTTTCTTGGTCGCTAGCCGGCTCCACCACGAGCGGCGGAGCCTGCGCATCCCGCACGTCTCGAATCCGCGTCGGGATAGGCTTGAAGCCCTGACCTTGCGCAGACAGCAGCGCTGCCTGCGGATTCTGCTCTTGTGCTTGCTGGGGGATCGCCGGCGAGCTCGCCGCGCTTTGACTATGGGTCGTCGTCATCGTCTTCTCCAATCCGGGGGTTCGTCGGCCGTCAGATCTTGGCCAAAAGTTGGGTCACGGTTTCCGCTTCGCGATCGAGGCAACGTGCTTCGAGCAGCTTCCGCGCGTGCTCGCCCATCGCTCGCGCCGCATCGTTCTGGCCGATGCGGTGCAGGATGAGCATGGTTTGCTGGCAAGCCCCCGGTGCGTTGGGGTGCCTGCCGAGAAAGTCGGTCATCACAGAAAGCGACTGCTGCACATCGCCGGCCTCGAGCCAAAGGCGAGACAGCGCCATCTGCGCGACCTCGTAGCTCGGTTCAATACGGATCGCCTGCTCCAGCAAACGACGAGCGCGATCGCGGTCGCCACGCAGCAGCCACGCCTGCGCGATCCCGGCGAGCGACACGTAGCTGGTAATGCCTTCTTGAATCGGCACCACCAAAACGCAGTCGCGGTAGCTGAGGCAGCGCTGGTAGTGCTGGATCGCGTATTCCGCTTCGCCATCCGCAACCGCAAGGCTCGCCGCGATGTAGTGCAGGTTTGGTGTCGGGACGAAACGCCGTAGCGCCATGTCGACCACCTCGCGTGAACGCTCGTGATCACCCGCTCGCTCGGCTTCGAGCGCGCACAGTGCGCCCACTTCACCCGCGTAGGGCAAACCTCGGGGCAGAGTCGGTGCAGCCGCCAGAATCAGATCGAAGCAGCGATCCAATTCGCGGCGCGCATCTTCGCCGCGCCCCGGCACACGCCGCAAAAAGTCGCCGTACTTGTAGCTCGCATAGATGTCGTCCGGAGTCTGGGCGATCTGCTTCAAGAACAGACGCTCGTTGCGTTCGTTCTTGCTGCGGTCGCGCATCACAGCATCGCTATAGCCGTAGTGCTCGACTTCAATCTCGCTTCGCAACAGAGCGAGACCCTGCGGCTCACCTAGGCGCTGCAGGCTCGGCGTCACCTGCTCATGGATGACGTTGGCGTATGCAATGCCCGGCAAGTTGCGGAACAGGCGCACCATCATCACGCCCATCGTCTTGCCTTCGCCGTAGTTGTTGGTAAAGCGAAGGTGGTAGCCGAGCGCATCGGGGTTCTCGACGAGCTCTCGTATCGCGTCCGCCGCACCTTCTTCGAGCATCTCGTCGGCATCGAGCACGAGCACCCAATCGCCCGTAGCGGCCGCAAGCCCAGCGTTGCGCGGCGCCGAGAAATCATCGTCCCAGGCACGGTGCAAGACGCTGGCGCCATACCCCTCGGCGATGGCTACCGTGTCGTCCGTCGAACCGGTATCGACAAGGATCAACTCGTCGTAGCAACCGCGCGCTGCTTCCAGACACCGCCCAAGAAAACGCTGCTCATCGCGCGCGATCATGCATAGGGAAATGCGCGGGGCGCGACCAACCCAGGGAACTGGCGGCCGGCGGCGCACGGCCGCAGAACCATCAGCGAAAGGGGGATGCGGGTCGATCGCGCCGGGCGCTGATGCGGGGGTCTCAGTCTGTGAATCGCCATCGAGCATTGACCAACTGCGAAGCAGCGAAGCCGTCTCGCCGGCGAGCTTCTCGGGATGCTCCACGGCGGCGGCCGGTGCCGTGAGTTCGGTATTGGCAAGGAACGGACGCGACAGCTTCGCGTCGATACGCATGCGGTATTCCTCGAGAGCGACACACGTATTGTCAAAGTGCTCGAGAATCGGGCCGACACGCAGCGCATCGAGACGCGGCAGCATCAGGCCCGCGACATCGCCGGCGACCACCGGTTCGCCGTCGCGGCTCGCAAGCACGGGCCCAGCCGTAGCGCATGCCGTCATCGCCTCGAAGTCTGCAGCGCTCGGCAGCGTACCGGCGCGCAAGAACCAGATGACATCGCCGCGGGCCGCAGCGATGGCGCGATTCCATTCCTTGCATTCGCTGCCGTTCGCGGCCGCGTCTGACTCCCATACGATTTCCCAATCACCGGGAAGGAACGCATTGAGAGCCGCCCGGCTGGCTGCCCGCAGGGAATCATCGCCACCCGCCAGCAGAACAGAGCCTGCCAACGTCGCCCGACGTTCACAAACAAGCCAATAGCGAGCTGGCGGCGTGCCACCAAACCACTCAAACGGCAGCAGCCCGACGTCGCAGAGCTTGGCCGATAGCTTGGGGGCAAACTCCTCCGCGCCGGTCGGCACAGAAAGCACGTCGCGGACCCAAAGCCCGGCACTGGCGGCCGCACCAAGTAGACGCCGCAGCAGCAGGGGCTGCGACGGGTCCTTCAGGCAACCGGCAGGATCGAATGCGCCACCGCGGCCTTCGACCACCATTCGCAGCATGCGCGCGGACTGCAAGTTGTCGCAGTCCAGAACGAGCGTGCCGCCGTCTCGCAAGCGCGAGGCGACATCGATCAAGAACTCCTCGACGCGCCCCATCGACTCGGTAAACGAGCGGACCTCGATCAGATCGAGGCCGGGGGCGTGGGCGTGATCAGGGCGCGGCGCACCATCACGGGTCTTGCCCCAACTCTGTTCGAGAGGGATCCGCCACGCATGCTGCACTTTGGGCACAACGCTTCCCCAGCCCTCTACAGAACCGAGGAAACCAGTCGCCAGATTCTCGCCAATCCTGACCATTCCTTTGCCAGCGCGGACGAGACCGTCCAGCGCTGCGACACTCATCGGACGACTGGACCGAGAACTTGAGTCGGCCATGATGAGGGGAGTTCCTGCGACCCGATGCCCCGCTCAAACATGGACTCCGACGAGAATCTGGAAGCAGTGCTAAAGCGCCGAACTCGGTTCCAAAGCCTGCGGCACGTTGCCGCATGCGAATCGACACAAGACATTGCCAATGAAGGCAGTGGATCCACGGCGCCGCTGCCAGACGCAGTCTTTTGGGCCGACCACCAGACCAGCGGACGCGGCCGACAGCAGCGTGTATGGCACGATGAGACCGGACTCGATGTAGCCGTCACATTTCGCATCACAGAGGAGTTTCCCCGGCCCATGGCCCTGCCTGCGGCACTGCCGGTCGCCGTCCTCGAAGCATGCGAACCGCTCGCCGAGACACGCCTTCGCATCAAGTGGCCCAATGACATCTATGTTGGCAGCGACAAGCTCTCGGGCGTGCTGATCGATCGCGACAGCCGCCGACCGCACACCTACCGCATAGGCGTCGGCATCAACGTCAACGGCACGCACTTCCCGGCCGGCCTGCGCAATCCGGCAACGTCGCTGCGCGCCTTGACCGGCAAGCTGCATGACCGCCACCAGCTGCTTGCTGACCTTGCGGAGAGCGTCGACAGCATGCTTCATGCCGCTGCGGCCGAAGAGCTGACCGGGCACGAGACGATCTTCCGCGAGCGCCTCGGCCTTCTCGGGCACCCCGTCGAAGTGACCGCGGGGTCAACCACAACCGGCACGCTGACCGACATCAATTTCGAGCGTCTCGTGCTCGACGGCCGCGCTGAATTGCCGCTTGCGATCGTGACGTCACTGCGTCGCGCAAGCCTATAGGTGCCCTGCGTCGGATCTGGATCATGCCCCGCCTACAAGATGCACGACACGAAGCCGCCAGGCCAAGCATCAGCGAGCCGCTTCAAACGCAGACAGCAGCCGCGCCTCAAACTGCACGATGCGTGACGGCGGCGGGCCGCTGAGCAGCTTCGCCAAAAACTGTTGGTCGCCGGTTTCCGGCCGCAGCAGCGGGAATCCTTTGGACTGCAGCCATGCGTTCATGCCGAGCCAGGCAATCAATACGTTGAAGTCCGGGAATGGCGCCAGCCGCGCAAAGCGCCACATCAGCCGGAAGCCCTGCCGCACCGGGTGCATGCCATGAAAGACGATCGGCGCATCACGGTAGCACCGCTTCGCGTCGAAGGAGTCAATCAGGAAGCGCAGCTGCTCCGCGGCCGGGTAGTTGATGTAGAGCAGTGCATCCCACGGCTGGCCGCGGCGCAGGTCGTTGTTGCGGAACCGCGGCAGCTCGGCCGTCATGGTCCGGAACAGCTCCACCAAGAACCAGCCGTCTGGGGGCGCACTCTGCGAACTGCGCTCGCGCACCATGCGCAGGCAGCGCTGCAACCCACGCAGCAGCCGATATTCCTGCGACAGCGGCGACAGCTCGCTCTTGCGGCCCAGCAGCACCGCGGTGGCCTCGCCCTCGTCGAGCACGAAACCCCGTAGCTGCAGCAGCGACACGAGGAACTGTGCGTCCGTAGGCGCCGGGCGCCGGATCCCGTCGATAGCGCGCTGCGCGGCGCCGATCAAATCGGCGTCGACAGGCTCCCCGACAAGCCGGCTGGCGAGAGCCAAATCGATGCGATCAAGCATCGTCAGGTTGTGCTTCTTCTGCTGGTGCGTCACTCCATGTCTTTTTTCGGCATGATGGGGCTCTCGCATGGAAACCAGCTCGAACTCTGATCGCCCCGTCTCCGAAAAGCCCGTGGCACCGAAGAAGCGGCGCCGGTGGCTTCGCATACTTCTCATAGCCGTTGGTGTGCTCGTGCTCTTGGTCGCTCTCGCGCCCTACGCACTGTCCCTTGGATTTGTCCGAAGCAAGATCGAAAGCACCGCCAAAGGCAGCCTCAACGGCGACCTGCACATCGGCTCACTGTCTTGGTCCTGGACGCAGGGCGTGTCCGCTGCGGACATCCGGATCGACAATCCTGACGGCTTTCCAACCGAGCGGCCGGCCGTGCAGATGAAGAGCATGATCGCGGACGTTTCGCTGAGCACCTTGCTCGGCGCCACTCCATCCGCGACGGCGAAGATTGTCGGCATGGAGATCTTCGTCGAGCAAAACGCAGACGGCAGCACCAACCTTCAGGCACTCGCCAAGCAGAAGAACTCCGAGGGCGCCAACGAGGAGAAGCAAGGGGAAGAAGGCGCCGAGACGCCAGAAACGGAGCCACAGTCCGAGCCGCGCAGCATCGCATTTGACGTGGTGCTACAAGACTGCGCCGTGCACGTTCGCCGCGACGGCAAGCTGGTCGAAGACATGACCGGCCTCAACGTGCGCGCCCACTCGACCGCAGACTCGGCCGACGTGTTGATCGACGTCGTCGCCAAACTGCTGGCAGGCGACCTCGACCTCGATGCCAAAGTAGACCCGAACACGCAGGAGGCCGAAGCCAACCTCGTGACCCACGGCCTCGATCTGTCGACGTGGCGACCGCTGGTCGACGCCTTTATGCCCAACAAGATCACCGCGCTGACGGGCAAAGTCGATGGCGACATCCACGTCATGGCGCGCGGCAGCGACAGCATCGAGCTTGGCGGCACGCTGACGGTTCTCGGCCCGCGCATCGCAGGACCGCTACTCAAAGGCATGGACGTCCGCTCGGAGCGCTGGACCGTCGCGCCCGTGCTCGGCCTCGGCGATGTCGGCAAGCAGGTCGACGCCAGCAAATTCGCGGTCGACCTCGAATGGCTGCAGATCCGCGGCAAGTCCGCCGCAGCCGGCGCCGTGGCACTCGGCTACGAACTCGACCTCGCCAAGCTCGCCGAGTTTGGCGGCCCGATGCCCGCCATGCTGAAGAACTCGGGGTCCAAGCTCACGGGTGAACTGCAGGTGCCGACCACCGACCTGCCGGCGGACGCGGCTGGCTGGGCAAAGGCCGTGGGCACAACCGCAAGCCTGCAGATCGCGGCGCTCGACGTTGGCGGCTTCTCGCTGCGGCAACTCGCACTCGACGCAACGATGGCGGACGGCAAGCTTGCCGTGAAAACATCACCGACGTCGATGCTCGACGGCGCCCCGCTGCTGCTGCAGGCGAACGTTGGCCTGGACGAGTTTGACCGGATGCCGACAACAGCCAGCCTCAAATGGAACGGCGGCGATCTGACCGGCGGAGCGACCAAGGCTCTGCGCTACGCGATGCCGCTGTTCGCCGGGCTTGACGCCGAGGTGGCCAAGGTCGTTGGCAAGGTCGACCTCGACCTGTCGTTTGATGGCCCAGCGATGAAGCTGGAAGGCCAGACCTGGGCCAACTGGCTCAACAGCTGGAGCGGCAGCGGCGCCCTCGGATTGCTCGACACGGCGTTCGCCCCGTCAACCGAACTGCAGGGACTGCTCGCGCCGCTCGGCCCGCTCAGCAACGGCACGGTTCCGGTCGCGACGAACGGACGGCTCAAGATCGACTCGTTCCGCGCGCCGTTTGCATTCGCGAAGGGCGTCGTCGAAGCAAAGGCTACCGAGTGGATGGCCGCCGGCCAGAAGATCGGCCTATCGGGCAACATCGGCTTCGACGGCAAGGTCGACTACGCCGTGGATCTCTCGTCCCTGCTCAAGGGCCACAAGGACGGCGAGCGCGTGCTGAAGGCTCTCGGCGGCAGCTTGCCGGCAGCTCGGCTCAACGGCACGGTCGACAGCCCGGCACTCGGCCTGCCAAGGCTAGAGAACATCGCGACCAAGCTGCTGCAGCAGGAAGGCAAGAACCTCTTGGAGAAGGGCCTCAAGGAAGGCCTTCAAAACGGGCTCAACGGGCTCTTCGGCGGCAAGAAGAAGAAGTAGCGACCGGCTGCGACCGCCGCCGCCGCCAAGCGTGCTGCGTGCACTACTCGCGGTAGCGGTGGCTAACCGGCATGCGGCGCCCGCCCCAGCAGCGATCAGACAGACGGATCGTCGGCGGGTATTGGAACCGCTTCCACTCGCTGTTTTGAAGCATGCGGAACAGTCGCGCGACCTGGCCCTGCTCCATTCCGGCTCGCTCGGCTGTCTCGCGCACGCCGAGCTCGTCTTCGACCAGCAGCTTGAGCACCGGATCGAGCATCGCGTAGTCAGGCAAGCTGTCCGAATCCAGCTGGTCGGGACGCAGCTCCGCGCTTGGCGGCTTGTCGATCGAGCGCACCGGAATCCGCACCCCGTCGCGGTTGAGCCAGCGAGCCATCGCCCAAACCTCGGTCTTCCACAGATCCGCAATGGGCGCGATCGCACCATTGGTGTCGCCGTAGATCGTGCAGTAGCCAACCGCGCACTCGCTCTTGTTGCCCGTCGTGAGCAGCAGATGGCCAAACTTGTTCGCAAAGGCCATCAACATCACGCCGCGCGCGCGAGACTGGACGTTCTCTTCGGCGACCCCGGGGTCGGTCCCGGCAAACACCGGCAGCAGCACCTCTGCAAACGCGCTCTGCAGGGGCACGATGGGCAGCAGGTGGAAGGCAATGCCGAGGTTGTGCGCGAGAGCCCGCGCGTCTTCGACGCTGTGCACGCTGGAATAGTGAGACGGCATGCCGATGCCGGTCACGTTTTCGGCACCGAGAGCATCGACGGCGAGCGCCGCAACGAGCGCCGAGTCGATGCCGCCCGAGAGACCGATGACAACCTGCTCGAAGCCAAACTTGCGCACATAGGCGCGGATGCCCTGAACGCACGCACCGTGCTGCATGGCGACAAGCTGCGGCTCGACCAGCGTCTCCGCCCACAAGTCCTCGGTCTCCACAACGGCAACGGTTTCGCGCCAAGACACGGGCTGCGCCGCGATCCCATTTGGTTTGCAGGCGACCGAACCACCGTCAAACTGAAGCTCTACGTTGCCACCGACCTGATTGACGTAGACCATCGGCACACCGTGACGCCGCGCCGCGGCCATCACCATCCGCGTGCGAAACTCCTGGCGGCCGCGAGCCCACGGGCTCGCACTCAGGTTGACGACCAGCTGCGCGCCAGCTTCGACGACGCGGGCGACTGGATCGACCGCGTAGATGCGACGACCAAAGAAGGACTCGTCGTTCCAGCTGTCCTCGCAGATGATCGCGCCAACGCGCACGCCGCAGACGTCAAAGACGTTGTCTTCCGGCGTCGCCCATGGTTCGAAGTATCGCGCTTCATCAAACACGTCATAGGTCGGCAGCAGCGTCTTGCGCGCCACGATCTCGACCTTGCCATCGCGCAGTCGCGCTACGGCATTGTGCAGCTCACGCCCACCCGTCTCGTTGTGGTCGCGGTTGCGCTCGATGACGCCGACGAGCACATCGATATCGGGCGGCAGTTCGACCGCCAGCTGCTGCAACGCATCATCGTGAGCGTTGAGGAACGACTGCCGCAGCAGCAGATCCTCTGGCGGATAGCCACACAGACACAGCTCGGAGAACACCGCCAAATCCGCGCGCTGCCGCGCAGCACTCTGTGCAGCTTCGACAATGCGGGCGCGGTTGCCGTCGAGGTCGCCGACGGTCGGATCGATCTGGCAGAGCGCGACCCGCACGGCTCAGTTCCTGAGCTGCATCGGCAGGCTAAACGTGATCGTCTCCGGAATGCCGTCGACCTCCTCAACGGACGTCGCGCCAAGGCCGCGCAGGTGGTCCACGACCGCCGTCACGCTGCTCTCGGGCGTGCTGGCGCCAGACGTCACGCCCACCGAAGCAACCCCCTCGAACCATTCGTTCTTGAGCTCGCTAGGACCGAGCACGAGATGCGACGGCACCCCCGAGTCCGCGCCGAGTTCGCGTAGACGGTTGCTGTTGCTGCTCATCGGGTCGCCGATGACGAGCCACAGATCCACCTGCCCCTGCAGCTGCTTGACGGCCATCTGACGGTTGGTGGTCGCGTAGCAAATGTCTTCCTTGCGCGGTGTCGTCAGCTCCGGGAAGCGACGCTTGAGCACGCCCATGACCTGCATCGCTTCATCGACACTCAGCGTCGTCTGCGTCAGGACACCGATCTTTGTCGGATCCGGCACCTCGACGCGCTCAGCCTCTTCGGCAGAGGCCACCACGATCGTTCGATCGGGAGCCTCGCCAACGACGCCCTCCACCTCGACATGGTCCGCATGTCCGATCAAGAGAATCGTGAAGTCGCGCGCGGCAAAGCGCCGCGCCTCGACGTGCACCTTGGTCACCAGCGGGCAGGTCGCATCGATCGCGTGCAGCTGAAAGTGCGAAGCCTGATCAAAGACCTCGGGCGCAACCCCGTGGGCGCTGAAGATCACATGGCTGCCGGTCGGCACCGTGGACAGATCCTCGACGAAGATCGCGCCCTTCTCTTCGAGGTCCTGCACAACAACTTGGTTGTGCACGATCTCATGACGCACGTAGACGGGGCGGCCAAATTTCTCGAGCGCGCGCTCGACCGTCTCGATGGCGCGATCGACACCGGCGCAGAAGCCTCGAGGGCGACACAAAAGGACCTTCATGGAGGCGAGCAGTTTCGGCCCCCACGGCCCCCAGCACAAGACGCCGACTGGACCGATGCCAGCAATACCAATCGGTTGCGGACAATCGGCGAGCTGGCGCGCCCCATTCGGACCGGCAAGGAGCGGCAGCGGCCCCGCGGCGACCCGGCAGCGGCCGCCATCGGCGCTCAGTAAAACTCGAGCACCATGCCGACTCCCAGCGATCGCGCGCCCGAAGCAGGCGGCGGCGGCACCGGGATCTGGTTGGTATTGTAGAACTGGTAGACCCGCGACACCCCAAGCGGACCGCAAACGGTGGTCTCCCGGCCTCGAGAAGTGATCAAAAAGAGCGGGTTGGACGTCGGCGCCAGCACCACGGCCTGGGCGTAAAACGTCGTCCCCACGTATTCGCGGCCTGCCGGCAGGGCCGCCGTAATGACCCCGTGGCCGCTGCTGTCGCAGACGCCACCGAGCTGGGCGCCAGGATCGATGTTGAACCAACAGTCCGGCGCCGATCGCCCGAAGGGGGCCAGCAAGGCCGACGGCAGCAACGGATTCTGCAGGTCGAACATCGGATATGGCACGGCAAACGCCGGATTGCCGAGCATGCCGCCCTGGTTGTCGATGTTGAGCGACAGGAAAAAGGGCATCGACGGCAGAGCGTTGTCGATTTCCCACGTGTAGGTGCTGCCGGCCTGCATCGACGGACCACCCGTTAGCTCGATCGGCGGCAGCGTCGGCACCGAACAGGCCGGCCCGACATTGCCGAAATCGGCATAGGCAGCGGTGCAGCTGCTCAAGTTGTCAACGCGATACGAGCCGCTCGGCTGGGTCAGGATTTGGATCTCAACCAGCAGGTTTTCAGGCGCGGGCACGCCGGTGATCACCGGCGTCAAGCCAAAGACCCAAGGGTCCGTAAACGGAAAATCGATCGTCGCAGGACGCGGCGAAACCGTCGTCGCCGGCTGCGCCGGTAGCTGCAGGACCCGGTTGCGGACAACCCAGGTCGCGTCGACGCCGTAGTTGTCGGCAAACACCGCCGAACTCGTCGCCGAATTGCGCGAGGTCGTCGACATCAAGATGGATACCTCGAGAAAGCCCTTGGCCGGCACCGCCCCGCCGCCCGCAAAATCGGGACGAATCCGCATTCCGGTAATGAACCGCGGCCCCGTCCACGACAGCTCTTCCTTGTCGTAGACCAGCTGATAGCGGCACGCGAGGTTGCTGCCGAAGGGGATGTTCGTTCCCCCTCCTCCTTCGACGCCCTGCATGGTTGCGGGAACAGTTGACTGCGCATGCAGAGCCAACGAGAGACACAGCCAGGCTGCTACGCAGATCGAGACCTTGGATCGCATTCGTACTTCTCCGCTCGCTGCTATCGGAACTTCCGCACCAGGACTCAAGCAAACCGATCCCGAACGGAGACAGGTCGCTCAAGCGTGTTGCGAAATGCACCGAAGCTTCGCCTGGCGCAAACCTCCTGACGCTTCGTCGGAACCGGACCGCGCCCACGGGACAAGGAGCTACGAGTGAATCTCGAAAGTCATGCGACGCCCTACGGGGGCTCACCACAGCAGCGTTATGCGACGCTTCACCGGGCGATTGAGCAGGGCATAGACTCGGACGACATCTGGAGCGAGCTCGCCGAAGTCAGCGTGCAGCTTGGTCATGACGAGGAGTCCAGGCGATGTGCAAAGCGCATCCGCGACGATGCGCGGCGAAAGCGCATCGAACGCACCTGCTTTCCTGAGGAGGCGCGAGCTCGCGAGCGTCATCTTGAGCAGTCGGGTAGCACCGCCGCCGGCGTAAAGCGCCGCGAGAACGAGCAAGAAGAGGCCGAGACTCCTGGAGTTGGCGAACACCTGCTCGACTCGGTGCAGTACCTGATGCACCAGCAAATGCCGTGGCTGGTCCTGACGACCATGCTGGCTTTCCCGCTGGTGGTCGGCGTCGGCGGCTTTTTGACGGCCGGCGGCTCCCCGCTGCTGCTGGCGGCGATCGCCGCGCTGCCCGGCATTTCGATCCTGGCGATCGTCGCGGCTATGGGCCACGAGATCCTGACGACGAGCTGTGCGGGCGAAAGCGATGTGCCCGACATCCCGCCAATCCACACGCTGATTCGGAACGCGCGGGACTTTCTCTGCGACGCCTGCATCACGCTACTGGCCTTCTTTGGCCTGCCGATCGCCCTCACTCTGCTCGGCGTGCCGCTGCAGACCACCCTGCTCTTGTTCGCCGCTGCAGCACTCCTGGCTCCGCTTGCGTTTGCGCTGCGCCAGGTCCGGCGAGACATGAGCTCGTTCTCGCCCAGGTTCCTGTTTGGCGCAGTGCGCGGCGCCGGCACCGGCTACAGCGCCATCGCACTGTGTTCGAGCCTAGCGTTCGCGCCAGCTATCGCCGTTGCCATCGCCACCATCGGACGCCCAGTCTGGGTGCAAATCGCCATCGTAGGACCGCTCTGCGTCCTGCCCGTCTTCTCGGTTGCCCGCTTGCTCGGCTCATGGCTCGACACGCGCCGCGACACGATCGGCCACTTGCTCGGCTCGACCCAGCGCGCCCGGGCCAAGGCAGCCCATACCGATTCCGCAAACGGCAGCGGCAGCGGCACGACCAGCAAGGGCAAAACCCGGCGCGAGCTGCATCACCCCAAGGGCAAGAACACCGAGGCGCTGCCGCTACAGCAGGCAGTCGAAGCCCGTCGGGACGCGCAGCAGACGCGACGACGCGCCAAGGCCGCCAATCCGCAGAAGAAACCGAAGACGGCTTCGGCGATCGCACGCAAACCCAAGCAGCGAAAGGAGCAGCGTTCGATCGAGGGGCGGCGCCCAGCGGCTCGACGAGGCCGAAGCCAAAGCCAGAACGCTCCGCAGGGACGCCAGCAGCACGCCGCCGAAGCGACCAAGGCGGCCGCACGATCATCCCAACAGGAGCGCCAGAAGGTTGCCGCAAGCGCCCAGTCTGAAAGCAGCGTCACCGACCTGCTCAACCTGCCCGGGGCCGTCGTGGTCCGCGGCAATGCGCGGAGCAAGTCCGGCGCCGCCGCCCGCCGCTGAGCCGTTCAACGACCGATTGGGACTCGCCAGGCGGGCATCGGCACGGCACGATCCCCGACATGGATCTGGCCTCGTTCCTGCGTGACGTTCCCGACTTTCCAAAGCCGGGCATTCTGTTCAAGGACATCACGCCGCTGTTGGCGTCGGCGGAGGCGATGCGCCACTGCATCGACCGCTTTGCGGCGCTCGAAGTCGGCAAGGTCGACCGGATCGTGGGCATCGAGTCCCGCGGCTTCCTGTTTGGCGTGCCGCTCGCGATGCAGCTGGATGTCGGCTTCGTCCCCGTCCGCAAGCCCGGCAAACTGCCGTGGAAGACCCACCGAATCGACTACGAGCTCGAATACGGCTCCGATTCGCTAGAGATGCACCAGGACGCGGTGCAGGCCGGCGAGCGCGTGCTCATCATCGACGACCTGCTCGCAACTGGTGGGACCATGGCAGCCGCCTGCCGACTCGTCGAAAAGTCCGGCGGCGCCGTGGCCGCCTGCGCGACCGTCATCGAACTCGGCTTCCTCAAGGGGCGAGAGAAGCTCGGTGAGCGTCGCTGCGAAGCCCTCATAGAGCTCGCCTGACCTCAACTTGACGAGGTCTTTCCCCATTTTTTGAGCGACGCAAAGCCCGCTGCTGACGCGTCTTGCTACAGCGCGCTCAGAATCTCTCAAGACGACGCTCAACTTTCGCAGTCCGTCGGCCGATGAGACTTATCCGGCTCGTTCGCGCGAGCCTCGCTCTTTGGTGAACTCGGCTCCCGCCAAGTAACGCTTCTCGAAATGGCAAAGTCGACGAAAGTCGACGACGCAAAGTCATAGGGCCTTCAGCTGGTTTCCCCAGCTATGGCAGCCTGGCTCCCGAATGAGGCAAGGACAGATACGGCAACCCCAACGCAGGCAGCGCAAATCGGGCAACCCAACTTTGGGCAACCCACCTTCCGCAAGTCGGAAGGCTCGCACCGCCTTACTCCAGCGCCGGTATCTCTGTCCGAGACGAACGCTCGCATCACCTGACTGTGAGCGCATTAGGGACCCTGGCACCCGACGACCGTCGGAGTGTTTGGAGCCGAATCATCGACTGTGCCCGCCTAAAGGACTGTCACGCTCTTCAGAGAGTTCGCTCATTCAGAGCTGCCATCCTTGGGCTTGCCCGATCGATTCCCCTAGCAAGCGGCCCCGACTTGCTACCCCGTCCCTCTTCGTCTGATTGCTAGCCGGCTCTTCACCGGCATTGCTGGAGTTTTCAAAATGGCCAAGTCCTCGGTCGCCGTCCGCACTTCGACACGCCGCAACGCCAAGAGCAAGAGTGCAACCTCTTCCTCTAGCGCACCAAAGAGTCGCCGTGCGGCCGCCGCTCCGACGACCCGCTCGAAAGCTGGCGCCACAATCCCGACGCCGGCTTCGTCGCAGCTCAACGACGCTGAGCTTGAGATCATCTGGAAGACCTACAAGCGCACGCGCGATGAAAACCTGCGCAACACGCTGATCGAGCACCACATGCCGCTGGTGCGCACAATCGCCGAACGGGTGCTGCAGACACTGCCAAAGTCGATTGATGTCGACGACCTAAGCTCCGCCGGCACGTTTGGCTTGATGGACGCAATCAACGGGTTTGACCTGTCGCGCGGCATCAAGTTCAAAACGTACTGCACGACTCGGATCCGCGGATCGATCCTCGACGAGCTGCGCTCGCAGGATTGGGTCCCGCGCCTCGTCCGACTCAAGGCACACCGCCTCGAACGCGCGATGCGCACGCTCGAAGGCCAGCTCGGCCGAACGCCCAACCAAGCCGAGGTCGCCGACGAGCTCGGCATCACGATCGAAGAGCTGCAGGCTCACGAAGCCGAAGCCAACGCGAAGACGATCTTCTCGCTCTCGGAGAAATGGGACGACGGCGACGACGACAAGGAGCTCGAGAAGGTCGAGATCCTCGCAGACCGCAAGTCGAGCAACCCGGTCGACACCATCCAGCAGCGCGATGCGCTGGACATGATCACGAGCTCTCTCACCAAGAAAGAGCGGCTGATCATCCTCATGTATTACTACGAGGGCCTGACGATGCGTGAGATCGGCGAGATCATGGAGCTGACGGAGTCACGCGTCTGCCAGATCCACAGCAACGTGATGGCACGACTCAAGGCGCAGCTAGACCGCACCCAAAACGACGCCAACTAGCGCGATCCGGGACCTCTCGCCCTAGGACCAAATCGGGCGATCCGAGGCTGAAACGACGCCCCAAGGTCGAAAACCGCGGGGCGAGGCTACGGACGAAACGGCCGGCCTCACGACCAGAAACGTCCGGCACAACCTATCGTGCGGCGAGAGCAGCGCCGTCGACGCCATGCCATTGGCGCCCGGCAAAAGCCCGAGAGTTCTCCTCATTCGCAGGCGACCCGCCTGCCGATAGTCAGGCCACCCAGGTCTGCTAACACGAGGAACATGACGAAAAACGTACTGATCGTCGACGACTCCGCCACCATGCGGAAGATCATCATGCGCGGCATCCGCCAAGCTGGAATTGAAAACGCTGAATTCCAGGAGGCCGGAGACGGCGTCGAGGGAATGAAGGCTGTTGAGGGGGCGAAATTCGACCTCATCCTCTCCGATGTGAACATGCCCAACATGAACGGGCTCGACTTCGTCAAAGAGGTCACCGCCAAAGTCGACTCGCCTCCACCCATTGTGATGATCACAACGGAAGGCAGCGAAGACGTGGTGAATGAAGCGATGAGTCGCGGCGCCAACGGCTATCTGAAAAAGCCGTTCACTCCAGAAAAGATCCAAGAAGTCATCGGTCCGCTGCTGAAGTAGCGCCGACCGCTCATTTCTGGCCGAGTAAACGCCAATACGACGAGGACACACTGTGGGCCAAAACGCACTTGCACCCCATCTTGTTGAAACGTTAAAGAACGCCGCGTCCGAGGTTCTCGAGACGATGGTGTTCTTGACGCCAACATCTATTGAGCCTGCCTCACAAGCACCTTCCTCCGGGGAGCAAGATCCGGCGACACGAGAGGTCACCGGCCTGCTTGGCTTCACAGGAACGCAAACAGGCTCCTTCGTCGTCCGCACGAGCAAGCAGATGGCAAGCATCATGGCTGCCAAGATGATGATGATGGAGCCGGAGGAGATGACCGACTTTGGCGAAGTCGCCGACGCTTTCGGGGAGATCGTCAACATGATCTCTGGCGGCTTCAAAAACGCGTGGGTCGAAGGCGGCAACCAGATGGAGCTCGCCGTTCCTCACGTCGTCGAAAACGGCAACATCAGCCAGCAGTCGGCGTCTCCAGACTCCGTGCACTCCGGCGTCCGTATGCAGTTCGACGAGGCGGCCGTCGAAATCGACGTTCACTTCGAGGGATAGCGAGGCCCACCGACACACGCGATGGTGTCGACCGCACTAAAACGAGGCACCGACAAGCAGCTTCGCAGCCTGCTTGCGACTGCCGTGGCGACGATCGGCGAGACTCTGAGCTCGCTCGTCGGCCGTGACATCAAGGTCCATCGCGGCGACTTGCTCTTGCAAGACGATCAAGCGATCCTCGATGCCATCTCGAGTAAGTTCGCCGTCGCGCGTGGCGCGATGGACAAGGACTACGAAGGCAAATCCTGCCTGACCGCGTTCGAGATGCCAGACGCCATCACGATGGCCGGCCTGCTGATGATGACGCCAGACGACGTCATCGCGCAGCGCCGCAAGAGCGGCAATCTCGAAGGCGAAGACATCGAAGCCTTCGGCGAGCTCGGCAACGTGCTCTATTCCGGCTTCTCCAACGCGCTGCGCGAACGACTGGAAAACTTCGACCTGCGGATGCAGGACCAAGGCACCCTCGGGCCCGCCGGCGACATCGACAATCTGCTCGACGGTGAGAGCTTCGTCACGCTGTCTTTCACAATGAAAGTCGGCGAGTTCCCCGAATCCAACGGCATGCTGTGCATCGACGCGGACACCGCCGAGAAATGGAACGGCGGCCCACTCGAAGGTGTCGACGACGTCTCTGACGCCGCGCCCGCCGCGACGACACAGGCCGTACGCTTCGACGACGCCGTCTTAGAAACGATACCGGCAGCGCCCATCCGCGGGGTGCTGTCCGCCTTTATCGTACAGAGCGACAGCTATCGCATCCTGCGCCGCAGCTGCCGCCGCGTCGGACTCGATCTGCGGCGGCACGGCCGAGGCGAAATCCCGAATCCATCGGCTCACCGAAACCAGATCGTCGTAATCGACATACCGCCAGGCGAGGACCGGCGGTTTGACTGGTGCCTGCGAATCAAGGAGCTGTCCAAGAGCACAAAGGTGGTCCTGTTGATTCGCCACCCATCGCGCCAGCGAGTCACGCAGGCGTTCTTGGCAAACGCGGACGCGATTCTCGGCTTCCCCTGCGAAGAACCACAGCTATCGCAAAAGCTCGAGCCCATGGTCCCGGACGCGCCGTCGCCCGAAGAGCCGGAAGACACACCCGACGGCACGGACACACCAGAAGAACGGGCGGACACCTAGGAGCCAGAATCTTGCTGCTTGCCATTCTTGTTGGCCGCCAGCAGCGTCTCGCGCGTGCGTCGCGCAGATCGAACGATGTGCTCCATCGCCACTTCGTAGGCGGCCACCGTGCCCAGCGTGCGAGCCACTTCTGCCTGAATCTCGATCGTCCCCAACAGGTTGTTGACGCGATGCTGAACGTGCTCCATTGCAGGGTCGACCACGTCATTAGGGTATCCACTATGTTCGCCGAGTTGTCGTACTCAATGACGACGAAGTGTGCGATCGCGCGGCGTGTTCATCCGCTGCTTGCACGACCAACAACCCATATGTTGTAGAAACACGCTTGGCACGGAACGTGCTTCTAGGGGGACGAGAGAGGTACCCCAGATGAAGTCCATTCCAAAGTGGCTAGCGATCCCCCCGATCGTCGGCGCCATGCTTGTTCTCGGTCCGCTAACGCTTGGCGGCAGCACCGAGAAGGAAGCGCAGATTCGCGAGTCCAGCCCTGTCGCGAACCCACCCGCCAACCCCGATTCCAACGCGGATGGCGGCAACCGCCCCTCCCGCCGCACCGACGGCAAAACGCAGGACAACCCGGAACGGCCACCGAGCCGCCTCGGCACCCTCGTTCCGCGATCGCCAGACATGCTGCAAATGGCCAGCGCGTTTGTCGGCGTCTTGCTGCTTGGCGCCGGCGGACTGCTCGTGCTGAAAAAGCTGCGATCAGGCATTCGCCCCGGTGGTGGCAACCAATCTCTCGCATCCCTGCGACAGACGATCCGGCTATCCGCCAAGCAAGCTGTGCACGCCATTGAGTTTGAGGATCGCATCCTGCTCATCGGCGAAGGCGACAAGGGTCTAACCCTGCTGGACCGCGGCGGGTTGCCCGAACGGCGCAGCGATGAGGCGACGGTCTTGGCGCGCGGTGACAGCTCCGCAGCCACCGGCAGCGTGGGCGCGTCGCTCGACGTAGTCGAGGACGGCGCCGTTCCCAAGAACCTGCTGATCCCGCGACCTCCGACAGCCTCCCAATCCGCGAGTGCGCGCCAAGATACCGCCACCGGTCTAGCCGACGGCGCCGGCGTTCCCAAGTCGCAGCGCGCCAGCCTGAACGACTTCCGGTCACTCCTGGAAAAGGCAGGACGATGATGCGCAGCATCACGACACACATTTGCCGAGCGTTCGCTCTGACCCTCATCGTGCTCGGAGTCCTCGCCGGCGTCGGCGCATCCGCAGCCGCGCAGGCACCGCTGATCGGCACACAACCCGCTGCGACGGACAGTGGCTTGGCGACCGACAACGCAGCGCCAGCCAACAGCAAGACCGTCGCCGGCCCACAAGATCCAGGCGCCCCCACCAGCCCAGCCGGCTTGACGCTGCAAATCGCCTCGGGCGACGGCAAACAACGTCTCGGGACAGCTCTCGAGATCGTCTTGCTGATGACGCTGTTGACGATGGCACCCGCCCTGATCATGACGATGACCTGCTTCACGCGGATCGTCGTTGTGCTGTCGTTCTTGAAACGCGCCATGTCCATGCAGGACCTGCCGCCAGCGATGATCACCACCGGCTTCGCGCTGTTCATGACCGTCTTCATCATGAAGCCAGTCGTGAGCGACGTGTACGAACAGGCCTATCTGCCCTACGTCGAAGACCAGATTGATTGGCGCACCGCGGCCGGCTTCGCCACCGACCGCATGAACCGTTTCATGCTCGCGCAAACGCGCGAAGCCGACGTCGCGCTGATCCTCGAGCTCAGCCAAACGGAATCCCCCGAGACCGCTCTAGAGACGCCGTTTCACGTCACCGTCCCGGCTTTCATCCTGTCGGAGATCAAAACCGCTTTCCAGATGGGCTTCGTGCTGTTCCTGCCATTCGTCGTCATCGACTTGGTGATCAGCTCCATCCTTGTCTCGATGGGCATGTTCAGCCTGCCGCCCGTCGTCGTCTCCACACCGCTCAAGCTGCTGCTGTTCATTCTTGTTGGCGGCTGGGACCTCGTCGTCGCATCGCTCGCTGAGAGTTTCGTCACGACCTAGCCGCAACCAACGCCAACGAACCATGGGACACGAAACCCTCTTAGACCTCGCTAAGTCGACACTGTTGACCGCGCTGATGATCTGCGCACCTGCACTCGTCGTCGGCATGTGCGTTGGCTTGATGGTCAGCCTCTTTCAGACCGTCACGTCGCTGCAAGAGCAGACGCTGACGATCGTGCCAAAGATGCTGGCTGTCGTTGCGACCATCGTGCTGCTGATGCCGTGGATCCTCGGCACGCTCTACGACTACACGGTCACACTGTTTTCTAGTTTGGCCGCCTTTGGCCACGCCGGCTGACCATAGGAGCACGACCCGCCCGCTATGGAGTTCCTGCTGTTCGAAGACTACGCGACATCGCTCTTCCTGCACGTTGTGCGGGTCGGCGCGTTCTTCGCCGTACTGCCCCTATTCGGCCAGCAGCGTGATTCCATGATTCTCCGCCTCGTGCTGTCAACAGCGCTCGGCTCGGTGTTCTGGTGGATTGGCGATCAGAGCATCGAGACCCCGACGAAGCTGATCGAACTTGGCGTCATGGCCCTGCGCGAAGCCGTCATTGGCTTCGCGCTCGGCTTTGCCCTTAGCACGATGACTTCCATGCTTGTCTCTGCAGGCGAAGTCATCAGCTCAGAAATGGGCTTCTCGCTGGCACGAACGATGAACCCTGAGACGGGCGTCAATGGCACCGTCATCTCGCAGCTGCTGCAGGTGTTTGGCTTCCTGCTCATCCTGCATCTCGACCTGCATCACGATGCACTGCGCGTGCTGATGACCACCTTCGATTCTTGTCGCGTCGGCGAGCCCTTCGACCTCGAGCCGATCTGGGCCGGTATCACAGCCCTGGTCGGCGGCAGCGTCCAGCTCGCGCTGCAGTACTCGTTCCCGATCATGGGCACCATGATGCTCGTCTCGGCAGGGCTCGTTTTGCTGGGGCGCGCCGTGCCCGCGATCAACCTGATGGAGTTCGGCTTCGCGATCCGAATCGTGCTCGCACTCGCTGGGCTCTCCCTGTTCTTGGTCGAAGGCACACCCTTCTTGATCGAGACCTTCAT
The DNA here is from genome assembly GCA_045105235.1 of Planctomycetota bacterium. Classification (GTDB taxonomy): domain Bacteria; phylum Planctomycetota; class UBA1135; order UBA1135; family UBA2386. The sequence goes on along the minus strand of JBGCDH010000025.1, from coordinate 53,455 downwards.
CGGAATCCTCGACCGCGCTGCGGCCATGTTTCCGCAATAGGACCGCACTGAACCATGGGAATGTTCGGCGACGACAGCGGCAAGACGGAAAAGCCCACGCCTGGGCGTCTCTCGGAAGTGCGCAACAAGGGTGACACACCGCTTTCGAAAGAACTCGTACAGGGCGGCGTGCTGTTCATCGCCGCTGTGATGCTGATGTGGATCGGCCGCTGGCTTGTTGACTCTCTTAGCAAGGTGCTGCGCACCGGCCTAACCGTCGACCTCAGCGACCGTGAGCTAACCGCGGTCGGCGGCGTCTGCCGTGAACTCAGCAACGCCGTCATGACGGTCTTTCCGCCCGTAGCCACACTGATGCTCGTGCTCGTCGCCGCGACCGCACTGCTCGGCTACGGCCAGATCGGCATCAAGATCTCTCGCGAAGTGCTCAAGCTGAAGCCCGAAAAGCTCAACCCTTTCACCAATTTCAAGCGCGTCTTCAGCCCGCAGTCGCTGATGCGAACCGTGTTCGCCGTCGTCAAGCTGACGATCATCCTGTCGGTCCTCTACTACGTGCTTGCCGACCGGCTGCCCGTGTTGCTGCGCCTCCACGAGCAGCAGTTCGCCAGAGCCGCGGCCGAGATCGGCAGCCTCGCATTGACGCTGCTGCTCTGGATCGGCGCCGTCGTCACCAGCATCGCTGCCGTCGACTTTGCCTGGCAGCGCTACCAGTTCACGAAGCGCAACATGATGAGCAAGCAAGAGGTCGAAGACGAGCGCAAGCGCAGCGAAGGCGACCCCACCATGAAGGCTCGCCAGCGAGGCGCGCGCAACGACATCCTGAAGCAGCGGATGATGGCTGAGATCCCGCGCGCCGATGTCATCCTGACCAACCCGACGCACTACTCCGTCGCCCTGCGCTACGACCGCAGCCGCGACTCCGCGCCGATCATCGTGGCCAAGGGAGTGGACGACATTGCGATGCGCATCCGCGAGATCGCACGCGAGCACGATGTGCCTCTGATGGAAGACCCACCGCTAACACGCGCGCTCTATCGAGCCGCCAAGATCGGGCAAACCGTGCCCGAGAAGTTTTACCAGGCCGTCGCCACCGTCCTGAGCCACGTCTACCGGATGAAGGGTCGTACGGCGTAGCGCGCTAAGCGTCGCCGCCACAACCCACAACCAACACGATGACCGACAAAGCCAACAAGGAGCAACAGAACAGCCTGCTCGCGATCTTCTTCCTCGCCATCCTGGCGGTGATGTTGATCCCGATGCCGCCGCTCATGCTCGATGCGATGTTGTGCCTCAACATCACGATCAGCCTGCTGATCCTGATGGCGGTGCTCAACTCCAATCGACCGGTCGAGTTCAGCACCTTCCCGAGCGTGCTGCTATTCACGGCGCTGTTCCGGCTTGCCCTCAACGTCTCATCGACGCGTCTGATCTTGCTAGAAGGCGACGCCGGCAGCGTCATCCGCGTTTTTGGCAGCTTCGTCGTCGGCGGCAATCCGGTCGTCGGCATCGTGATCTTCTTGGTCCTGATCGTGATCCAGTTCATCGTGATCACCAAGGGCCAAAACAGGATCAGTGAAGTTGCCGCGAGGTTCGCGCTCGACTCTCTACCCGGCAAGCAGATGTCGATCGACGCGGACCTGTCCGCCGGCTTGATCGACAGCGAAGAGGCCAAACGGCGCCGCACCGCGCTCACCTCCGAAATGGAGTTTCACGGCGCCATGGATGGTGCCGGAAAATTCGTGCGGGGCGACGCTGTCGCCGGCCTGATCATCACCGGCATCAACATCGCCGGCGGCCTCGTGCTGGCCATGGTCTACGCCAACATGTCGCTGGATCAGGCCTTCACGAAATACACGATCTTGACGATTGGTGACGGGCTCGTCGCCCAGATCCCGGCGCTGCTGGTCTCCACATCGGCCGGCATCCTGGTAACCAAGGGCGCAAGTGAAGCAGCGCTAGGACAAGAGATCGGCGACCAGATCTTTCGCAATGGCCGCGTGGTCCGCATCGTCGCCGTCATCCTGGTCTTGATGTCGCTGCTGCCGGGCATGCCGACACTGCTATTCTGCGGCGTTGCTACAACCCTGCTGATCGTAGCCAGCGCCAACGAACGCAAGAGCGAAGAGGCAAGCCAAGACGAGGCCCGCGTCGCCGCCGAAGCGGAAGAAGCGCAAACCCCCGAAGAGTCGCCCGTCGAAGACCTCCTCGCGATCGATCGACTCGGAATTGAGATTGGCTACCGACTCATCAGCCTCGTCGAGCAAGGCCAGCACGGCGGGCTGCTGGATCACATTCGATCCCTGCGACGTCAGTTCGCGACCTCGCTTGGCATCGTCGTGCCGCCGATCCGTGTGCGCGACAACGTGCAGCTTGAACCAAACGTCTACCGTGTGCTTCTCGGCGGCCAAGAGATTGCGCGCGGCGAGCTCCGTGCCGGCTGCTACCTGGCGATGGACCCGAGCGGCACCGCTCAGCCGATCGACGGTGTCGAGACGATCGAGCCCGCGTTCGGCCTGCCGGCACGTTGGATCCAAGAAGGCGACAAAGACCGCGCCGAGCTGCTCGGCTACACGGTCATCGATGCCGCCTCGGTCTTGATCACACACCTGACCGAAACCCTGAAGACGATCTGCGGCGAGTTGCTCTCGCGTGACGACGTCAAGGCACTCGTCGACAACCTCAAGGAACAAGCCCCGGCCGTCGTTGAAGAGCTTGTCCCCAACCAAATGTCGCTAGGCCAAGTGCAGCGCATCTTGGCCAACCTGCTGCGTGAGGGCGTGCCGATCCGCAACCTGCAGATGATCCTAGAATCCCTCGCCGACGCGATCACCGACACCAAAGAGCCGCGACAACTCACCGAGCACGTTCGCTCCAAGCTGTCGCGAACCATCTGCGAGCCGCACCTCGACCCAACCGGGGTTCTGCATGCCGTGTTCTTGGATCCCGACCTGGAACGCAACCTGGCGGAAGCGCTGGCGGGCAACGACGGCGTTTCCAACCTACCGCAGGGCTTCCTCGGCAAGTTTGTCGACAGCACCGCCGAAGCACTCTCGACGATGGCCCGCGAAGGCCGTGACCCCGTGCTCGTCACACGAGCCAGCTTGCGCCCCTTCCTCGCGGAAGCTGTCGCCGGCGTCATTCCCAATGCCGCGGTCCTGAGCTACCAGGAAACGTCCGCCGCCAAGAAGGTCGAAACGACCCAGCGCGTCGCAGTCGCCGGCTAACCCACTGACTTACCCCCCGAACGGAACGGATCATGTTGCTGAAGCGAATCGAAGCGAAGACGCTGCCAGAGGCGATCGAACGCGTGCGCACAGAGTGCGGTCCCGACGCGCTTGTCGTCGAAACCCGCGCGACCCGAAACGGTTTCCTTGTCGTTGCTGGCGCGGAGGAAAAGAAAGCGCCCGTGCACCGAGACCAAGCGGGTTCGACGGCATTTCTGTCAAAGTGGACGCGCGGCTTTCGACCGCTCGCCGAGAAGGCGCTCGAGTTCGGCCTGTCACGGGCCATCTTGGAGCCAGTCGAACGCGCCCTGCTGGGTACGCGGGTACAGATGTCCAAACCAGGAGATCCCGCCCTGCCAGCGCTGGCCGCCCGCGTACTCGCCGCGCTCATCCACACCGAACCACGCGTCGAATCTTCGCCAGGCTTCCAGACGCTCGCGCTGGTAGGACCCACCGGCGTCGGCAAGACGACGACGCTCGCGAAACTCGCGGCCCGCGCGCGCGAACGCGGCGAGCGCGTGGCCGTCATCACTCTCGACACCTACCGCATGGCAGCCGTCGAACAGCTGCGCGCCTTCGCCGAACTTCTTGACGTGCCGTTTTCGGTGGCCCTGTCGGCGGACGACGTGCGACGAGCGATGGACCAGAATCTGCAGGCCGACCGCATCTACATTGACACGACAGGCAAGAGCCCCCGCAGCCGCGAGAGCCTACCGATTCTCGAGGGCACTCTGCGCGCAGTCTCTGCGCAAACGCTGCTGTGCATGTGCGCCGGCACGCGCAGGCGTGACAGCCAGCTGATTCTCGACGCCTACGAGCCACTTGGCGTCGACGCCGTCTGCCTCACCAAATGGGACGAAACGGTCGCTCCGGGCGAGTCGCTAGCAAGCGTGGTCGAGGCCGGCCTGCCGCTGTCGCACCTATGTGTCGGCCAAGAAGTACCGGCCGACATCCTGGCCGCCTCGGGTGATGAGCTGGCGCGCGCTGCGTTTGATTGTGAGCTTCTGGAGACTCACGCATGAGTTCCCCCGCGCAAACGCAGGCCAGTGCACTGGTCGACGGGAATCCAGCAGCCAAACAGGCCGACAGCCATGCGGCCCCGTGGCTGTGCGTCGCAGGCGCCAAGGGCGGCGTTGGCAAGACGATGCTCGCAACGAACCTTGCGCTGCAGTTCTCGCAGAACGGCTACCGAACGCTGCTCGTGGACTTCGACCCGGGCACGGGCAACGTCGGCGTGCACCTTCGCCTGACCAGTGATTTCAACCTAGAAGACGTCGCTAGCGGTCACTGCACGCCCGAACGCGCCATCGTCAAGGGACCACACGGGCTCGACGTCTTGCTCGGCCAATCCGGAGCAACCGAAGTCGCCAACCTCCAACCACACCGCGTCGCGACGCTGCTACGCGACTTGCGACGCGCTGCGAAAGACACCTACGAGGTCGTCGTCATCGACACCGGCGCGGGCCTCAGCACGGCGACGCTCGCAGTGGCAGCCAGCAGCGAACTCACTCTGGGAGTCACGACGTCAGAGGTCACCTCGCTGACCGACGCCTACGCACTCTGCAAGGTGCTGCATCTACGGGGATGCCCGCAGCCGAAGCTCGTCGTCAACCGCGTGCGCTCGCGGAACGAAGCGATGCAGACGGCCGGCAAGCTGTCGAGCATCACGCAAAAGTTCTTAGGCGTTCCGTCCGAGCTATGCGGCTGGATCAGCAATGACCCGGCAGTCGAACAAAGCACGAGGCAACAGCGGCCGCTGCTGTTGGCCGCCAGCCAATCCACGCAAACCGCTGCTCGCCAGGACCTTTGCATGACGGCGGCCGCCGCACTCGGCCAGCTTCCGCCATTGCAGCGCACATTGCGCGCGCCAAAGACGCAACGCCTGCGCATGCGGCCCTCCTGCGGAAACTCGCCATAGCGCCGCCACTTCGTGCTTCCAAGGCCTCAACCTGAGCCGCCCAACGGCCGATAGAAACCATTGCAGGTCTCATGAATGTGGGTGATGGAAGCCAGGAGCTGACGCGTCTCGCGGCAGCATATTTGACGAGCGTCGTGTTCGGCGTGGCGTTCCTCGTTGGCATGTATGCCGGCGTCGACGGCACGACCGCGCTGATTCGCGCGAGCATCGCCGCGGGCATTGCCCTGGTTGCGGCGCACCTGATGGCTCCCCCCGTCATCGACGTTGTGCTCTCCGCCCTCGCACGTGACGAGGCCAAACGCCAAGCAGAAGCCAGCAAGGAGGACGAGTAGTGTCCACGGCTGTAAAGGTACAGCGTTCGGCCACCGAGCGCGATCGACTCGTCGAGCAGTTTCTGCCGCTGGTGCGCTACGTCGTAGCGCGCCTACCGGTCACGATGCCGAACTCGCTCGACAAGGACGACTTCTATTCCGTTGGCGTCATCGGCTTGATGCATGCCGCATCGACGTACGATCCGGGTCGCGGAGCATCGTTCAAAACGTTTGCCTATACCGCGATCCGCGGCGCGATCCTCGATGAGGTTCGCAAACACGACCCCGTCCCACGCAATCGGCGCGATCGACTGCGCAAGATGGACCGCAAGAACAGCGAGCTTTGGACAGAACTCGGCCGCGAGCCAACCCTGCCCGAACTTGCCGAAGCGCTCGAGTCCACCGAAAGCGAACTCGACGATGACCTTCAGGCCCTGCATACATCCCGCGTCTTGTCGCTCGACGAGCGCTACAGCGCCGGCGACGGCAGCAGCGATGGCGTCACCATGTCCGCAACCGTTGCCGACGCGCGGAGCAGCGATCCAGTTGCTGGCGCCGACGCACACGAGCAAAACGACCGCCTTACCCGCGCGATCAGCGAGCTGCCGGAGACCGACCGACACGTCGTCGTTCTCTACTACAACGAGCAGCTCTACCTGAAAGAGATCGGCAAAATCCTCGGCGTCACCGAATCCCGAGTCAGCCAAATCCTGACCCGAGCAACCGAACGACTGCGCCTCAAGCTAAAGGAACAGGAGTAGACGATGGCCGGAATTGACAGCACACCTCCGATCCCGAGCAGGCACCTGGTGCGCGAACGCAGCACCAGCGGCCAGCCCCAAGACAGCAAGGCCTTCGAAGAAGAGCTCAACGGCCAAAACACGCCGAAGGACGACTCTCCAGCTGGCAGCGGCGGCAGCGGCAGCGGTTCGTCCAGCGCCAAACAAGAGCTCGGCCCCATTGCAGCTGCACAAGAGCGAGCCCGTCAACGCGCGGCCCTTCGCAGCAAGAGCGCTTCCGACTCGGACCCCCACGGCCGCCACGTCGACGTCGTCGCCTAACGCAACGAGCAACGCCACTCCTCGACCAACAGCATGTCTGCCCAGCAGAATCCCCCGCGCAACGTCATTCGACGCGACACGGTCCGCGTCGTGCCGCAAGCGGCGATGCTCGACTGCGGCGACGCCACGGACAGCACCAAAGGTCAGCCAATCGCGGTCGTCCCCATGCTAGACGGCGATCGCATCGCAGGGTTCGAAATCCGATGCGGCTGCGGCGCCTCCGCAATCGTCGAATGCGTCTACGAGAACCCACCCCCGGACGATCCCCCGCCCCCCGAAGTGTGACACCTCCGACACCAGAGACTCGATGCACCCAACTACGAAACTCTGTTGCCTGACCTTGCTCGCAGCCCTGCCAATGGCCAGCTGCGAGACCGCCGGCAACCTCTTGTTTGAGCCCAAAGCCGACGATCCGCTCGACGGCTTTGAAGGCAGCCTCTCGGAAGTCGGGATCAACACCGAAATGGACTGGGGGCCCAAGCAGAGCCTCTTGCTCTCCGAGTACAAAACTCTCTTGGAGATCCGGAGTCACTTGGAGGAAGAGAACAAGCGGCTCCAGGCCGAGAACCAGAACCTTCAAAATCAACTCGATGGCGAACTCGCCTCGCTCGAGAAGGAACGCGGCAACCGCGCCCAGTCGGAAGCCGAAACCACTCGGCTGCAAAAGGCACTGCGCGAGCGCGACGCCAAGATCTTGAGCCTGTCGATCGACAAGGCCAAGCTCGAGCAAGACCGGCTGCGTTCACAAATTGCCGAGTTGGACCAGGCTATGCAGGAGATGGGACCGATGGCGACCGAAGCCGCAGCCAGCCCCGGACGAAGGCCATGAGCTGTCGACGCCTTCGCTTCGCTTTGCCCATGGCTGTAGCCATGTCGGCACTGCTTCTATCGTCGTGCAACTTTGCGCGGCCAAACCGGCCCAAGGTGATCAACAGCTACCTTGCCGAGCCCGAGGATCTGGCCAACGTGCGGCGGATCATGGTGCTGCCCTTTCATGCCGAAGCCGGCATCGACGTCGATCAAGCGCAGGTCCGCGACGCCTTTGTTGCCGAGCTGCAAAAGCTGCGCCGGTTCGAAGTCGTGCCGCTGTCCATGGCGGCCGAAGAAGACGACCTTCTGCACGCCTCTTTGGCCCACGGCCGCATCTCGACCGAGGCCATGGTCTCGCTGTGCGAACGCTACGCGCTCGACGGCGTCTTTCTGGGCTCGGTCACCTCCTGGCGCGCCTACCAACCGACCCACCTCGGCCTGCGCACACAGCTGATTTCGGTGCACTCGGGCGCCAGCGTCTGGGCCGTCGACGCCATTTACGATGCCGACGACCGCACCACCGTGGCCGACCTGCGCCACTACTACGACCGCACAATCCACGATGATGGCAACCTGCACGGCTGGGAACTGACGCTGCTATCGCCGGCTCGGTTCACCAATTTCGTCGCGCACCGCTTTGTCGGCACCTGGCGGGAGGGCTAGGGAGCGCCCGCGACCGGTTGGACGGCACCGCGCACGATCTTCGTGCGGCGCGGTCTTCGCACTGCAAGATGTTCGCGCTGGGAGAGCCGGATCCGTATCCTGCTCGGCCCTGTTTCCCGAGAGCCGCGCGTGTATTCGATCCTGCTGTCTGTATCCCTGTCCCTGCTGCTGAGCGTCGGCGGCTTCCTGCTTGATTGGTGGCACTGGGGCTGGTGCATTCCGATCGCACTGATTCTGTTCGCAGTGACTTGGATCCTGATTGCTCGCAGCATCGGCAAAAAGATCCAGCCTGCGATGCACCAGGTGCAGCGCCAGATGGAGCAAGGCCACGCCAAGCTCGCCCTCCAAACGCTCGAGGACATGCTGCCGATGGGCAAGTGGGTGCCCATGCTCGAAGGCCAGGTGCGCGCCCAAATGGGCCAACTTGCCTTCCACACCGGCGACAAACAGCGCGGCATCGAACTGCTCGAAAAGTCGAGCCTGCGCAATGGCGACGCGCGCCTGCTGCTCGCCAGCATTCGCCATAAGAGCGGCGAAGTCGATCGCGCTCTATCGATCCTCGACCTAGCGGCCAAAGTCAACCGCAAGCACCCGCTGCTCTACAACACCTACGCGTGGATGCTGCAGAAAGCCGGCCGAAGCGAAGAAGCCCAAGTGCTGCTCGCAGCCTTCGTCAAGAAGAACGACAAGCACGGCCCCAGCAAGGACAACCTGCTGCGCCTGCAAAACAACCAGCGCCTCAACATGCAGGCGTTTGATATGCACTGGTACTCGCTCGGACTCGAGCAGCCGCCAGAAGCGATGGGCCAGATGCGGCGCGCCCCCAAGGGCTTCCGCGAGCCGCCCAAGCAGCCCAAGGCAAAGCAACAGAAGAAGCGCAAGCGCGGCTAGTCGCCCCCCCATCTGCTGTGCCCCCGATCATCAAACACGCGCTGCCCGACGCGCGCTGGCCAAGCGCCGACGAAGCCGCTCGCTCGCAGCTGTTCTCGCCGGTGCGCCTCGGACCGATCGAAGCGACGTCGCGCACCTGGGTGCCGGCGATGGTCCCGTGGCGAGCCAGCGACGACGGCCTGGTGACCGATGACGTGCTCGACTGGTACGGACGGTTCGCCGACGGCCAGCCAGGTGTGCTGGTGGTCGAAGCAACCGGTATCCGCGACGTGCCCAGCGGCCCTTTGCTGCGCGCCGGCCACGATCGCTTCGTCGATGGTTTACGCCGCCTTGCCGACCGCGTGCGCGAGCGCAGCAGCGGCCAAACCAAGCTGTTTCTGCAGATCCTGGACTTCTTGTCGATTCGGCGCCGGCCGGAGAAGAGCAAGTTCTTCACCCGTTTCTTGGCAGTGAGCGAGCGCCACGCGGACGCCGTGCGCGAACGCTTTGGTGAAGCTGCAGCAGCCGACGAGCACGCCCTGCGCGCGCAGCTCGCGGCGTGCGACGACGACACGCTGCGCGACATCCTGACGCCACGCGAGTTCCGCGACTACGCGTGGGGCTACCGCGAGGAGGTGCACGACGTGCACCTCGATCACATCCGAGATCTACCCCAAGCGCTGCCGCCCCTGTTTGCCGACGCTGCCGAGCGCGCCCGCAGCGCTGGGTTTGATGGGGTCGAGCTGCACTTCGCACACGCCTACACGATGGCGTCGTTTCTCTCGCGAACCAACATGCGAACCGACGGCTACGGCGGCTCGCGCGAAGGGCGCTTGCGCCTGCCACTCGAAGTCATCGACGCCGTTCGCGAGCGCATTGGCACGGACTGGTGCCTCGGCACGCGCTTCCTCGGCGACGAAGCCATTGCCAACGGCAGCGACAACGACGACGCCATCTGCTACGCAACGGCGTTTGCGAAGGCGGGCCTCGACTTCTTGTCGATCAGCAAAGGCGGCAAGTTTGACGATGCGCGGCAGCCGTCGGTCGGCGCTGCGGCCTATCCATACACAGGCCCCTCGGGACACGAGTGCATGCCGACGGTCCGCAGCGACGAACGCGGCCCGTTCGCGCGCAACGTGCACCTTTCGAAAGCGATTCGAAAAGCCGTTCGCGACGCCGGGCTGGCAACGCCCGTCGTCACGGCCGGCGGCATCTGCACGTTTGACCAAGCCGAGCAAATCGTGCAGCGCGGCGACGCCGACCTGGTTGCCGCTGCCCGCCAGAGCCTCGCGGACCCCGACTGGTGGCTCAAGATGCGCACCGGCCACGGCGACAGCATCCGCCGCTGCGTCTTCACGAACTACTGCGAAGGCCTCGATCAAAAGCACAAACAGGTCACCTGCCAGCTCTGGGATCGCGACTTTGCGGATGCGGGTGAAGAGAACGCGATCCCGCGCAGCCACGACGGCAAACGCCGGCTGCTGGCACCAGCCTGGCAACGCCCGATCGACGGCCAGAGCTAGTGTCGGGCATCTGGTAGTCGGGCATCTGGTAGACGGGCATCTGGTAGACGGGGCCTGATCCGGGATGGGAGGGCGTTCTTCGCAAGGCGCTGCGACGAATGCATGTTCCATACTTCCTGCCGAGGAGCTGCAACGCCGCGACGGGAGGCTTCGCGACCGCAGAATGCCCCGATATCCGATGCACTGCGCTAGCGAGCGGCCGACGACACGCGCGGGCACACCGCCCACGCGCTCAACGCCGCGTGGCGCAAAGCTACGGCGAAGGCGTCGGCCACCATTCGTGCCAGTGCACGCCTTCGGGGAGGCGGACGTTTGCGAACTCGAGGTGCACAACCCGTCGACGTGTCGCCCTCGACGCCAGGGATGCTTCGGGCTCTGCCATCATCGCTTTCGACGAGGCGTGCAGCAGAAGCGGCCGCAGCACAAGTGCCCCGCGTGCCGGCACTGCGCACAGCGTCGCAGGCTGCGCGCGCCGCAATCGTTGGATCTCCTCGCTGTCGAGCAGACCGTTGCGATGTGTTCCGGCAAGAACGCGCAAGGAACCGGCCCCCTGCGTCGCCCCATCCAGATCCAAACGAACAGCGAGCATGCCGTCGAGCACGAAGCGAGGCGGCCGTACGTGTGTCACTCCGTCCTTGCACGACCACGGCCCGAATCCCGGGCACTCGCGGCGCTCGCGAAGCGCGATCGTCGTATCCTGATGCCACGGAACCAGCCAGTTGGCGGCCGGCGTCTTGTCAAACAACGTTGCCTTGGTGACGACGGCGTCACGCCCGAGGATCGCTTCGACCACGCGTCGCACCGCCGGCGCCGCAGCGGCAGCGCGCACGGCTTCGATGGCCAGTCCGTCGCGGCGACCGCCGCGCCCGAAGGCACCCTCGAACGCTGGCAATAGCGCCGTGTGCGCATCCGCTGCCAGCAGGTCGGGCACGACGGCGAAACCATTGCGCTCGACGTCATCGACAAAGCTCATCATCGGCTCTAGCACCAGCCTACGAATCGGGCACGTCCAGCAGCTCGATCCAGAAGTAGAGGGTCGCGTTTGGCGGAATACCGGCGCCGGCACCGCGGGCGCCATAGCCCAGATCCGGTGGGATCTCGAGCAAGAACACCGAGCCGGGCGCCATTTGCTGGAGCCCCTCGCTCCAGCCCTTGATGACTTGCCGGAGACCAAACGTCGTTGGAGCCGCGCGATCGAGCGACGAATCGAACTTCTTGCCGGTATCCAGCCAGCCGACGTAGTTGACGGTGGCCTTGTCGCCAGCGCTCGGCGCGTTGCCGATGCCGGTGCGCAGGCGTTCGTAGCGAAGTCCGCTGGCGGTAGTCACCGCCTTGCGCTCATCGAGTCGGCGAAACTTGACGGTGTCGACATCGCGTTCCTGTGGTTCCAAATGGATCGCAAGCTGCGCCCGCAGCTCGTGCGGCCCCCAGCGGATCGACAGGGTTGCGGGGCTCGGCCTCTCGCCATTCACCTCCGCACCAGCTCGCAATGCCAACGCCAGGTTGGGCTCCGGCCGAACCGCCTCGTGCGGCTGGAGCGGCACGAGCAGCGCCGGCTTTACCCCAGCAACGGCGCCCGGCAACACTCCCTGACGCAGAAGCCTGGCGGGCTCGAGCACCGCCAGCGACCACTTTGCCTGCTCCGAACGATGCAGCGCCAGATAGTAGATGCCCGCCGGCAGCTTGCGCTTGCCAACCAGCAGCTCGGCCCCCAAGTGCATCGTGGCCCAGCCGCCACTGCCGAGCCGGAACAACCGAGGCGACTTCTTTGTGAACTCCGCTTCGTATGACTCACGCCACTGCGGCACGCCATAGTCGATGCGAAGCTCGACGGAGCGGGCGTAGCCGGCAATCCATCCCAACCGCGTCGATACGCGCTGCTCGGTGAGGGCAGCCGGCGACGGCGGCGGCGAGCCTTGCTGCGCGGGAATCGCTGCCGCAGCCAAGAACAAGACACTCAGTGACGGGTGACGCATGGAGGCATTCCGAGGGACATCTTGAGAGGGCGAGTGCTAGTGACCTCCGCGCGCTTGCTGCAGCCAGCGCGCGGCGTTCTTGGGCTGATCGCTGCCGATCCGGTGCACGCCCAGATCATACAAAGCGCACCAACCTTCCTTGCGATCTGGCGCGGACCAAAAGCGAAGCTCGCGGCCCTGGCGGTTGGCTTTTGCAACCAGTGACTGCACGCGGCGAACCTCATCGGGCATCAGGTCATCGGAACCCGTCCAGTCGGAAATCGCGCGCCACGAGCTGCTGACCCAAGGCACCAGATCAACCGGCGGCGAAGGAATGCGGTCGAGATCCGCGATCCGGCCGTCGAGCGCGCAGAGGCGATCGCTTTCGGTCGCGAGCAGGGCCGTCGGACGACTGCCGGACAGCAGCACCGTGACCGCGCCAGGCTCGATGCTGCCATCGACGAAGCGCGTCAGCATGTCCGAGTAGCCGCGCAATACACCGCGAAGCGTTTGGTAGACGCGCTGGCCGTCGGCTTTGATGTCGACCAACAGCACGAGCGGCTCACCGTCGCTGCGCAACGAACCACCGGCGCGCGCAACCGCCAACCGCAGCGGATCGAGATAGAGACGCTCCAGCGTTCGACCCGGACGAAGCTGCCAGCGCTCGTGGCCGACGCAAAGCTCGCCGTCGACCAGGTAGATGTCGGCCTCCAGACTGCCGAGCCCGAGCTCGAGCGCGCGTGTGCAGGGCACCGGCTGCAGATAGTCGTTGTGCCCGTGCAGCCGCAGCACCGGATCGGTCCGAAGCGCCGCGTCCGGGTCAGGATGCGACGTTTGCAACGGCGACGCCTGCTTAGGCAAAGAGGGCGCCGCAACGGCTGGACCCGCACGACACGCCGCCAAAGCCAGAACCGCCGCCAGAGCCGCCACAACCGAGCCGGCGGCGAGCCGCTGGGAAACATGCCGAAGAGCGTGCACGGCAGGAGGCTACGGCAATCGCGGTCGGCCTGCAGCAGCGCGCAGCAATCCGGCCCAATCGCCTAGGTTCTGACGGGAAGATCGTCCGGGGCACCACGTCACACAGCCCGGAGAAAAAGAATGCATACACGATCTGCCCTGCCGCCTACCGCTCTGGCCGCCGCCATCTTCGCCGGCATCTTCGCCGGCATCTTCACCGCCACCGCGCCGCGCGCGCTTGCTCAAGAGGCGTCTTCAGCAGCGACACAATCGGCGACGGCCGTAGCCAAGACGACCAAGTTCGTGCTGCCGGCCGGCGAAATCTCGATCAAGGACTTCGTCCAGTGCTGCAGCGACTACCTCGGCATAAGCGTGCTGATGAACCAGAACGAGTGCAGTGGCACACAGGCACTCCGCATGCCACGGGCCGTTGAGACCGATCACAAGGGCTGCGAAGAGCTCCTTCATGCGATGCTCTTCCGAAGCGGCTTTGGACTGACGCCACTCAATGACGGCTTGAAACTCTACGAGGCCATCTTGCTGTCTGGAACGCGCGGACGCGAAGTCCAAATGCGCGCAAAGCGGAAGACACCGACCGAGATTCTGGCACAACCCAACATCTTCACCATGGTGATGACGTCCGTTGAGCTGAAGCACATCAACGCACAGCTCGCCAACAACGCCCTCCGACCGTTCTTCGCGAGCAACGGTCACAGCAGCACCTCGCTATCGATCGGCAACGTCGGCAACAGATCAAACCTCATCCTGATGGGCTGGCAGCCTCAGGTTGCGCACGCGCTGCACATGATCCAGGAATGCGATATTCCCGGACAAAACACCGGCAAAGAAGCCGAGCTGAGCACGCGTATCGAGCGGCTCGAGGCACGACTCGCTCGCCTGGAGAAGCTGCTCGGCGACACGAAGGGCAAGTAACACAATGCCTGCACTTCGAAATGCAGCAGCGGCGTATGCCCAAACCGCACTCGCACTCGCCGCCGCGCTATCGCCGACCGCACTGCACGCGCAATCGGTGCAGGTCCTCGCATCGGCCACGAAACACCACGGCGACATCGTCACCAGCGCGCGCGGCCTGACGCTGCCGCGCGGCGAGTTCACCATCGGCGAAATGCTCGACGCAGCGGCCGCCTACCTGTGCCGCAACTTCGTCTACGACCCCGGCGAGATCGCCGACCGCCAGCCGTTTCGACTGCAGCGCAGCCTGTCGCTCGACGCAATCGGAACCGAAGACGTACTGCACGCACTACTCGCCTCGCGCAGCCTCGTGGCCCTGCCGCTCGACGCGACGCGCGGCATGTGGATGGTACTGCCTCTGGACAGCGAGACGGCTGCGCGCCCGATGGCGATGGTTCCTTGGCGTCGCCCTAGCGACATCCTGGCTCGTCCCAACCTGCGCGAGTTGGTAATGACGGCCGTCCGGCTCCAGCACCTCGACGTTCGCCAAATGGAAACGGCGCTGCGCAGCCACTTCGCCATGCAGCGCACCTGGCGACCGGGAGCGCCAACGGTGTCGCAGGCGGGCCCGCACACGCTGGTCCTGCAGGGCTACGGCGACCAGCTGGCGCAGATTCTATCCAACCTGCAAGCCCTCGACGAGCAGGCGTCGCCGCCGGCGGCAGCGCCCGCTCCGGCCCCTTCGTCCAAACTTGTCGATGGTCTGATGCAGCGCATCGAACGGCTCGAGCAACAGGTCGAAGAGCTGCGAAAACGGCAGCAGACGCCCGCGCGCACTAACGGGCGATGAAGTTCGCCAGCAGGCGCACCGCCCCGCGGTTGCCGCGCCGCAGCTGGCGGTAGAGTGACAGCGAACAGTAGATGAAGTCACCCTTGCCGTACTGCGTGTAGAGCAACGGCCCTTCGTGCTGCTTTTCATCGCCGCTGTCTTTCATCGCCAGCATCGGCATCCAGGCCGAGTCCCACGTCTTTGGAAAGTTGAGCCCGCGCTCCTGCACCCAGCCCTCAAAGTCGGCGCTGGTGATCTTGTTGGGCGTCGTCATCAACCGGTGCGCAGGCTTGAGGATCGCAACCGTGGCGTCTTCTTCGGTGACCCGCTCATTGCCCACCGTCAAAGCGAACGGTGCCAGCAGCGGGTGCCCGTCGCGCTCGTTCCACTCGCGCGGCTTGTGGTACATCGAGACGACGCGCCCACCGCCACGACAGTACTGCTGCAGCCGCTCACGCACTTCTGCCAGCTCCGGCCGATGGTGGTAGGCACGAATGTCGAGCAGCACCACCGAAAACACATCGAGGTTGGTCGTCAGCAAAGCGTCGCGATCCAGCGAGACAAACGGCACGCCAAGATCGGCAAGGGTGCGCTCAGTCGAATCCTCAGGACCGCGAACGAGCGCGACGTTGGCACCCGCCGGAACCTTCGCGTCGATCAGCCGCAGCGGCAGCCGCACAACGGCATCGCCAAAGCCTACGGCCAGCCCGGCATCGGCCGTCATTTCGCCGGCATCAATCGACGCCCGCACGAGGATGCGTGCCTCGCGCTGTTCTTTGCTTAGCGACAGCCGACTCGGCGTGGCAGTCGCCTGAATGCCCGGGCCCATCTGGAGCTGCACCGCGCCCTCGATCGTATCGTCGGTGTGGTTGCGCACGCTGATGCTCAGCAAGCGCTCGCTCTTTTGCTCGTTCGGCACGAGCACGACCTCGCGCTCGAAGACGAGCTCGATCGCATCCACCGGCGTGTAGTAGAGACGCTTTTGAATCGAGTAGCTGAAGCCATCGAGCAAGAACTCGACATCGACATCGACAAAGCTCGGCTCCGGCCCATTCGGCAGCGCATCGGTGCCGCCCGCGACGCAGTCAAACGACACGTCGTAGCGACCTGGCAGCGGCGTGGACTGCGGGGCGTCGCCCTTGTCCTGGGCAGGCTTCTCGGGAGCCTTTGCGACGGGCTCCCCCGCTCCCTCCTTGGAGACGCCGCCATCGGCACCCGGAACGGGCCGCTTCGGCAGAGCAGGCCGTGCCCGCGGGCGATCGTCAAACGGCGTTTGCCGTACCGGCTTGCGCACAACCGTGGCTTGGCGGCCATCACACTTGACGACGAGATCTGTCAAACGCTCGTGACCGTGGACCACCACGTAGCCCTTGCCCTGGCCACCCCGCGGCACGTCTTCGCGTGCGAGCCAGGCTTCTGCACGCACGCCTTCAATCGCCAGCAGAAGCCGCGTCAGGCCTTCGAGTGCTTTCTGCATCACGACGCGCTGGGATTCGTCGTACTGGCTGAGGGCGCGAATCGAAACCATCGCACGGCGGATCACGTCGCGCTGCTCAGCAAGCGGCCTCGTCAGCAGATCCGTCGGCAGGTTCGGCTTGACGCCCTGCCACTGCTTGTTTCGCTGCGCGCCCCACTGAGAAAGATCGGCGGCATCTGCATCGACAACGCCTTCTGGGTAGACGACGCGCCAGTAGTCGCGCCCCACTCGAAGCGGGTCGTGCTTGCCCCATGGCCCCTGACTCGTGTGCTGCACCCAGGCGTTCCACGCTAGCCGCGCGTAGGTCATGCCGCGCGCCGGATCGAGCTCGCCGGTCTCGAAACTGAGCTGGGCCTTATCGACGCCACAGCGCGCGTAGAGACGCGGCACGTATTTTCCGGCTGCGGCGCGTTCTTTGAGCAATTCGATGGCAGCCCAGATCGATGCGCGGTGGTGACCGTGGCCGCGATCGAGCGTGTGGTTGGTGATGACGATGTCCGGATCGACATCATCCATCACGCGCCGCATCCGGTCCTTGAGCTTGTCGGCGCCCCAGAATTTGAGCGTCTCTTCGCGCGTCTTGCTGAAGCCGAAGTCCTTCATGCCGAGAAAGCGGACATCCGCACCGGACATCGCCGCAGCGCGCAGCGTCTCGCGCACGCGGATCTTTGCGAGTGCTGGACCGATTTCGCGACCAATCGCGTTTTGCCCGCCGTCGCCATAGGTCGAGTAGACCTGCACAATCCGCATACCGTATTTGCGCCGCAGCATGGTGTTGGTGCGCGACGACTCATCGTCGGGGTGCGCCGCCACATTCAATACAACGACATCGCTACGCACATCGAGCAATGCCTGATGCGCAGCGACCAGCCCAGAGGCCGGCTCGGCCTGCTGCGCGGCCAGTCCCTGCGGCGAGCAGATCGCGCCGCACAGGCACAGGAGAGAAGACAGCACAGTTCTGACGTTCATCTGGTGAGATTCCTCAAGCGTTCACCGGCTTCTACAAGCACCGGGCGTTCGACAGCAAACTGGAAGCGCATACTGCGCACGCCCGCAGGCTCCGCATAAAACAGATCGCCCGGCACGGCGTTGACGCCGACTCGTTCGATCATTTGCGTAACGGCCTGATACGGCGTCACATCGCCAAAGACGCGCGTGTAGTCCGCCAAGACGTAGTAAGCACCTTGGGGAACATCGAAGACAAAGCCAGCGTCTTGCAGGGCCGCGCAAAAGAGGTCGCGCTTGTCCTGGTAGCCCTGCTGCAGCTCTGAGTAGAAAGACTCGGGCAGCTGCTCGAGCGCACGCTGCACGCCCCGCTGCATCGGGCGAGCCGCGCAGACTTCGATCTGGTCAAAGACGACGCCACACTTCTCCACGATCGACTCCGGTCCGGCGAGAAAGCCAATCCGCCAGCCGGTCACCGAAAACGTCTTGCTGAACGAATTCATCGTCAGCGTGCGCGCCGCCAGCTCGGGGACCGTCGCCGGCGACACGTGGCGCCGGCCGTCGAAGCACATGTATTCGTAGACCTCGTCCGTCAGCACGAGGATGCCTGTGCCGTCGAGCACCCGGCCAAGTTCGGCCAGCTCGTCCGCCGTCCAAACCTTGCCCGACGGATTGCCCGGCGTATTGACGACAACCGCCCGGGTGCGCTTGCCGATTGCCGCACGCAGCGCCGCCGAATCAAACGCCAACCCCTCGCCGAGACGAACCGCCACGGGAACCGCGCCCAACAGCGGCAGCGTCGTCCAGTGGTAGCTGTAGAACGGCTCAAACAGCACCACTTCGTCGCCTGGATCGAGCAGGGTCATACCGGCCGCGAAGAACGCGCCGCTGCTGCCCGTGGTCACGGCCACATTGGCAGCTGTGACATCCATCTTGTTGTGGCGCCTGAGCTTGCCCGCAATGGCCTCACGCAAACCGGGCAGCCCAGCGTACGGCGTGTAGAGCTGCCGATCGGCGGGCTGCCCCGCTCCCTCGTCGCCGGCAATGGACGCAACGGCCCCATCGACGAGAGCACGCGGCGTATCCAGATCGCAGACACCTTGGCCGAGATTGATGCCGCCAGGCACTCGGTTGATGACCTGAGTCAGCGAACGCAGCAGGTTGGGCTGGTCCAAATGGCTCCGCCGCGCCGCAGTGCGGCCGAACGCTTGAAGTGGTGGGTCCATGGTTGCGGGTCGGCGATGATACGGACAAGTTCCGACGGCGTCTTGAAGTCCCCCGCGATCCGAGGAGTATCGCATTCACGTGACAGATGCCCTGACCCTGACGGACCTGCACTTCGGCTACGGCAAGCGTCCGGCCGTTCGCGGCGTCACGCTGCGGATCGCTGCCGGCGACTGCTACGGCTTTTTGGGCCACAACGGCGCCGGCAAGACCACGGTCATGCGCTGCGTGCTCGGGCTGCTGCGACCGAACCGCGGCAGCGTGCGCGTCTTTGGCGTGGACCCAGCCGAACGTCGCCGCGCCGCAAACGCCCTGATGGGTGCCCTCATCGAGCGACCGGGCTTTCGCTCCGGAGCCCGTGCGCACGAGCATCTGCGCATGCTCGCGCTGCTGCAGGGCATGCCCAAGCGCCTTGCGCAGGCTGAGACCGAACGCGTGCTGGAGACGGTCGACCTGTCGCAGCACGGCAGTCGCCGCATTGGCACGTTCTCGATGGGCATGCGCCAACGCCTTGGCATTGCCCAGGCGCTACTCGGCCGGCCGCGCCTCCTGCTGCTCGACGAACCAGGCAACGGGCTCGACCCCGAAGGCATTGCCGACCTTCGCCAGCTGCTGATGCGGTTGACCAGGGAGGAAGGCACCACCGTCTTGCTATCCAGTCACCAGCTCGCCGAACTCGACGGGCTGTGCACGCGGGTCGGCGTGCTGCGTGAAGGCGCAATGGTCGTCGAAGGCGACCTGGCAACGCTGCGGCAGCATACGGGCCTTCGTCATGTCGCCACGGGCCCATCCCCCGACGCGCTGCAGCGCGAACTAGAACAGCTCGGCATCGAAACGCAGCGCGATGGCGACCGGCTGTTTGCGACGCTTGGCACGCACAGCCCCCACGAGGTTGTGCGCACACTCGCCGCGACCACGGACCTCAGTTCTTTCGCGCCAGAGCAGGCCACTCTCGAACGCATCTACCTGCAGGCGGACCGGGCCGCGACGGCTGTGGATACGGCGGCGTCGTCGGCGGCGGCGTCGGCGGCGAGTGCGTCGGCGGCGGCGAGTGCGATTGCTGAGACGGCAGCCGCAACGACCGCAACCGATGCTCCGACGCAAGCGGCCGTCGCCTCGTCGCCCGTCTCGCCACTCGGACGGGTTGGCCGCCCGCGCCTGCGAGTGCTCAGCCACGAATGGCGCAAACTTGTGCGGCGGCGATCTTCCTGGCTCTTGCTCGCCGCCCCCACGCTGGTCGCGACGGGCACGGTGCAGAGCTACGGCAGCCGCGTTGCCGAAGGCCAACAGCTGGTCGACGCCGGCGAAAGATTCAGCGCAGATGCCGGCAGTGGCTATCTCGCCATGGCCCAGGCCATGCAAAACGGCATGCCGGTATTGGCCGCATGCCTGCTCTGGATCGGCAGCCAGATCTTTGCCAGCGAACTCAGCAACGACACGCTGCGCAACACGCTCGTGCGCAGCGTGCGCCGCTCCGACGTCCTCTTCGGCAAACTCACCCTGCTCCTCGGCACAACGGCCCTGGCTTGGCTGACCCTCGTAGCCGTTCCCGCTGTGATCAGCGGCAGCTGGTTCGGCTTTGGCGACCTCGAAGAAGTGACCCGGTATGGCGACCGCGAGGTGCTGTGCTCCGCTGCGGACGTGAGCCCCCTGATGTGGCTCGCCATTTGGCAGCTGCTGCTGCCACTTGCCGCCATCTCGATGCTCGGTGGCGCCGCATCCGCACTCGCCCGACATCCGGCGCTCGCCGTCGTGCTCGGAGCCTTGCTGGTCCTGCTGCCAGAACTCCTGCGCGGACCTCTCGGCGAAGATGCCGGCTGGCTCCTGACCAGCCACCTGCCATCGCCACTGCGCGACGACTCCATCCTTAGCTACCTCGCATCGACGGCCCGCGGCGCCGCGGACGCCGTCTGGGTCTGGGCTGAGCAAGCAGCCTGGGCACCGCTGCTGTGGTGCGCCGCCGCGGCAACCGCCACGTATCTTGTATTCTCGCGCATGCGCATCCGATGACCCTGAGAAACGCGACCCTGAGCCACGCGACCCTGAGCCACGCCCGTATCGCGACATCTTCGTCCGCACAGCCACGGCCAGCGACCCAAGCGACAGCGCCCCGGCTGTCGCTTGGGTCGTTGTCGGCGCCATCGCTATCGGCGCGACCGCTGCCGGTTTTGGCGCTTTTGGCTTTGGCGCTCCTGCTGCCGCCAACGGCCGGATGCTCGATCAACCCCGACCTGCCGCAAGAACCACCGGCGCTCGTCGACATGGAAGAGCCGCTCGATCTGCGCATCGAGCCCAATGACGAATCCAAACGCGTCGCGCTCGCCAAGGGCACGTTCTCTGGTCTCTATCTGCGCGATTCGCGCGACACGCTCGCGGCCAAGCTCGACGAACCCGACTCCGTCGAGGTTGAGCGCGTCGTCGAAAACTCGCCGGCGGCCCTCGCCGGAATCGCGCCGGGCGACCTCGTGCTCGAGGCCGAAGTCGACGGAGATGCGCGCACGATTCGGCGCCCGAGCGAGTGGCGCCGCATCGAGCTCGAAGCGCAGCCGGGCACCGAAATCACTCTCTTTCTCGACCGGGCCGGCCGCGAAGCCCGCACGACGCTGCGCCTGGTCGAGCGCGCGTCGCCACCGCCACGCGCACTGACGGCGCGCTTTCGCGAGGAGCAGCGCGCTGGGATCGTTGTCCGCACCGCAACCGAGGTGGAAGCGCGCGGCGCGGGTCTGGGCCCGGGCGGCGGCGCCGTGCTCATTGGCATGTCGCAAAAGAGCCCTTGGCGCCGCGCCGGCCTGCGCTTCAAAGATTTGCTCGTCGCGGTCGACGACGCCGAGATCGCACACCCAGAAGATCTCCTGCAGGCCATCCGTGACAAGGCGCGCGCCAGCATGCGGCTAACCTACACGCGCGGCGGCCGACGCTTCACCACCGACGTTGCGCTGACCGATCGCGATCAAGAGACCAACGAAATCACCATACCTCTGCTCTTCTCCTACGAAGCGGACCGCGGCAAGAGCGAGTGGTCGCTGCTGCTGGGGATGTTCAACTACCGAAGCACCAAAGCAGCTTGGCGCTTCCGGCTGCTATGGCTGATCGGCTTTGGCGGCGGTGACTCCGACCAGCTGTTGGAGTCCGGATCGTGATCGCCTACCGATTCGCCGCCAGCCTGATGGCGAGCTGCTTGACCGCGGCGCCGCAGCAGCCCGTGACGGCAACGCTGCAGCTGCCGAACAGCTGGGCCGTCCGCGAAACCAGCTGCACGGACGTGGACGCCGACGGCAAGTCCGACCTTGTGCTGGCCTGCTACAACGAAGCCAACAAGCGGCGCCAGCTACGGATTCACCTGCGCGATCCGCGCAGCGGCAGGTTTGCCGCATCGCCATCGCGCGAGCCAATCCCGCTCGACCGCGACGTCGTCGCATTCGCATTTGTCGAACTCGCAGCCGACCCGGGCCGCGAGCTGGTTCTGTTCACGTCCGAACAGGCCGTTTGGCAGCGACTCGCTGGCGACCAAGACAATCCCAACACGCGCCTTTTTCGCCACTCTCTAGTCTGGCCGGCAGCGACGGACCGGTGCGTGGCGCTGACGGACGCGGTCGACGACTTTGACGGCGACGGCGCCGAGGACCTACTGCTGCCCGGCCCGAACGCCTGGTCGCTATGGCGCCAGTTGCCGAGCGACAGCGGCGTGCCAAAGTTTGCTGCGCCCCGCACGCTTCAGCTGCCAACGCGCCGCGCAACCCTATCGCGCAACGGCGGCTCGAACGGCAGCGTTGCCATCGACCGCGAAGGACTGCAGCTACGATTTGGACAGGGCACCGGCAGCGGTGGCCCGCTGGTTTCGCTTTCGGCGCGCACACCGCCGCGCGCGGTGCTCGACCTCGATGGCGACGGCGCACGCGACATCGCTTGCTACCGCAACGGCAGCACCTACTCGACATCCCTTGGCGAAGCGCCGACATCTGCCGCGAGCAAACGCGCAACAAGCCGCATCACGCCCATACAGCGAGAGATGCCGCTGCCGCTGCCACAAGATCGACTGACGACGGTCGACCCGACGTTCGATGTTCGCTGGCACGACGTCGACGCGGACGGCACGCCGGAGCTGGTGCTCATCACGTCGGCGCAGCGCGACGGCAGCATCGAAGCTCGCATCGACCTGTTCGGGCGCAACAGCGACGGAGGAATCGCAGACAAACGAACCATCCGCCTGCGCACGCAACCGCACGCCATCCCCGTGCAGTTTGTCGACGCCAACGGCAACGGACGCGCGGATCTTGTCTGCGTCACGCTGCGAACGTCGTCGCTACCGAGCCTACCTGGATCTGACAGCGGCACCGCGGAGGTGCAGCTCAACATCTTTGGCAACGACGGCAGCTCGTTTCAAAAACAGGCACTGCTCCTCAAACCTCTGCCGCTCAGCAAGAACGCCGGCCGCTTCTCGCGACCGTTTCTTCGCGTTCGACCGGGCCGACGAGGCTTTCCGGGCGACGTGCTGCTGCACGCAGGCGGGGGCGGCGGCGAACTCGAGCAGCGCCTGCTCAAGGCCGACGGCGACGCACTCGAGCTCGGCAAGACCATCGCTCGCGTAGCGATTCCTGACGACTTCCGCATCGTCGCGTTGGACCCGCTCGGCGACGACCTGTTGCTGGTTGCCGATCACGAAGTTCGCCACGTGAGGTTCCGCCGATGAACGCTCCTACGAGAATCACCGTGAGTTCTTTCGCGCTCGCACTCGCGCTCGCGCTCGGCAGCGCAGCGATCGGCCAAGAGGCGGCGGCGACCCCGGCCCCGAACGGCAGCAGGCCAAACGGCCGCGTGCTGGCACGTCTAGAGCTTTTCGGCGTCGAAGACCAAACGCTGGCGGACAGCGACGGCGACGGCAAGCAAGAGGTGATCGTCATCGACCGGCAGCCGCGACAGCCCGCCGCCCTGCTGCGCTTCGCGCTGGGAGACGGCCGTGGGGGCAGCGAGATCATCCGCACCGGCCGCATCGAAATCCCGGACGCAGAGCACTGCCTGGTCGCCGTTGCCGACGTCTTGCCCCGCAGCGGTGATGAGTTTGTCCTGGCAGACTCGCGCCGAACCGTCGCCGCATTCTTCGCGGAGGAGTTCGGCGGCGGCGGACCGAGCGGAGGAACCTCGGTCACCCTCGCGCGGCGGGCACGCATCCGTATCCATACGGGCACGCCCAAGCTTTCGCCGTTTGTCCTCGACCTCAATCAGGACGGCCGCCTCGATTTGATGCTGCCGACCATGGGCGGCGTCGAGCCCTACCTACAGGTCGCGGCCACCCCAGAACAAGCGGCGCCGACGTTTCAGCGCATGGAAATCGTGCCGGTGCCCATTCGCACCCGGATCCGCACGGGCAACTCCACCAACGGCAACCGCGGTCTCGACCAAGAGTTGCTCGGCACCCTCAGCGTGCCACGCATTACGACCGACGATCTCAACGGCGACGGCCGCGACGATCTACTGACGCGCGAGGGCTCCGTGCGTCGCTTCCACCTGCAGCGCGGCGACGGCAGCTTTGACGACCCCATTGAAGTCGACCTCGAGCAGTTCGTCGACAGCACGCCGAAGGCTGCCATGGAGCTTGGCCAGACGGCGGTGATCAGCGACGCGCAGCAGCTGCAGAGCGGCGACATCAACGGCGACGAAATCCCCGACTACGTCATCGCCCACCGCCGCAAGATCTGGACCTTCCTCGCGAGCCGCGATGGGCCACAGTTTCAAAAAGCGCGCACCCAGGCGGTCGCCGAAGACGTCAGCGGCATGCTGCTGCTGGATCTCGATGAAGACGGCAAACGCGACCTGCTGACCATACGCGCACAGCTGCCCGGTGTTGGCTCGCTGATTCTCGGCTTGCTGCAGTCCATTGACGTCGACGTGCACGCCGTCGGCTACCGCAGCGAAGTCAACGGCTTTGCCAGCAAGCCTCGCTGGCGGCGCACGGTCACGATTCGTATCCCGCCCGTGCTTTCCCTGCTCAGTCGACAAGACGAGCTGGTCGAGCGCTTCACTTCGCTGATCGGCAAGGTTCGCATTTCGACGCGCGGCGACTTCACGGGGGACAGCCAAGACGATCTTGCAGTGGTTGGCAGCGATGGCCAAACGCTTGAGCTCTACCGAGGCGTGCCCGCGGCACCAAGTCTCGACAGCAAGCAGGGGGTCGCCATGCTTCGCAAGCTCGTCTTCGAAGACGAAGACCCGATCTTTGATCTCGACCGCGTCTTCGGAATCCTCTCCGGCCTACTGGATGATCTCGGGGGACGCATCACCGGCGGCCGCGAACGCAGCGCGACCATCGACATGCGCGACCCGGCTTGGTGGACCCTCGACACACTTCAGGCCGTCGAACTGGATGGAGCCCCGGGTCAAGAACTGCTGCTCGTCTACCGTCACGCTCGTGATCCTCGCCACCGCGCCTTTGACGTGCTGAGCTGGTAGGAACCGGGCGATCGCCTTCCCGCGCTAGTGTAGTGCATCTGATATAAGGGGCATTCTGCGGGCACGAAGACGCCCGTCGCGGCGTTGCTGCTCCTCGGCAGGACGGCTCCCCGGCAGACAGTCTGGAACATGCATTCGTCGCAGCGCCTTGCGACGAACGCCCTCGCATCCCGGATCATTCCCCGTCTACCAGATGCACTACACTAGCGATTCTTGAGGTACCACATCTCCACCTGACGCAGCGCGCGACGGTTGCCGTCACGGTCGCGGGCAGGGTCGTAGCCGAAGTCCTGGCCGCACAGCCCCTGCAGCGCGCCGGCTGCGGCGCGTCGCTTGGTCTCCACCTCGCTGCGCAGCGCCTGCAGGGTATCGGGCAACGCATCGATGCCGCGGGCGACGAGCGTCTTGCTGCACGCAGAGATATCGGCAGGTTTGGACATGGGCCCAATGTTGACCAACCGCACGATGTGCTGCGTGATCGGGCCAATGTTCCGCTGAAACTTCCGCCGCAGGAACAGCACCGCGAAAGCCGTGGGCACCGAGTCGCCGCGCTTGCCGGACAAATGGCTGCCCGGAAAGCCGTCCTTGGCGCTCTGCCAGCCACCGCCCGCCAGCTGCTCATCGACAAACATACGAGCCCCGGCCTCATACCAGTCGACCACACCGGCCACCTTGTCGACACCGCACAGAATCGCGGCCCGCTCAAGACCGTAGTGAAAGTAGAACGACCACCGCTCCTTGGGCGAGCCGATGCGATCCGTATTGCGCCCGAACCAGCGCCACCCGCTCTGGAGGTGACCATCCAAGTCGCGAGCGAGCTGCCCCTGCCCCTCCATACCCTGCTGGCAGACCGCGAGCACGGCGATGCCCGCCGCGGTCATCGACGCGTAGCCTCTCGCGGCGCTATCGGATCGCGCATATCCAAAAGAGCCGGTTGGGCCCTGCTGGGCGCGCACGCTCTGCGCCATGCGGCGCCAGACATCGCGGGGCACGCGCAGCCCCATCGAAAGGGCGGCGCGCAGCCCGAGCGCTCCGTATTGCGTATTGCTCAAATCCCACGTCGACGGCTTTGCGAAATACTGAAAGCAGCCCCGACGCGACAGATGCTGCAGAAGCCGCTTCAGGTCCTTCTTGGCCAGCTTGCTGCGATCCGGAAAGGAGGGGCACGCGTCCAAGACGATCAGGCGGAGGGCGATGTCGTAGGTTTGATTGGGCTTCGCCTTGGCCAGCTTCTTGATTGCCTTCGCCATGTCGGCGTGCCGTGGATCGATGCCATCGTGCAGCGCGGCAAGCACAACGAGCGCCAGCTCGCCGGACCGGGTGCTGCCAGTGGCCGCGTTGCGCACATGGGCGAGCAACGCGGGCCGCGCCAGCTCCAGCGCATCCAGAACCTTGCTGTGCAGATCCTTGCTTGCGGGCGACTGGCCCACGCGCGGCTTAGCTTCCGCAGCCTGCCCTGGGAGCGAGGAGCTTGCACCGCCGGCCAAAACGAGCAGCGAACCCAAGCCGAGCAGAGCTCGGTGCAACATTGGAAGGAGGCACACGCCCATTGACCCACGAAATGCCCGCATCGTCAGGGCATCATAGCAACAGCGGCAGAACGTGCGTGGCATGCATCCACGGCGGATACATTCACGAAAGGCAGCAACATGCGCATTGGCATCACCGGATCGACAGGGCTGGTAGGCAGCGCACTCGTCAACCAGCTTTTGACCGAGGGCCACCAAGTTGTGCGCCTCGTCCGCCGTGCAGCAGCCGGCCACGGCCGTGCTGGCGGACCGGACGATGGCAAACTGGATGCTGGCAGACGGGATGATGGCAAACCGGGCGATGGCGACGCTGCCGCACCCGGCCCAGACGGCACCTACCGCGCATCTTGGGACGTCGAGACCGGCGCCCTCGACACCGCGGCTCTGGGCAACGTCGAGGCCATCGTGCACCTGGCCGGCGAAAACGTCGCCGGCGGCCGCTGGAACGACGCCCGCAAACAGCGCATCGACAAGAGCCGCGGCCCGGCAACCGAGCGACTCTGCAGCGCCCTGGCAGCCTTGCCTACGCCCCCACGCATCCTGGTCAGCGCCAGCGCCACAGGCATCTACGGCGATCGCGGCGACGAAGTTCTCGACGAGCAGAGCACGCTGGGTCCGAAAGGAGACTTCTTGGCGGATGTAGCGCGCGACTGGGAAGCCGGCACCAAGCCACTCGAGTCCGCTCGCAAAACTCGCATCGTTCACATCCGCATTGGCATCGTGCTTTCGCGCGAAGGCGGCGCCTTGCAGCGCATGCGCACGCCGTTTCTGTTTGGCGTCGGCGGCCGGCTCGGCAGCGGCAAGCAATGGATGAGCTGGATCTCGCGCACGGATCTCGTTCGCGCCCTGTTGTTCGCGCTCACCAACGACGACCTACACGGCCCCGCACTCGCCGTCGCCCCCACGCCCGTCACCAACCGGTCGTTTACGAAAACGCTCGGCAAGGTGCTGCGACGGCCAACGATCCTGCCGGTGCCTGCATTTGCACTGCGGCTGCTGTTCGGCGAGATGAGCGCGATCCTTCTAGGGGGACAGCGCGCCGAGCCAAAAGCGCTGCTGCAAGCAGGGTTCGTGTTCCAACACCCCGACCTTGAAAGCGCCCTCCGTCACGAGCTGAGCAAAGAATAGCAAGATACTCACCGAGTCGCCCAAGGTGGTCCTAGCGCACTCGGAACGCCTGGTAACACAATCGGCAGAAGCTACCGGACGCACCGCGCGGAGCCGCACGACGGCCCGCACAACAGCAGATCCGAACGGCCCCTCAAACAGAGCGAAGTCGCTCAAAACGGTCTTTGAAGGCCGTTTCTGGGCATTGGCGCCCGATTGCCTGGCTCGTAGGCACGCAACTTGTTGCGTTGGCGAACGTCGCACGCCCCTCGCGACACGTCCGCAACCCAGCTCCGCTGCATATGTGTTTCGCACACGCCAAGCACGGAGCCGACCGGAGAGTCAACAATGCCTGCCTGCACTCCTTCGCGCCGCGCAACTTCGTCGCTCGGTCGCACCCCTCACCCCACCGAGCTTCCGCAACAGCCGACAGTTCGCCCATCCCTCCAGCTCCTATTGTGCGCGGCGCTAGCGCTCGCCAGCTGTGGCAAGTCCGAGGGCTCGGATCCCACAACGCCAGAATCAACAGTACAGCCGGAGCTCGTACTGCTCGAATACGGCAGGTTGGCGGACGTCTACGGCCTCCAGGTAATAGACGGTGAATCCACGTTTGTGCCCTACCAGCGCGATGTCGTGATCGGGGCGGACATCGAAGACCAACGCGCGACCGGCAGCGACGTCGACGATGGCGCGATCCGCTACGACTTCTTTGGCAACGATCCAGATACCCTGCAGCCACGCTTGCTGATCACACGCGAGATTGGCAGCGATGGGTTTACGGAAGCGTTCGAAGCCCTCGATGAGCAGGTGCGCACGATCACGCCCATGCGCGCCGGCGACGGCAGCCCCGGCAACCCCTTTTCGGTTGTGCCGCGCAACGCAGCAATCCGGCTGACCTTTAGCAGCACACTCGGCGTCGACGACTCCTTTTTTACGCAGCGGGACGCGAACGGACGGGTCACCGGCCTGCTCAACACGCAAGCCGTGCAGGTGCTGCGCATCCTCGGCGACCCAGAAGGTGAGGGCGGCCTGGTGCCGCTGCCGGCGCGGGTGCGCGTAGTCGCAGGCGGCCGACAGCTGGTAATCGACCCCGTGCTGCTCGGCGGTGAAGGGCTGGAATACCAGACCAGCAACAACCCTGCGGGACTGCCGTCTTCGGACGACCAGCTCGAGGCCAACATTCGGATCGCCCTCGCCCTCGAAGGTCCGCTTGCGCTGCCGAGCCTGCGCTCCCGGCGCAATGGACCGATCACCGGCAACAACAACGCGCGCGTCGAGTCCATCGTGCGCGACTTCCGCGCCGGCAATGCAGACGATACCTCCGCCGACATTTCGCGCGGCTTCGTTCGCGATAACCTGCCGCTGCGCATCGTCGGTTCTCTGCCATTCTTCCTGGAGAGCGTTGACGACATCGACGACTCGACGCAGGAAGTCACGCTCTACAAGAACGGCCTGAACCACGAAATCGACCAGGGCGACGTGCTGCGGATACTGCTCGATCGTCAGGGCACGGAAACGGTTCGCGCCGAAGTCATCACGGACCCCGAAGACGATCGCGGTGTTCCCGAGGTGCAGCACGTTCGGGTGCGGATTCGGCGCGTCGCCAGGCTTCGCGACGCGGACCCGCGCAGCATTGCCGGCTACCCAAGCGATCTCGCGCAACGCGAACCCTGGCTCACGCAGAACGCGCCGCAAGCACTCTGCGTCTGCGAGTTTTCTGCCGGCGGCATCGACGGCGGCGACGAGCCCCGCAACTTCTTGACGTTCACGCCGGCCCCCATCGCGCTCGATGGCGTCCGCCCGCCAAGCGATGAATTCATCTCGCCCTATGCCGGAGCCGTGGTGCGGTTCACCAAGCCCGTCGATCTCGACTCTGCCAAGTGGGCCGACACGCTCTTCTTCGGCATGCGCGACCTCACCAGTGACGCAAGCCGCGACGCGTTCATCCAAAGCACGGGCATGGACCCGGACTTCTTCGACGAAGCGAAGTATCGCACGCCCTACCTGGTCTCTTCCCGACTCGTCGACGAAGACGGCTCACAGACCATCTTGCGCCTGCAGCCGACCGACGGGTTCTTTCTCAACGACGCGATGCGCGATCCGAACACTGCGGTCGACTACCGCTACTTCCTGCACATCGTCGCGAACTCGCCGGACGGCGGCATCCGCGACCTTGCCGGCAACTCGTTGGACCTACAGGGAACGACGGCCGAAGGCGCCAACTCAGCGGTTGTCGCCTTCACCTTGGATACGCGCTCCGAAGCGGGTCGCCCTCTGTTCGAGAACAACTTGGCGATCTCCGTCGTGCGCCGATTCGCTAGCCGCGACGAAGACGCCAACCCGAGCCCCTTCTTGGCCGGCGAAGTGCGCACGCCCGGCTCTCAGCCGACGGCAGCGAACACGCCCTTGGAGGATCTGTTCGGCGCGTTCCTCAACATCAACGGCCGACTCAAATCGCGGCCGACAACGCGCACGCGCACCGTCGTCGACAACTTCAATCAGTCGCCGCCCATCCAGCAGCCCGAGACGGGACCGCAAGACCCCCTGGCGTGGTGTCCTCGCCAGATTATAGACATCATCCCGAACCGCACGGAAGGACAGCTCGCCAGCAGCCCAACGGGCAACCTCGCACAGGGCCCGGTACAGAACCCCATCAACCCTGCCGGCTGCCGCCTGCAGACGCTCTGGCGCGAAATCGACATGGGGCTGTCGCGCGACAACCCATTCGACTTCAACATCGACATCGAGCAAATGTACTGGGCGCCATTTGCCGGCAACCCGATCTACTTCGATGAGTTCGACCGCATGAGCCTCCGGTTGGGCCACTCCGAGTACCGTCCGGTGCCGTGCGTTGGCGACTTTAGCTCGCTGCCGTCGTTGCCCTTGTCGGGACTGCGCGCACGGTTTGACGACAACTTCCTACGCAACCAGCTGCCAACTGGCGACGGCAGCGACGCCGAATCACGCGCACCACAGGCGGTCGCCTACACCGACCAAGGCCTGCGCATCAACCCGTTTGCGGTCGTCGCGGCACCAGCCGGCCCCAACCGCTTCATGCCGTTGCCGGGCTTCCAAGAGCCCTACTTCGTCTGGCGCGACGAGACGGTCGCAGAACAGGGCGCCGACTCCGGTGGCGGTTCTGACCAAACGACGATCCCGACGTTTCAGGTCAACGACACCTACGCGCCCTACCTGCTGTCTCCCTTCAACATGGGGCAGGCAAGCCGGACCGTCGACGGCGCCACCGGCGTTCAGATCGCGCAGGCCTACTGGAACGACTCGCGCAACTACCTGATTTCCAGCCCGTCGACTCGCGACAACTTTACCGGTGGCCTTGTTGGCAGCATCGGCTTGCCGCTGCTTGCCGACTTCCAAACGTTTTTGGACTCCAGTGCGCTGCCTGAAGAGAACCCATCAGCCGCGAGCGGCATCAACGGCTGGCAGACCAGCCTGACCGTGCAGTCCGACCCAACGCCTCGATTCCGCGTGCTAAGCGCGGGCCGGCCTGCCGGCGCGCCTCAGGGCATACTGCCGATGGGCCCCAGCGATCCGGGCTGGCAGAGCGCTGTCGGCGGCTGGGCGCCCGTGCCTGGCGATCCAAGCGCACCATGGACGATCACGCCTGGTGCATCGGGCGTAGCGGGTCCGCTGATCCGCGGCGACAACACCCTCTACTGGACCATGCTCGACATGCTGCGGCGCCGCACCGTGGTCACCAGCGGCTTTGTCGACATCAACAACCCGCACCGCGTGCCAGAAGGCTTCGCCGACACACGGCTGGGCCCCTACTTTCTCGCCGGCGGCAACGTCACGACACCAGCCGACACGCTGCCGGCATTCGACTATTCGTTCGACCCGCCGCGGGAGCGCTTGCCAGCCGGCACCGACGTTGTGCCACAGTTTCGGGCGGCGACCGCCGTCGATCCCAACCCCTGGTACTGGCAGCGGTGGATCGAAACGGAAAACGAACTGTGGCCTGAGACCACTCTCGAGAACCCAAGCTTGACGGCTGCGCAGCGCGAACAGCTTCGCCCAACGGCCGACAACTTCCCGCTCGACCCGTTCAAGGCAGGCGATGCGCATATCCGCAAGTGGGACACACGCGCGATCCCCGGCACTTCTCTGCCGCGAAACTGGTGGGCGTATCCCTACAACCGCGCCGTCTCGAGCTACGTCGAGGAGCCAGCCGACTTGATGGAGTCCGACTTCCTCGCACCGTTTGGCAGCCAGGCCGAACCGTTCCGACCTGCCGACGTGCGCTACATCAACTGGCGCTTCCTCATGCAGAACAACAGCGATGCCGCGACGCCGATCGACCCTTCGATCGAAACATTTGCGCTTTCCTACCGTTTTGAACCGCGGTGAGGCGGTTTCTTTTTCGGCGCGGGCCAGCCACAGCCGCCGGTTGCCGCACGAGCACGGCGTTCGGCACTGCGGCGCCGTCTGCGTGATGCTGCGTCACACCGTATGACGGCGCAAACGCGGGCAGCCACCTTGCGGCGGCTCCCGCGGAGTCATCCCCCATGCAATCCGGCCCTTGCGAAGGCTCGATCGGCCCCCAAACAGAACACCGAAATCGCGCGAAAGCGGTAACAAGTGGCCTCTCGTGGTTTAATTCGGGCATGAAACCCGGGTCCACTATTGGCCGTCATATCGGCATCGCTTCGATGTGCGCGGTTGTGGCGGCTGCCGCTACCAGCTGCGGCGGCGGCAGCAGTGGCGACGCCACCGTCGGACCACCGCCGTTTGATCCGGATCCGGTTCTTGCCGAGGCCAACATCGGCCCAACCGGCGGCACGCTGATCGCGCCAACACTCGGCAGCAGTGAGATCGCCGTCGAGCTTGAGATCTCAGCCGGAGCCCTGACGCAGGGAACGAACTTTCGCGTGCTGCTCGACGTCGACAATGACGCGGTGCCGAGCGTCTTCCCGGTCTACCGAGTCGAAGCGAATGCCGGCAACACCCTGCCCTCAAGTGTTTCCCTGAGCGTGCGCGCCGGCGACCTTTTGTTTGCGGGCGTGACGCCGAATCTCACGCTGTTTCAGCGCACGGACGCCAGCGCCGCATGGGTGCCGGTGCCAACCTCACAGTTTGACCCGGCAAGCCGCTCGGCCGACGCTCAGATCAACAGCCTCGGCGAGTTCGTCGTGCTCGATGGCAACCTGCATCGGCTCTTCACCCAAACGTTCGAAATCATCGATCCCGAAGAGCCGCGCTCGGTCGCCAGCATTGCCGGCGTATCTGTCTTTGCCGAACAGGGTCAACAGCCTGAGGCATTCGTCGGCAGCGGCAGCCTGGCCTCGTTCTGGAACTCGACGGCGGATGACAACGTGCTGATCCTGCCGGGCGTTTTCAGCTCGCCGCTAGACTTCATGGGCGCCGAAGATCTGATCGCGAACCTGTCGCTGACCCGTTCGAACGTCGTGTTGCTTTCCTATCCGACCGGGCGCGGCGTGCAGGAAAGCGCCAACCGCCTGTTCGACCTGATTGCAGCCAATCGCCAGCCTGGATTTGGCTGCACGATCATTGGCCACAGCATGGGCGGCTTGATCGCACGCTACATGCTAGAGCGGTCGGCGGGCGATCCGGAACGCGCCGGTTTTGCTACCGACTCACAGGATCTCACGGGCATGGTCGAACAACTCGTGCTTCTCGGCGTCCCCAATGGTGGCGCCCAATCGATCACGCAAGCGTTTTCGTTCTTCACGTCGGCGCTCGACGACGACGAGCGCTTCTTCGTGCAGGCGGCGCTCGACCTCGACGAGCAACCGGGCTCCTTGCCGCTCGAAATGAACGCGAGCTACGTCGACAACCAAACCGTCTACCACACGGTCTACGGCGACGTTGGCGTCGGCAGCGATGGCGTCGTTCCTGTTGTCAGCGCTCTGGCGTTGCCGTTGACCGAGCCCGAGACGACCATGATGTTCGCCTCGACGCATGACGACCTGCACCTTCGTGCGACGTCGCTCGGCATCGCACAGTGGATCGGCAGCCTCCTCCAAGGCCTGCAGTAGCGCGCGCCTGTCTTCGCAGACTGGCTTTATAGGCTGACTTCATAGGCTGGCTTCGCAGGCTGGCCGGCGCCGCAAGCTGGCGCCCGGGCGCTGTTCCGCGCACACTGGCCGGCCAAGTGGAACTGACGCTCGAACAACGCCTGCTGCGGTTCCTCAAACGGGAAGAGCGAGATGAGGAGCGGGCGAGCCGCGAGCTCCAAGCCCAGCCGATCGAGATGCGCGTGCTTGAGGGCGAGTGCATAGAGGGTGCCGTATTCCGTGAGCAGCGCGCCGCCGACTACATCTTTGAGGTCACCGACAACGCGTCGAAGTTCCGCGCCGGCGATCCCGTGCTCGTCGGAGACGGCATCGACCTGCAGGTAGATGCTCTGCCGATGGCCTATCGGCGCTTCGACGCACGCACGGGCGAGCTAGTGTGCGGCCAAGACCCGTTTCGCAAAGAAGTCGAACCCGACTTCCAGGAAGGCGAAACCTACGTGCTCGATCGCCGGCCGCTCGGCTTGCGTGGCCGACTGCGCGACGCGGTGCGCGCAGCCTTTGGACACGACATCTTGGCCGACGTGCTGCACGGCAAGCATGAGCTAGCGCAAGATGATGCGAGGTTCGCACGCGCACAAAAGCTCCTGGGTCAAACCGAACTCAACCCAGCCCAGCTCGAAGCGGGCGCGGCCGCAATTGCGACCGAGAGCCTTGCGCTCGTGCAGGGGCCCCCGGGCACGGGCAAGACGCGCCTGCTGGCAACCGTTGTCGACGCGCTGTGCGCGCGCACATGCCGCATCGCGCTATGTGCGTTCACGCACCGGGCGGTCGACAATGCCCTGCTCGCCATCCGCCGCTTGGCGCCCGATCTGCCGCTGTTCAAACTGTCCTCTTCGTCCACCGACGGACGGGCCAAACTCTTGGCAGCAAAGATTCAGCTCGTCGACGCCCGGCGAGCAAGATTCCCGGACCGCGGCTGCGTCGTGGCCGGGACGTGTTTCCAGCTGGCCAAGCTGCACGACCGCGAGCGATTTCACTACGGCGTCTTTGACGAAGCGGGCCAGCTACCGATACCGCACGCGCTGCCCGGCATGCTGCGCGCTTCGCGCTGGCTGTTCTTTGGCGATCACGAGCAGCTGCCACCCGTCGTCACCACGGCCTCCGCCGACCGCGGCGCCGCGGCTTCCATTTTCGAGCATCTTCACCACCACTACGGATCGCTGCTGCTCGACACGACCTACCGCATGAATGAAGGCGTCTGCGGCCTGGTCAGTGACACGTTCTACGGTGGCCGGGTGCGATCTTCGGAGTGCGCTAGCGGTCGCGCCATGCCGTTCACGGCGGGAGGGCGCCTGGATGAAGTCCTCGACCCCAAGCTGCCCGTCGTGTGGCTTCGACTCGATCACTGCCAGCCTGGACAGCGCAGCACCGAAGAAGCGAACGCCGTCGCCGACCTGGTTGAAGACTTGGTGCGCCAACACCACCTACCGGGCGACCAGATCGCCGTTGTCGCCCCGTTTCGCGCGCAGGTGCGACTGATCCGCACGGCCATCGAGCGCAAGGGCATCGATCCCGAGACCCTCACGATCGAGACCGTTGAACGCATCCAGGGCCAAGAGCGCGAAGTGGTGCTGCTGTCGCTCGGCACCGGCGACCCCGCAACATCCAAGCACCGCGGCGCGTTCCACCTGTCACTCAACCGCCTCAACGTTGCGCTGTCGCGAGCGCGCACCAAAGCCGTTCTTGTTGGCAGCTGCCACGCGTTTGACGCCCTGCCAGCGGATGTCGATGCGCTGCGCATGGCCTCCCGCTGCAAAGAACTTCGCGACCGGATGAAGCAAGTCGATCTGACGCGGCTCTACGTTTCGGGGAACCAGGATGGAGGCCCAGGCGCTGGCCGCAGCGGGACTGCCGATGGCCCGACCGCGGATGCCGGGGGCGCCGATGCGGGGCAATCTGGAGCTGGGCGATCCGATGCTGGGCGATCTGGGACCGGTAGATCTGCGGCTGGTAAGTCTGCGGCTGGGCAATCGCGTTCGGAGGGATCTCACGCGGCGCCTGCGGATGCCGAGCGCGCGGCGCCAGGTGCCGCACCTCGCGCTGCTCACGAGGGTCGTGAGCCTCCTCCGCCTCAGCCGAGCGCGCCCAGCCCGACGTAGACACCATAGAGAACAGCGCCTAGCAGCAGACCGAGCGCAACCAAGCGGACGCCGTGCAGCAAGGGGCTGCGCCCGCTCCTCAGAGGCGCCCTGGACGCCTCCCGGATGCGGTCGCCCGGCGCAGCAGCTTGCCGCGCAGGATCGCGTTGGTTGGCTGTCACAGCTCTTCGAGCAGCTGCGAAAACGCGGCTTCGTCGTGGATGCGCAGGCCAAGCTTCTCGGCCTTTGCAAGCTTGCTACCGGCCTCGGCGCCGGCGACGACATCGGTCACCTTCTTGCTGACGCCATTGCTTGTCTTGGCACCGAGCGCCTCAACCTTCTCTTTGCCCTCGTCACGCGACATGGATTCCATGCTACCGGTAAAGACGAAGATTCGGCCTGCGAGCGGCCCCTCGAGCGTGCGCACCGCCGCTTCAGGCACGACGCCAGCGTCGGCCAGCGTCTGCAACGTCGCCTGCTTTTTGTCCGACGAGAAAAACTCCAGCACGGCGTTCGCGACCTCATCGCCGACTCCATCGACGGCGAGCAGCTCGGCGGACGTCGCAGCGCGCAGGCGCTCCAGCGTGCCGAAGTGGCCAGCAAGATCTTTCGCGGTGGTCTCGCCGACGTGGCGAATGCCGATTCCATGCAGGAATCGCGCCAGCGGCACCGCACGGCGCGCGTCAATCTGACGCAGCAGCTTGTCGGTGCTGCGCTGGCCCCAACGGTCGAGTTCGAGGAGCTGCTCTTTTTTGTCCTGCAGACCAAACACGTCCTCGATGCCGCCAACGAGCTTTGCCGCGACGAGCTGCTCGACCTGCTTTGGGCCGAGACCTTCGATATCGAACGCGCGCCGACTCGCCAAGTGAACAATTCGCGCCGTCAGCTGTGCTGGACAGTCGAGATTGGTGCAGTAGACAAACTTGCCCTCCGCCAGCAGAGCCCCGTCGCAACGTGGGCACGCGCTAGGCGGTTCGGCCGGCTTGGAGTCAGAGCTGCGCTCCTCCTCAAAAACGCGCACGACTTCGGGGATGACATCACCCGCTCGCTGGATTTCGACCTGGTCGCCAACGCGCACGTCGCGCTCGGCCACCAATGCCCAATTGTGCAACGAAGCGTTGCGCACGGTGACGCCGGCGAGATCGACGGCTTCCAAGTGAGCGACCGGCGTAACGGCTCCCGTGCGACCCACCTGTGCGCTGATCTGCTCGACTCTGGTCCGGGCAAGCCGCGGCGCAAACTTGTAGGCCAATGCCCAGCGGGGCGTGCGCGTCCGACGTCCGAGCTGCTGCTGCGCCGCAATCTCGTCGACCTTTGCGACGATACCATCCATCTCATAGGACAGCTCGTCGCGCTGCGCTTCGAGCCGGTCACGGAATGCGAGGATCCCCGCCACCCCTTCGACCGTCTCGGCGGGCTCGGCAACTGCAAAGCCCCATGCGGCAAGCGCGTGACGCAGTTCTCCGTGGGTTGCGAACTCAAACCCCTCTACCGCTCCGACGGCGAATGCCAGGAAGTCGAGTGGCCGCCGCTTGACCATTCGCGGGTCGAGCAGCTTGAGCGTGCCGGCGACCGTGTTCCGCGCGTTGCGAAACGCCGTCTCCGTCGAACTTTCTTCGCGCTGCTGAAGCGCCGCAAAGCCCGCCTTGGACATGATCACTTCGCCGCGGATTTCAATGCGCGAGGGAAACGGCCCCGCCCCAGCCAAGCGCGCCGGAAGGTTGCGAATCGTGCGCAGATTGCGCGTCAGGTCTTCGCCGTTTTGGCCATCGCCGCGAGACAGTCCGCGAATCAGAACACCGTCTTCGTAGAGCAGGTTGGCGCTTACGCCATCTAGCTTTGGCTCGCAGCTCCAGCGAATCGCATCGGGATCTTCAAGTTCCAACAGCTTTGCCGCCCGCTCGGCAAACGTGAGCACGGCATCGGCCTGCATCAACGACTCGAGACTGCCCATCGGCGCGAGGTGGGCGCCGGTCGCAAACGCTCCGCCTTTCTCGAGCGGCGCCCCGACGCTGTGCGTTGGCGAGTCGTCGGTGACGAGCGCAGGGTGCTTGTCTTCCAGCGTGCGGAGCCGCACAAACAGCTCGTCATACTGGGCATCTGTCAGCGGCGAATCCCCGCCGTTGTAGTAGCGGTCGTCCGCCTCTCGGATCTGCTGACGCAGCTGTTCGATCTCGACTTCGGGCTTCACCTACGCCGTCTTAGCCCGTCGGGCGCGCTAGCTCCACGCCCGGAACATGCGGTGTACGAGATTCTCCCCGAGTCTCAGACGCGGGAGCGAATCCGCAGGCCTTTCCGGCGCGACAGAGGGCTTGACCATTGCTCCACGCGGATCACCGGCCGCGCAAGGATCATCAGCTCTGCCCAATTCGCCAGCCCGGCGCGGCGCACGCCGCAACTACAGGCGCGATTCGTGCGATAGCTCCATGGGCGTGATGCGAATCCTGCCGTCGCTTGCCGAGGCGCTGCCCTCAAAGAATTCGTAGCTGGCGTTGGCACTTCGACAGGCGCGCTGGAACCGGCGGCGCACCTGACGCTCGAGCGCGTCGAGAATCTGTCCGTTGCTCACGATGCCTTCGCGCACAGCCGCATCGCCGAGCTGCATCGAAGTGCAGCGACCGATGCGCTGCATCAGCGCATTGAGCTCTTCGGGCGTGCAGGCACCGCACTCGATCAAGATGTCCCCGAGCCGCTCACCGCGCATGCTCTGGTTGCTGATACAGGCCTGAATGCAGCCGTTGTGGAACTCGAAACGCAGCAGTTCTCCCGACAAGTCGACGCGCATTTCGCCACTCTTGCGCATGCGCTCCACAAACTGGAACACCGTCAGCACGGGCATGCTGGAGTTGGTGCCCTTCATGCCGGCGGCCTTCGGCGGCTGTCTGCTGCCGCCGCCGCTCGCCCCGCCGTTGCGAGTCGCCCGCACGCCAAACTTGTCCGCCATCGCGGCCCCCAAGCGCGCGTTCTCGCGACTGCTGGCCGACGGCCCTCGACCTTGCGCTCCAAGACCCGCGCGCGGTGGCCGCACGGACGACGCACCCGGCTGGCCTCGCTGATCTTGCTGCGACGGCCCCCGCACGGGTTGGCCAGAACCGCCGCTTTCCGAACCGCCGCTACCTGGGCCGCCGAGTCCTGGACCGCGTTTTCCGGTCGGCGCATCGTCCCGCCGCACCCAGTCCGTCATGCTCATCAAGCTCGGCCCGGACTCACCAACCGCCGCATCGTTCGTGGCGGCGTCTTTTGCTACGGCATCATCCGCTGCTAGATCACGATCGAACGGCGCACTCCCCATCGAATCGCGCCCAAACGCTACGCCGCTTCCCCCAGCTGCACCGGCGCCATCCGGCGAAACGGCCTCCGGCGATGCGGGCTCTTGGTCGTCCAGCCCGCTGCCAAGGTGTCCGTAGAGGGAGTCGCTCCCGCCAGCCGAACCGCCCTGGTGCGAATATCCATCCGCGCGATCCGAGAGCACCTCGC
Source organism: Planctomycetota bacterium (assembly GCA_045105235.1). GTDB lineage: Bacteria > Planctomycetota > UBA1135 > UBA1135 > UBA2386. Next base: position 14,088 of record JBGCDH010000025.1, on the reverse strand, counting down.
TTTGGTTCTGCGTCCAATCCTCGGGCATCAGCTGGCTCGGCGATGCCTCAGTCTCCAGACTCAGACTCTCTGGACTCCCCAAAGCCTGAGTCTCCGTATCCTGGCTCCCTGACAGCGACAACGCATTGCTGCTCCCGAGGCCATCGCCCGCGCCTTCGCCCTGCTGTCCAAGCACGCCTTCTCGATCGAGCAGGTCACGGACGGCGGATGCGAGCTGCTGCATGCCGTGCTCGATCTGCGCCAGCCGCTTGCGGCTGCCGTCGATGTTGATCTGGCGCATCGTCACCTGTTCGAGGGTCTGCGCGAAGATCGCAGACAGCGAGACGAAGTCGTCGCAGTATCCCTCGATCAGGGAATTGGCGGCCGCGGCCGGAAACTGACCAACTTGCATACAGTCCTGATCGGCATTTCGTCCCGCGCACGCCAGTCCGAGCTTGGAACAGAATGGCAAGTCGCCATGCCACGGGCCGTTTCTGGCTCAGGATTGTCATCAGGGCGCTTTCAGGCCAGCAAACTAGAACGGGATCTCCCCTATGCCGCCTCCATCCACCGCCTTGCCAGGGCTGTCGCCAGCGCCTGCCGCCCGATCGCCATCCGCCGCCCGATCGCCATCCGCAGCACTGGCGTCATCCGGGGCATCCGAGGCCCCCGGCAGCGAACGGTAGCCGTCGTAGGGGACCTCATTGCGGCGAACGACCAGCCCGGATGGGCTCTCGTATTCCCCGGGCCGAACCGTGACGAGCGCGGTCTTGCCTTCCAAGTCCACCGGCTCGAGATCGACCTTGCCAGAAGACGGCATACCCAGGGCGTGCAGCACCGTCCGGGCGCGGGCCCGACCACGGCTGCTAAAGACCAGACTGTCCCAGGCGGCTTGCTTGCCAACATGCTGCCCCTCCGCGACGACGAGCCGCATCGACCAGCGCTCGTCGCCGGCGCGGGTCGTGCCGGTCCGCGTCTCCGCAATCCGGCAGACGTAGGTGCCCTCAGGCACCGAGGTGTAGTCGTTGATCGTGTCCTTGGCGTCGAAGTCGATTCTCATATCCGTCTCCTCGGGGTCTCCTATTTGTCAGGGACCGGAGACCGTTCGTGGTGACAGTCTTTTCTGTGGCTGGACGCGATTCCGTCGCCGTGCGAACCTGTTGGGCCGTGGCCACGCCGTCTGATCCCCCTGCTAGCAAGAACCCGACTCCGCCGAGCGCGGCCGGGCTGCCGACGGACTACCTGTCCATGGCCCGGCAGCACTACGAGAACTTCCCGGTCGGTTCGTGGCTGCTGCCGCGGCGCGCCAGGCTGCACCTGCACCGCATCTACGCGTTCGCGCGGACGGCGGACGATCTCGCGGACGAACTCCAGGACGTCGACGCGCTGCTGGCATTCCGGGCCGACTTCCTGCGCCACCTAGAGGGAACCGACCCCAACGCCCAAGAGCCGCTGTTCCGCGACCTCTGTGCATCGATCGCGGACTGCTCGTTGGAGCACTCGCTGTTCACAGACTTGCTCGACGCATTTGAGCAGGACTGTCACCAGCGCCGCTACGACCGGCCGCAGCTGCTCGACTACTGCCGGCGCTCGGCGGACCCCATCGGGCGGCTCGTGCTGCGCGTCTGCGGCTATCGCGACCCTCAGCTCGACACCTGGTCGGATCGCATCTGCACCGGCCTACAGCTGGTCAATCACCTGCAGGACTTGCGCGAAGACCTGCTCGAACGCGACCGTATCTACTTTCCGCTCGACGAACTGGCCAAGTGCGGCGCCGACGAGCGCGACCTCCGCGCCGAACACGCCAACGAAGAGGTCCGGCAGTTTGTTCTCCAGCAAGCGGACCACATCGCGTCGGACTTCGCCGCCGGCTGGCCGCTCGTAAACGCCGTGCGCGGCAGGCTTCGCCTCGAGCTGCGCGCCATCCTGCGCGGTGCCGCAGCCGTGCTCGCACGCATTCGTGCAGAAGGCGGCGATGTGCTCGGCGGCAACGTGCACCTGGGCAAAATGCGACGCATCGGCACCGTGTTCGGCGGCCTGTTGTTGTCCAAGCCGCCGATCTGGAGGCAAGGATGAGCGCATCGCTAGCTGTTCCTCCCGACGCCGAACGGACGCCAGCGGCGATCACCGAGCGCTCGGGCTCAAATTTTCTAGCGGGCTTTGTCTGTCTGGACGCGGCCCGACGCGAGGCGATGCAGGTGGTCTACGCCTTTTGCCGCGTCGTCGACGACGCCGTCGACGAAGCGCCAGATCCGGAGATCGCGCGGGCGCGGCTCGACTACTGGCAGAACGAGCTGGCCGCGGCCGGCAGCGGCGGCGAAGCCAAAACGCCTGTTGGCCATGCGTTGCGGCGCGTGATGCAGGAATACTCGGTGCCGAGGCAGGCGCTCGAAGACCTGGTGGCCGGCTGTCGCACAGACATTCCGCCGGCGAGCGGGATCCCGCAGAAACTCGCCGACGAGGCAGAGCTCGAGCTCTACTGCTACCGCGTAGCGTCCGCCGTTGGGCTCGCGTGCCTGCCAATCTTTGGCGCCAACGACGAAGGAGCGCAGCGCTACGCGATCGAGCTGGGCCACGCGCTGCAGCTAACCAACGTGCTGCGCGACCTGCGCGGCGACGCGGAAATCGGTCGCTGCTACGTGCCGCAGTCCTGGCTGACCGAGTTCGGCATTGCCGCAGAAGACCTGCTCGGACGCGGCGAAGCATCGCTCTACGCCTCGGGCAGCGGCGGGGTCACACGGCTTTGCGAGCGGTTGGCGGAGCGCGCCCGTCAGCGCTTCGCCAACGCGCGCCGCGAACAGGGCCAGCTGAGCTACCGCGAGCGGCGCGCCCTCGTAGCCCCGCGCATCATGGGCGCCGTTTACCGCGACGTATTGGCCAAGCTGGAGAAGCGCGCCGGCAACCTGCTGCTGCCGCGCTGTCGCGTTGCGAAGCCGCGCAAGATCTGGCTGCTGTCGACGGTTTGGCTGGGAGTGCGCTGGTGACGGCTGGTTCGCCGCCGCGGCGCGCGTTCGTGCTCGGTGGAGGCGTCGCCGGCATGGCCGCAGCCTTTGGGTTGGCGGACCGGGGCTTTCGCGTCGAGCTGATCGAGTCGCGGGCCCACTGCGGCGGCCGCGCCTTCGCGACCCCAGACCGGGTCCTCGGACGACGAGTCGACAACGGCTTCCACGTGATGCTGGGCTGCTATCGCGCAACCCGAGCGTTGCTGCGCCGCCTCGGCACCGAAGACGGCTTCCAACAGGATCCGCGCCTTGTGATGCAGTATCGCTTCTCGCCCAAGCGCAGCGCGCGCCTGTCGCTGTCCGGCTTGCCGGTGCCGCTGGCCATGCCGTGGGCTTTGCTACGCCTCGGCATCAGCTGGTCCGGGCGACTCAGAGCGCTTTTTGGCATGTCGACCGTGCTGTTTGGGGCACGCAAGACCGACATGTTTTCCGACTGGCTGCAGCGCCGCTGGCAGCGCGGTGAGCCGGACGATGTGATGTGGCGACCTCTGTGTCGCGCCGTCATGAACTGCGAGCCCGAAGAGGCCTCGGCGCGCGCGTTTTTGCGCACGCTGCGGGAGGCCTTTTTCGGCTCCGCCAAGTCCGCAGCCTTTTGGATCCCGACACGCACCTGGGGAGAAATCTTTGCCGATCCAGCGCCCGCAGCACTGGAGGCCGCGCACGTCCGCCTGCGGCTTGGCTCGCGGGTCGCGGGACTTCAGGCCGCCGACTGCGGCGCGCGAATCGGAGCCCTTGAGCTGGCATCGGGCGAACGTATCTCCGTTGGCGAAAACGACCTAGTCGCCTCAGCGCTACCTTGGTTTGGACTGCGTAGGCTGCTCGTGGACGACATCCGCGGCGACGGCGACCACGCCTCGCCATCGCGAGCGACACTCCCGCCCTCATCACCGCCGGGCTGGGCCGAGCTGGAGTCGGCGCCCATCGTCACCGCCTATTTCGAGTGCAAAGACACGGGGCAAATCCCGCCGGACGAAGGCCCCGTTGTCGCCCTGGTCGGCGCCGCACCGTTTCACTTCTTGCTGCGGACGCCGGGGGATCCGATCGGGCGGTTTGCACTGCTGTCCGGCGGCGACCGCAGCCTCGACGGCCATTCCGTTGCCGAAATCGCGCGCGTGGCCAGGCAGCAGCTTGCGAACGCCTACGGCGTGGCACTGGACGATGCCGTCGTGCGCATCCGAAAAGAGCAGCACGCGACGTTTGTCGCCTCGCCCGCGTCCGAAAACCAGCGCCCGAGGCCAGGGCTGTTGGATCCTCGCTGGGGCAATCTCTATGTCTGCGGCGACTGGACCGACACCGGCTTTCCGGCAACGCTCGAAGGCGCCGCCCGCTCCGCCGAACGCATGCTAGACGCGATGGGCGTCGATGCGGCGCCTACCGAGTGAAGCGAAGGAGTGCGGGCACACAAGTGCGCCCAGCGGTGACTCCGTGTAGCGGTTGCCCAACACGACGGTTGCCCAACATGACGGTTGCCCAACATGACGGTCGCACTACGTAGCGGAGAACACTCTCAGCGAAGAACGCTATGGATCGCATGCGCGACCTGCTCGAGCGTCATCCGCAGACGGCGCCGCTCGGCATCCAGATCCTTGACGATGCGAACCAGGTCTTCGATGTCGCGCACGCTGTCGATCTGCGCCGCAAACTGATCGGCTGAGCCCGACTGCGATGGCGGCAGCGTCGCCGGATCCAAGAGACCAGCGGGGGGCGGAACAGCCGGCGCCGCGGGCTTGCGGTTTTTGCCTTGGCCACGCGGCCGCACCGGGACCAAGCCGAGCAAGGCCTTGGCGCGCCCATACATTATCGGCGCGATCTTGAAGTCGTTGGCTTCGGAGCGCAGCTTCAACTCGCCGTAGCTGAGCGTGGGTTCCTCGCGTAGCTGCGCGACCAAGAACTCAAACGAAGGGCTCCCCTTGCGCTGCGTGCCGCCAGCAGCGGCCACGGACTTGCCAGCAGAAGGGCCGGCCGCCGGGCCAGCAGATGGGCCAGCAGAAGGCCCAGCAGAAGCTGGCGTCGGCAAGTCTTCCCTAGAGGTCGCACTAGCCTCAACGCCTGCTGCGGCTGCATCCATCCGCCCGGCAGCGGCGCCACCGCCACCAGCAGCAGCACGTTCTACCGCCGCAGGATCGGCCGCAGCCGAGTCCGGACCAGAGCTTTTCGCAGCGGACGGCGCCTCGAGCAGGCGCCGCCGAGCGCGTCCATATTGAATGGGCTGGACGACCAATTCGAGCTGCTCCGCCGCCTTCCGAACTTCGTCAAAAGAGACTTCTGGATTCTCGCGGAGGCGTTCGAGGGCGAACGCTTCTCCAGTTACACGCGTGGTATCGGACATCTGCGGTGGGCTCAATTGGGGTTCCGCCACCAGAGCCACTACTCGCGACGCGTGCAAGGGCAAAGACGGCGGCGGACAGTCCTGTTGTGTTAAGGACTCGCATGCAGGGCCTCGATGCTGGCCAAGATGACGAACGCGTGATGAAACGGCCGCTGCAGCGCAACCGTGCGCCTCGGGCCGGCAGACCTAAGAAGCGCACGCGCATCACCGCGCATCCGCGCTCGCCGGTGGGGCACGGATCGGCACGGCAGGCCTCTTGTCACGGCCGGTTGGCCGCACCGATTGTGCAACGAGATGCCGACGCCAAGAAAATGGCGCGGCCCCGCATGCAGATTAGGTGCCGGCCGCCGCGCCGGAGTTCCCAGAAACACGTGCGCCGCACGCGTCGTATACGGCGAAGCAACAGCTCGCCCAGGCCGCTCTTTTACGGCAATTGCGCCCGGGAAGGCAGGAAGACAGGAAGTATGGCACATGCGTTCGTCGCAACGCCTTGCGACGAACGCCCTCGCATCCCGGATCATGCCCCACCTACCCGCGGGACGACACGAGCACTAGCGCCCAGCGAGAAAGCCGAACCGCTGAAACACAAACTCCGGCAGCGGGCGCACGATCGCCATGACAAGCGCCCACGAGCGCGGCAGATACGCGGTGTGCCAACGGCGCTCCATGGCACGCACGATGCCCTTGGCGACCGCAACCTTCTCGCCCCACAGGAAGTTCTTCGGATGCCCCTCGGACATTGGCGTTTCGACAGGCCCAAGCTTCAGGTTGTGCACACGCACCCCCGTCCGATAGAGCCGACTGCGCAAGCCTTGCAGGTAGCAGCTCAACCCGCTCTTGGCGGCGCCATAGGTATAGTTGCGCGGACGACCGCGCTCACCGGCCACTGACGTGATTGCGGCCAGGTGGCCGTGCCCCTGCTGTTCGAAGAAATTTGCGAGCGGCATCAGCAGCGCGACGGCGCTCGTAAAGTTCGTGGCCACAACGGTCGCGGCGTAGCCCATATCGCCTTCGCTGCGCAGCTGGTCGCCAAGATAGCCGTGCGCAATCAGCGCCCGGTCGAGGCCCCCGAGCGCCGCGATCGCGCGCGCAACTCGCTCTTCGGCGCAGTCGACTTCATTCAGGTCGCAGCTTTCATGCCCGACGGCGGCGTCACCAACTCGGGCGACCAGCGCCGACAGCTTGTCGGGATCGCGACCAACCAGATACAGCTGATCGCCGCGCGCGGCGCACAGGGCGGCAACCTCAGCGGCGATGGCGGAAGTCGCGCCGAGGATCAGGGTCTTGCGAGGCATACCCCCACGCTACGGCTGCACCGCGCGTGAAACAGGGCGCTCCTCATGCCGTTCCGCAAAGGTGGGCAGCGGCGGCTACGAGCCGACAACCAGCTCGGCAAACGGCGTCGCGAACTCGGCACCATTCAGATCGATTCCGTAGGCCGCGAACGTCAGTCGCTGGCCCAGCAGCAGCGGCGCGATCGAGGGCGGAATCGCCAGCGTTGCCGCTGCGCGCCCGTCGACGTCCAGCGTGCCGGCAAATTGCTGCAGCAACGGCGTATTGGTGAGCAGAACGCCGGTCGACGTCAACGCATCTGCCGCCACTGGCACGATCCACGGCCCCCATGGAATGCCCGGCGCCGAGCCGCTGATTCCGAGCAGGATCTGGTAGCTCGAGCCGGCCCGCAACGCTTCCCCCTCCAGAGTCAGTTCGTGCAAGAATCCACCACTCGCCGTCGCGCGCCCAAAGCGCGGAACCAGCGACGAACCAGGCAGCGTGAGCGGCAGGTCTACAAACGGCTCAAACGCGGGGTCGATCATCACTTCGATGTCGACATCGTCGAAGTCCGGAGCGACGAAATAGTGCACGTGGCCCGGCTGGCGGCGCAAGTTGACGTTCTCAAGAGACAATCGCAGTCGATGCCCTTGCTGCAGCACGTAGCCAACGTCGCCAAGCTCGATGCGCAGATGGTGACGGCCCGCCGCTGCATTGCGCAACGCAGACACGCCGCAGGTCACAAAGCGCGAGGCGCCGCCCGGAGCCACGTCGAGCAACGCCGCCTGAAGCTGGCAGTCGGCACCCGTCGTCGTGACATCGAGCTCGACAACCGTGCGACCGAGAAGCTCGCGCGGCTCCGGCAACGGCGGTGTATCAAACGAGTGCGCCACCAGCGGAATGCTGGTCGACACAACCGCCGGATTCAGGTTGTCGCCCGCGAAGTCGACGATGTCATAGCCCGTTGCAACACGGTGCTCGATCGTCGGGCCCACCTCCATCGCGGTTGGCGCCTGAGCAGTAAGAGCGCCGCCCGCGCGCAGAAACAGACGCTGTGTCGGCGGCATCGGCCAATGCTCCACCTGGCGGTGCTGCCACTCCGTCTGCGGATCGAGATAGCGCGCAGGCGCGCTCGGCAGGACCGCGATATCGGCGAACGGTTCGGCCATGACGTCGTTGCCGACACCCTTTAGCCATCGATCACACCAGCGAATCGTGAAGTCCTCGCGAAGTTCATCGGCCACATCGTTGGCCACGGAGCCGTGGCCGCCCGTCAACTGCAGGTAACGCGTTGGCGTCGTCGGCAACATTGTCTGCAGCACATCCGCGTTGATATTGACGAAGTGCTTGGCGTCGTCATAGGCATAGCTGACCGCCATCGGAACGTCCGTGGCCTGGATCCGCGGCAACAGCTCCATCGGATCCGCCTGCATCACGGCCACAATTCCCGCGTAGTCGCGCGCAAGAATCCGCACCGTGGTCGGACCCGTTGGACCTTCCCGAAGGATGACTTTCCGGACCCAGTCGGATTTGAGCATGGCTCCTTGGAGAACGGTTCCCCCGATTCGATCGAGCACCTGGATGTCCGTGTGGATCGCCGAGATGACCGGCATCTGCGTCACGCTGCCTGGCACCAGCAGCGGCTGCCCCGAAAAGCACGCGCCCCAGAGCGCATGCTTGCCTCCTCCCGACTTGCCGAAGATCGCAATACGGGTCTCATCGGCCATGGCGCCAAGCTGCACCTCCGCTTGATCTAGGATCGCCGCCATGTCGGTCATGCGGCGCTCATCGGACCGATTCCCGGGCGGGTTCAGGACCAGCGTCGCCCCGTTGTTCCCCGTGTCGTAGGCAAGCGTTACATAGCCTTGCTTCGCGCCCTGCCTCGCCACCGACTGCGCCCATGAGACCTTCCGGCTTGCGGAGCCACCATGAACGACCAACAGCACCGGGAAGCCACCCAGCGGCGGCGTCACGACGTCTGGATGGCGCACGTCGAGGAGCGTGCGGTAGCCGTCGCTGTAGGTAACGGGCACGTCCAGCACTTCGGCGATGGGAAAACCACCGGGCGGTGGGGTCTGAGCGGCAACGGTTGTGGCCGTCGCCGTGGCGACCGCAGCGACTGCGGCGAACAAGAACGGGAGCAAGATCTTCATGGGCAATGTGCGATTCCTGCCTACGCAAGATCCAAAAGTCGGCGCGCGCACGCGAACTTCGACGGCTGGTTTGCCCCACCCAGCTCGGGCCCGCTTCCCTTCGCGGCGCAAGTGGCCGCTCGGCCTGCTATCAACGCCCGGCCACCACAGCCCCAGGCTTCATAAAAGGACCACGGCCTCTTAACGAATCCTACACGAAGCGTCTCTACATCACTTCCTTCGCATGCCAGCACAGCTAAGCCAAATTCACGCGAAGACGATGTCAAAGCCTCTAACCCTCGCTCTTTCGCTCCTCACTGCCTGCGGGGCGCTCCGCGCTCAGGAGCCTGCCGCTTCCCCGGAAAGCCAAACTCCTACGAGCCGATTTGACGCCGAGGTTGCTGCCGCGGTCGAGCGCTACCTCGACCGCGAGTCGACGGTCCGATCGAGCTACGGCAGCAAGGGCTTTCGCCTCGAATCTAAGGACGGGAACTTTCAAACCAACCTGCAGTGGCGTGCCCAGCTGCGATTTACACAGCCCTACCTTTCGGACCCTCGCCAAGTCGACGACTTCGAAGCTCCCGAAGAGAGCACGTTCCAGGCCCGTCGTCTTCGCATGAAGATTGGCGGTCATGGCTACAAGCCGTGGCTGAAGTACTACTTCGAAGTCGACCTGCAGCCGACTCGCTCTTCAAACAGCTCCGGTGCCAACGCCAGCGCTCGCGTCATTGACTGGCGCATCGACGTGGCCAAGTGGGAAGAGTTCGGCATCCGCGCCGGACAATGGAAGATTGACTACAACCGTGAGCGTGTCGACTCCTCCGGCCGTCAACAGTTCGTCGAGCGTTCGATCGTCAACCGCACCTTTACCGTCGATCGCCAAATGGGCGTCGGCTTCCGCGGCCGACTCTTCAAGGGAACAGCAGCCGACCTGCGCTACTACGCGGGCGCCTTCACCGGCGAAGGCCGCGGCGTCGCCAACGACGACCGCAACTTGATGTATGTCACGCGCCTGCAGTGGAACTTCCTCGGCCGAGACCTGCCGCTGCGGCAGACCGACGTCGAGCGCACGGAAACGCCAACCGGCAGCTTTGCGATTGGCGGTGCTTCGCACACGGGCCGGGCAACGCGCTGGTCCTCGAGCGGCGGCGGCAACCTCGACGGCTTCGACAGCACCTCGAACGCGGCCAACGCACAGCACCGCATCCATCAGGCGGTCGCCGAGTTTGCGTTCAAATACCGGGGCTTCTCGACGCAGAACGAGTGCCACTGGAAGAGCATCACCGACAAGAGCCTGGCCTACGGTGCTGCTGGCCGCGAAAGCGACCTCTACGGCCTCTATTCGCAGTTTGGCTACTTCTTCCACGAGACCTTCGAGACCTTCCCCGAAGAGCTCGAGCTTGCGGCGCGCTACGCCTGGGTGCGCGAGCCCAACGAAATGGTGCGCGCCATCGACAACGAGCGGCAGGAGTTCACGATCGCTGCCAACTGGTTCATTGCGGGCCACAACAACAAGATCACGCTCGACTACTCCTACCTGACGCTCGACGACAACGTGCTCGGCAGCGACAAGTCCGGCAACCGCGTGCGGCTGCAGTGGGACATCTCGTTCTGAGTTTCGGCGTGCTAGGAAGCAGCTGCCGCGAAGGCGGCTTGGACCCGGGTCAAGGCCCCGGTTAGTCGAGTGAACACTCGTCGCCGTAGCCGCGCACCAGATAGTGCCCAAACTCCGGCCGGCCTTTCGCCGCGAGCATCTTGGGCACCGCATCGGCGAGGCCGCCCATGTAGGCCAAGACTTCGTCGTGCGTCGCGGTGGCGGCAAAGCGCCGCCAGCGATCGTCTTGTCGATACCAATAGCCGCGGCCGACGACGCAGAGCGCGTCGATCATCATCGCGTCGCGGCGTCCGAGTTCTTTTCGAAGCCTGCGCAGCTCATCGTCCGGATCCCCAGAGAGATCGCTGGCGGCAGCAAACAGCGCGAAGTTCGGGGGCGGGCATCGTGAGGTCTGACCGCGCTCGTCGGTTGCATCGTGCGTCGGACCAAAGTGCAGACTACGAACGCTGCGAGCCGCCTCGCAGGCTTCTCTCACGGCCGCCGAAGTCAAATTTGCATGGGCACTGACGCAGTGTAGGCCAGCCTCCGCAGCGACGGTCGAAGCGGCGGCGGCGGACACGTCGACAAGCCCCTGCGGGGCGATCTCAGACGCATACACCATGACGTCAATGGCATGCGAAACGCCGCCCACTGCGTCGACCAGCTTGCCGCCGGCGATGCTCACTTGGCTAGTGAGCGCCGGACGCAAGATGCTCGCGACGAGCATTTCGCGGGCGATACGGTTTGCCTGCGGAGCTTGAAGCGTGATCGCCGCGAGAGCTTGGCGGAGCGCTTCGGCGACGGCGGTGCGATGCCGGTCTCTGATTGGGTTCAACATGGGCCTGCGGAAGGATCCTATGGATGTCGCGGATTCGAAGCGCGCGGAAGCCGAGCCTACGCCCACGACTGCGCGCGTAGCACTTTGGTGGAGAAGGATTCCCCGTCCGTGCCCTCAGACTTGCCATGTGGTCGACAAAAATGCCAACGCCCGCCTACTCGATTGCTCATCCCGCCGTCGCAGCTGCGCAACAGCACCCCAAACGAGCGTGCCGAGCACTCGCGCTCGCCACCGTCATGCTGCTTGCCACCCTCACCCAACGGGCCACGGCGCAAGGAAACGTAACAACCCCGCACCCGATCCTGTTCGTCACGCAGGTTCCAGTGCCGTTTGACTTCATCACGATCGGCTCCACGTTTGGCAACCATCGCGGCAACATCCGATCCGTCGCGCGCGGTGGAGACCTGTGGATCCGCTATCCAGACGGCACCCAGCGCAACCTGACGCAGCTCGCGGGCTACGGCAACTCCGGCTTTCAGGGTGCATCGTCAATCGCCGTCCGCGACCCGTGCGTGCACTGGTCCGGCACGCGCGCGGTCTTTGCGATGGTGCAAGGCGCAACCGAGCAACAGTACCAACACCTGACCTACTACTGGCGTTTGTACGAGATCACCGGCCTCGGCCAGACCGATACGCCAGTCATTACGGTGGTTGCCAACCAGCCGAGCAACAGCAACAACATCAGCCCGTGCTACGGGTCCGACGACCGCATCTTGTTTACATCCGATCGCGTTCGTGACGGCAGCGCACACATGTATCCGCCGCTCGACGAATACGAGTCCACTCCGATCGTTTCGGGAATTTGGAGCCTCGATCCCAGCAGCGGCGACCTACGCCTGCTCAACCACGCGCCATCCGGGGACTTTACGCCAATCGTTGACAGCTTTGGCCGAGTGATGTTCACGCAGTGGGACCACCTGCAGCGCGATCAGCTCGCCGATGCGGATTCGGTAACTCCGACCTACGGCACGTTCAACTGGAGCAGCGAAGCCAGCAACTCGGTGGCAACCGCAAGCAACGACGAAGTCTTCCCCGAGCCGCGCCCGTCTCGCACGGACCTACTCGCCGGCACCAACCTGCGCGGACACCAGTTCAATCACTTTTTCCCGTGGCAGATGTTTCAGGACGGCAGCGGCCTGGAGACCCTCAACCATATCGGCCGCCACGAGCTGCACGTCTACTTTGACTTCTCGATCAACGGCGACCCGAACGTGCACGATTTCTATGTGCCGCCTTCGGTGCGGAATTCGTTGCTCAACTTCTTTCACATCGACGAAGACCCCACCCAACCCGGCCGCTACTACGCCACGGACGCGCCGGAGTTTTACTCACACTCCGCGGGCCAGATCGTCGCGCTGACCGCGCCTCCCGGCACCAACCCGGATCAGATCACGGCGGAGCACTTGACGCATCCGGACACGCATAACCAGACATCGACTCCTGGCCCCAACCACTCCGGCCAGTACCGCGACCCCTGTGCCCTCAGCGACGGCTCGCTGATCGCAGCGCACACGAACTACACCGGCTCAACGACCAATTCCGGCAGCCCATCGCAGCCTCAGACACCGTTCGACTTCCGCCTTCGCACACTCGTGGCCAACGGCGCCTACTATGAAGCCGATACCGAACTGACCAGCGGCATCAGCAAAACGGTCAGCTGGTGGTCCCCTGACATCATGGTCAGCTACTCGGGTCCACTCTGGGAACTCAGCCCCGTCGAGGTGCGCGCGCGCCCCGTGCCGCCGCTGACAACCGAGGCAGCCGACCAGCCGCTGCCCACTCCCGAGCAAATCGCATTCACCGAAGCCGGCGTCAACCCGGCGATGCTGCGCGACTATCTCGAGCAGCGCGACCTGGCTCTGATCACTGCGCGCGACGTCACGACACGCGATCACGCCGACCAGCAGCAGCCGTTCAACCTGCGCGTCGAAGGCACGACAACTCAGACCGTTGGCGCAAGCGGCACGATCTACGACGTCGCTCGCATGCAGCTGTTTCAGGGCGACCATCTGCGCAGCCGCGGCGGCGCCAGCTCGCCGTCACCCGGCCGGCGCGTGATCGCGCAACCAATGCACGACCCGGCAGCTTTGGCCGCCATGCCCAACAACCCGAACACGCCGACCGGCAGCGTGCCCATCGCCGACGACGGCTCGATGGCGGCATTCGTGCCGGCCAGCCGCGCCCTTACGTGGCAGCTCACGGACTCGGCAAGCGAAGGTGTTGTGCGCGAACGCTACTGGCTCACCTTTCAGCCCGGCGAGATGCGCGTCTGCGCTTCATGCCACGGCGCCAACACCATCGACCAGGCAAACCAGCCGGAGCCGATCAACACGCCACAGGCACTGATCGACCTTCTGCAGCATTGGCAGCAGGTGACGGGACCAACCCTTCCCGCAGTCGCTGCTGGCAGTGTCGGCGGCGCCGCCACGCCCGAGAACGTCCTCACCATTGACGACTCACACGGCGGCGCTGGTCGCCGCTTCGACCTCTACACGGGGCAACCCTTCACCATGCAAGTCGCGGCTCCCAGCGCGGGGCCGAGCAACGGCGCGTTCGCTCTCTGGGCACGCATCGGTGTTCCCACTCCGGGTGAGCAGGTTGCCACCGCATCAGGCACGATGCTGTTCCCTCCGGCGTTTTTGCAGCCCAGCAACCCAGTGCTCTTCAGCCTGAGCAATTCGCTTTTCTTCGATGCCGGTGCACTTTTGCCGCCCGCCAACGCGCCCTGGTCCCAGACGATTCCGGGCCTGCCAGGCCCCATCGTGATGACGCTGCAGGGAGCGCTTCTCGACGCGACATCGCCAACAGGGATATCCGTCACGAACGCCGTGATCCTGCGCGTGCAGTAGGCCGAGCCTTGTGCGTATGCCGCAGGATCCGGCGAGTGTCGTGCATCCGATATAGGGGCATTCTGCGGGCGCGAAGACGCCCGCCTACCGGAT